>CAJNCF010000004.1 GCA_905221195.1 bacterium
CTGAACTTTATCATCATAAGTTAATTTCATAATAAAAACACCCCAAAAGTTAGATTTTTTCTGTCTAACTTTTGGGGTGCAGTTCATTTAAACTGGCGTTTTATTTTTTAGGATGTTGATGGGTCAAGTTTAATCCCCAAGGAACTAAATTTTCAGTTTTATTTTTAATGCGTGTGATATTATCCTTATGCCGAATGATAATCAAACTAGCAAGTGCTAGGATAATAGCGATGAAGAGAGGGTCATAGTTGCTCAGGATAAAACCAAAAAGTGGAAAGAGTAGAACTCCGATGACAGCTGCGATAGATGCTGTGACACTGGAAAGTGAAATCATACTGCCTAGATAGAGGGTTCCAAAGAAGACAACCGCAAGGTAGAGACAGAAGACAGGAGCAAATCCGAAAATCACACCTGCACTGGTTGCGACAGCCTTACCACCCTTAAATCCTGCAAAGATAGGAAAGGTATGGCCAATGACAGCTAAAAGTCCAAAGATGAGAGGCGAAACGCCTTGCAGATGAAACATAATCGGAAGAAGCGTTGCTAGGGTTCCTTTAAAAAAGTCAATCACAAAGGTTGACATACCAGCTTTCTTGCCTAAAATGCGAAAGGTGTTGGTTGTTCCAGTATTTCCAGAACCATGCTCGCGAAGATTGATTTGAAAGAATACTTGTCCAATCCAGAGACCAGACGGAATCGAACCCAGCAGATAAGCTAGGATTAATAAAACTATTGTAATCATATTTCTATTATATCATGAAAAGGAGAAGAAAGGCAGAGAATCTCTTCTGAAATTGTCACAGCGGAGAAAGAAAAATTTTGCAAAATCCTTGGAAAACCTGTAGAATAGTAAAGATGAACGAATAGGAGGTTCCTTGTGTCAAAAAAGGAAATCAATATTAACAATTATAATGATGATGCCATTCAGGTGTTAGAAGGGTTGGATGCCGTCCGTAAACGTCCAGGGATGTATATTGGATCGACTGATGGGGCAGGTCTCCATCACCTCGTCTGGGAAATTGTCGACAATGCTGTCGATGAGGCCTTGTCTGGATTTGGTGACCGTATTGATGTCACCATTAATAAAGACGGGAGTTTGACTGTGCAAGACCATGGTCGTGGGATGCCGACGGGTATGCACGCTATGGGGATTCCAACAGTTGAGGTTATCTTTACCATTCTTCACGCTGGAGGGAAATTCGGTCAGGGGGGCTACAAGACATCTGGTGGTCTCCACGGGGTTGGTTCTTCCGTTGTTAACGCTCTTTCTAGTTGGCTGGAGGTTGAAATCACCCGTGATGGTGCAATCTACAAGCAACGTTTTGAAAATGGTGGAAAACCTGTCACAACCTTGAAGAAAATCGGTACAGCACCCAAGTCTAAAACAGGTACTAAAGTTACGTTTATGCCTGATGCAACCATCTTTTCTACGACAGACTTCAAGTATAATACCATTTCAGAGCGTCTTAATGAGTCAGCCTTTCTCTTGAAAAATGTGACCTTGTCTTTGACGGACAAGCGAACAGATGAAGCGATTGAGTTTCATTATGAGAACGGGGTGCAGGACTTTGTTTCTTATCTAAACGAAGACAAGGAAACCTTGACCCCAGTCCTGTACTTTGAGGGGGAAGATAATGGTTTCCAAGTGGAAGTTGCTCTCCAATACAATGATGGATTTTCAGATAACATTCTGTCCTTTGTCAATAACGTTCGCACCAAGGATGGTGGAACGCATGAGACAGGACTCAAGTCTGCCATTACCAAGGTTATGAACGACTACGCGCGTAAGACAGGTCTTCTCAAGGAAAAAGATAAAAACCTTGAAGGTTCAGACTATCGTGAGGGACTAGCAGCCGTTCTTTCTATCTTGGTTCCAGAAGAACACCTCCAGTTTGAAGGACAGACCAAGGACAAGCTAGGAAGTCCCCTAGCTCGTCCAGTTGTGGATGGAATTGTGGCTGATAAGTTGACTTTCTTCCTTATGGAAAATGGTGAACTGGCTTCTAACCTCATACGCAAGGCTATTAAGGCCCGTGATGCTCGTGAGGCGGCCCGTAAGGCGCGTGATGAGAGTCGAAATGGTAAGAAAAACAAGAAGGATAAGGGCTTGTTGTCTGGGAAATTAACGCCAGCCCAATCTAAAAATCCCGCTAAGAATGAACTCTACCTAGTCGAGGGTGATTCTGCCGGCGGATCTGCCAAACAAGGTCGTGACCGTAAGTTTCAGGCTATCCTGCCACTTCGTGGTAAGGTTATCAATACAGCCAAGGCCAAGATGGCGGATATCCTCAAAAATGAAGAAATCAATACCATGATTTATACCATTGGTGCGGGTGTTGGAGCAGACTTCTCCATTGAAGATGCCAACTATGACAAGATCATTATTATGACCGATGCGGATACTGACGGTGCTCATATCCAGACCTTGCTCTTGACATTTTTCTACCGCTACATGCGTCCGCTTGTTGAGGCGGGACATGTGTATATCGCCCTTCCGCCTCTTTACAAGATGTCCAAAGGTAAAGGCAAGAAAGAAGAAGTGGCCTATGCTTGGACAGATGGCGAGTTAGAAGAACTCCGCAAGCGTTTTGGCAAAGGTGCGACCCTCCAACGCTATAAAGGTCTTGGTGAGATGAATGCGGACCAGCTCTGGGAAACAACCATGAACCCAGAAACACGTACTCTTATCCGTGTAACGATCGAAGATTTAGCACGTGCCGAACGTCGTGTCAATGTCCTCATGGGAGATAAGGTCGAACCACGTCGCAAGTGGATTGAAGATAATGTCAAGTTTACGCTGGAAGAAGCGACAGTGTTTTAAATCTGTCTTTAACGAATGGGTATTAACATGAGAACTGAAACAGAAATGCTCGATGTGATTTTACAAACAGGCAAAACTTTACAAGTCAAAGCTGTCGCCATGTCTGGTTCACGGACTTGCCCAAATGTCCCAAAAGATGAATTTCAAGACTACGACGTGGTCTATATTGTGGATGATTTGGATAATCTGACGAGTGACCTTTCTTGGTTGGCCTATTTCGGGAAACGCATTATCGAGCAAGAAGTTAGTCTTGGTAATCGTCGTCTCTATCTCATGCTCTTTGAAGATGGTAACCGCATTGATTTGACTCTTTGCCCTAAAGAATACATTCAAGAGTGGGTGGACAGTGAAGCAGGATTCACTGTTTTAGAAGATCCAGAAAATTTATTTGAACCTTATTTCCCAAATCCAGAGCGTTACTGGATAACCCCAGCTACTGAAACGGATTTTGAAAAAGCCTGCAATGAATTTTGGTGGGTGTCAGCCTACGTGGTCAAAGGAATTTGTCGCCATCAAGTCATCTATGCGACGGACCATCTCTATGGTATTTGTCAGCAAGAGTTGTTAAAAGTCTTAGCTTGGCAGGTAGCAAGGGATAAGGGAATAGTAGACGTCGGCAAGAATTATAAGTATCTTTTTAACTATTTACCCACTGAGAAAGAAAAGGAATTCTCAGATTTGCTTGATTTTTCAAGTATAGAAAAACTCACCCAATCTTTGTACGCTACAATGAAACTTTTCCACCAAGAAGCTCAGTCCCTTGCTCAAAAAATGGGATATGACTATGATAGAGAAGTAGCTGAGAAGATGATTGAGTATGCTGAGGAGAGACTCGAAACAAATGAAACATTTACAAAATAATAAGATAACAAAATTTTTACTGATTAGTTTTCTCATTTCTTGGGGATTTGGTTGGGGATTGCTTGCTTTTCTGACGCAAATGAGCCTCTTAAGTCTAACAAGTCCACTAGGAGTTTTTCTCCATTTACTAGGAGGTTTCGGTCCAACCATTGCAGCCATTTCTTGTTTGCCTCAAAAATCTATTAAAAGCATAGTCTCTTTTATCTTAGGAGACTCAAAGAAACATATTTTGTTATTTCTTTTACTAATTTTCGTGCAGACAGGTGTCATTGCTTTCTCATCTAAGGAGCTTAATACGGCTTTTCCACTAAGAAATTTGTTTGTTGTTTTTTTGAGTGCAGTCTGTGTTTATGGTGGCGAAGAAGAATTGGGATGGCGAGGCATCTTGCAACCAATTTTGGAAACTAGATTCTCCTTTTGGATTTCCGGTTTGATAACAGGTTGTATTTGGGCAATATGGCATGTACCTTTATGGTTTGTGATTGGAAGTTCCCAAAGTGGGATGTCTTTTATATTATTCAGTCTATTTGCAATTTATCTCAGTATTCTTCTAGCAGCTGTTTTCAAAAAGACCAAGTCGGTACTTTTTTGCGCCATTTTTCACGGCCTAATTAATACCCTACTTAGCTTATTTGTTATTAAAATTAATCTTTTGTTCATTCTAGGATTAGTAGGATTGCTCTTCTTTTCTCACTACCTACAAAGAAACAGTTAAATTTATAAAATATAGATTTACTTTACAATAAAACATTAAAAAGAGAATTATTATGTCTAACATTCAAAACATGTCCCTTGAGGACATCATGGGAGAGCGCTTTGGTCGCTACTCCAAATACATTATTCAAGATCGGGCTTTGCCAGATATTCGTGATGGCTTGAAGCCGGTTCAGCGCCGTATTCTTTATTCGATGAATAAGGATGGCAACACCTTTGACAAGAGCTATCGTAAGTCGGCCAAGTCTGTCGGGAACATCATGGGGAATTTCCACCCACACGGAGACAGCTCCATCTATGATGCCATGGTTCGTATGTCTCAGGACTGGAAAAATCGTGAGATTTTGGTCGAAATGCACGGTAACAATGGTTCTATGGACGGGGATCCACCTGCGGCGATGCGTTATACTGAGGCGCGTTTGTCTGAGATTGCAGGCTACCTTCTTCAGGATATCGAGAAAAAGACAGTGCCTTTTGCATGGAACTTTGACGATACCGAAAAAGAACCAACTGTCCTGCCAGCAGCATTTCCCAACCTTTTAGTCAATGGTTCGACTGGGATTTCGGCTGGTTATGCCACGGATATTCCACCGCATAATTTGGCTGAAGTTATTGATGCTGCGGTTTACATGATTGACCACCCGACAGCCAAGGTTGACAAACTCATGGAATTCTTGCCTGGGCCAGATTTTCCGACAGGAGGAATTATTCAGGGCCGTGATGAAATCAAGAAGGCCTATGAAACTGGGAAAGGGCGCGTGGTCGTTCGTTCTAAGACTGAGATTGAAAAGCTAAAAGGTGGTAAGGAACAAATCGTTATCACTGAGATTCCTTATGAAATCAACAAAGCCAATCTGGTCAAGAAAATCGATGATGTTCGTGTCAATAACAAGGTGGCAGGTATTGCTGAGGTTCGTGATGAGTCTGACCGTGATGGTCTTCGTATTGCTATTGAGCTCAAAAAAGACGCTAATACGGAGCTTGTTCTCAATTATCTATTCAAATATACTGACCTACAAATCAATTACAACTTTAACATGGTGGCGATTGACAATTTCACACCCCGTCAGGTTGGGATTGTCCCAATCTTGTCTAGCTATATCGCCCACCGTCGTGAAGTGATTTTGGCACGTTCCCGTTTTGACAAGGAAAAGGCTGAAAAACGTCTCCATATCGTCGAAGGTTTGATTCGGGTTATTTCAATTCTGGATGAAGTCATTGCTCTTATCCGCGCTTCTGAGAATAAGGCTGACGCTAAGGAAAATCTTAAGGTCAGCTATGACTTTACAGAAGATCAGGCTGAGGCCATTGTTACCTTGCAACTTTACCGCTTGACCAATACAGACGTGGTTGTCTTGCAGGAAGAAGAAGCAGAACTTCGTGAAAAGATTGCCATGCTTGCGGCTATCATTGGTGATGAACGGACTATGTACAATCTTATGAAGAAAGAACTTCGTGAGGTCAAGAAGAAATTTGCGACACCACGTTTGAGTACTTTGGAAGATACTGCGAAAGCAATTGAGATTGATACTGCTAGTCTGATCGCCGAGGAAGATACCTACGTCAGCGTGACCAAGGCAGGTTACATCAAGCGTACCAGTCCACGTTCCTTTGCGGCTTCAACGCTGGAAGAAATTGGCAAACGTGATGACGATCGTTTGATCTTTGTTCAATCTGCTAAGACAACCCAGCACCTCTTGATGTTCACAAGTCTTGGAAATGTCATCTATCGACCAATTCATGAATTGGCAGATATTCGCTGGAAGGACATCGGAGAGCATCTGAGCCAGACCATTACAAACTTTGAAACCAACGAAGAAATCCTTTATGTGGAAGTCGTGGATCAGTTTGATGATGCCACAACCTACTTTACTGCAACTCGTCTCGGTCAAATTAAACGTGTAGAACGAAAAGAATTCACCCCATGGCGAACCTATAGGTCTAAGTCTGTTAAGTATGCTAAGCTCAAAGACGAGACAGATCAGATTGTAGCAGTGGCTCCAATCAAACTGGATGATGTTCTATTGATTAGTCAAAACGGTTATGCCCTTCATTTCAATATCGAAGAGGTTCCTGTTGTCGGTGCCAAGGCTGCAGGTGTCAAAGCTATAAACCTGAAAGCAGATGATGCGCTCCAATCTGCCTTTATTTGTAATACCTCATCCTTCTACCTCTTGACTCAGCGTGGTAGCTTGAAACGTGTTTCTATTGAGGAAATTCCAGAAACCAGCCGTGCCAAACGAGGACTACAAGTCTTGCGTGAGTTAAAAAACAAACCGCATCGTGTCTTCTTGGCAGGTGCAGTTGCAGAGCAAGGCTTCGTTGGTGATCTTTTTAGTACAGAAGTGGACGGGAATGACCAAACTCTGCTTGTCCAATCTAACAAAGGAACGATCTATGAAAGCCGATTGCAAGACTTGAATTTGTCAGAACGAACTAGCAATGGAAGCTTCATCTCTGACACGATTTCAGATGAAGAAGTTTTTGACGCGTATCTTCAGGAAGCTTATACAGAATTTGAATCTAAGAGAAGATAAAAAAACAATGAAAAGCTTTTCATTGAAAAATTTCTTAAGTTATAGATTTAAGAGCTGAATTTGATTATATATACAAAAACGAACAGTGCTGATTCCCAACTGATAGGGACTTAGGGCTGGTCGTTTTCTTACTTTTATCGGTATAGACCACTTTAAGATTTAAACGTAACGTTATTAATATATTGACATCTATACAAGCTTAGCTAATAAAAATAATAATTTTTTAAGAAAACGATTGCATCTAAAATATTTTTATGTTATACTCTTATTGTTTCAAGAAAGCGCATTCAAGAAATAATTCGTTCAAATATATATAGGAGTTTTGTATGTCTCAAAACAAACAAGATAAAGGATTTCGTTTTTCTATTCGTAAACGTAGCGTTGGAGTATGTGGTGTTGCCATTGCAACATTTTTGCTAGGTTCTGGCCTTGTACTTCAAACAAATGTGGTAAAAGCAACAGAGCCAAGCGTTGCTGCAGTTGCTGGTGAAAACATTGCTGCTCATAAGTCTGCAAGTCAGAGTTCAATTGCGTATGGAGGAGAAGCGTCTAGAGCGGTTGATGGAAATCGAGATAACGCATGGAGCCACCGTTCCGTTACCCATACAGATTTTCAAGATCATTCTTGGTGGAAAGTAGATTTAGAGAAAGAAGAATCAGTAGGAACTGTTCGTATCTACAATCGTGGAGATGGGGATGTAGCAAAGCGTTTATCTAATTTTGATGTTATTTTATTGGATAAAGCTGGAAATGAAGTAACTCGTCAACACATCGATAGCTTAAATAATCAGCCAATGATTGATGTTCAATTTTCTGGATTTAATGCGCAATATGTTAAAATTGAACTAAATAATACCAAAACTCCTCTTAGTTTGGCAGAAGTTGAAGTGTATCGTTCTGTAAAAGAAAAAGCAGTAGAAAGTAAGAAAACAGAAAACAAAGCTAAAACAGATTTTACTGCAGAACTAAACAAATATTTGTTTGGCTTGAATTATGATAAAACAAATATTTTAACTAGACGGGGTGAGGCGATAGAGAATTACACTAATACAAGCACAAAGCAACAAGGGAATGAGTTTGTGGTTGTAGAAAAAGTGAAGAAGAGTCTTTCTAATGGTTCTTCTGATGTTGCCATTAATAGCAATGGGGATATTTACCTAGGTGCTTTGTTTAAAGCAAATCAAGACCTTCTAGAAAATAGACCACAACAAATTAGTTTAGATCGTAGCAAAGGTAGAATAAGTGTTGATTTACCAGGAATGGTAGGCGGAGATAGCTATGTAGATGCTAATCCAACTGCAAGTGGTATGCAGGAAGGTGTGAATACCTTGTTGAATCGTTGGCATGAAAAATATGCTGCGAAAAATCCTGCTCCAGCACGTATGCAGTATGAATCAACTTCTGCTTACAGCATGAATCAATTGAAAGCAAAATTCGGAAGTGATTTTGAAAAAGTCGGTGTTAATTTGAAAATTGACTTTGAGGCTGTAAACAAGGGTGAAAAACAAGTTGAAGTTGTTGATTTTAAACAAATTTACTATACTGCTAACTTTGATGCTCCAAAAAATCCATCAGATGTATTTGCCCCAGGAGTAACGGTTGATCAATTGAAAGCACGTGGAATTGATGACAAAACACCTCCTGTATACGTGTCAAGCGTTTCATACGGACGTCAAATGTATGTCAAATTTGAAACAACAAGCAAGAGTACAGAGTTGAAAGCAGCCATCAATGCTGTAATTAAGGGAGTACCTATTAAAGCTGAATCTGAATGGGCGCGTGTCTTGAAGAATACAACTGTAACCGTTTCAATCGTAGGTGGAAATGCTGATGGTGCTGCACGTGTTGTGACAGGTACAGTAGAAGATTTGAAGAAATTGATTCAAGAAGGAGCTACTTTTAGTACACAAAACCCTGCTGTTCCAATTTCTTATAAGACTGCATTCTTGAAAGATAATCAAGTAGCCACAATTCAAAGTAACACAGACTACATTGAAACTAAAGTGACTTCATACAAAAATGGCTATCTTAATTTACAACATAAGGGAGCTTATATTGCTCGTTACTATGTTTACTGGGATGAAGTAACTTATGATAAGGATGGAATTGAAAGTATTCGCTCACGTCAATGGGAAGATAATGGTAAAAATAGAACAGCTGGCTTCCAAACTGAACTTCAATTTAAAGGAAATGTACGTAATATACGCGTGAAGATTCAAGAAAAAACAGGTCTTGTTTGGGAACCATGGCGTACAGTTTATAATCGTACAGACCTTCCTCTTGTTCAAAAACGTACAATTATTAACTCAGGTACAACACTAAGACCAAAATACGATGAAAAAGTTGAAAATAATTAATTTTTCACTTGTAAGAAGAATCAGTTCTAAGAGCTGGTTCTTTTTATTGAAGAAATTTTCTGAAAATTACAAAATATGCTTGCTATTTTAGAAAAATAGTGTAGAATAAAAGAAATAAGTTTTTAGAATAAGGAGTGGAATATGACAGTAACGATTGATTGGGAAAACCTTGGTTTCTCCTATATGAAATTACCTTATCGCTATATTGCTCATTTTAAAAATGGACAATGGAATCAAGGAGAGCTTACAGAGGATGCAACTTTACATATTTCAGAGTCTTCTCCAAGTCTTCACTATGGTCAACAAGCATTTGAAGGTTTGAAAGCTTATCGTACTAAAGATGGTAGTGTTCAACTTTTCCGTCCTGACGAAAATGCTAAACGTTTGCAACGCACTTGTGATCGTCTCTTGATGCCACAAGTTCCGACAGACATGTTTGTAGAAGCTTGTAAGGAAGTTGTTCGCGCGAATGAAGAATACATACCACCATATGGAACAGGTGGAACCCTTTATCTTCGTCCACTTTTGATTGGAGTTGGAGATATTATCGGGGTAAAACCAGCAGAGGAGTACATTTTTACCATCTTTGCTATGCCAGTTGGGAATTACTTTAAGGGTGGTTTGGTTCCAACCAACTTCTTGATTCAGGATGAATACGATCGTGCAGCGCCAAATGGTACGGGTGCGGCTAAGGTTGGTGGGAACTATGCTGCCAGTCTCTTGCCAGGGAAATTGGCTAAATCACGCCATTTCTCAGATGTTATCTACCTAGACCCTTCAACTCATACAAAGATTGAAGAAGTCGGTTCAGCTAACTTCTTTGGAATTACAGCTGACAATGAATTTGTAACACCATTGAGTCCATCTATCTTGCCATCTATTACTAAGTATTCTTTGCTTTATTTGGCAGAACATCGCTTGGGCTTGACTCCTATTGAGGGTGATGTCCCAATTGATAATCTGAATCGTTTTGTAGAGGCAGGTGCCTGTGGTACAGCAGCAGTGATTTCGCCAATTGGGGGGATTCAACACGGTGATGATTTCCATGTATTCTATAGTGAGACAGAAGTTGGGCCTGTGACTCGTAAACTCTATGATGAATTGACAGGTATTCAGTTTGGTGATATTGAAGCGCCAGAAGGTTGGATTGTAAAAGTAGATTAAAATAAACAAAAGGAGATTTTTATGAAATCGAAAAAGTGGCTCTTAACAGCAGGAGTGGTCCTGAGCACAACAGCTTTTTTAGTAGCTTGTGGAAAAGCTGATAAAGAAGCAGATGCACCGACAACATTTTCATATGTCTATGCAGTAGATCCAGCATCTTTGGACTACAGTATAGCGACTCGTACATCGACGACAGACGTTATTGGAAATGTTATTGATGGTTTGATGGAAAACGACCAATACGGAAATGTTATTCCTTCCTTGGCTGAAGATTGGTCTGTATCAAAAGATGGTTTGACTTATACTTATAAACTTCGTAAGGGAGTGAAATGGTACACTTCTGAGGGTGAAGAATATGCAGAAGTAACAGCCCATGACTTTGTGACAGGACTAAAACACGTGGCTGATGGCAAGTCAGACGGTGTCTCTCTTATCCAGAATTCAATCAAGGGATTAGATGCCTACATGACTGGTGAAACCAATGATTTCTCTACAGTTGGTGTCAAGGCTTTGGATGATTACACAGTCGAATATACCCTAAACAAACCAGAAAGTTTTTGGAATTCTAAAGTTACAACAGCAACGATGTTACCTGTAAATGAAGAGTTTCTGAAGGCATCAGGTAAAGATTATGGAGCAGTGACTCCAGCGGGAATTCTCTATAATGGTCCTTATTTCTTGAAGACCTTGACTTCTAAATCGTTAATCGAATATGAAAAAAATCCAAATTACTGGGATAAAGAAAATGTAAAAATCGAGAAGATCAAATTGACCTACTATGATGGTTCTGATCAGGAATCCTTGATTCGAAGCTTCTCTTCTGGTTCCTATACAACAGCCCGTCTCTTCCCAAGTAGCTCAAACTTTGCTTCAACTTTAGAGCAATACGGAGATAAAATCACTTATAGCCCACAGGACTCAAGTAGCTATTACTTCACCTTTAACGTAAATCGTCAGTCATACAATAAAACTGCGAAAACAAGTGAAGAACAAAAAACTTCTACAAAAGAAGCTATGCTGAATAAGGACTTCCGTCAGGCTATCAACTTTGCCTTCAACCGCCATTCTTATGCTGCCCAGCTAAATGGTGAAGACGGTGCGGATAAGATTATTCGTAACAGCCTCGTTCCTGACAACTTTGTGCAAGCAGGTGGTAAGAACTTTGGTCAAATCGCTCAAGCAGAGTTGGTGAACTACGGTGACCAATGGAAAGGTGTTGAGCTAGTTGACGGTAAGGACTCTATCTACAACCCTGACAAGGCTAAAGCAGCATTTGAAAAAGCTAAGAAAGACTTAGAGTCTAAAGGGGTAACTTTCCCAATTCACTTGGATGTTCCAGTTGAACAAACAGATACCATCGCTGTTCAACAAAGTAACTCTTTCAAACAGTCTATCGAATCAACTCTTGGTGCTGAAAATGTTGTCATCGATGTTCTTCAAATGACAGATAATGAAAAGGAAACAATCACTTCACAAGCGCGTGTTCCTTCTCAAAAAGACTATGATTTGAACAGTACAGGATGGGCACCAAGCTACCAAGACCCAGCATCTTATTTAACTATCATGGATCCTAAATCAGGTTCTGCTATGAAACACCTTGGTATCACTAAAGGAAAAGATAAGGATGTTGTAGCTAAACTTGGTTTGGACCAATATAAGAAATTATTAGATGATGCGGATTCAGAAACTACGAATCTTGAAGAACGCTATGAAAAATATGCCAAGGCTCAAGCTTGGTTAACAGATAGTTCATTATTGATGCCAACAGCCTCATCTGGTGGTTCTCCAGTTGTAAGTAATGTTGTGCCATTCTCAAAACCATACTCACAAGTTGGTATTAAGGGTGACCCATATATCTTTAAAGGTATGAAATTGCAAAAAGATATCGTTACAACAAAAGAATATGAAGAAGCACTGAAAAAATGGCAAAAAGAAAAATTGGAATCAAATGGTAAGTACCAAAAAGAACTAGAAAAACACATTAAATAAAGCAGAAAACTCTATATCAGACACGGAATGATATAGAGTTTTTTCTTGCTAGTTTTAGGATTTTCTTGTAAAATAGAAAAAGTGAAGAGAGGTATGAAATGAGCAAGAAAGATAAAAAAATTGAAATTCAAGTAGCAGATGCCAAAGTTAATGTTGGTAAAGACAGTTTTGAAGGTTATACATTGACTATCGGAAAAAAAGTTATCGGAGAAATTGCCGAATTAGACGGACAATTTGCCATCATAAAGAATGGGAATGTCGATAGTTTTTATAAAAAATTGGAAAAAGCTGTGGAAATTTTGATTGAAAATTATAATTTAGCAAAATAAGTCTTGTTTTTTTGAAATTTTCATGATATAATAATCCATGTTGATTGTAGGAGAGATAGCGAAGAGGCTAAACGCGGCGGACTGTAAATCCGCTCCTTCGGGTTCGGGGGTTCGAATCCCTCTCTCTCCATTTCATCAATGGGGTATAGCCAAGCGGTAAGGCAAGGGACTTTGACTCCCTCATGCGTTGGTTCGAATCCAGCTACCCCAGTTCTTAGGTAATGATCAAGATAAAAAGCAAAATATCTTAGGGTATTTTATTTTTATAATTGAAAGACGTGAACGATATGAACATGTCCTTGCGGGTGCTTAGGAAAAAAATTATAAGTATGTCAAGTTTAAGAAAAACTTGATTGTTGGAGGATTTTTTAGATGAACGAATTTGAAGATTTGCTAAATAGCGTTAGCCAAGTTGAGACTGGTGATGTTGTTAGTGCTGAAGTATTGACAGTTGATGCGACTCAAGCTAACGTTGCAATCTCTGGAACTGGTGTTGAAGGTGTCTTGACTCTTCGCGAATTGACAAACGATCGCGATGCAGATATCAATGACTTTGTTAAAGTAGGAGAAGTATTGGATGTTCTTGTACTTCGTCAAGTAGTTGGTAAAGATACTGATACAGTTACATACCTTGTATCTAAAAAACGCCTTGAAGCTCGCAAAGCATGGGACAAACTTGTTGGTCGCGAAGAAGAAGTTGTTACTGTTAAAGGAACTCGTGCCGTTAAAGGTGGACTTTCAGTAGAATTTGAAGGTGTTCGTGGATTTATCCCAGCTTCAATGTTGGATACTCGTTTCGTACGTAACACTGAGCGTTTTGTAGGTCAAGAATTTGATGCTAAAATCAAAGAAGTTGACGCTAAAGAAAACCGCTTCATCCTTTCACGTCGTGAAGTTGTTGAAGCAGCTACAGTAGCAGCTCGCGCTGAAGTATTCGGTAAATTGGCTGTTGGTGATGTAGTAACTGGTAAAGTTGCACGTATCACAAGCTTCGGTGCTTTCATCGACCTTGGTGGTGTTGACGGATTGGTTCACTTGACTGAATTGTCACATGAACGTAATGTATCACCAAAATCAGTTGTAACTGTTGGTGAAGAAATTGAAGTGAAAATCCTTGATCTTAACGAAGAAGAAGGACGTGTATCACTTTCACTTAAAGCAACAACACCTGGACCATGGGATGGCGTTGAGCAAAAATTGGCTAAAGGTGATGTAGTAGAAGGAACAGTTAAACGTTTGACTGATTTCGGTGCATTTGTTGAAGTATTACCAGGTATCGATGGACTTGTTCACGTATCACAAATTTCACACAAACGTATTGAAAATCCAAAAGAAGCTCTTAAAGTTGGTCAAGAAGTTCAAGTTAAAGTTCTTGAAGTTAATGCAGATGCAGAGCGCGTATCACTTTCTATCAAAGCTCTTGAAGAGCGTCCAGCTCAAGAAGAAGGACAAAAAGAAGAAAAACGTGCTCCTCGTCCACGTCGTCCAAAACGTCAAGAAAAACGTGATTTCGAACTTCCAGAAACACAAACAGGATTCTCAATGGCTGACTTGTTCGGTGATATCGAACTTTAATCAAATTGAAAATTCACAAAATCCTTTGTTTTCCAAACAAGGGATTTTTCTTTTGTCTGCAAGCCTTTTTTGATATAATAGTTCTATGTTAGAATCAGAAAAACAATCACGTTATCAAATGTTAAATAAAGAGCTCTCTTTTTTATTGGAAGGCGAAACCAATGTTTTGGCTAATCTTTCCAACGCCAGCGCTCTTCTAAAATCACGCTTTCCTAATACTGTATTTGCAGGCTTTTATCTGTTCGATGGAAAGGAATTGGTTTTGGGTCCCTTCCAAGGAGGTGTTTCCTGTATCCGTATTGCACTGGGAAAAGGTGTTTGTGGGGAGGCAGCTCATTTTCAGGAAACTGTTCTGGTTGGTGATGTAACAACTTATCCCAACTATATTTCTTGTGATAGTCGGGCTAAAAGTGAAATTGTTGTGCCGATGACAAAGAATGGTCAATTACTTGGAGTTCTGGATCTGGATTCTTCAGAGATTGATGATTATGATGCTATGGATAGAGATTATTTGGAACAATTTGTCGCTATTTTGCTTGAAAAGACAGAATGGGACTTTACAATGTTTGGGGAGAAAGGCTAATGTATCAAGCACTTTATCGAAAATATAGAAGTCAAAACTTCTCCCAGTTAGTTGGTCAAGAAGTTGTGGCTAAGACGCTTAAACAAGCGGTGGAGCAAGAGAAAATAAGTCATGCTTATCTTTTTTCTGGTCCTCGTGGAACGGGAAAAACCAGTGTAGCTAAAATTTTTGCTAAAGCTATGAATTGTCCCAATCAAGTGGGTGGAGAACCATGTAATAACTGCTATATCTGTCAGGCAGTGACGGACGGGAGTTTAGAAGATGTCATCGAAATGGATGCGGCCTCTAATAATGGGGTTGATGAAATCCGTGAAATTCGTGATAAATCTACCTACGCCCCTAGCCTTGCCCGTTATAAGGTTTATATAATAGATGAGGTTCACATGTTGTCTACAGGGGCTTTTAATGCTCTCCTAAAGACGTTGGAAGAGCCAACACAGAATGTGGTCTTTATTTTAGCTACTACTGAATTGCACAAGATACCTGCCACTATTCTATCCCGTGTCCAACGTTTTGAGTTTAAATCAATTAAGACACAGGATATTAAGGAACATATACAATATATTTTAGAAAAAGAAAATATTAGCTCTGAACCAGAGGCTGTGGAAATCATTGCTAGACGAGCTGAAGGTGGGATGCGGGACGCCTTGTCTATTTTGGATCAAGCCCTGAGTTTGACACAGGGAAATGAGTTGACGACTGCCATTTCTGAAGAAATTACAGGTACCATTGGCCTGTCTGCCTTGGATGATTATGTGGCTGCCTTGTCTCAACAGGATGTTCCCAAAGCCTTAGCTTGCTTGAATCTTCTTTTTGACAATGGTAAGAGCATGACGCGTTTTGTGATGGATCTTTTGCACTATTTAAGAGACTTGTTAATTGTTCAAACAGGGGGAGAAAATACTCATCATAGTCCAGTCTTTGTAGAAAATTTGGTACTTCCTCAAGAAAATCTGTTTGAAATGATTCGCTTAGCAACAGTCAGTTTAGCAGATATTAAGTCTAGTTTGCAGCCCAAGATTTATGCTGAGATGATGACCATTCGTTTGGCGGAGATTAAGCCTGAACCAGCTCTTTCAGGGGCGGTTGAAAGTGAAATTTCTGCACTGAGACAGGAAGTTGCCCGTCTCAAACAAGAACTCGCAAATGTAGGAACTATACCCAAGCCAACTAGTCCAGAACCTAGTCGCCCAGCAGCAGGTAAGACAGTCTATCGTGTGGATCGCAATAAAGTGCAATCTATCTTACAAGAAGCCGTTGAAAATCCTGATTTAGCACGTCAAAATCTGATTCGCTTGCAGAATGCCTGGGGAGAGGTAATTGAAAGTCTTGGGGGTCCTGATAAGGCTTTGCTGGTTGGTTCTCAACCAGTTGCAGCAAATGAACACCATGCCATTCTTGCTTTTGAATCTAACTTCAATGCTGGTCAAACAATGAAACGGGACAATCTCAACACCATGTTTGGCAATATCCTCAGTCAGGCAGCAGGTTTTTCACCTGAGATTTTAGCTATTTCTATGGAAGAATGGAAAGAAGTTCGCGCAGCCTTTTCAGCCAAAGCTAAATCTTCTCAAGCTGAAAAAGAAGCAGAAGAAAGCCTGATTCCAGAAGGATTTGAATTTTTGGCAGATAAAGTGAAGGTAGAGGAAGACTAAAGAAAGATTTCATGATACAATAAGTTTATGAATAGACAACAATTTATTATCATAGCACTGTTTACAGCTGCTGAGACCTATTTTTTCAATGAAGCCTGGATGACTGGTCGCTATATTATGGCAGCCTTTTGGGCCATTTTACTCTTTAGAAATTTTCGAGTGAGTTACTTGATGGGTAAAATAGTAGATGTCATTGACCAGCATTTAAAAGGGAAAGACTAGTCCTCAGCTTCTAGACAAAATCAAAGCCTTTTGGGCTTTTTTTTGTTATACTATAAAAGTATATTTATTGACCTTTTACCGTATTTTCTAGGGAAATCAAGTTTGTTTCCAGTAAGTACTGTAAAGGCCTTGAAAAAGAAAGGAACTATCATGTCAGTATTAGAGATCAAAGATCTTCACGTTGAGATTGAAGGAAAAGAAATTTTAAAAGGGGTTAACCTGACCCTGAAAACAGGAGAGATTGCCGCTATCATGGGACCAAATGGTACTGGTAAATCAACTCTTTCTGCCGCTATCATGGGAAATCCAAACTATGAAGTAACCAAAGGTGAAGTCTTGTTTGACGGTGTAAATATCCTTGAGTTGGAAGTAGACGAGCGTGCGCGTATGGGACTTTTCCTTGCGATGCAATACCCGTCTGAAATTCCTGGAATTACCAATGCTGAGTTTCTGCGTGCCGCTATGAATGCTGGTAAAGAAGACGATGAAAAGATTTCAGTTCGTGAATTTATTACTAAATTGGACGAGAAGATGGAATTGCTCAACATGAAAGAAGAAATGGCAGAGCGTTACCTAAACGAAGGTTTCTCTGGTGGTGAGAAAAAACGTAATGAAATTCTTCAGCTTTTGATGTTGGAACCAACTTTCGCTCTTTTGGACGAAATTGACTCTGGTCTTGATATTGACGCCCTTAAAGTTGTATCTAAAGGTGTGAATGCCATGCGTGGTGAAGGTTTTGGTGCTATGATTATCACTCACTACCAACGTCTTTTGAACTATATCACACCAGACGTGGTACACGTGATGATGGAAGGTCGAGTTGTCCTTTCTGGTGGTCCAGAATTGGCTGCGCGTTTGGAACGTGAAGGATACGCAAAACTAGCTGAAGAACTTGGCTACGACTACAAGGAAGAATTGTAATTCCCTCGTATCTTTTAGGAGAAGTAAATGACTAAAGAAACTATTAAACTTTTTTCAGAAATGCACGCTGAACCAAGCTGGTTGTCAGACCTCCGTCAAAAAGCTTTTGATAAGATTGAGAGTTTGGAATTACCAGTTATTGAGCGTGTCAAATTCCACCGTTGGAATCTAGGTGATGGAACGATTACAGAAAGTGAGCCATCAGCAAATGTTCCAGATTTCACAGCTCTAGATAACCACTTGAAGTTGGTGCAAGTAGGAACTCAAACTGTTTTTGAGCAAACACCAGTTGAGTTGGCTGAACAGGGTGTTGTCTTCACAGACTTTCACTCAGCTTTAGAAGAAATTCCAGAGCTTATTGAGGAATTCTTCATGTCATCTGTTAAGTATGACGATGACAAGCTGGCAGCCTACCACACAGCTTATTTCAATAGTGGTGCTGTTCTCTACATTCCTGATAATGTTGAGATTAAAGAACCAATCGAAGGAATTTTCTACCAAGACAGCGATAGTGATGTGCCGTTTAACAAGCATATTATGATTATCGCTGGTAAAAACTCTAAGATTAGTTATCTAGAACGTTTAGAGTCACGCGGTGAAGGAAGTGCCAAAGCAACTGCAAACATTACTGTTGAAGTGATTGCGCGTTCTGGTGCGCAAGTGAAGTTTGCGGCTATTGACCGTCTAGGTGAAAACGTCACGGCCTACATTAGCCGTCGTGGTAAATTGGGCAACGATGCAAGCATTGACTGGGCAATCGGTGTTATGAACGAAGGAAACGTCGTTGCGGACTTCGATAGCGACTTGATTGGTAACGGTAGCCATGCTGACCTGAAAGTGGTAGCTCTTTCAAGTGGACGTCAGGTTCAAGGGATTGATACCCGCGTAACCAACTATGGTTGCAACTCAATCGGAAATATCCTCCAACATGGGGTTATTCTTGAGAAAGCAACTTTAACTTTCAATGGTATCGGTCATATCATCAAGGGTGCTAAGGGAGCGGATGCGCAACAAGAAAGTCGTGTTCTCATGCTTTCAGACCAAGCACGTTCAGATGCTAACCCAATTCTCTTGATTGATGAAAATGACGTAACTGCAGGTCATGCGGCCTCTATCGGACAGGTGGATCCAGAAGATATGTACTATCTCATGAGCCGTGGCTTGGACAAGGCAACTGCTGAGCGTTTGGTTGTTCGTGGGTTCCTTGGATCTGTTATCGTTGAGATTCCAGTCAAAGAAGTTCGTGATGAAATGATTGCAACGATTGAAGAAAAATTGTCAAAACGCTAAGGGGAAGCCTATGTTAGATGTAGAAGCGATTCGCAAGGATTTTCCAATTTTAGACCAGATTGTCAACGACGAACCTCTGGTCTATCTGGACAATGCTGCGACGACACAAAAACCACTAGCAGTTCTGGAAACTATTAACCGCTACTATGAGCAGGACAATGCCAATGTTCATCGTGGGGTTCATACTTTGGCAGAACGGGCGACAGCTTCTTATGAAGCAGCTCGTGAAACCATTCGTAAGTTTATCAATGCAGGCTCAACAAAGGAAGTTCTCTTTACAAGAGGAACGACAACCAGCCTTAACTGGGTGGCACGCTTTGCTGAGGAAATTCTGACTGAAGGAGATCAAGTTTTGATTTCTGTCATGGAACACCATTCTAATATTATTCCATGGCAGGAAGCCTGTCGTAAGACTGGAGCTGAGCTTGTCTATGTTTATCTCAAGGACGGCGCCTTGGATATGGATGACTTGCGAGCTAAATTGACAGATAGAGTCAAGTTTGTCTCCCTAGCTCACGCCTCTAATGTTCTTGGTGTGGTCAATCCGATCAAGGAAATCACTCAAATGGCCCACCAAGTTGGAGCTATTATGGTGGTGGATGGCGCTCAGTCTACGCCACATATGAAGATTGATGTCCAGGACTTGGATGTGGACTTCTTTGCCTTTTCAGGTCACAAGATGGCTGGTCCGACTGGTATCGGTGTCCTTTACGGCAAAGAGAAGTATCTGGAACAAATGTCACCAGTAGAATTTGGCGGCGAGATGATTGATTTCGTCTATGAACAATCTGCTAGTTGGAAGGAATTGCCTTGGAAATTTGAGGCTGGAACGCCAAATATGGCAGGTGCTATTGGACTTGCAGCAGCAGTGGATTACCTAGAAAATCTTGGTATGGATGCCATTGAAACTCATGAACAGGAATTGATCGCATACGTCTATCCAAAACTGCAGGCGATTGAAGGATTGACCATTTATGGTTCGCAGAACTTGGCTCAACGTTCAGGTGTCATTTCCTTTAATTTAGGTGACCTTCATCCGCATGACCTTGCGACTGCTTTGGATTATGAAGGTGTGGCTGTTCGCGCAGGTCATCATTGCGCTCAACCCTTGCTCCAGTATTTGGAAGTTCCAGCAACAGCCCGTGCAAGTTTTTATATCTACAATACCAAGGCAGATTGTGACAAGCTAGTCGATGCCTTACAAAAGACAAAGGAGTTTTTCAATGGCACTTTCTAAACTAGATAGCCTTTATATGGCAGTGGTAGCGGACCATTCGAAAAATCCACATCATCAAGGGAAGTTGGATGATGCTGAACAAATCAGTCTCAACAATCCAACCTGTGGCGATGTCATCAACCTCTCTGTCAAGTTTGATGCAGAGGATCGTTTGGAAGATATCGCTTTTCTAAACTCAGGTTGTACTATCTCCACTGCCTCTGCTAGTATGATGACAGATGCCGTTTTAGGAAAAAACACGCAAGAAATTTTAGAACTAGCAACTATTTTTTCTGAAATGGTTCAAGGGCAAAAAGATGAACGCCAAGATCAACTAGGTGATGCAGCTTTCTTGTCAGGTGTTGCAAAATTCCCTCAACGGATCAAGTGTGCGACCTTGGCTTGGAACGCCCTAAAGAAAACAATTGAAAATCAAGAAAATTAGTAAGACAAGTTTCTTTTGTCTTATGAATCAGTAGAAATGAAGAATGAAAGAAAGGATATTATGGCTGAAGAAAGAGTAGAACCAAAACCAATTGACCTTGGTGAATATAAATTTGGTTTCCATGACGATGTAGAGCCTGTCCTATCGACAGGAAAAGGATTGAACGAAGACGTCATTCGTGAACTATCAGCTGCTAAGGGAGAACCTGAGTGGATGTTAGAATTCCGTTTGAAGTCTTATGAAACCTTCAAAAAAATGCCCATGCAAACTTGGGGAGCAGACTTGTCAGAGATTGACTTTGATGACTTGATTTACTACCAAAAACCATCTGATAAGCCAGCCCGTTCATGGGATGAAGTTCCTGAAAAGATTAAAGAAACCTTTGAACGTATCGGGATTCCTGAAGCTGAGCGTGCTTATCTAGCTGGTGCCTCTGCCCAGTACGAGTCAGAAGTGGTTTACCACAACATGAAGGAAGAGTTCCAGAAATTGGGGATTATCTTTACAGATACGGATTCTGCCCTCAAGGAATACCCAGACTTGTTTAAACAATACTTTGCTAAGTTGGTACCGCCAACAGATAACAAATTGGCTGCCCTCAACTCAGCAGTATGGTCTGGTGGAACCTTTATCTACGTACCAAAAGGGGTCAAGGTAGATATTCCACTTCAAACTTACTTCCGTATCAACAACGAAAATACTGGTCAGTTTGAACGTACCTTGATTATCGTTGATGAGGGTGCAAGTGTCCACTACGTAGAAGGATGTACAGCGCCAACATATTCAAGTAACAGCTTGCATGCAGCCATTGTAGAAATCTTTGCCTTGGACGGAGCTTATATGCGTTATACGACTATCCAAAACTGGTCTGATAACGTCTATAACTTGGTAACAAAGCGTGCTAAGGCTCAAAAGGATGCCACTGTTGAATGGATTGATGGAAACTTGGGTGCCAAAACAACCATGAAATACCCATCTGTTTACCTAGATGGTGAAGGGGCGCGTGGTACTATGCTTTCTATTGCCTTTGCTAATGCAGGGCAACACCAAGATACGGGTGCTAAGATGATCCACAATGCTCCACATACAAGCTCATCTATCGTGTCCAAATCCATCGCTAAAGGCGGAGGAAAGGTTGACTACCGTGGACAGGTAACCTTTAATAAGAACTCTAAAAAATCTGTCTCTCACATCGAGTGTGACACCATTATCATGGATGACTTGTCAGCGTCAGATACCATTCCGTTTAATGAAATTCACAACTCGCAAGTTGCTTTGGAACATGAAGCTAAGGTTTCTAAGATTTCTGAAGAACAACTCTATTATCTTATGAGCCGTGGTTTGTCAGAATCTGAGGCAACCGAGATGATTGTCATGGGATTTGTGGAGCCCTTCACTAAAGAACTTCCAATGGAATATGCAGTTGAGCTCAACCGCTTGATTAGCTATGAAATGGAAGGGTCAGTTGGGTAAAAATTAATTTTATACTCTTCGAAAATCTCTTCAAACCACGTCAGCTTTATCTGCAACCTCAAAGCGGTGCTTTGAGCAACCTGCGGCTAGCTTCCTAGTTTGCTCTTTGATTTTCATTGAGTATTAGATCTACTCAAAGTCAAGAACTTTGAAGATGAACTTGTAACAAAAAAATCGCGGTTTAAATCGCGATTTTTTTATAATTTCTCGTTGATAAATCGGATAAATTGATTCCACCAAACCTTTAAGAAGAAGGCCTTTTCAACTTTCTTTTCCGCTACCATTTCGAAACTAGGACGTTCTGTGATAATGTAACCTTGACCAATCAAGTCCTTGTCTTCGTAAGTCAAATGGCCAACTACTGTTCCAGCTTCAAGTGGTGCTGGGATTGCTTTGGAATCAGGTGTGAATTGAATAGATTGGGAAGATTGACTCCCAACACGTTCAATTAGAGAGATATCATCTTTGGCAACGGCAGTGACCGTATCTTCTTTTCCATCTTGTACAGGGGCTTTGCTATCTTGGTAGGCATCGCCTTTTTGAACGATTTTACGAAGCGTGAATGTAGAAGAGATATAATCCATTAGTGAGGATGTAGCTGTGAAGCGAGCGTAAGGATTATTGTCCTGATGGTCTGCATTTAAGACGACTGTGATGACTCTCATACCTTTTTCGACAGTAGTACCAACAAAAGATTCACCAGCTTTGTCTGTTGTTCCTGTCTTAAGTCCGTCAAAACCACCGCGATGAGCGGGCATGCCTTCTAACATATAGTTAGTCGAAGTGATTGTCATTCCAGCAAAAGTAGAAGACGGTTTTTTGGTGATTTCCAAGACTTGTGGGTACTTTTTGATGAGATTGCGAGCAACGATAGCAACATCATAAGCACTGAGCTTGTTTTCATCATCTTTTTTAGAGCCTGGGTAAATGTTATCCCCTAGAGTCTCATTGTTCAGACCAGTTGTATTGACAACAGTAGCATCTTGAATTCCCCATTCCAAGAGCTTTGCCCGCATCATATCGACGAAATCTTTTTCTGAGCCAGCAATTTTCTCTGCTAGGGCAATAGCCGCACTGTTAGCACTAGATACTAGTGTTGCTTCAAGTAGTTGTTCGACGGTATAATTACGAGCTTCCATAGGAACATTACTGGCTTCGGAATTTGTCGTTAATTTGTAAGGATAGTCAGAAATATCTACTGGGGTAGATAGTGTAATACTTCCGTTTTCCAAGGCTTCATAGACAAGATAAACCGTAATCAATTTTGTGATGGAAGCAATTTCGACAGGTTGGGTTGCATCTTTCTCATAGAGAATTTTACCAGTATTTGCCTCAACAGCAATAGCATGTTTAGCAGCAATATTAAAATCTTGAGCAGCAACAGTAGATACTGAACCAATCACAGATAAGCTTAGTAGAGTTAAAATTATTTTTTTCATAGTAAGTTTATTCTAACATAAAGAAAAAAATATTCCCAGTTTCATGATAGAAGAAAGAAGCTTTTTTGAAAGTGTGGTAAAATAGATGAATGGAGGTACCCCATGTTTCGTAAGAATAAATTATTTTTTTGGACCAGTGAGATTTTATTATTAACCATCATCTTTTATTTATGGAGACAGATGGGGGGGATTATAACGCCTTTTGTAAGTGTTGCAAACACCATAATGATTCCCTTTCTTCTAGGTAGTTTTTTATATTATTTGACCAATCCTATTGTAAATTTTTTACAAAAGTATTTCAAAATTAATCGTATCATTGGTATTCTACTAACCTTGTGTGCCTTGGTCTGGGGGCTTGTCATTGGGGTAGTCTATCTCTTACCTATTTTGGTCAATCAGTTGACCAGCTTGATTGCGACTAGCCAGACTATCTATAGTCGTTTACAGGATTTGATTGTGGATTTATCCACATATCCAGCCTTTCAAAATTTAGATATTCAAGCGACAATTCAACAATTAAATCTGTCCTATGTAGATATTCTACAAAATATCCTAAATAGTGTTACCAATAGTGTCGGAAGTGTTATATCAGCTCTCTTTAGTACCGTTTTGATTATTATCATGACCCCTGTGTTCTTGGTTTATTTTTTGTTAGATGGTCACAAATTTTTACCGATGCTTGAACGTACTGTTTTAAAGAGAGATAAGTTGCATATTGCAGGCCTCTTAAAAAATTTGAATGCAACAATTGCTCGCTATATCAGTGGAGTCGCAATTGATGCGATTATTATCGGTTGTTTGGCCTTTATCGGATATAGCGTGATTGGTTTGAAATACGCTTTGGTCTTTGCCATCTTTTCAGGATTGGCCAATCTCATTCCTTATGTAGGACCAAGTATTGGCTTGATTCCGATGATCATTGCCAATGTCTTTACGGATCCTCATAGAATGCTAATTGCAGTTGTTTACATGCTAATCATTCAACAAGTGGATGGAAATATCCTCTACCCTCGAATCGTTGGTGGGGTAATGAAGGTTCATCCAATTACGATTTTAGTATTACTTTTGTTATCAAGTAATATCTATGGTGTTATCGGTATGATTGTCGCTGTACCAACTTATTCTATCTTAAAAGAAATTTCTAAGTTCTTATCTCGCTTGTATGAAAATCATAAAATAATGAAAGAACGAGAAAGAGAATTATCCAAGTAAAAGTCAGGAAATTCCTGATTTTTCTTTTTCTTTAGGCAAGTGATAGGAGTAGAAGTGTCGTTTAGATTAGGAGATTAAGAATAATTCACAAAAACTTTGTAAAACACTTGCAATTTAGCTGAAATTTGATAAAATAGTAAGGAAAGTTAGACTGTATTGCCTACTGTCTATCTATAAAATATATTTTATTGGAGGCTTTTACTCAAATGGCAAAAGAAAAATACGATCGTAGTAAACCACACGTTAACATTGGTACTATCGGACACGTTGACCACGGTAAAACTACCCTAACTGCAGCTATCACAACTGTTTTGGCACGTCGCTTGCCTTCATCAGTTAACCAACCTAAAGACTATGCGTCTATCGATGCTGCTCCAGAAGAACGCGAACGCGGTATCACAATCAACACTGCGCACGTTGAGTACGAAACTGAAAAACGTCACTACGCTCACATCGACGCTCCAGGACACGCGGACTACGTTAAAAACATGATCACTGGTGCCGCTCAAATGGACGGAGCTATCCTTGTAGTAGCTTCAACTGACGGACCAATGCCACAAACTCGTGAGCACATCCTTCTTTCACGTCAGGTCGGTGTTAAACACCTTATCGTCTTCATGAACAAAGTTGACTTGGTTGACGACGAAGAATTGCTTGAATTGGTTGAAATGGAAATCCGTGACCTATTGTCAGAATACGACTTCCCAGGTGACGATCTTCCAGTTATCCAAGGTTCAGCTCTTAAAGCTCTTGAAGGTGACTCTAAATACGAAGACATCGTTATGGAATTGATGAACACAGTTGATGAGTACATCCCAGAACCAGAACGTGACACTGACAAACCATTGCTTCTTCCAGTCGAAGACGTATTCTCAATCACTGGACGTGGTACAGTTGCTTCAGGACGTATCGACCGTGGTATCGTTAAAGTCAACGACGAAATCGAAATCGTTGGTATCAAAGAAGAAACTCAAAAAGCAGTTGTTACTGGTGTTGAAATGTTCCGTAAACAACTTGACGAAGGTCTTGCTGGAGATAACGTAGGTGTCCTTCTTCGTGGTGTTCAACGTGATGAAATCGAACGTGGACAAGTTATCGCTAAACCAGGTTCAATCAACCCACACACTAAATTCAAAGGTGAAGTTTATATCCTTACTAAAGAAGAAGGTGGACGTCACACTCCATTCTTCAACAACTACCGTCCACAATTCTACTTCCGTACTACTGACGTTACAGGTTCAATCGAACTTCCAGCAGGTACTGAAATGGTAATGCCTGGTGATAACGTGACAATCGATGTTGAGTTGATCCACCCAATCGCCGTAGAACAAGGTACTACATTCTCTATCCGTGAGGGTGGACGTACTGTTGGTTCAGGTATGGTTACAGAAATCGAAGCTTAATTCGATTTAGTTCCCAGAAGAACAATTATTTAAGTCAGACATTAAAAGAATCTTGCTTTGCAAGGTTCTTTTTTTCTGATATTGAACTAAAATGAAAGAATTGCTTACAGAAAAAGCTCCATACACTTGATGTGCATAGAGCAATGGGGATTATTTGATATAGAGTTCTTGATTTTTTAGGACAATTTCACGTACGCTTGCAAACTTCTTGAGTTTTTTGATTTCTTCTGGATGAGTGACGAGAGTGATAACATAGCCTTCTTTACCCATGCGACCTGTACGGCCAGCACGGTGAGTGTAGGTCTCGATATCTCTAGGGACATCAAAGTTTACAACACATTCGAGGCTATCGATATCAATTCCACGTGCCAGAAGGTCTGTTGCAAGAAGTAGGGTTAGTTGCTTGTCTTTAAACTTTTCTAAGATGACTTTTCTAAATTTAACATTGACATCGCTAGCGAGGGAGACAGCCAATATATCACGATACTGTAGCTTTTCCTCGGCACTGCCAAGGTCTGATAG
This sequence comes from bacterium, assembly GCA_905221195.1. GTDB lineage: Bacteria > Bacillota > Bacilli > Lactobacillales > Streptococcaceae > Streptococcus. The sequence goes on from CAJNCF010000004.1 coordinate 26,729, forward strand.
GCTGTTAAAGAAGACTAGTCCGCGGAAATCCTCTACATGAGCCAGTTTTCGTAGCATATCCACTCGGTGACGTTGGTCTACCTGCATGTAGAAATGCTGGATATTGTCCAGTTTTTGATCAGAGAGATCAATGGTACGTGTATTAGGCGAAATCTTTTCTTGGTCAAACTTGGTCGTCGCACTCATGTAGATGAGTTGGTGGTCACGAGGTGCGTAGTGGGTGATTTTCTCAACAAAGTGAATTTGAGACTCATCTAGCAATTGGTCAAATTCATCCAAGATGATGGTTTCTACATTCATCATCTTGATTTTTTTCAATTTAATCAACTCAAAGATACGACCAGGTGTTCCAATCAGAATTTCTGGTCCTTTTTTGAGGCGTTCAATCTGGCGTTTCTGACTTGAACCCGATAGGAAGAGTTGGGCTGTCAAACCGATGACTTCTGCCCATGTTTTACATACATCAAAAATCTGTCCAGCTAGTTCTGTATTTGGTGCTAGAATCAAGAGTTGCTGGGCTTTTTTCTTTTGTAGTCGGAGAAGACTTGGAAGGAGGTAAGCTAGGGTCTTACCAGTTCCTGTTGGGCTCACTCCCAGGAGATTTTCTCCTGCAAGAAGTGGCTCAAATAGTTGGGTTTGAATGGGGGTAAATTCTTGGAAACCAAGTTGGTCGCTCAGTTCTTGCCATTCAGTCGGTAGTTTGTTTTTCATTTTTCTGCCTCAAATCTAATGCCAGCAGTCTGGCGCATAGTATATAGTAGCTCATGAACTGAACTTGCATCTTCCAGCCAAGTTTGGTAGAGATTCAGATCTGGTTGCTGGATTATGTGTGCAAATGCAGCGACTTCCTCAGTCATCGTATGAGGAGTCTGTTGGATAGGGAGTTGGATTTGATTGCCTTGGTGATCGGTAAAAATAGCTGAGCTGACATGTTCGATGGTGTTGAGGGTCAAGGTACCATCTGTTGTATAAATCTCGCAAGGAAGATTGGAAGTGATGTTTTTCCCAGCCTTGATATGAACTTGAAAGTCAGGGTAAAAGAGAATTCCGTCACCATTTAGGTCAATGCTATTGTCAAGCTGTTGAGCCTGATAGGTTGCATCCTTAGCTTTTCCAAAGAGACGAACGGCAGCGTAGAGGGGATAAATCCCCAAATCCATAAGGGCTCCTCCAGCAAAATGGTTTGAAAAGACGTTAGGTGTCTGTCCAGCCAATAAGTCCGGCATCTTGGAAGAATATTTGGCATAGTTGAAATCTGCCCCTAACACTTGCTTGTCTGCTAAAAAGTTTTTGATAGTAGTGAAAGCTTTTTCATGATAATTACGAGCTGCTTCGAATATAAAACAGTGATTTTTCTCAGCTGTTTGAATCAAATCCAGCCATTCTTGTGGCTGCGTGACAGCTGGCTTTTCAAGAATAACGTGTTTAGCAGCAGACAATGCAGTTTTTGCCTGAGCAAAATGCAAGGAGTTTGGGCTAGCAATATAGACCACATCAAAGGAGCTTTTGAAGAAGTCCTCTACTTGATCAAAGAGTTGGATATCCTGATAGTGAGAAGCAAAGGTTGCTGCAGTTTCTAGTTTTCTAGAATAGACTGCGACCAACTGGTATTCTCCGCTGGAATGGGCTGCTTCTATGAAGTGGTGGCTGATAGCCCCTGTTCCGATGACACCTAATTTAAGCATAGTTACTCCTTTTCCGATTTCAAATCCTTCTTTCATTATAACATAGATGGCAGAGACTATCCAACAGAGGGTAAAAATTTTCAAATAAGCTACTAGGTCTTTTCCAAAGAAAGTGGTACAATAATGAGATGAGTAAATGAAATGGGAGGGAAAATGAGGTTATTACCTATAAGAAAAATATCACGTCAGTCTAAGAGGCTAGCGCTTTTTTTGACTTTTTGTGCAGGATATGTAGATGCCTATACTTTTATTGTGAGAGGGAATACTCTTGTAGCTGGACAAACTGGGAATGTTGTCTTTCTTTCAGTAGAATTAATCCAAAATAATGTTTCAGATGTTAGGGACAAGGTTCTCACCTTGTTAGCTTTTATGATGGGTGTCTTTTTATTAACTGTTTATAAGGAAAAATTGAGAATTGTGAAAAAACCGATTCTGTCACTGATTCCTTTGGCAATCTTATCAATAGTTATTGGTTTTGTGCCTCAGACTGTGGATAATATCTATCTAGTACCACCCTTGTCCTTCTGTATGGGACTGGTGACAACTGCTTTTGGAGAAGTGTCGGGTATTGCTTATAATAATGCCTTTATGACAGGAAATATCAAGCGGACCATGCTGGCTTTTGGAGATTATTTCCGAACCAAGCACACTCCTTTTTTGCGTGAAGGGTTCATATTTGTTAGCCTGCTTAGTAGTTTTGTCCTTGGCGTTGTCTTTTCAGCCTATTTGACGATTTTCTATCATGAAAAGACCATTCTTGGTGTTCCTATTATGATGAGTATTTTTTATCTCAGTATGCTTTTTGCCTCGTGGCAGAAAAAAGTAAAAGAAAAAGATTCATTTTAGGTGTTATTACTTGTAAGAAAATAGGAGATATGCTATACTTGAAGAGTTGACTATGCACGATCCTGTGCAACCGCACGAACATCGTTGCTCGTCGTATAACAAATTTAAACTTCGTCATTGTCGCCTTGCCTAACATAAGTTATGTCTTTGGCTCAATTCCTAGTTTATTCTTTGTTATACTTAGAGCTCTTCTTTTAAGTGGTTCGTCCCACGATGCTAGGCGAGTCTTCACAAAAAAATCGGGGAAACCCATAAAAATCATAGGAGGTGCATAATGAGCACATACGCAATTATCAAAACTGGCGGAAAACAAGTTAAAGTTGAAGTTGGTCAAGCAGTTTACGTTGAAAAATTGAACGTTGAAGCTGGTCAAGAAGTTACTTTTAACGAAGTTGTTCTTGTTGGTGGTGAAAACACTGTTGTCGGAACTCCACTTGTTGCTGGAGCTACTGTAGTTGGAACTGTTGAAAAACAAGGAAAACAAAAGAAAGTTGTTACTTACAAGTACAAACCTAAAAAAGGTAGCCACCGTAAACAAGGTCACCGTCAACCATATACAAAAGTTGTCATCAACGCAATCAACGCTTAATTTTAAGGAGAACACATGATACAAGCAGTCTTTGAGAGAGCCGAAGATGGCGAGCTGAGGAGTGCGGAAATTACTGGACACGCCGAGAGTGGCGAATACGGCTTAGATGTCGTGTGTGCATCGGTTTCTACGCTTGCCATTAACTTTATCAATTCTATTGAGAAATTTGCAGGCTATGAACCAATCCTAGAATTAAACGAAGATGAAGGTGGCTATCTGATGGTTGAAATTCCAAAAGATCTTCCTTCACACCAGAGAGAAATGACCCAGTTATTCTTTGAATCATTTTTCTTAGGTATGGCAAACTTATCGGAGAACTCTTCTGAGTTCGTCCAAACCAGAGTTATCACAGAAAACTAACACGGAGGAAAACATTATGTTAAAAATGACTCTTAACAACTTGCAACTTTTCGCCCACAAAAAAGGTGGAGGTTCTACATCAAACGGACGTGATTCACAAGCAAAACGTCTTGGAGCTAAAGCAGCTGACGGACAAACTGTAACAGGTGGATCAATCCTTTACCGTCAACGTGGTACACACATCTACCCAGGTGTAAACGTTGGACGTGGTGGAGACGATACTTTATTCGCTAAAGTTGAAGGCGTAGTACGCTTTGAACGTAAAGGACGCGATAAAAAACAAGTTTCTGTTTACCCAATCGCTAAATAAAAAGGTCCAGTGACCCTTTTTATCCCGCGCCTTGAACTGTAAAGGCGAGGAAGCTAGAAGTAGCATAAAATTAGGCTTTCCGAATTTTCGGAGAGCCTGTTTTTTGTTTTGGTACCCATTTTGCTACCCATATTATGGGAATTGTATTTGCATTATGTTTTAAACGGTAGATCAAAAAGATTTGCTGTTTTTATTTGCTTGAAATCAGATAAGGACTGAAAAAGACATTATTCTAATTCTTGTATTGGAATGTTAGAATCTTCATTGAGACTTGACAATTTCCAGACTTTTTTCCTTTTTGGAAAACTTCTAAAATATGGTATAATGAAAAGATAAAGAAGTTGGGGGTAGAAGATGAACATTCAACAATTACGCTATGTTGTTGCCATTGCCAATAGTGGTACTTTCCGTGAAGCTGCTGAAAAGATGTATGTTAGTCAGCCGAGTCTGTCTATTTCTGTTCGTGATTTGGAAAAAGAGTTGGGTTTTAAGATTTTCCGTCGGACTAGCTCAGGGACTTTCTTGACTCGTCGTGGTATGGAATTTTATGAAAAAGCTCAAGAATTGGTTAAAGGATTTGATATTTTTCAAAATCAGTATGCCAATCCTGAGGAAGAAAAGGATGAATTTTCCATTGCCAGTCAGCACTATGACTTCTTGCCACCAACCATTACGGCTTTTTCAGAGCGCTATCCTGACTATAAGAACTTCCGTATTTTTGAATCAACTACTGTTCAAATCTTAGATGAAGTAGCACAAGGTCACAGTGAGATTGGGATTATCTACCTTAACAATCAAAATAAAAAGGGGATTATGCAGCGGGTTGAAAAGCTAGGCCTGGAAGTCATTGAATTGATTCCTTTCCATACCCACATTTATCTCCGTGAAGGGCATCCTTTGGCTCAGAAAGATGAATTGGTCATGGAGGATTTAGCGGATCTACCAACGGTTCGTTTCACTCAAGAGAAAGACGAGTACCTTTATTATTCAGAGAACTTTGTCGATACCAGTGCGAGTTCACAGATGTTCAATGTGACAGACCGTGCTACCTTGAATGGTATTTTGGAGCGGACGGACGCTTATGCAACAGGTTCTGGATTTTTAGATAGTGACAGTGTTAATGGCATCACAGTTATTCGTCTCAAGGATAACCTAGATAATCGCATGGTCTATGTTAAACGTGAAGAAGTGGAGCTGAGTCAAGCTGGGACTCTCTTCGTAGAAGTCATGCAAGAATATTTTGATCAAAAGAGGAAATCATGAAAAAAAGAGGAATAGTGGCAGTCATTGTACTGCTTTTGATTGGGCTGGATCAGTTGGTCAAATCCTATATCGTCCAGCAAATTCCACTGGGTGAAGTTCGTTCTTGGATTCCCAATTTCGTTAGCTTGACTTACCTGCAAAATAGAGGGGCTGCCTTTTCGATGCTACAAGACCAGCAGTGGTTCTTTGCTATCATTACATTGGTAGTCATGGTGGGTGCCATTTGGTATCTACATAAACACATGGAGGACTCACTCTGGATGGTCTTGGGTTTGACCTTGATTATCGCAGGTGGTCTTGGAAACTTTATTGACAGGATCAGTCAGGGCTTTGTTGTGGATATGTTCCACCTTGACTTTATCAATTTTGCAATTTTCAATGTAGCAGATAGCTATCTGACAGTTGGAGTGATTATTTTATTGATTGCAATGCTAAAAGAGGAAATAAATGGAAATTAAAATTGAAACTGGTGGCCTGCGTCTAGATAAGGCTTTGTCGGATTTGACAGAATTATCACGCAGTCTCGCGAATGAACAAATCAAATCAGGGCAGGTCTTGGTCAATGGTCAAGTCAAGAAAGCTAAATACACAGTTCAAGAGGGCGATGTTGTCACCTATCATATGCCAGAACCAGAGGTCTTAGAGTATGTGGCTGAGAATCTTCCGCTAGACATCATCTACCAAGATGAGGATGTGGCCGTTGTTAACAAACCTCAGGGGATGGTGGTGCATCCGAGTGCTGGTCATACTAGTGGAACTCTGGTAAATGCCCTTATGTATCATATTAAGGACTTGTCGGGTATCAATGGGGTTCTGCGTCCAGGAATTGTTCATCGTATTGATAAGGATACATCAGGCCTTCTCATGATTGCTAAAAACGATGAGGCGCATCTAGCACTTGCCCAAGAACTCAAGGATAAAAAGTCTTTACGTAAATATTGGGCGATTGTTCATGGAAATCTACCAAATGATCGTGGTGTGATTGAAGCACCGATTGGTCGTAGTGAAAAAGACCGTAAGAAACAGGCTGTGACTGCGAAAGGGAAGCCTGCAGTGACGCGTTTTCACGTCTTGGAACGTTTTGGTGATTATAGCTTAGTGGAGCTGCAGCTGGAAACAGGCCGCACTCATCAAATCCGTGTTCATATGGCTTACATCGGACATCCAGTCGCTGGTGATGAAGTCTATGGTCCTCGCAAGACACTTAAGGGGCATGGACAATTTCTTCATGCTAAGACTTTAGGTTTTACTCATCCGAGAACAGGTGAGACCATGGAATTTACAGCAGATATCCCAGAGATTTTTAAGGAAACATTGGAGAGATTGAGAAAGTAAGAATGAAAAAGAAATTAACTAGTTTAGCACTTGCAGGCGCTTTTTTAGCTTTGTCATGGTATGGAAATGTTCAAGCTCAAGAAAGTTCAGGAAATAAAATTCACTTTATCAATGTTCAAGAAGGTGGCAGTGATGCGATTATTCTTGAAAGCAATGGGCATTTTGCCATGGTGGATACAGGAGAAGATTATGATTTTCCTGATGGAAGTGATTCTCGTTATCCATGGAGAGAAGGAATTGAAACGTCTTATAAGCATGTTCTAACAGACCGTGTCTTTCGTCGTTTGAAGGAATTGGGTGTTCAAAAACTTGATTTTATTTTGGTAACCCATACCCACAGTGACCATATTGGAAATGTTGATGAATTACTGTCTACCTATCCAGTTGACCGAGTCTATCTTAAAAAATATAGTGATAATCGTATTACTAATTCTGAACGTTTATGGGATAATCTGTACGGTTATGATAAGGTTTTACAGACTGCTGCAGAAAAAGGTGTTTCAGTTATTCAAAACATCTCACAAGGAGATGCTCATTTTCAGTTTGGAGACATGGATATTCAACTCTATAACTACGAGAATGAAACCGATTCGTCAGGTGAATTACAGAAAATTTGGGATGACAATTCCAATTCCTTGATTAGTGTAGTGAAAGTCAATGGCAAGAAAATTTACCTTGGGGGCGACTTAGATAATGTTCATGGAGCAGAAGACAAGTATGGTCCTCTCATTGGAAAAGTTGATTTGATGAAGTTTAACCATCACCATGATACCAACAAATCAAACACAAAGAATTTTATTAAAAATTTGAGTCCGAGTTTGATTGTTCAAACTTCGGATAGTCTACCTTGGAAAAATGGTGTTGATAGTGAGTATGTCAATTGGCTTAAAGAACTTGGAATTGAGAGAATTAACGCAGCCAGCAAAGACTATGATGCGACAGTTTTTGATATTCGACAAGACGGATTTGTCAATATTTCAACCTCCTACAAGCATATTCCAAGTTTTCAAGCTGGTTGGCATAAGAGTGCATATGGGAATTGGTGGTATCAAGCACCTGATTCTACAGGAGAGTATGCAGTTGGTTGGAATGAAATCAAGGGTGAATGGTATTACTTCAACCAAACGGGTATCTTGTTACAGAATCAATGGAAAAAGTGGAACAATCGTTGGTTTTATTTGACAGACTCTGGTGTTGCTGCAAAAAATTGGAAGAAAATCGATGGAAGCTGGTATTATTTCAACAAAGAAAGCCAGATGGAAATTGGTTGGATAAATACTGGAGGTCAGAATTATTATTTATCCAAGGATGGTTCGCTGCAAACAGGTTGGCTTCAATATAAGGGTCAATGGTATTACTTTGCTCCATCAGGGGAAATGAAAACGGGTTGGGTAAAAGATAAAGAAACTTGGTACTATATGGATTCTACTGGTATCATGAAGACAGGTGAGATAGAAATTGCTGGTCATCATTACTACCTAGAAGATTCAGGAGCTATGAAGCAAGGCTGGCTTAAAAAGGCAAATGATTGGTATTTCTACAAGGAAGATGGTTCACGAGCCGCGGGTTGGATCAAGGACAAGGATAAATGGTACTTCTTGAAAGACAATGGTCAATTACTTGTAAATGGCAAGACACCAGAAGGCTATACTGTTGATTCAAGTGGTGCCTGGTTAATGGATGTTCCTGTAGAGAAATCCGCTACAACTAAAGTTACAAGTCATTCAGAGACAAAAGAATCGAATGAAGTAGTGAAAAAAGATCTTGAAAATAAAGAAACGAGTCAACACGAAAGTGTTACAAGTTCTTCGACTAGTCAGGATTTGACTTCAGTAATTTCGCAAAACTCTGAAACGAGTGCAAACAAATCGGAATCAGAACAGTAGTAAAAAAGAAGGTTTTAGGGCCTTCTTTTTCCTATCAACTCTTTTCTATTTTCTGTCATTCATGTTATAATGGATAGATACGAAGAATCGGAGTGAGACTATGAAATACAAACGGATTGTCTTTAAGGTGGGGACTTCTTCTCTGACGAATGAGGATGGAAGTTTATCACGTAGTAAGGTAAAGGCTATTACCCAGCAGTTAGCGATGTTGCACGAGGCTGGTCATGAATTGATTTTGGTGTCGTCAGGTGCCATTGCTGCTGGTTTTGGAGCCTTAGGATTTAAGAAACGTCCGACTAAGATTGCTGATAAACAGGCTTCAGCAGCGGTAGGACAAGGGCTTTTGTTGGAAGAATACACAACCAATCTTCTCTTGCGTCAAATCGTTTCTGCACAAATTTTGCTGACCCAGGACGACTTTGTGGATAAGCGTCGTTATAAAAATGCCCATCAGGCTTTGTCAGTTCTACTTAGCCGTGGGGCGATTCCTATCATCAATGAGAATGATAGTGTTGTTATTGATGAGCTCAAGGTTGGGGACAATGACACTTTAAGTGCCCAGGTAGCGGCCATGGTACAAGCAGACCTTTTGGTTCTATTGACAGATGTGGACGGTCTTTATACTGGAAATCCTAATTCAGACCCAAGAGCCAAACGCTTGGAGAAAATCGAGACCATTAATCGTGAGATTATCGATATGGCTGGCGGAGCAGGTTCTTCAAACGGAACTGGGGGCATGTTAACCAAAATTAAGGCTGCGACTATCGCAACAGAATCAGGAGTTCCAGTTTATATCTGCTCATCCTTGAAGGAAGATGCCATGATTGAAGCAGCTGAGGAGACCAAGGATGGTTCCTACTTTGTTGCGCAAAAGAAGGGACTTCGTACCCAGAAACAATGGCTAGCTTTTTATGCCAAAAGTCAGGGTTCTATTTGGGTTGATAGAGGGGCTGCAGAAGCTCTCTCTCAACATGGCAAGAGTCTTCTCTTATCTGGTATTGTTGAAGCAGAAGGAGCCTTTTCTTACGGTGATATCGTGACAGTATTTGACAAGGAAAGTGGAAAATCACTTGGAAAAGGACGCGTGCAATTTGGAGCATCTGCTTTGGAGGATATGTTGCGTTCTCAAAAAGCTAAGGGTGTCTTGATTCACCGTGATGACTGGATTTCCATTACGCCTGAAATCCAACTACTCTTTACAGAATTTTAGAGGTAAACTATGGTAAGTACACAAGAACAATTTGAACAGGTACAGGCTGTTAAGAAGTCTATCAACACAGCTAGTGAAGACGTGAAAAACCAAGCCTTGCTAGCAATGGCTGATCACTTAGTGGCTGCTACTGAGGAAATTTTAGCGGCTAATGCCCTCGATATGGAAGCGGCCAAGGGGAAAATCTCAGATGTGATGTTGGATCGTCTTTATTTAGATGCAGGACGTATCGAGGCCATGGCAAGTGGAATTCGTGAAGTGGTCGCTTTACCAGATCCAATCGGTGAAATTTTAGAAACCAATCCTCTTGAAAATGGCTTGGTTATTACCAAGAAACGTGTCGCTATGGGAGTTATCGGAATTATCTATGAGAGTCGTCCAAATGTGACTTCTGATGCAGCAGCTTTAGCACTCAAGAGTGGAAATGCGGTCGTTCTTCGTAGTGGGAAGGATGCCTATCAAACTGCTCATGCTATTGTTAAGGCGTTAAAGAAAGGCTTGGAATCAACTACTATCCATCCAGATGTGATTCAACTGGTGGAAGATACCAGCCGAGAAAGTAGCTTTGCCATGATGAAGGCTAAGGGTTATCTAGACCTTCTTATTCCTCGTGGGGGGGCTGGTTTGATCAATGCAGTGGTTGAGAATGCGATTGTACCAGTTATCGAGACAGGAACTGGAATTGTTCATGTTTATGTCGATAAGGATGCAGACGAAGACAAGGCTCTATCAATCATCAACAATGCTAAAACCAGTCGTCCTTCTGTATGTAATGCTATGGAGGTTTTGCTAGTTCATGAAGCTAAGGCAGCAAGCTTCCTTCCTCGCTTGGAGCAAGTGCTGGTTGCAGATCGAAAAGAAGCTGGACTTGAACCGATTCAATTCCGTTTGGATGAGAAGGCTAGTCAGTTTGTATCTGGCCAAGCAGCTGGGGCTCAAGACTTTGATACTGAGTTTTTAGACTATGTCCTAGCTGTTAAGGTTGTGAGCAGTCTAGAAGAAGCAGTTGCACATATTGAAGCCCACAGTACCCATCATTCGGATGCCATTGTAACGGAAAATGCTGAAGCTGCAGCTTACTTTACAGATCAAGTGGACTCTGCAGCAGTCTATGTCAATGCCTCAACGCGTTTTACAGATGGAGGTCAATTTGGTCTTGGTTGTGAAATGGGGATTTCTACTCAGAAATTGCATGCGCGTGGGCCAATGGGCTTAAAAGAATTAACCAGTTACAAGTATGTAGTTGCTGGTGATGGACAGATAAGGGAGTAAAAAATGAAGATTGGATTTATCGGTTTGGGGAATATGGGTGCTAGTTTGGCCAAGGTTGTTTGGCAAGCTAGAAACACTGACACGATTCTTCTTTCTAATCTAAGTCACGATAAGGTTGATACTTTTATCGCTAGTTATGGAGGCCAAGCTTCTAGCAATGAAGAAATCTTTGCAGAAGCAGATGTGATTTTTCTAGCTGTCAAGCCAGCACAGATATCTACTTTACTTGCAGAATATCAAGATATTCTTGAAAAACGTGAGAGTCTGCTCTTAATTTCCATGGCAGCGGGTATAAAGCTGGAAAAACTAGCTAGTCTTGTTCCAAGTCAGCACCGTTTAATTCGCATGATGCCCAACACTCCAGTTTCTATCGGTCAAGGAGTCATTAGTTATGCCTTGTCAGCTAACTGCCAAGTAGATGATAAGGAAGTCTTTTGTCAACTTTTACAACATGCTGGTTTATTGTTTGAAATCAGTGAAGGGTTAATCGATGCTGCAACGGGTCTTGCAGGTTGTGGACCAGCCTTTGTCTATCTTTTCATTGAAGCTTTGGCGGATGCAGGTGTTCAGACAGGATTGCCACGAGAAACTGCTCTACAAATGGCAGCTCAAACAGTTATTGGAGCAGGTCAATTGGTTCTAGATACTCAAGAACATCCAGGAGTATTGAAAGACAAGGTTTGTAGTCCAGGGGGGTCTACTATTGCTGGTGTAGCTAGTTTAGAAGCACATGCCTTTAGAGGAACCGTTATGGAGGCAGTCAAAAAAGCCTACAAACGAACTAAAAAACTAGGTAAATAAGAGGTGGAGAAATCTACCTCTTTTATACTTCCTTAAAATCAGTGTCCAAAAAGATTTTCACAATGTCTATTTTTTTGATAAAATAGAAGTAGTAAAAAAGAAATGAGTTAGACATGTCAAAAGGATTTTTAGTCTCTCTTGAGGGACCAGAGGGAGCAGGTAAGACCAGTGTTTTAGAGGCTCTGCTACCAATTTTAGAGGAAAAAGGGGTAGAGGTGCTGACGACCCGTGAACCTGGCGGAGTCTTGATAGGAGAGAAGATTCGGGAAGTGATTCTGGATCCAAGTCATACTCAGATGGATGCTAAAACAGAGCTTTTGCTCTATATCGCTAGTCGCAGGCAGCACTTGGTGGAAAAAGTTCTTCCAGCACTTGAAGCTGGTAAGTTGGTCATTATGGACCGCTTCATCGATAGTTCCGTTGCCTATCAGGGATTTGGTCGTGGCTTGGATATTGACGCCATTGATTGGCTCAATCAGTTTGCGACAGATGGCCTTAAACCTGATTTGACACTCTATTTTGACATCGAGGTGGAAGAAGGGCTGGCTCGTATTGCTGCTAATAGTGACCGCGAGGTCAATCGTTTGGACTTGGAAGGGTTGGACTTGCATAAAAAAGTCCGTCAAGGCTACCTTTCTCTTCTGGATAAAGAAGGAAATCGCATTGTCAAGATTGATGCCAGTCTTCCATTGGAGCAGGTTGTGGAAGCTACCAAGGCTGTCTTATTTAACAGAATGGGCTTGGCTAAATGAAACAAGATCAACTAAAGGCTTGGCAACCAGACCAATTTGACCGCTTTATTCGTATCCTAGAACAAGACCAGCTCAATCACGCCTACCTCTTTTCAGGTTTCTTTGGAAGCTTAGAAATGGCTCAATTTTTAGCTAAGAGCCTCTTTTGTACGGATAAGGTAGGTGTTTTGCCGTGTGATAAATGCCGAAATTGCAAGCTGATTGAACAGGAAGAGTTTCCAGATGTTACCTTGATTAAACCAGTTAATCAGGTCATCAAGACAGAACGCATTCGAGAATTGGTGGGTCAGTTTTCGCAAGCAGGGATTGAAAGCCAACAACAGGTTTTTATTATCGAGCAAGCGGATAAAATGCATCCCAACGCAGCTAATTCTCTGCTCAAGGTTATCGAAGAACCCCAGAGTGAGGTTTATATTTTCTTCTTGACTAGTGATGAGGAAAAGATTTTACCGACCATCAGAAGTCGGACCCAGATTTTCCATTTTAAAAAGCAAGAAGAAAAACTCATATTATTCTTAGAACAAATGGGGCTGGTTAAGAAAAAAGCAACTCTTTTAGCTCAGTTTAGTCAATCGCGAGCTGAAGCAGAAAAGTTGGCCAATCAGGCAAGTTTTTGGACCTTAGTCGATGAAAGTGAACGCCTGCTGACCTGGTTATTAGTCAAGAAAAAAGAAAGTTATCTGCAGGTTGCTAAATTAGCCAACTTGGCAGATGACAAAGAAAAACAAGATCAGGTTTTACGGATTCTCGAAGTCCTCTGTGGGCAGGACCTTCTGCAAGCAAGAGTACGGATGATTCTACAAGATTTGTTAGAAACTAGAAAAATGTGGCAAGCCAATGTTAGTTTTCAAAATGCCATGGAATATCTGGTGTTAAAAGAAATTTAAACTTAAAGAATGAATATTATAGAAAGGAAAGGGCTGGTTTATGGATAAAAAAGAATTATTTGATGCACTGGATGATTTTTCCCAGCAACTATTGGTGACCTTGGCTGACGTTGAAGCCATCAAGAAAAATCTCAAGAGCCTGGTCGAGGAAAATACAGCTCTACGCTTGGAAAATTCGAAATTGCGAGAACGTTTGGGTGAGGTGGAGGCAGATACTCCAGTTAAGGCCAAGCATGTTCGTGAGAGTGTTCGTCGGATTTATAAAGATGGTTTTCACGTATGTAATGATTTTTATGGGCAACGTAGGGAGCAGGACGAGGAATGTATGTTCTGTGATGAGTTATTATACAGGGAGTAGGCATGCAGATTCAAAAAAGTTTTAAGGGGCAGTCTCCCTATGGCAAGCTGTATCTAGTGGCAACGCCGATTGGCAATCTAGATGATATGACCTTTCGTGCTATCCAAACCCTGAAAGAAGTGGACTGGATTGCTGCTGAGGACACGCGCAATACTGGCCTTTTGCTCAAGCATTTTGACATTCAGACAAAGCAGATCAGTTTTCATGAGCACAATGCCAAGGAAAAAATTCCTGATTTGATTGATTTTTTGAAATCAGGACAAAGTATTGCTCAGGTATCCGATGCGGGTCTGCCTAGTATCTCGGACCCTGGTCATGATTTGGTCAAGGCAGCTATTGAGGAAGAAATTGCTGTTGTCACAGTTCCAGGAGCCTCTGCAGGGATTTCGGCCTTGATTGCCAGTGGTTTAGCACCACAGCCACATATCTTTTATGGTTTTTTACCAAGAAAATCAGGTCAGCAAAAGCAATTTTTCGACTCGAAAAAAGACTATCCAGAAACTCAAATTTTCTATGAATCGCCTCATCGTGTGGCAGATACATTGGAAAATATGCTAGAAGTCTACGGTGACCGCTCGGTCGTCTTGGTCAGGGAATTGACCAAAATCTATGAAGAATACCAACGAGGAAAGATCTCTGAATTGCTAGAAAGCATCGCTGAAAATCCACTCAAGGGCGAATGCCTTCTCATCGTTGAAGGTGCCAGCCAAGATGTGGAGGAAAAAGACGAGGAAGACTTGTTCTTAGAAATCCAATCCCGCATCCAGCAAGGCATGAAGAAAAATCAAGCTATCAAGGAAGTAGCTAAGATATACCAGTGGAATAAAAGCCAGCTCTACGCTGCCTACCACGAATGGGAAGAAAATGACTAAACAGGGAAGTTTGCCTTCTTCCCTTTTTTTGTTATACTAGTAGAAGAAAAAAATAGAAAGATTTGTGGGAGTGAAAAAGTCCTGTGGACTTTTTCCGCCTGAGCCAAGAAACTCGAAAGCGAGGGAAGTCCTGTGGACTTTTTCCGCCTGAGCCAAGAAACTTGAAAGCGAAGTAAGTTCTGTGGACTTTTCCGCCTGAGCTAAGCAACTCGAAAGCGAGTAAGTTCGGTTGGCTTTTTCAATGTGAAGCTTGTCTTTACACTCCCAAAGAGGTATTAGTGTCGTGTCTCAATCTTATATCAATGTTATCGGTGCTGGTTTGGCAGGTTCTGAAGCAGCCTACCAAATCGCAGAGCGTGGTATTCCAGTTAAACTCTATGAAATGCGTGGTGTCAAGTCAACTCCTCAGCATAAAACAGACAATTTTGCTGAGTTAGTTTGTTCCAATTCCCTACGTGGGGATGCTTTGACTAATGCTGTTGGGCTTCTCAAGGAAGAAATGCGTCGCTTGGGTTCTGTTATCTTGGAATCTGCTGAAGCTACACGTGTTCCCGCAGGCGGTGCCCTTGCGGTAGACCGTGATGGTTTCTCTCAAATGGTGACCGAAAAAGTGGCCAACCACCCCTTGATTGAAGTGGTTCGCGATGAAATTACAGAATTGCCAACGGACGTTATTACTGTGGTCGCTACTGGTCCTTTGACTAGCGATGCCCTGGCTGAGAAGATTCATGCCCTTAATGACGGCGATGGATTCTATTTCTACGATGCGGCAGCGCCTATTATCGATGTCAACACCATCGATATGAGCAAGGTCTATCTCAAGTCTCGTTATGACAAGGGAGAGGCGGCCTACCTCAACGCTCCCATGACCAAGCAAGAGTTTATGAATTTCCATGAAGCCTTGGTCAATGCGGAAGAAGCACCGCTGAATTCCTTTGAAAAAGAAAAGTACTTTGAAGGTTGTATGCCTATCGAAGTCATGGCCAAACGTGGTATTAAAACCATGCTTTATGGACCTATGAAACCAGTCGGTCTGGAGTACCCAGACGACTACACAGGACCTCGTGATGGAGAATTTAAGACTCCTTATGCGGTGGTTCAGCTTCGTCAGGACAATGCGGCTGGTAGCCTCTACAATATCGTTGGTTTCCAGACCCACCTCAAATGGGGAGAACAAAAGCGTGTCTTCCAAATGATTCCAGGTCTTGAAAATGCGGAGTTTGTTCGTTATGGTGTCATGCACCGCAATTCTTACATGGATTCACCAAATCTTCTTGAGCAAACCTATCGTTCTAAGAAACAGTCCAATCTCTTCTTTGCTGGTCAGATGACGGGTGTGGAAGGCTATGTTGAATCAGCAGCATCTGGTTTAGTAGCTGGCATTAACGCGGCTCGTCTCTTCAAGGGAGAAAGCGAGGCTATTTTCCCAGAGACAACAGCGATTGGAAGTCTAGCTCATTACATCACTCATGCAGATAGCAGACATTTCCAACCAATGAATGTCAATTTTGGGATTATCAAAGAGTTGGAAGGCGAGCGTATTCGTGATAAGAAGGCTCGTTATGAAAAAATTGCAGAGCGTGCCCTTGCCGACTTAGAGGAATTTTTAACGGTCTAATTTTTTTGAAAGAATTGCTCATGATACTATAAAAATCTTAGAAATTGTGATAAAATAGGTAAGATAAAAAAAGGAGAGTGAAAATGGCGAATCCCAAGTATAAACGTATTTTAATCAAGCTATCAGGTGAAGCCCTTGCCGGTGAACGTGGTGTAGGGATTGATATCCAAACAGTTCAAACAATCGCAAAAGAGATTCAAGAAGTTCATAGCTTAGGTATCGAAATTGCCCTTGTTATTGGTGGAGGAAATCTCTGGCGTGGAGAACCTGCTGCAGAAGCAGGAATGGACCGCGTACAGGCAGATTACACAGGAATGCTTGGGACTGTTATGAATGCTCTTGTGATGGCAGATTCATTGCAACAAGTTGGGGTTGATACGCGTGTACAAACTGCCATTGCCATGCAACAAGTGGCAGAGCCTTATGTCCGTGGACGTGCCCTTCGTCACCTTGAAAAAGGCCGTATTGTTATCTTTGGTGCCGGAATTGGTTCACCATACTTCTCAACAGATACAACAGCGGCTCTTCGTGCAGCTGAAATCGAAGCGGATGCCATCCTTATGGCTAAAAATGGCGTCGACGGTGTTTACAATGCCGATCCTAAGAAGGACAAGACAGCCGTTAAGTTTGAAGAATTGACCCACCGTGACGTTATCAATAAAGGTCTTCGTATCATGGACTCAACAGCTTCAACCCTCTCAATGGATAATGACATTGACTTGGTTGTCTTCAATATGAACCAACCAGGCAACATCAAACGTGTCGTATTTGGTGAAAATATCGGAACAACAGTTTCAAATAATATCGAAGAAAAGGAATAAGAAAGATTATGGCTAACGCAATTATTGAAAAAGCTAAAGAGAGAATGACCCAGTCTCACCAATCACTTGCTCGTGAATTTGGTGGTATCCGTGCCGGTCGTGCCAATGCAAGCTTGCTGGACCGTGTACATGTAGAATACTATGGAGTAGAAACTCCTCTTAACCAAATCGCTTCAATTACCATTCCAGAAGCGCGTGTTTTGTTGGTAACACCATTTGACAAATCTTCATTGAAAGATATCGAACGTGCTTTGAATGCTTCAGACCTAGGTATCACACCAGCTAACGATGGTTCTGTGATTCGCTTGGTTATCCCTGCTCTTACAGAAGAAACTCGTCGTGACCTTGCTAAAGAAGTGAAAAAGGTCGGTGAAAATGCTAAGGTGGCTGTCCGCAATATCCGTCGTGATGCTATGGACGAAGCTAAGAAACAAGAAAAAGCAAAAGAAATCACTGAAGACGAATTGAAGACTCTTGAAAAAGATATTCAGAAAGTAACAGACGATGCTGTCAAACACATCGATGACATGACTGCCAACAAAGAAAAAGAACTTTTGGAAGTCTAAAAATAAACAGAAAAACTCAGTTGGCATTGCTGGCTGAGTTTTATTCGAAAGAAGGAAATATGAATACAAATCTTGCAAGTTTTATCGTTGGACTCATCATCGATGAAAATGACCGTTTTTACTTTGTACAAAAGGATGGCCAAACCTATGCGCTTGCCAAGGAAGAAGGTCAGCATACCGTAGGGGATACGGTTAAAGGTTTCGTCTATACAGATATGAAGCAAAAGCTCCGCTTGACGACTCTAGAAGTGACTGCTACTCAGAATCAATTTGGTTGGGGCCGTGTCACAGAAGTTCGTAAAGACTTGGGTGTCTTTGTGGATACAGGCCTTCCTGACAAGGAAATCGTTGTGTCACTCGATATTCTCCCTGAGCTCAAGGAACTCTGGCCTAAGAAGGGCGACCAACTCTACATACGTCTTGAAGTAGACAAGAAAGACCGTATCTGGGGACTCTTGGCCTATCAAGAAGACTTCCAACGTCTGGCTCGTCCTGCTTACAACAACATGCAGAATCAAAACTGGCCAGCCATTGTATACCGCCTCAAGCTGTCAGGAACCTTTGTCTACCTACCAGAGAATAACATGCTTGGCTTTATCCATCCTAGCGAACGTTACGCAGAGCCACGTTTGGGTCAAGTTCTAGATGCGCGTGTCATTGGTTTCCGTGAAGTGGACCGAACCTTGAACCTTTCTCTCAAACCACGTTCTTTTGAGATGTTGGAAAACGATGCTCAGATGATTTTGACCTACTTGGAAAGCAATGGCGGTTTCATGACCTTAAATGATAAGTCATCTCCTGATGATATCAAGGCAACCTTTGGCATTTCTAAAGGTCAGTTCAAGAAAGCACTTGGTGGCTTGATGAAGGCTGGTAAAATCAAGCAAGACCAGTTTGGGACAGAGTTGATCTAGGGTGACATATGAGAAAATCATTTTACACTTGGCTCATGACCGAGCGAAATCCGAAAAGCAACACTCCCAAAGCAATCTTAGCAGACCTCGCTTTTGAAGAGTCGGCCTTCCCAAAACATACAGATGACTTTGATGAAGTTAGTCGTTTTTTGGAGGAACATGCCAGTTTCTCTTTTAACCTAGGTGACTTTGACGCTATCTGGCAAGAATACTTAGAACACTAGCATTTATTCATTGGGTTTGGGCTAGTAATTTCTCCATCCCTTTGCTATAATAAAAAGAAATAAACGGATTAGAGAGGTTCTTTATTTGAAGGAACATTCAATAGACATTCAACTGAGTCATCCAGATGACCTGTTTCATCTTTTTGGTTCCAATGAACGCCATCTTCGTTTGATGGAAGAAGAGCTGGATGTGGTGATCCATGCCCGTACGGAGATTGTCCAGGTTTTGGGAGAAGAGTCTGCTTGCGAGGAAGCTCGTCAGGTTATCCAAGCTCTCATGGTCTTGGTAAATCGTGGGATGACTGTCGGTACGCCAGATGTGGTGACTGCGATTAGCATGGTCAAAAACGATGAAATCGACAAGTTTGTCGCCCTTTACGAAGAAGAAATTATCAAGGACAATACAGGAAAGCCTATTCGTGTCAAAACCCTGGGTCAAAAGCTTTATGTGGACAGTGTCAAACAGCACGATGTGACCTTTGGAATTGGGCCCGCAGGGACAGGGAAGACCTTTCTTGCAGTTACTTTGGCCGTTACTGCCCTTAAACGTGGGCAAGTCAAACGAATTATTCTGACACGCCCAGCGGTGGAAGCAGGAGAGAGTCTAGGTTTTCTTCCAGGTGATCTTAAGGAAAAGGTAGATCCTTACCTTCGACCTGTTTATGATGCCTTGTATCAGATTTTGGGGAAAGACCAAACAACTCGTCTCATGGAGCGTGAAATTATCGAAATCGCTCCCCTTGCCTATATGCGTGGTCGGACCTTGGATGATGCTTTTGTTATTCTCGATGAGGCGCAAAATACGACCATCATGCAGATGAAGATGTTCTTGACTCGTTTAGGTTTTAATTCTAAGATGATTGTCAATGGAGATATCAGTCAGATTGACCTTCCGCGTAACGTCAAGTCCGGTTTGATTGATGCCCAAGAAAAGCTCAAGAACATTCACCAAATCGACTTTGTTCATTTTTCAGCTAAAGATGTGGTTCGCCATCCAGTTGTCGCTCAGATTATCCGAGCTTATGAACCAGTACCGGTTAAAAATGAAGAGAGTGAAGAATTAGATCCTCAACCTCTATCTGAAGGATAGTTCTTTTGTACTTAAAGTTATCTCAATACAATGTTTCATTCAATATCCTTATCTTAGTTAGAAACTTTTCAAGTGGAGGAAACGTATGGAATCAATTTTTGTAAAGCTTGCCCAGTATCCGTCTATAGAAACAGAGCATTTATTGCTTAGACCTGTAACCTTGGATGATGCGGAAGCTATGTTTGAGTATGCCTCAGACAGAGAAAATACGCGCTACACTTTTCCAACAAATCAAAGTTTGGAAGAAACCAAGAATAACATTGCTCAGTTCTACTTGGCCAATCCCTTGGGACGCTGGGGAATAGAACTAAAAAGCAATGGTCAGTTTATCGGAACTATTGATTTGCACAAGATTGATCCTGTTCTTAAGAAGGCAGCTATTGGGTACATTATCAATAAAAAATATTGGAATCAAGGTTTGACGACAGAAGCTAATCGTGCCGTGATTGAGCTGGCTTTTGAGAAGATTGGAATGAACAAGTTGACCGCCCTTCACGATAAGGCTAATCTCGCGTCAGGAAAGGTCATGGAGAAATCAGGAATGCGTTTTTCCCACGAAGAAGCTTATGCTTGTATGGACCAGCATGAAGAAGGCAGAATCGTTACAAGAGTTCATTATGTCTTGACAAAGGAAGACTATTTTGCAAATAAATAAGCAGTTGAGAAGAAATTTTCAACTGTTTTTTCTTCCTCTTACGAATAATCTAAGAGAGGAGAAAATATGGAAGCAATTATCGAGAAAATCAAAGAGTATAAAATCATCGTCATTTGTACTGGTCTGGGCTTGCTTGTAGGAGGATTTTTCCTACTAAAACCAGTTCCACAAACACCTGTAAAAGAAACGAATTTGCAGGCTGAAGTCGCAGCTGTTTCTAAGGATTCATCGACCGAAAAGGAAGTGAACAAGATCGAGAAGGACGAATCGGTTGAACAAGATTTGATCACAGTAGATGTGAAGGGTGCTGTTAAATCGCCGGGTATTTACGACTTGCCAGTAGGTAGTCGGGTCAATGATGCTGTTCAGAAAGCAGGTGGCTTGACAGAGCAAGCAGACGGCAAATCGCTCAATCTAGCTCAGAAAGTTAGTGATGAAGCTCTGGTTTACGTTCCAACCAAGGGAGAAGAAGCGACTAGTCAACAGACTGGTTCTAGGACAGCTTCTTCAACGAGCAAGGAAAAGAAGGTCAATCTCAATAAAGCAAGTCTGGAAGAACTCAAGCAGGTCAAGGGATTGGGTGGTAAACGTGCTCAGGATATTATTGACCATCGTGAGGCAAATGGGAAATTTAAGTCGGTTGATGAACTCAAGAAGGTCTCTGGCATTGGTGCCAAGACCATAGAAAAGCTAAAAGACTATGTTACAGTGGATTAAGAATTTCCCAATTCCCCTAATCTATCTGAGTTTTCTATTGCTCTGGCTTTACTACGCCATTTTCTCAGCATCCTATCTTGCTTTGTTGGGCTTCGTTTTTCTGCTAGTCTGTCTCTTTATCCAATTTCCGTGGAAGTCTGCTGGTAGAGTTCTAGTGCTTTGTGGAATTTTTGGATTCTGGTTTGTTTTTCAAAATTGGCAACAGAGTCATGCTAGTCAAAACCTAGCGGATTCTGTTGAAAGGGTACGGATTTTGCCTGACACTATTAAGGTCAATGGTGATAGCCTATCCTTTCGTGGTAAGTCTGATGGACGCATTTTTCAAGTCTATTATAAACTCCAGTCCGAGAATGAAAAAGAGAAATTTCAAACCTTAACAGATCTTCATGAGATAGAACTTGAAGGAAAACTTTCGGAGCCAGAAGGGCAGAGAAATTTTGGTGGCTTTGACTATCAAGCCTATCTGAAAACTCAGGGAATTTACCAGACTCTCAATGTCAAAAAAATCCAGTCACTTCAAAAGGTTGGCAGTTGGGATATAGGAGAAAACCTGTCTAGTTTACGTCGAAAGGCTGTAGTTTGTATCAAGACGCACTTTCCAGACCCTATGCGCAATTATATGACGGGGCTATTGCTGGGACATTTGGATACGGACTTTGAGGAGATGAATGAGCTTTATTCCAGTCTAGGAATTATCCATCTTTTTGCCTTGTCGGGTATGCAGGTAGGCTTTTTCATGGATGGATTTAAGAAACTTCTCTTGCGATTGGGTTTGACTCAAGAAAAGTTGAAGTAGCTGACTTATCCTTTTTCCCTTATCTATGCGGGACTAACTGGATTTTCAGCATCGGTCATTCGCAGTCTTTTCCAAAAATTATTGGCTCAACATGGGGTTAAGGGCTTGGATAATTTTGCCCTGACTGTGCTTGTCCTCTTTATTGTCATGCCCAACTTTTTCTTGACAGCAGGAGGAGTCTTGTCCTGTGCCTATGCTTTTATCTTGACCATGACCAGCAAAGAAGGAGAGGGTCTCAAGGCTGTTGCTAGAGAAAGTCTAGTCATTTCTTTGGGTATATTACCCATTTTATCCTTCTATTTTGCGGAATTTCAGCCTTGGTCCATCCTTTTGACCTTTGTCTTTTCCTTTCTATTTGACTTGGTCTTCTTACCGCTCTTGTCTATCTTATTTGCCCTTTCCTTTCTCTATCCAGTCACTCAACTGAACTTTGTCTTTGAGTGGTTGGAGGAGATTATTCGCTTGGTATCGCAGCTGGCAAGTAGACCTCTTGTCTTTGGACAACCTAATGCGTGGCTTTTAATTTTGTTGTTAATTTCCTTGGCTTTAGTATATGATTTGAGAAAAAATATTAAAAAGCTAACGGTATTGAGCTTATTGATTACAGGTCTCTTTTTTCTGACCAGGCATCCACTGGAAAATGAAATTACCATGCTGGATGTGGGGCAAGGAGAAAGTATTTTCCTACGGGATGTAACTGGGAAAACCATTCTCATAGATGTTGGTGGCAAGGCAGAGTCAAATAAGAAAATTGAGGCTTGGCAAGAAAAGGTAACGACTAGCAATGCTCAACGAACCTTGATTCCCTATCTCAAAAGTCGAGGAGTGGCCAAGATTGACCAGCTAATTTTGACCAATACAGACAGGGAGCATGTTGGAGATTTGTTGGAGGTGACCAGGGCTTTTCATGTAGGCGAAATTTTAGTGTCAAAAGGCAGTTTGAAACAGAAGGAATTTGTTGCAGAACTACAAGCGACCCAAACAAAAGTTAGAAGTATAACAGCAGGAGAGAACTTGCCAATTTTTGGGAGTCAGTTAGAAGTCCTATCTCCAAGTAAAATTGGAGATGGAGATCATGAAGATTCCCTGGTTTTGTATGGAAAACTCTTGGATAAAAACTTTCTTTTCACAGGAAATTTGGAGGAGAAAGGAGAGAAGGACTTGCTGAAGCAATATCCTGACCTAGAAGTGGATGTTTTGAAAGCTAGCCAACATGGCTCTAAAAAATCATCAAGTTCAGCCTTTCTAGAACAGCTCAAACCAGAGATGACTCTCATCTCAGTTGGAAAGAACAATCGAACGAAACTCCCCCATCAGGAAACCCTGACCCGACTGGAAACGATCAATAGCAAAGTTTACCGAACTGACCAGCAAGGAGCTATACGCTTTAAGGGGTGGAATAGTTGGAAAATCGAAACGGTTGGTTAATGAGCAGAAACTTTTCAAAAAAATAACTTTTTATCTTGACAAGGGCTAGAAAACTTGGTATCATATAAAAGTTGAGAAAAGCAGAAGTGAGAGCTTCTCGCCTTGTGACATTAAGTTGCCTGGCCCTACGGATGAAAAGTTTCTAAGAAACGCTATCATAACGTGCGGGCTTGTATATTTACGAGTCCGCTATTGTTTTTCTCTAATAAAACAAAAGAGGTGAAAACCATAGCAAAGCAAGACTTATTCATCAATGATGAGATTCGTGTACGTGAAGTTCGCTTGATTGGTCTTGAAGGAGAACAGCTAGGCATCAAGCCACTCAGTGAAGCGCAAGCTTTGGCTGATAACGCTAATGTTGACCTAGTGTTGATTCAACCCCAAGCCAAACCGCCTGTTGCAAAAATTATGGACTACGGTAAGTTCAAATTTGAGTACCAGAAGAAGCAAAAAGAACAACGTAAAAAACAAAGTGTTGTTACTGTGAAAGAAGTTCGTCTAAGTCCAACTATTGACAAGGGTGACTTTGATACAAAACTTCGCAATGCACGCAAATTCCTTGAAAAAGGAAATAAAGTTAAGGTATCTATTCGCTTTAAGGGTCGTATGATTACCCATAAAGAGATTGGTGCAAAAGTTTTAGCCGAGTTTGCTGAAGCAACTCAAGATATTGCCATCATCGAACAACGTGCTAAAATGGATGGACGTCAAATGTTCATGCAATTGGCGCCAGCGACTGACAAAAAATAATTGTCAGAAAGTTAAATAAAGGAGAAAAAATCATGCCAAAACAAAAAACACACCGCGCATCAGCTAAACGTTTCAAACGTACAGGTTCTGGTGGACTTAAACGTTTCCGTGCTTACACTTCTCACCGTTTCCACGGAAAAACTAAGAAACAACGTCGTCATCTTCGTAAAGCATCTATGGTGCATTCAGGAGATTACAAACGTATCAAAGCAATGCTTACTCGCTTGAAATAATAGCTTGACTGTAAGTAAACAATTCTAGGAAATATTTGGAGGAAATAAAACATGGCACGTGTTAAAGGTGGCGTTGTATCACGCAAACGTCGTAAACGTATTCTTAAATTAGCAAAAGGTTACTATGGAGCTAAACACATCTTGTTCCGTACTGCAAAAGAACAAGTAATGAACTCTTACTACTATGCATACCGTGACCGTCGTCAGAAAAAACGTGACTTCCGCAAATTGTGGATCACTCGTATCAATGCGGCAGCTCGTATGAACGGACTTTCATACTCACAATTGATGCATGGTTTGAAATTAGCTGAGATTGAAGTTAACCGTAAAATGCTTGCTGACTTGGCTGTTAACGATGCAGCAGCTTTCACAGCTCTTGCAGATGCAGCTAAAGCAAAACTTGGTAAATAATAACAGATAAGACTGGAACAGGATTGTCCCAGTCTTTTTGAAAATAAAGGAGAAAAATATGGCTTCAAAAATGCTACACACTTGCTTGCGAGTAGAAAATCTTGAAAAATCAATCGCATTTTATCAAGATGCTTTTGGTTTTAAAGAATTGCGCCGCAGAGATTTTCCAGATCATGCATTCACGATTGTCTATTTAGGACTTGAAGGTGACGACTATGAGTTGGAGTTGACTTATAACTACGATCACGGCCCTTATGTGGTAGGAGATGGATTTGCCCATATCGCCCTAAGTACACCTGATCTTGAGGAACTTCACCAAGAGCACAGTGCAAAAGGCTATGAAGTTACTGCACCAAATGGCTTACCAGGAACTGCACCAAACTATTACTTTGTCAAAGACCCTGATGGCTACAAGGTTGAAGTCATTCGTGAAAAATAATCTCGTGAGGTCAAGTAGAATGTTCGTTTTCTACTTGACTTTTTTTAGCTGAAAGAGTATACTAGTAAAAATTTAACCTTTAAGGGGAGTCCAGAGAGACTCACAAGGTGTCAGATAAAAGAATAGTACAATTTTCTAGAGGAGACTTTTTGAGTGTGCTCTCTTGTCTTGTACGATTTTAACTGAGGCCTTGCAATCGCAAGGTCTTTTCTTTATCTGGTCCCCTTAAAATTTAAGGAGGAAAAGTCATGAATCCCACATGTAAGAAACGCTTGGGTGCCATTCGTTTGGAAACCATGAAGGTGGTTGCACAAGAGGAAATCGCGCCAGCAATCTTTGAATTAGTCCTAGAAGGAGAAATGGTTGAAGCCATGCGAGCAGGCCAATTTCTTCATCTACGTGTACCTGATGATGCCCATCTCTTGCGTCGTCCTATTTCAATTTCGTCTATCGATAAGGTTAAGAAGCGGTGTCATCTCATTTATCGGATTGAGGGGGCTGGGACAGCCATTTTTTCAACCTTAAGTCAGGGAAATACTCTTGATGTGATGGGCCCTCAGGGAAATGGTTTTGACTTGTCTGATTTAGATGAGCAGAGCCAGGTTCTCCTTGTTGGTGGGGGGATTGGTGTTCCGCCCTTGCTTGAAGTAGCCAAGGAATTGCATGCGCGTGGTGTGAAAGTAGTGACAGTCCTCGGTTTTGCCAACAAGGATGCTGTTATTTTAGAGATGGAATTGGCTCAATATGGTCAGGTTTTTGTAACGACGGATGATGGTTCTTATGGTATTAAGGGAAATGTTTCCGTTGTTATCAAGGATTTAGATAGTCCATTTGATGCTGTTTACTCATGTGGGGCACCTGGAATGATGAAGTATATCAATCAAAACTTTTATGACCATCCAAGAGCCTATCTATCTTTGGAATCTCGTATGGCTTGTGGGATGGGGGCTTGCTATGCCTGTGTCCTAAAAGTGCCAGAAAGCGAGACGGTCAGTCAACGAGTCTGTGAAGATGGCCCTGTTTTCCGTACTGGAACAGTTGTATTGTAAGGAGAAAATCATGACTAGAAATCGTTTACAAGTTTCTCTCCCTGGTTTGGATTTGAAAAATCCCATCATTCCAGCATCAGGCTGTTTTGGTTTTGGCCAAGAGTATGCCAAGTACTATGATTTAGACCTTTTAGGATCTATTATGATCAAGGCGACGACCCTTGAACCACGTTTTGGGAATCCAACTCCAAGGGTAGCAGAAACACCTGCTGGTATGCTCAATGCAATCGGCCTGCAAAATCCTGGTTTGGAGGTTGTTTTGGCTGAAAAACTTCCTTGGCTGGAAAGAGAATATCCAAATCTTCCCATTATTGCCAATGTAGCTGGTTTTTCAAAACAAGAGTATGCGGCCGTTTCTCGTGGTATTTCCAAGGCAGCTAATGTGAAGGCTATTGAGCTTAATATTTCTTGCCCCAACGTAGACCACTGTAATCATGGGCTCTTGATTGGTCAAGATCCAGATTTAGCTTATGATGTGGTGAAAGCAGCTGTGGAAGCCTCTGATGTACCAGTTTATGTCAAATTAACCCCTAGTGTGACCGATATCGTTACTGTCGCAAAGGCAGTAGAGGATGCAGGAGCAAGTGGCTTGACCATGATCAATACTCTAGTTGGAATGCGCTTTGACCTCAAAACCAGAAAACCAATCTTGGCCAATGGAACGGGTGGCATGTCTGGTCCAGCAGTCTTTCCAGTAGCCCTCAAACTCATCCGCCAAGTAGCTCAAACAACAGACCTGCCCATCATTGGAATGGGGGGAGTGGATTCGGCTGAAGCTGCCCTAGAAATGTATCTGGCTGGAGCATCTGCCATCGGAGTTGGAACAGCCAACTTTACCAATCCTTATGCCTGCCCTGATATTATCGAAAATTTACCAAAAGTCATGGATAAATATGGCATCAGCAGTCTAGAAGATCTACGCAAAGAAGTAAAAGAGTCTTTGAGGTAAACTGCAATCAATCTGTTCTTGATTTTTTATCAGTTTGTAATGTTGATTATAGAGAATTTTGATATAATGAAATGGATAAGAACAGAGGAAGAAAGTTAATGAAGAAATTGAGATTTATTTTTTTAGCCCTGCTATTTTTCTTAGTTAGACCAGAGAGTGCAATGGCTAGCGAAGGTACTTGGCAAGGAAAACAATATCTGAAAGCAGATGGCAGTCAAGCAACTAATGAGTGGGTTTTTGATGCTCATTATCAATCTTGGTTTTATATAAAAGCAGATGCCAACTATGCTGAAAATGAATGGCTGAAACAAGGTGATGATTATTTTTACCTCAAATCTGGTGGCTATATGGCCAAGTCAGAATGGGTAGAAGACAAGGGAGCTTTCTATTATCTTGACCAAAATGGAAAGATGAAAAGAAATGCTTGGGTAGGAACTTCCTACGTTGGTGCAACAGGTGCCAAGGTAATAGAAGACTGGGTCTATGATTCTCAATACGATGCTTGGTTTTATATCAAAGCAGATGGAGAGCACGCAGAGAAAGAATGGCTCCAAATCAAGGGGAAGGACTATTATTTCAAATCTGGTGGTTATTTGCTAACAAGTCAGTGGATTGACCAGGCTTATGTGAATGCTAGTGGAGCCAAAGTACAGCAAGGTTGGCTATATGACAAACAATACCAATCTTGGTTTTACATTAAAGAAAATGGAAATCATGCTGATAAAGAATGGATTTTCGAAAATGGTCACTATTATTATCTAAAATCTGGTGGCTATATGGCAGCAAATGAATGGATTTGGGATAAAGAGTCATGGTTTTACCTCAAATCTGATGGCAAAATGGCTGATAAAGAATGGTTATACGATTCTAAAAGTCAAGCCTGGTACTACTTCAAATCTGGTGGCTACATGGCGAAAAATGAGACAGTAGATAGTTATCAGTTTGGAAGCGATGGTAAATGGCTTGGAGAAAAAACTACAAATGAAAATGCAGATTACTATCAAGTAGTGCCTGTCACAGCAAATGTTTATAATGCAGATGGTGAAAAGCTGTCCTATATATCGCAAGGTAGTGTCGTCTGGCTAGACAAGGATAGAAAAAGTGATGATAAGCGCCTGGCTATTACTGTTTCTGGTTTGTCAGGCTATATGAAAACAGAAGATTTACAAGCACTAGATTCTAGTAAGGATTTTATCCCTTACTATGAAAGTGATGGCCACCGTTTTTATCACTATGTGGCTCAGAATGCTAGTATCCCAGTAGCTTCTCATCTTTCTGATATGGAAGTAGGCAAGAAATATTATTCGGCAGATGGCCTGCATTTTGATGGTTTTAAGCTTGAAAATCCCTTCCTATTCAAAGATTTGACAGAGGCAACAAACTATAGTGCTGAAGACTTGGATAAGGTATTTAGTCTGTTAAATATTGACAATAGCCTCTTAGAAAATAAGGGAGCTACCTTTAAGGAAGCCGAAGAGCATTACCATATCAATGCCCTCTATCTCCTTGCCCATAGTGCTTTAGAAAGTGACTGGGGAAGAAGTAATATTGCCAAAGATAAGAATAATTTCTTTGGCATTACAGCCTATGATACGACCCCTTACCTTTCTGCCAAGACATTTGATGATGTGGATAAGGGAATTTTAGGTGCAACAAAGTGGATTAAGGAAAATTATATCGATAGGGGCAGAACTTTCCTTGGAAATAAGGCTTCTGGTATGAATGTGGAATATGCCTCAGATCCTTATTGGGGCGAAAAAATTGCTAGTGTGATGATGAAAATCAATGAGAAGCTAGGTGGTAAAGATTAGTCCTATTGTTGGATATGATTTGTGTATAATACTCAATGAAAATCAAAGAGCAAACTAGGAAACTAGCCGCAGGCTGTACTTGAGTACGGCAAGGTGACGTTGACGTGGTTTGAAGAGATTTTCGAAGAGTATAAGCTAAAAATCCTGATTTCAAGTCGAATCAGGATTTTTTCATGGATGCGATTTTTTCTGGGTCTGGTGTGACACGGAGGGTTTTTTGTCCTGTGTAGGTGACAAAGCCGGGTTTTCCACCAGTTGGTTTGTTGAGTTTCTTGACTTCAATCATATCCACCTGCACCAGATTTGACAGGCGCCCTTGAGAGAAGTAGGCTGCAAGTTCTGCTGCGTCTGTCTTGACTTCATCAGATGGCTCAAGATTTCCTGAGATGACAACGTGGCTTCCAGGAATGTCCTTGGCATGGAACCAGAGTTCCTCCTTACGGGCCATTTTAAAGGTAAGCTCCTCATTTTGCAGGTTGTTGCGTCCGACATAGATGATGGTCTTGCCATCGCTGGCCAGATACTGTTCTGGTTTTTTGCGTTTCTGGATTTTCTCTCGTTGGCGTCTTCTAATGAAGCCTGTTTGAATCAATTCTTCACGGATTTCAGCGATTTCTTCTAGTCCAGCTTGGTTGAGGACGGTCTCGACACTTTCCAGATAGAGAATGGTTGCCTTGGTTTCTTCGATCAGCTCAGTCAAGTATTTGACAGCTTCTTTGAGTTTCTGGTAACGTTTAAAATAGCGTTGGGCATTCTGGTTGGGTGTCAAGGCCTTATCAAGCGCAATTGTGATAGGTTGGTTAGTATAGTAGTTGTCTAGGATAACCTGGTCTTGGTCATTAGGCACTTGGTGGAGGAAGGTTGTCAGCAATTCCCCTTTTTGGCGAAATTCCTCCGCATTGTCTGTTGCCAGTAACTCTTTTTCTTGTTTTTTCAGCTTATGGCGATTTTTTTGAAGTTCATTTTCAACACGACGAATGAGTTCACTGGCTTGCTGTTTGACGCGGTCGCGTTCAGCCTTGTCCTTATAGTAGGTGTCTAACAAATTAGAAAGACTGGTAAAAGGCTCTCCCACCTGATTGACAAAAGGAACTGGACTGAAGGAAGTCTCTGTCAAGCATGGCTTGGTTTCTTGACTGAAAAAGTTACGGAAAGTAGACAGTTTATCGCTAACCAGAATCTTTTCCAATTCATTTGCCGTATCGCGTCCCAGACCTTGAAAGAGGCTTTGAAGGTTTTTAGCTGTCGTTTCCTGTGTTTGCAGGATTTCAAAGAGTTTCTCGTCCTTGATTGTAAAAGGATTGAGAGATTCCGTGCTTGGCGGAGCGATATAGGTCGATCCAGGAAGCAAGGTGCGGTAGCTATTTTGTGAAAAGCCGACGTGTTTGATAACTTCGAGGATTTTATGACTACTTTTATCAACAAGTAGAATATTACTGTGTTTCCCCATGATTTCGATAATCAAGGTAGCCTGTATATGGTCTCCAATCTCGTTTTTATTGGAAACCGTGATTTCCACAATACGGTCATTTTCCACTTGCTCAATCGATTCAATCAGGGCCCCCTGCAAATACTTTCTCAAAACCATGATAAAGGTGGAAGGTTGGGCTGGATTTTCAAAAGTTGTTTGGGTCAGCTGAATGCGACCAAAAACTGGATGGGCAGAAAGGAGCAGGCGATGGCTTTGGCGATTGCTGCGGATTTGCAAGACCAACTCTTGTTCAAAAGGCTGATTGATTTTCTGAATGCGACCGTTCACTAACTCTCTTCGCAATTCCTCAACCATGTGGTGTAAAAAAAATCCGTCAAATGACATCGTTCTCTCCTTGTGATTGTATTCCATAGTATTATATCAAAAAGGTAGAATAAAATCATGGAAATGTGGTATAATAAAGCCAAGTAAAGAGAAACGAGAAGCACATGTATATTGAAATGGTAGATGAAACTGGTCAAGTTTCAAAAGAAATGTTGCAACAAACCCAAGAAATTTTGGAATTTGCAGCCCAAAAATTAGGCAAAGAAGACAAGGAGATGGCAGTCACTTTTGTGACCAACGAGCGTAGTCATGAACTCAATCTGGAGTACCGTGACACAGACCGTCCGACAGATGTCATTAGCCTTGAGTATAAGCCAGAGTCGGAAATTGCCTTTGACGAAGAGGACTTGCTTGAAAATCCAGAATTGGCAGAGATGATGTCTGAGTTTGATGCCTATATTGGGGAACTGTTCATCTCTATAGATAAGGCTCATGAGCAGGCTGAGGAATATGGTCACAGCTTTGAGCGTGAGATGGGCTTCTTGGCAGTACACGGCTTTTTACATATCAATGGCTATGATCACTATACTCCGGAAGAAGAAGCGGAGATGTTCGGTTTACAAGAAGAAATTTTGACAGCCTATGGACTCACAAGACAATAAACGAAAATGGAAAAATCGTGACCT
This sequence comes from bacterium, assembly GCA_905221195.1. Lineage (GTDB taxonomy): Bacteria > Bacillota > Bacilli > Lactobacillales > Streptococcaceae > Streptococcus. Next base: position 58,068 of record CAJNCF010000004.1, read on the forward strand.
GATATCCAGTTTAGAATTTGCCCTCACAGGAATTTTTACTGCCATCAAGGAAGAACGCAATATGCGAAAACATGCAGTGACGGCTCTTGTAGTCATCCTTGCAGGTTTTGTTTTTCAGGTGTCACGAATTGAATGGCTCTTTCTCCTATTGAGCATTTTCTTGGTAGTAGCATTTGAGATTATCAACTCTGCTATCGAAAATGTGGTGGATTTGGCCAGTCACTATCACTTTTCCATGCTGGCTAAAAATGCCAAGGATATGGCAGCTGGCGCGGTATTAGTGGTCTCTCTTTTCGCAGCCTTAACAGGCGCATTGATTTTTCTCCCACGAATCTGGGATTTAATATTTTAAACAGTAAGAGGAAATTATGACTTTTAAATCAGGCTTTGTAGCCATTTTAGGACGTCCCAATGTTGGGAAGTCAACTTTTTTAAATCACGTTATGGGGCAAAAGATTGCCATCATGAGTGATAAGGCGCAGACAACGCGCAACAAAATCATGGGGATTTACACGACCGATAAGGAGCAAATTGTCTTTATCGACACGCCAGGGATTCACAAGCCTAAAACGGCTCTTGGAGATTTCATGGTTGAGTCTGCTTACAGCACCCTTCGTGAAGTGGATACAGTTCTTTTCATGGTGCCTGCGGATGAGGCGCGTGGTAAAGGGGACGATATGATTATCGAGCGTCTAAAGGCTGCCAAGGTCCCTGTGATTCTGGTGGTGAACAAGATTGATAAGGTTCATCCAGACCAGCTTTTGTCTCAGATTGATGATTTCCGTAATCAAATGGACTTCAAGGAAATTGTTCCTATCTCAGCCCTTCAGGGAAATAATGTCTCACGTTTAGTTGATATTTTGAGTGAAAATCTGGACGAAGGTTTCCAATATTTCCCGTCTGATCAAATCACTGACCATCCAGAACGTTTCTTGGTTTCGGAAATGGTTCGCGAGAAAGTCTTGCACCTAACTCGTGAAGAGATTCCGCATTCTGTAGCAGTAGTTGTGGATTCTATGAAACGAGATGAAGAGACAGACAAGGTTCACATCCGTGCAACCATCATGGTGGAGCGCGATAGTCAGAAAGGGATCATCATCGGTAAAGGTGGCGCTATGCTTAAGAAAATTGGTAGCATGGCTCGTCGTGATATTGAACTCATGCTAGGAGACAAGGTATTCCTAGAAACCTGGGTCAAGGTTAAGAAAAACTGGCGTGATAAAAAGCTAGATTTGGCTGACTTTGGCTATAATGAAAAAGAATACTAAGTAGAGGTGGGCACATGCCTGCTTCTTGTTTTTACAGAAGGAGTACTTATGCCTGAATTACCTGAGGTTGAAACTGTTCGTCGTGGTTTAGAAAAATTGATTTTGGGTAAAAAGATTTCTAGTGTAGAGATTCGCTATCCCAAGATGATGAAGACAGATTTGGACGAGTTTCAAAAGGAAGTGCCTGGTCAGATTGTTGAGTCAATGGGACGTCGTGGTAAATATTTGATTTTCTACCTGACAGACAAGGTCTTGATTTCCCATTTGCGCATGGAAGGCAAGTATTTTTACTATCCAGACCAGGTTCCTGAACGTAAGCATGCCCATGTTTTCTTCCAGTTTGAAGACGGTGGCACGCTTGTTTATGAGGATGTACGCAAGTTTGGTACTATGGAACTATTGTCTCCTGACCTTTTAGACGCCTACTTTATTTCTAAAAAATTAGGTCCTGAACCAAGCGAACAAGACTTTGATGTGCAGGTCTTTCAAGCTGCCCTAGCCAAGTCCAAAAAGCCTATCAAATCCCATCTCCTAGACCAAACCTTGGTAGCTGGTCTGGGTAATATCTATGTAGATGAGGTCCTATGGCGAGCTCAGGTTCATCCAGCTAGACCTTCCCAAACTTTGACAGCAGAAGAAGCGTCAGCCATTCATGACCAGACCATTGCTGTATTGGGCCAGGCTGTTGAAAAAGGTGGCTCCACCATTCGGACTTATACCAATGCCTTTGGGGAAGACGGAACCATGCAGGATTTTCATCAGGTCTATGACAAGGCAGGTCAAGCATGTTCACGCTGTGGAATTGTGATTGAGAAAATTCAACTAGGCGGACGTGGAACCCACTTTTGTCCAAACTGTCAAAGGAGGGACTGATGGGAAAAATCGTAGGAATCACTGGGGGAATTGCCTCTGGCAAATCAACTGTGACAAATTTTCTAAGACAGAAGGGCTTTCAAGTGGTGGATGCTGACGCAGTCGTCCACCAACTACAGAAACCTGATGGTCGTCTATTTGAGGCTCTAGTCCAGCACTTTGGTCAAAAAATCATCCTTGAAAACGGAGAACTTAATCGCCCTCTCCTAGCTAGTCTCATCTTTCCAAATCCTCAAGAACAAGAATGGTCTAAGCAAATCCAAGGAGAGATTATTCGTGAAGAGTTGGCTACATTAAGAGACCAGTTGGCTCAGACAGAAGAGATTTTTTTCATGGATATTCCCCTGCTTTTTGAGCAGAACTATGCCTCTTGGTTTGATGAGACGTGGTTGGTCTATGTGGACCGAGATGTCCAAGTGAAACGCTTAATGAAAAGGGACCAGTTGTCCAAAGATGAAGCTGAGTCTCGTCTGGCAGCCCAGTGGCCTTTAGAGAAAAAGAAAGATTTAGCCAGCCAGGTTCTAGACAACAATGGAAATCAGGACCAGCTTCTTACTCAGGTGGTCTCCCTGCTTGAGGGAGGTAAGCAAGATGACAGAGATTAACTGGAAGGATAATCTGCGCATTGCCTGGTTTGGTAATTTTTTGACAGGAGCCAGCATTTCCTTGGTTGTACCTTTTATGCCCATCTTTGTGGAAAATCTAGGTGTAGGGAGTGAGCAAGCTGCTTTTTATGCAGGTTTAGCTATTTCTGTCTCTGCCATTTCTGCGGCGCTTTTTTCTCCTATCTGGGGTATTCTTGCTGACAAATACGGTCGAAAACCCATGATGATTCGGGCTGGGCTTGCCATGACTATCACTATGGGAGGCTTGGCCTTTGTGCCAAATATTTATTGGTTAATCTTTCTTCGTTTATTAAACGGTGTATTTGCAGGATTTGTTCCTAATGCAACTGCTTTGATAGCGAGTCAGGTTCCCAAGGAAAAATCAGGCTCTGCCTTAGGTACTTTGTCTACAGGCGTAGTTGCAGGTACTTTAACTGGTCCCTTTATCGGGGGCTTTATCGCAGAATTATTTGGCATTCGTACTGTTTTTTTGCTGGTTGGTAGTTTTCTATTTTTAGCTGCTATTTTGACTATTTGCTTTATCAAGGAAGATTTTCAACCAGTAGCAAAAGAAAAGGCCATCCCAACAAAGGAATTATTTACATCAGTTAAATATCCCTATCTTTTGGTCAACCTCTTTCTGACCAGTTTTGTCATCCAATTTTCAGCCCAATCGATTGGCCCTATTTTGGCTCTTTATGTACGCGATTTAGGCCAGACAGAGAATCTTCTTTTTGTATCTGGTTTGATTGTATCCAGTATGGGCTTTTCCAGTATGATGAGTGCAGGAGTCATGGGCAAGCTAGGTGACAAGGTGGGCAATCATCGTCTTTTAGTTATCGCCCAGTTTTATTCAGTCATCATCTATTTCCTCTGTGCCAATGCCTCTAGTCCGCTTCAACTAGGACTTTATCGTTTCCTCTTTGGATTGGGAACCGGTGCCTTGATTCCCGGAGTTAATGCTCTTCTCAGTAAGATTACACCCAAAGCCGGTATTTCGAGGGTCTTTGCCTTTAATCAGGTATTCTTTTATCTGGGAGGTGTCGTTGGACCTATGGCAGGTTCTGCAGTAGCAGGTCAATTTGGCTACCATGCAGTCTTTTATGCGACAAGCCTTTGTGTTGCCTTTAGTTGTCTTTTTAACCTTCTTCAATTTCGAACATTATTAAAAGTAAAGGAAATCTAGTGCGAGTAAAAATTAATCTAAAATGCGCCTCTTGTGGCAGTATCAATTATCTAACCAGTAAAAATTCAAAAACCCATCCAGACAAGATTGAGGTTTTAAAGTATTGTCCCAAGGAAAGAAAAGTAACCCTACATCTTGAATCTAAGTAGATTTTATGGTAAAATAATAGGGATTTTAAGGAGTTTGATATGTATAACCTATTATTAACCATTTTATTAGTATTATCTGTTGTGATTGTGATTGCGATTTTCATGCAACCAACCAAAAACCAATCCAGCAATGTATTTGATGCCAGCTCAGGTGATTTGTTTGAACGCAGTAAAGCACGCGGTTTTGAAGCTGTAATGCAGCGTTTGACAGGGATTTTAGTCTTTTTCTGGCTAGCCATTGCCTTAGCATTGACGGTATTATCAAGTAGATAAGAAAATAATGGGCAGGACTAGGTCTTTGCCTCTTTTTATTTTTATACTCTTCAAAAATCTCTTCAAACCACGTCAGCTTCCATCTGCAACCTCAAAATAGTATTTTGAGCAACCTGCGCCTAGCTTTCTAGTTTGCTCTTTGATTTTTATTGAGTGTTAAAGGATGTTTGAGAAGATTTTACAGTAAAAGAAAATTAAAAATCTAGAAAGAAAATATGAAAGATAGAATAAAAGAATATTTGCAAGACAAGGGAAAGGTGACTATCAATGATTTGGCTCAGGCTTTGGGAAAAGACGGATCCAAGGATTTTCGTGAGTTGATTAAAACCTTGTCTTTAATGGAAAGAAAGCACCAGATACGCTTTGAAGAAGATGGAACTTTGACTTTGGAAGTCAAGAAAAAACATGAGATTACCCTTAAGGGGATTTTCCATGCCCATAAAAATGGCTTTGGTTTTGTCAGTCTGGAAGGAGAGGAGGATGACCTTTTCGTAGGAAAAAACGATGTCAACTATGCTATTGATGGCGATACCGTTGAGGTCGTGATTAAGAAAGTCGCTGACCGAAACAAGGGAACAGCAGCCGAAGCCAAAATTATTGATATCCTAGAGCACAGTTTGACAACCGTAGTCGGTCAAATCGTTCTGGATCAGGAAAAGCCCAAGTATGCTGGCTACATCCGTTCAAAGAATCAGAAAATCAGCCAACCGATTTATGTAAAAAAACCAGCTCTTAAACTAGAGGGCACAGAAGTTCTCAAGGTCTTTATCGACAAATACCCAAGCAAGAAACATGATTTCTTTGTCGCTAGTGTCCTTGATGTGGTGGGGCACTCGACGGATGTTGGGATTGATGTCCTTGAGGTTTTGGAGTCTATGGACATTGTATCCGAGTTTCCAGAAGCTGTTGTCAAGGAAGCAGAAAGTGTGCCTGATGTTCCGTCTCAAAAGGATATGGAAGGCCGTCTGGATCTAAGAGATGAGATTACCTTTACCATTGACGGTGCTGATGCCAAGGACTTGGACGATGCGGTGCACATCAAGCCTTTGAAAAATGGCAATCTAGAACTCGGTGTTCACATCGCAGATGTTTCCTACTATGTGACTGAGGGTTCTGCCCTCGACAAGGAAGCCCTTAACCGCGCAACTTCTGTCTATGTGACAGACCGAGTGGTGCCAATGCTGCCAGAACGCTTGTCAAACGGCATCTGCTCCCTCAATCCTCAAGTTGACCGTCTGACCCAGTCTGCCATTATGGAGATTGATAAACATGGTCGTGTAGTCAATTACACCATTACACAAACGGTTATCAAGACTAGCTTTCGTATGACCTACAGCGCTGTCAATGATATTCTAGCAGGTGACGAGGAAAAGAGACAAGAGTATCAGAAAATTGTTCCAAGTATCGAACTTATGGCCAAGCTTCATGAAAGGCTCGAAAACATGCGTGTGAAACGTGGAGCCCTCAATTTTGATACCAATGAAGCTAAGATTTTGGTGGATAAACAAGGTAAGCCTGTTGATATCGTTCTTCGTCAGCGTGGTGTTGCCGAGCGCATGATTGAGTCCTTTATGTTGATGGCTAACGAAACAGTTGCCGAGCATTTCAGCAAGCTGGATTTGCCTTTTATCTATAGGATTCACGAGGAGCCCAAGGCTGAAAAGGTTCAGAAGTTTATTGATTATGCTTCGAGCTTTGGCTTGCGCATTTATGGGACTGCCAGTGAGATTAGCCAGGAGGCACTTCAAGACATCATGCGTACTGTTGAGGGAGAACCTTATGCGGATGTATTGTCCATGATGCTTCTTCGCTCCATGCAGCAGGCTCGCTATTCTGAGCACAATCACGGCCACTATGGACTTGCTGCAGACTATTACACTCACTTTACTAGCCCCATTCGCCGTTATCCAGACCTCCTTGTTCACCGTATGATTCGGGATTACGGCTGTTCTAAGGAAATAGCCGAGCATTTTGAACAAGTGATTCCAGAGATTGCGACCCAGTCTTCCAACCGTGAGCGTCGTGCTATCGAGGCCGAGCGTGAAGTCGAAGCCATGAAAAAGGCTGAGTACATGGAAGAATACGTAGGTGAAGAATACGATGCGGTTGTATCAAGTATTGTCAAATTCGGTCTTTTTGTTGAATTACCAAATACGGTTGAAGGCTTGATTCATATCACCAATTTGCCTGAATTTTATCATTTCAATGAGCGTGATTTGACCCTTCGTGGGGAGAAATCGGGTACAACCTTCCGTGTAGGACAGCAGATTCGCATTCGCGTTGAAAGAGCCGATAAGATGACGGGGGAAATTGACTTCTCTTACATTCCAAGTGAATTTGATGTGATTGAAAAAGGCTTGAAAGAGTCTAGTCGTAGTGAGAGAGGGCGTGGCTCAAATCGTCGTTCAGATAAGAAGGAAGACAAGAGAAAATCAGGTCGCTCAAATGATAAGCGCAAGCATTCTCAGAAAGATAAGAAGAAAAAGGGTAAGAAACCTTTTTACAAGGAAGTAGCTAAGAAAGGAGCCAAGCATGGCAAAGGGCGAGGGAAAGGTCGTCGCACAAAATAAAAAGGCGCGCCACGACTATACAATCGTAGATACGCTAGAGGCAGGAATGGTCCTGACTGGAACTGAAATCAAGAGTGTACGAGCTGCTCGAATCAATCTCAAGGACGGTTTTGCCCAAGTAAAAAATGGGGAAGTCTGGCTGAGCAATGTTCATATCGCTCCTTACGAAGAGGGCAATATCTGGAACCAGGAACCAGAACGCCGTCGTAAACTCTTGCTCCATAAGAAACAAATTCAAAAATTGGAACAAGAGACTAAAGGGACAGGAATGACGCTGGTTCCCCTTAAGGTCTATATTAAAGATGGCTATGCCAAGCTCCTTTTAGGCCTAGCTAAAGGGAAGCATGACTATGACAAACGAGAGTCTATCAAACGTCGTGAGCAAAACCGCGATATCGCGCGTGTTATGAAAGCTGTTAATCAGCGATAAAAAGAGGAATTGGAAATGGAAAAATTAGTTGCCTATAAACGCATGCCACTGTGGACTAAAGAAACTATGCCAGAGGCTGTTCAGCAGAAACACAATACCAAGGTTGGAACTTGGGGCAAGATTACTGTTGTAAAAGGAGCACTCAAGTTTATTGAGTTGACCGAAGATGGTGAGGTTCTAGCTGAGCACCTCTTTGAAGCAGGAGCAGACAATCCCATGGCGCAACCTCAAGCTTGGCACCGAGTAGAGGCTGCCACAGACGATGTAGAATGGTACTTGGAATTTTATTGTAGACCTGAGGACTATTTCCCTAAGAAATACAATACCAATCCTGTTCATTCAGAGGTCCTAGAGGCTATGCAGACAGTAAAACAAGGGAAGGCTTTGGATTTGGGCTGTGGTCAAGGCCGTAATGCACTCTTTCTAGCCCAGCAAGGTTTTGATGTGACAGCTGTGGATCAAAATGAACTGGCTCTTGAAATCTTGCAAAGCATTGTGGAGCAGGAAGATTTGGAAATGCCTGTTGGTCTTTACGATATCAATTCAGCCAGCATTGAGCAAGAGTATGATTTTATTGTATCGACAGTTGTTTTGATGTTTTTGCAAGCAGACCGTATTCCTGCAATTATCAAAAATATGCAGGAGAAAACCACTATTAGTGGCTACAATCTTATCGTCTGTGCCATGGACACGGAGGATTATCCTTGCTCAGTGAACTTCCCATTCACCTTTAAAGAGGGAGAATTGGCAGACTATTACAAGGACTGGGAATTGGTCAAGTACAATGAAAATCCAGGCCATTTACACCGTCGCGATGAAAATGGCAATCGCATTCAACTACGTTTTGCGACCATGCTAGCTAAGAAAATCAAATAAACACACATGAAGATTAGGAATTTTCCTGATCTTTTTTGTTTTTTACGAATAATATAGAAAAGGAGGGAAATCATGTTTGTTGCGAGAAATGCTAGGGGAGAATTGGTAAATGTGTTAGAGGATAAGTTGGAAAACCAAGAATATACTTGCCCAGCTTGTGGAGGTCAGCTCCGTTTGCGTCAAGGACCAAGTGTACGGACGCATTTTGCCCATAAATCCTTAAAAGACTGTGATTATTCCTTTGAAAATGAAAGCCCAGAACACTTGACAAATAAGGAAGTCCTCTATCACTGGTTGAAAAAAGATTCAGAGGTGCAATTAGAATACCCTCTTCCAGAGCTTAAACAGATTGCAGATGTGTTTGTAAATGGCAATCTAGCTCTAGAAGTTCAGTGTAGTCCCTTGCCTCAAAAAGTTCTTAAAGAGCGAAGTGAGGGCTATCGTAGTCAGGGTTACCAAGTACTGTGGTTGCTGGGTCAAAAACTGTGGCTCAAGGATCGTTTGACTCGTCTGCAACAAGGTTTTCTTTATTTTAGTCAAAATATGGGCTTTTATGTTTGGGAAGTAGATAAGGAAAAACAACTTTTAAGACTCAAATACCTGATTCATCAAGACCTACATGGGAAACTCCATTATCAAATCAAGGAATTTCCCTATGGTCAAGATAGCTTACTGGAAATATTACGTCTTCCCTATAAGAAACAAAAAATTTCGCATTTTACAGTCTCTCAGGACAAGGCCATCTGTCGCTATATCCGGCAACAACTCTATTATCAAAATCCCTTTTGGATGAAAGAACAAGCAGAAGCCTATCAGAAGGGAGAAAATATCCTGACTTATGGGCTCAAAGAATGGTATCCACAAATTCGACCAATAGTGGGCAAATTTTCCCAGATTGAACAAGACTTGAATAGCTATTATCATCACTTTTACACCTATTACAAAGAAAATCCTCAAAATGATTGGCAAAAGCTCTATCCACCAGCCTTTTATCAGCAATATTTCTTGAAAAATATGGTAGAATAGAAAGGATGGAGGAATCTAATGGTATTACAAAGACATGAAATAAATGAAAAAGATACATGGGATCTATCAACGATTTACCCAACTGACCAGGCTTGGGAAGAAGCCTTAAAAGAGTTAACAGAAAAATTGGAGACAGTAGCCCAGTATGAAGGCCATCTCTTGGATAGTGCGGATAGCCTACTCGAAATTACTGAATTTTCTCTTGAGATGGAACGCCAGATGGAGAAGCTTTACGTTTATGCTCATATGAAAAATGACCAGGACACGCGTGAAGCCAAGTATCAAGAGTACTATGCCAAGGCAATGACTCTCTACAGCCAGCTAGACCAAGCCTTTTCATTCTATGAACCTGAATTTATGGAAATTAGTGAAAAGCAGTATGCTGATTTTTTAGAGGCTCAACCAAAATTGCAGGTTTATCAACACTATTTTGACAAGCTTTTGCAAGGCAAGGATCACGTTCTTTCACAACGTGAAGAAGAATTATTGGCTGGAGCTGGAGAAATCTTTGGTTCGGCAAGTGAAACCTTCGCTATCTTGGACAATGCGGATATTGTTTTCCCTTATGTTCTTGATGAAGATGGTAACGAAGTACAATTATCACATGGCGTTTATATGCGTTTAATGGAATCTAAAAATCGTGAGGTTCGTCGTGGTGCCTATCAAGCCCTCTATGCGACTTATGAACAATTCCAACACACCTATGCCAAAACCTTACAAACCAATGTTAAGGTGCAAAACTACCGTGCCAAGATTCGAAACTACAAGAGTGCTCGTCATGCAGCCCTAGCGGCAAATTTTGTTCCAGAGAGTGTTTATGACAATTTGGTAGCAGCAGTTCGCAAGCATTTGCCACTCTTGCATCGCTATCTTAACCTTCGTTCAAAAATCTTGGGAATTTCAGACCTCAAGATGTACGATGTCTACACACCGCTTTCATCTGTTGAGTATAGTTTTACCTACCAAGAAGCCTTGAAAAAGGCAGAAGAGGCCTTGGCAGTCTTGGGTGAGGATTACTTGAGCCGTGTTAAACGTGCCTTCAGCGAGCGTTGGATTGATGTTTACGAAAACCAAGGTAAGCGTTCAGGTGCCTATTCTGGTGGTTCTTACGATACCAATGCCTTTATGCTCCTTAACTGGCAGGACAATCTAGACAATCTCTTTACCCTTGTCCATGAGACTGGTCACAGTATGCATTCAAGCTATACTCGCGAAACGCAGCCTTATGTTTACGGAGATTATTCTATCTTTTTGGCTGAGATTGCTTCAACAACCAATGAAAATATCTTAACGGAGAAATTGTTGGAAGAAGTGGCAGACGACGAAACGCGCTTTGCTATTCTCAATAATTTCTTAGATGGTTTCCGTGGAACAGTCTTCCGACAAACTCAATTTGCTGAGTTTGAACACGCTATCCATCAAGCAGACCAAAATGGTGAAGTCTTGACCAGCGATTTCCTAAATAAACTCTATGCAGACTTGAACCAAGAGTATTATGGATTGAGCAAGGAAGACAATCCTGAAATTCAATACGAGTGGGCCCGCATTCCACACTTCTACTATAACTACTATGTATATCAATATTCAACTGGTTTTGCAGCAGCCTCAGCCTTGGCTGAAAAGATTGTCCATGGTAGTCAAGAGGATCGTGACCGCTATATCGACTACCTCAAGGCAGGGAAATCTGACTATCCACTTAATGTCATGAGAAAAGCTGGTGTTGATATGGAGAAGGAAGACTACCTCAACGATGCCTTTGCAGTCTTTGAACGTCGTTTGAATGAGTTTGAAGCCCTTGTTGAAAAATTGGGATTGGCATAAAATGGTTGAATCGTATAGTAAAAATGCCAACCATAACATGCGTCGTCCTGTTGTCAAAGAAGAAATTGTAGACTTGATGCGCCAGCGTCAAAAGCAAGTCACAGGTTCTTTGAAAGAATTGGAAGACTTTGCTCGCAAGGAAAATATTCCCATCATTCCTCATGAAACGGTTGCTTACTTCCGTTTTCTCATGGAAACCATACAACCTAAAAACATTCTGGAAATTGGGACGGCTATCGGTTTTTCAGCTCTTTTAATGGCGGAACATGCGCCAGATGCTAAGATTACAACCATTGACCGCAATCCAGAGATGATTGGTTTTGCCAAGGAAAATTTTGGTCAGTTTGATAGTCGCAAACAAATCACACTCCTAGAAGGAGATGCGGTAGATGTCTTATCAACCCTGACAGAGTCTTATGATTTCGTCTTTATGGATTCTGCTAAGTCTAAATACATCGTCTTTCTGCCAGAAATCCTCAAACACTTGGAAGTTGGTGGTGTGGTTGTCTTGGATGATATTTTCCAAGGTGGTGATGTTGCCAAGGACATTATGGAAGTCCGTCGAGGTCAGCGAACTATTTATCGAGGTCTTCAAAGACTATTTGATGCAACCTTAGATAATCCAGGACTCACCGCAACATTAGTCCCTCTGGGAGACGGTATTCTCATGCTTCGTAAAAATGTAGCAGATGTTCAATTGCCTGACAGCGAATGATTTTCAGAAAAATTTAAGAAAATATAGTAAAATAGATAGGGTAACACTTATCTCAAAGGAGTAGACATGAAGAAAAAACTATTGGCAGGTGCCATTACACTATTATCAGTAGCAACATTAGCAGCTTGTTCGAAAGGTTCAGAAGGGGCAGACCTTATCAGCATGAAAGGGGATGTCATCACAGAACATCAATTTTATGAGCAAGTGAAAAGCAATCCTTCAGCCCAACAAGTGTTGTTGAATTTGACCATCCAAAAAGTATTTGAGAAACAATACGGTTCAGAAGTAGATGACAAAGAAGTCAACGACACTATCGCCGAAGAAGAAAAACAATATGGTGAGAACTACCAACGTGTCTTGTCACAAGCAGGAATGACGCTTGAAACACGTAAAGCTCAAATTCGTACAAGTAAATTGGTTGAGTTGGCAGTTAAGAAGGCGGCAGAAGCTGAATTGACAGATGATGCTTATAAGAAGGCCTTTGATGAATACACTCCAGATGTAACGGCTCAAATCATTCGTCTTGATAATGAGGATAAAGCGAAAGAAATTCTTGAAAAAGCCAAGGCAAGTGGCGCAGATTTCGCTCAATTAGCAAAAGATAACTCAACTGATGAGAAAACTAAAGCGAATGGTGGAGAAATCACCTTTGATTCTGCTTCAACAGAAGTACCAGAACAAGTTAAGAAAGCAGCTTTTGCTTTAGATGTGAATGGGGTTTCTGATGTAATCACAGCCGCTGGCACACAAGCCTACAGCAGCCAATATTACATTGTAAAACTCACTAAGAAAACAGAAAAATCATCTAATATCGATGATTATAAAGAAAAATTAAAAACGGTTATCTTAACTCAAAAACAGAACGATGCAACATTTGTTCAAAGCATTATCGGAAAAGAATTGCAAGCTGCAAATATCAAGGTTAAAGACCAAGCCTTCCAAAATATTTTCACTCAATATATCGGCAGTGGAGATTCAAGCTCAAGTAGTTCATCAAAAGAATAAAACAGAAAAGAGCCAAGTGCTCTTTTTCTTATGAGAAAATCTTCTATCTTAAGGATAAGAGTTTTTTTCTTTCGGAAAAAATGGTATAATAGCAATCAAAACTAGAAAATAAACGGAATTTGGGAATAATTTTTTTGTTCTCATTAGATTGGTGATACTATGAAGATTAGTAAGAGGCACCTATTAAACTATTCTATCCTAGTTCCTTACTTACTTTTATCTATTTTGGGCTTGATTGTAGTCTATTCTACAACCAGTGCCATTCTAATCGAAGAAGGTAAAAGTGCCCTGCAATTGGTTCGAAGTCAGGGAATGTTTTGGGTGTTCAGTTTAATATTGATTGCCTTGATATATAAGCTGAAACTGAATTTTTTAAGAAAAGAACGACTTTTATTTATTGTTATGTTTATTGAGCTAATTCTCTTAGCTCTGGCTCGTATAATTGGTACGCCAGTCAATGGAGCCTATGGTTGGATTTCAGTAGGACCTTTGACCATTCAGCCAGCTGAGTATTTGAAGATTATTATCGTCTGGTACCTGGCTCAACGCTTTTCAAAACAACAGGATGAAATTGCTGTTTACGATTTCCAAGTTTTAACTCAAAATCAATGGATTCCTCGTGCTTTTAATGATTGGCGCTTTGTCCTCTTGGTAATGATAGGAAGTCTGGCTATTTTCCCAGATTTGGGAAATGCTACTATCCTAGCTTTGGTTGCCATGATTATGTATACAGTTAGTGGGATTGCTCATCGTTGGTTTATAGCCTTTATCGGTCTTTTGTTTGGAGTTTCAGCCCTTTCCTTAACAGCTATTGATATGATAGGGGTTGATAAGTTTTCAAAAGTTCCAGTATTTGGATATGTGGCCAAACGTTTCAGCGCCTATTTTAATCCCTTTGCTGATTTGGCAGGAGCTGGTCACCAACTCGCAAATTCCTATTTTGCCATGGTAAATGGTGGATGGTTTGGTCTAGGTTTAGGGAACTCAATCGAAAAGCGAGGCTATTTACCAGAAGCCCATACAGACTTTGTATTTTCAATTGTCATTGAAGAGTTTGGATTTGTGGGGGCCAGCTTGATATTAGCCCTTGTCTTTTTCTTAATTTTGCGAATTATCCTAGTCGGTATTCGTGCTAAGAATCCCTTTAATTCCATGATGGCGATTGGAGTTGGGGGGATGATGTTGGTGCAGGTCTTTGTTAATATCGGTGGAATCTCTGGTATTATTCCTTCAACAGGAGTAACTTTCCCTTTCCTATCGCAAGGAGGGAACAGCCTCCTAGTCTTGTCTGTAGCCATTGCCTTTGTCTTAAACATTGATGCCAGTGAAAAGCGTGCCCAGTTATATGAGGAGTTAGAAGCTCACTCATCACACTATATGTAGAGCTGAGAGTGGAAAGGATTATCTATGTCTCTTCAAAAATTAGAAAACTATAGTAATAAAGCTGTCGTGCAAGAAGAAGTGTTGATTTTAACAGAATTGTTAGAAGATATCACTAAAAACATGCTTGCCCCAGAGACTTTTGAAAAAATCATGCAGTTGAAAGAATTGTCAACTCAGGAAGATTATCAAGGTTTGAACCAATTGGTGACTAGTCTGACAAATGATGAAATGGCTTATATTTCACGCTATTTCTCTATCTTGCCTCTTTTGATTAATATTTCAGAAGATGTGGATTTGGCCTATGAAATCAACCATCAAAATAATATCGATCAAGATTATCTTGGTAAATTGTCAGCAACAATCAAAATGGTTGCAGAAAAAGAAAATGCGGTTGAAATTCTAGAACACTTGAATGTTGTCCCTGTTTTGACTGCCCATCCAACACAAGTGCAACGTAAGAGTATGCTGGATTTGACCAACCATATCCATACCCTCTTGCGTAAGTACCGTGATGTGAAGTTAGGCTTGATTAATAAGGAAAAATGGCATAATGATCTCCGTCGTTACATTGAGATTATCATGCAGACAGATATGATTCGTGAAAAGAAATTAAAAGTGACCAATGAAATCACGAATGTTATGGAATACTACAATAGTTCATTTCTGAAAGCTGTTCCTCATTTGACTGCTGAGTACAAGCGTCTGGCTAAAAAACACGGCTTGGAGTTGAAACATCCTAAACCAATTACCATGGGAATGTGGATTGGTGGAGACCGTGATGGGAATCCCTTTGTTACAGCAGATACCTTGAAGAAATCTGCCATGACCCAGTGTGAAGTCATCATGAACTACTACGATGAAAAGATTTACCAACTTTATCGTGAGTTCTCTCTCTCAACTAGTATTGTCAATGTCAGCAAACAAGTCAGAGAAATGGCTCGTCAATCTAAGGATAACTCAATTTATCGTGAAAAAGAGCTGTATCGTCGCGCTTTGTTTGATATTCAATCAAAAATCCAAGCAACAAAAGCCTATCTTATTGAAGATAAAGAAGTTGGAGCTCGCTATGAAACAGCCAATGACTTTTATAAGGACTTAGTTACTATCCGTGATTCCCTCTTGGAAAATAAGGGTGAAGCACTGATTTCTGGTGATTTTGTTGAATTGATTCAGGCAGTTGAAATTTTTGGTTTCTATTTGGCATCTATTGACATGCGTCAAGATTCTAGTGTTCATGAGGCCTGCGTAGCAGAACTCTTGAAATCAGCAGGAATTCATTCTCGTTATAGCGAACTAAGTGAAGAGGAAAAATGCCAGCTTCTCTTGAAAGAATTGGAAGAAGATCCACGTATTCTTTCTGCTACTCATGTTGAAAAATCAGAGTTACTTGAAAAAGAATTGGCAATCTTTAAGGCTGCTCGTAATTTGAAAGATAAATTGGGTGATGATGTTATTCGTCAGACCATTATTTCACATGCAACCAGCGTATCAGACATGCTGGAATTGGCTATCTTACTAAAAGAAGTAGGGCTAGTTGATAAAGAAAGAGCTCGTGTCCAAATCGTTCCTCTTTTTGAAACAATCGAGGACTTGGACCATTCAGAAGAAACTATGAGAGAGTACCTTTCTCTGGCCCTTGCTAAGAAATGGATTGCTTCACGCAATAACTACCAAGAAATCATGCTTGGCTATTCTGATAGTAATAAAGATGGTGGTTACTTATCATCATGTTGGACCCTCTACAAGGCTCAACAACAACTGACTGCTATTGGAGATGAATTTGGTGTCAAGGTTACCTTCTTCCATGGTCGTGGTGGAACTGTCGGTCGTGGTGGTGGACCAACTTACGAAGCTATTACCTCTCAACCGCTCAAGTCTATCAAGGATCGTATCCGTTTGACGGAGCAGGGAGAAGTAATTGGCAATAAATACGGTAATAAAGATGCTGCCTATTATAACCTTGAAATGTTGGTTTCAGCAGCTATTAACCGCATGATTACTCAGTGGAAGAGTGATACTAATACCTCAAATCGCTATGAGGCTATTATGGATCAAGTAGTGGATCGTAGTTATGATATTTACCGAGACCTAGTTTTTGGGAATGAACATTTTTATGATTATTTCTTTGAATCAAGTCCTATTAAGGCTATTTCCAGCTTTAATATCGGTTCTCGTCCAGCTGCTCGTAAGACCATTACAGAAATCGGTGGTTTGCGTGCTATTCCTTGGGTCTTCTCATGGTCACAAAGTCGTGTCATGTTCCCTGGCTGGTATGGTGTTGGTTCGAGCTTCAAGGAATTTATCGATAAAAATCCAGAGAATATTGCTATCTTACGAGATATGTACCAAAATTGGCCTTTCTTCCAATCTCTCCTTTCAAATGTAGACATGGTCTTGTCAAAATCTAACATGAATATTGCTTTTGAATATGCTAAGTTATGTGAAGATGATCAAGTGAAAGCTATTTATGATACTATTTTAGACGAATGGCAATTAACTAAAAATGTTATCCTAGAGATTGAAGGATATGACGAATTATTAGCTGAAAATCCATATCTAAAAGCAAGTTTGGATTACCGTATGCCATACTTTAATATCCTCAACTATATCCAGTTGGAGTTGATTAAACGTCAACGTCGAGGAGAATTGTCAAGCGATCAAGAAAAATTAATCCATACAACCATCAACGGAATTGCGACAGGATTGCGTAATTCAGGCTGATACCTATCAAACTTCCTCTTTTTCATAGGGGAAGTTTTTGAATATTTCAAAAAAAATCTAAAAGAGTCTTGACAAGTAGTTGAAAAATGATATAATTTAACCATTCAGAAAAGTAATCATACAAACTTTTTAGAGAGTCTGTGGTAGCTGAAAACAGATAAGTGGCGATGATGAAAATTGGGCTGAATGTTATTTAGAATTTGAAATCATAAAAATTCGGTGAGCACACCTTACAGTGCATCTCGTTATTGCGAGACAGAGCGATAGGGAAATTCCCTATAATTGAGGTGGTACCGCGCATCGACGTCCTCACACAAGTTTTTTGTGTGAGGACTTTTTTTGATGGAGGTTAGTATGGAAAGAAAACGATGGCGTCGCTTGTTTAGATAAGTGAAGTATTTTAAAGGAATAAAAAGGAGAAATAGAATGAAAAATAAACGTTTAATTGGAATTATCGCTGCATTAGCAGTTTTAGTAGCAGGAAGTTTGATTTACTCTTCAATGAATAAACCAGAAGCTAAGAACGAAAAGAAAGTTGCCAAAGTTGGTGTCCTTCAGTTTGTGAGCCATCCATCTCTTGACTTGATTTATAAAGGGATTCAAGATGGACTTGCTGAAGAAGGGTATAAAGATAATCAAATTAAAATCGACTTTATGAACTCAGAAGGCGACCAAAGTAAGGTTGCGACAATGAGTAAACAGTTGGTTGCAAATGGCAATGACCTTGTGGTTGGTATCGCAACGCCAGCAGCTCAAGGATTGGCTAGTGCAACAAAAGACCTACCGGTCATCATGGCTGCTATTACAGACCCAATCGGTGCTAACTTGGTCAAAGATTTGAAAAAACCAGGTGGCAACATTACAGGGGTGTCTGACCATAATCCAGCTCAACAACAAGTTGAACTCATCAAAGCTTTGACACCAAATGTAAAAACAATCGGAGCTCTTTACTCAAGTAGCGAAGACAATTCAAAAACACAGGTAGAAGAATTTAAGGCTTATGCTGAAAAAGCAGGTTTGACAGTAGAAACATTTGCGGTTCCTTCAACAAATGAAATTGCTTCAACAGTCAACGTTATGACTAGCAAGGTTGATGCTATCTGGGTTCCAATCGATAACACTATTGCTTCAGCCTTCTCAACAGTTGTATCAAGCAATCAATCAGCTAAAAAACCAATCTACCCAAGTGCAACTGCCATGGTAGAAGCAGGCGGTTTGGCATCAGTTGTAGTTGACCAACATGATCTTGGTGTGGCAACAGGTAAAATGATTGCACAAGTTTTGAAAGGTGCAAAACCAGCTGATACTCCAGTCAATGTCTTTTCAACAGGTAAGTCAGTGATCAACAAAAAATTGGCACAAGAGTTAGGTATTACTATTCCTGAGTCTGTTCTCAAAGAAGCAGGACAAGTGATTGAATAATCTACAATGGAGGAGTTGGGGACATCTCCTCCAATTTTTTACAAAAGAAATCGTATAGAAAAGGTTAAGAAACAGATGATATTATCTATTATTTCTCAAGGATTTGTTTGGGCTATTTTAGGTTTGGGAATCTTTATGACATTTAGGATTTTAAACTTTCCAGATATGACGACAGAGGGTTCCTTCCCTCTTGGGGGAGCTGTTGCTGTCACTCTGATAACCAAAGGTGTAAATCCCTTTTTAGCAACACTTCTTGCTGTAGGAGCAGGTTGTTTGGCTGGAATGGTAGCAGGACTTCTTTATACAAAAGGGAAGATTCCAACTTTGCTCTCAGGGATTTTGGTGATGACTTCTTGTCACTCTATCATGCTCTTGATTATGGGACGTGCCAATTTAGGCTTGCTTGGAACTAAGCAAATTCAGGATGTCTTGCCTTTTGATTCAGACTTGAACCAACTCTTGACAGGTCTTATCTTTGTCAGTCTTGTCATTGCTCTCATGCTCTTTTTCTTGGATACCAAACTAGGACAGGCCTATATTGCTACAGGTGACAATCCTGATATGGCTAGAAGTTTCGGAATTCATACTGGACGCATGGAGCTCATGGGCTTGGTCTTATCAAATGGGGTGATTGCCCTTGCAGGAGCTCTCATTGCCCAGCAAGAAGGCTATGCTGATGTATCTCGAGGAATCGGGGTTATCGTTGTGGGGCTTGCAAGTTTGATAATTGGAGAAGTTATCTTCAAGAGTTTGAGCTTGGCAGAGCGTTTGGTTACAATCGTTGTCGGTTCTATCGCCTATCAATTCTTAGTGTGGGCAGTTATTGCTCTTGGCTTTAATACAAGTTACCTTCGTTTATACAGTGCCTTGATTTTGGCAGTCTGCCTCATGATTCCAACATTTAAGCAAACCATCTTGAAAGGAGCCAAGTTAAGTAAATGACAGCAATTGTAGAATTAAAAAATGCAACCAAAGTCGTTAAAAATGGCTTTGATGAAGAAAAGATTATTTTAAATGATGTTTCCTTAGAAATTTTTGAACAGGATTTTATCACGATTTTAGGTGGAAATGGTGCAGGTAAATCAACTCTCTTTAACACTATTGCAGGAACCTTGTCCTTAACCAGTGGAACTATCCGTATTTTGGGTGAAGATGTTACCAAATTTTCACCCGAGAAGCGTGCTAAGTATCTTTCTCGTGTTTTCCAAGATCCCAAGATGGGGACAGCCCCTCGTATGACGGTAGCTGAAAATCTCTTGATTGCCAAGTTTCGTGGTGAAAAACGCGGACTGTTTCCGAGACGCTTGACTAGTTATAAGGATGAATTTCAGAAAACAATTGAAAAAGTGGGAAATGGTCTTGAGAAACACTTGAATACACCAATTGAGTTCTTATCAGGTGGACAAAGACAGGCCTTGAGTCTCTTGATGGCAACCTTGAAGCGTCCTGAATTACTCTTGCTAGATGAGCATACTGCAGCTCTTGATCCAAAGACTAGTGTCGCACTCATGGAATTGACGGATGAATTTGTCAAGAAAGACCAGCTGACAGCACTTATGATTACCCATCATATGGAAGATGCTCTCAAATATGGCAATCGTTTGATTGTCATGAAAGAAGGACGAATTATCCAAGATTTGAACCAAGAAGAAAAAGCAAAAATGAAAATCTCAGACTACTATCAATTATTTGAATAAATGAGAGCCTTATTTTATCAAAAATTGTTAAGCAAAACTTAGAGGCACGGAAGTGTTTCTGAGTTTTTTATCTTCTCTTGCAATCTAAAAAAATGAGGCAAAGAGAATTGCGGAAAGCGTATGAAATGGTTTACTTTTTTTCTGAAATAAAGTATACTATATAAAGTAAACTATGATAACATGGAGGTATTGTGTATGGTTGACAAACAAGTCATTGAAGAAATCAAAAACAATGCCAACATTGTGGAAGTCATAGGAGATGTGATTTCTTTACAAAAGGCAGGACGGAACTATCTAGGGCTCTGTCCTTTTCATGGTGAAAAAACACCTTCTTTCAACGTTGTAGAGGACAAGCAGTTTTACCACTGTTTTGGTTGTGGTCGCTCAGGTGATGTCTTTAAATTCATCGAGGAGTACCAAGGGGTGCCCTTTATGGAGGCTGTCCAAATCTTAGGTCAGCGTGTCGGGATAGAGGTGGAAAAACCGCTTTATAATGAACAGAAACCAGCCTCCCCCCACCAAGCTCTTTATGATATGCACGAAGATGCTGCCAAATTTTATCATGCCATTCTCATGACAACGACCATGGGGGAGGAGGCCAGAAACTACCTCTATCAGCGTGGTTTGACAGATGAAGTGCTCAAACATTTTCGGATTGGTTTGGCACCTCCAGAACGAAACTATCTGTATCAACGTTTGTCTGGTCAGTATCGTGAAGAGGATTTCCTAGATTCAGGGCTATTTTACCTCTCGGATGCCAATCAATTTGTAGATACTTTTCACAATCGAATCATGTTTCCCTTGACCAATGATCAGGGAAAGGTCATTGCCTTCTCAGGTCGTATCTGGCAGAAAACGGATTCACAAACTTCTAAGTATAAAAATAGCCGATCGACTGCAATTTTTAACAAAAGTTACGAATTATATCATATGGATAGGGCAAAAAAATCTTCTGGTAAAGCTAGTGAGATTTACCTCATGGAAGGGTTCATGGATGTCATTGCAGCCTATCGGGCTGGAATTGAAAATGCTGTGGCGTCTATGGGAACGGCCTTGAGTCGTGAGCATGTTGAGCATCTGAAAAGGTTAACCAAGAAGTTGGTTCTTGTTTACGATGGCGATAAGGCTGGACAAGCTGCGACATTGAAAGCCTTAGATGAGATTGGCGATATGCCTGTGCAAATCGTTAGCATGCCTGATAACTTGGATCCTGATGAGTATCTACAAAAAAATGGACCAGAAGACTTGGCCTATCTATTAACGAAAACTCGTATTAGTCCGATTGAGTTTTACATTCACCAGTACAAACCTGAAAACAGTGAAAATCTGCAGGCTCAGATTGAGTTTATTGAAAAAATAGCTCCCTTGATTGTTCAAGAAAAGTCTATCACTGCTCAAAACAGCTATATTCATATTTTAGCTGACAGTCTGGCGTCCTTTGATTATGCCCAGATTGAGCAGATTGTGAATGAGAGTCGTCAGGCGCAAAGGCAGAATCGCATGGAAGGAATTTCCAGACCGACGCCAATCACTATGTCTGTTACCAAGCAGTTATCGGCTATTATGAGGGCAGAAGCCCATCTACTTTATCGAATGATGGAATCCCCTCTTGTTTTGAACGATTACCGATTGCGAGAAGAGTTTGCATTTGACACTCCTGAATTTCAGGTCTTATATGACTTGCTTGGCCAGTATGGCAATCTTCCTCCAGAAGTTCTAGCAGAACAGACAGAGGAAGTTGAAAGAGCTTGGTACCAAGTCTTAGCTCAGGATTTACCTGCTGAGATGTCACCTCAGGAACTGAGTGAAGTAGAGATGACTCGAAATAAGGCTCTCTTGAATCAGGACAATATGAGAATCAAAAAGAAGGTGCAGGAAGCTAGCCATGTAGGAGATACCGACACAGCCTTAGAAGAATTGGAACGTTTAATTTCCCAAAAGAGAAGAATGGAGTAATAATGGCAACAAAACAAAAAGAAGTAACAACATTTGACGTACAAGTAGCAGAATTTATCCGCAATCATAAACAGACTGGGACAGCAACTGATGATGAAATCAATGCCAGTCTTGTCCTTCCTTTTACCTTGGATGCTGATGGAATTGAGGACCTTTTGCAACGAATTCAGGATGCAGGAATTTCTATCACAGATAACGAAGGAAATCCAAGTGCGCGTGTTCTTAGTGCAGAAGAAGAGCCAGAACTCAGCGACGAGGACTTGATTGGTTCAACTTCGGCTAAGGTCAACGACCCTGTCCGTATGTACTTGAAAGAAATTGGTGTCGTTCCTCTCTTGACTAATGAAGAGGAAAAAGAATTGGCACTAGCAGTTGAAGCTGGTGACATCGAAGCCAAACAACGTCTTGCGGAAGCCAACCTTCGTTTGGTTGTTTCCATTGCCAAACGCTATGTCGGCCGTGGTATGCAGTTCCTTGACTTGATTCAAGAAGGAAACATGGGCTTGATGAAGGCAGTTGACAAGTTTGACTATTCTAAAGGATTCAAGTTCTCAACTTACGCAACTTGGTGGATTCGTCAGGCCATCACTCGTGCTATTGCGGATCAAGCTCGTACCATCCGTATCCCAGTTCACATGGTTGAAACCATCAATAAATTGGTACGTGAACAGCGTAATCTCCTTCAAGAATTAGGACAAGATCCAACGCCAGAACAAATCGCTGAACGTATGGATATGACCCCTGACAAGGTGCGTGAAATCTTGAAGATTGCCCAAGAACCAGTATCGCTTGAAACACCAATCGGTGAAGAGGATGATAGCCACCTTGGGGACTTTATCGAAGACGAAGTGATTGAAAATCCAGTGGACTACACAACTCGTATCGTCTTGCGTGAGCAGTTGGATGAGGTCTTGGATACTCTTACAGACCGTGAAGAAAATGTTCTACGTCTACGTTTCGGACTAGATGATGGGAAAATGCGCACCCTTGAAGATGTTGGTAAAGTCTTTAACGTAACCCGTGAGCGTATCCGTCAGATTGAGGCTAAAGCTTTGAGAAAACTACGCCAACCAAGTCGCAGCAAACCGCTTCGTGATTTTATTGAAGACTAAGAGTGAGGATAAATATGGCTTATACAGAAGAACAAATCGAAACTATCAAAACACGAATTTTATCAGCCTTGGAAGAAGTCATCGACCCTGAGTTGGGGATTGATATTGTTAATCTTGGTTTGATTTATGAGATTCGTTTTGACGGCGACACAGGACAAACAGAGATTGATATGACTTTGACAACTATGGGTTGTCCCCTAGCGGACCTTTTGACGGACCAGATTTATGATGCCATGACAGAGGTGCCAGAAGTGACTGATACTGAGGTTAAATTAGTCTGGTATCCAGCCTGGACCGTTGAAAAAATGAGTCGCTATGCCCGCATTGCCCTAGGTATTAAGTAAACAGATAAAAGTATATGAGAGACCATTGGAAAAGCAGGAAATTTTACCTCTTTTCCTCTAGTCTCTCCTTTCTTTTGCTGATTTTATTCAAAGAAAATGATATAATAGTAGTTATGGAAAAAAAGAAATTACGCATCAATATGTTGAGTTCAAGTGAGAAAGTAGCAGGACAAGGAGTTTCAGGTGCCTATCGTGAATTAGTTCGTCTTCTTCACCGTGATGCCAAGGACCAATTGATTGTTACTGAAAATCTACCAATCGAGGCAGATGTGACTCACTTTCATACGATTGATTTCCCCTATTATTTATCTACATTCCAAAAGAAACGCTCAGGGAGAAAAATTGGCTATGTGCACTTTTTGCCTGATACACTGGAGGGAAGCTTGAAGATTCCATTTTTCTTAAAGGGAATTGTTAAACGCTATGTATTTTCTTTTTACAATCGGATGGAGCACTTGGTGGTGGTCAATCCTATGTTTATCGAGGATTTGGTGGCCGCTGGTATTCCACGTGAAAAAGTGACCTATATTCCTAACTTTGTTAACAAGGAAAAATGGCATCCTCTTTCACAAGAAGAGGTGGCTCGACTGCGCGCAGAGCTAGGTGTTAATGAAAATCAGTTTATCGTAGTGGGTGCTGGTCAAGTTCAGAAACGTAAGGGGATTGATGACTTTATCCGTCTGGCTGAGGAATTACCCCACATTACCTTTATCTGGGCAGGTGGTTTCTCTTTTGGAGGCATGACAGATGGTTATGAACGCTATAAGAAAATGATGGATAATCCTCCAGAAAATTTGATGTTTCCAGGTATCGTGTCGCCAGAGCGAATGCGTGAGTTGTATGCCCTAGCGGATCTTTTCTTGCTGCCTAGTTATAATGAGCTCTTTCCTATGACCATTTTAGAGGCTGCTAGTTGTGAAGCGCCTATTATGTTGCGTGATTTGGATCTCTATAAGGTAATTTTGGAGGGGAATTATCGGGCGACAGCAGATAGAGAAGAGATGAAAGAAGCTATTTTGGAATATCAAGCAAATCCTGCTGCCTTAAAAGATCTCAAAGAAAAGGCTAAGAATATTTCCAGAGAATATTCTGAAGAGCATCTGTTACAAATCTGGTTAGACTTTTATGAGAAACAAGCCGCTTTAGGGAGAAAGTAAAAAGTGAGGTAATCTATGCGAATTGGTTTATTTACAGATACCTATTTTCCTCAGGTTTCTGGTGTTGCGACCAGTATTCGAACTCTGAAAACAGAACTTGAAAAGCAGGGGCATGTTGTTTTTATCTTTACGACGACGGATAAGGATGTCAATCGTTATGAAGATTGGCAGATTATCCGCATTCCAAGTGTTCCCTTTTTTGCTTTTAAAGATCGTCGCTTTGCCTATCGAGGCTTTAGCAAGGCGCTTGAAATTGCCAAGCAGTATCAGCTAGATATTATCCATACTCAGACTGAATTTTCTCTTGGTTTGTTAGGGATTTGGATTGCGCGTGAACTGAAAATTCCAGTCATTCATACCTATCACACCCAGTACGAAGACTATGTGCATTATATTGCCAAGGGGATGTTGATTCGTCCGAGTATGGTCAAGTACCTCGTCAGAGGTTTCTTGCATGATGTGGATGGGGTTATTTGCCCGAGTGAGATTGTCCGTGATTTGCTGTCTGACTATAAGGTCAAGGTTGAAAAACGGGTCATTCCAACTGGTATTGAATTAGCTAAGTTTGAGCGTCCAGAAATCAAGCAGGAAAATTTGAAAGAACTGCGTAGTAAACTAGGGATTCAAGATGATGAAAAGATGCTACTTAGTCTTTCAAGAATTTCCTATGAAAAAAATATTCAAGCAGTATTAGCAGCCTTTGCTGAAGTTCTGAAAGAAGAAGACAAGGTTAAACTGGTGGTAGCTGGGGACGGTCCTTATCTAGATGACCTCAAAGAGCAAGCCCAGAAACTAGAGATTCAAGATTCAGTCATCTTTACTGGCATGATTGCTCCTAGTGAGACGGCTCTTTACTATAAGGCGGCGGATTTCTTCATCTCTGCATCGACAAGTGAAACCCAAGGTTTGACTTATTTGGAAAGTTTAGCTAGTGGAACGCCTGTCATTGCACATGGAAATCCTTATCTAGACAATCTGATCAGTGATAAAATGTTTGGAACCTTGTATTACGGTGAATATGATCTGGCTGGAGCTATTCTGGAAGCCTTGATTGCTACGCCTGACATGAATGAGCATACCTTATCAGAGAAATTGTACGAGATTTCAGCGGAGAACTTTGGGAAACGGGTGCATGAGTTTTATCTGGATGCCATTATTTCAAATAATTTCGAGAAAGATTTAGCCAAAGATGATACGGTTGGTCAGCGTATCTTTAAGACAGTTTTGTATCTTCCACAACAGGTGGTTGCTGTGCCCGTAAAAGGCTCTAGACGGATGCTGAAGGCTTCAAAAACGCAGCTAATCAGCATCAGAGATTATTGGAAAGACAGTGAAGAATAGAAAGAGGAACAGCTATGAAAAAACAATTAATGAGAAGCGGTCGTGACAAAAAGATTGCGGGTGTTTGTGCTGGGGTGGCTTATTATTTTGATATAGATCCTACTATTGTTCGTGTAATATGGGGTGTTCTTGCTTTTGGTTATGGAGCTGGAATTGTAGCCTATATCATTTTATGGATGATTGCACCAGTAGCAACTGACTATTGAAAACTAGCTGAATTCATGCTAAGATATTAGAAAATAGAATGTAACGAAGGAGAAGAAAATGGCATTTGGAGATAATGGAAATCGTAAAAAAACCTTGTTTGAGAAATTAACTTTAATTATCGTTGTTATTATGCTTTTGGCAAGTATTTTGGGTATTTTTGCAACTGCAATTGGTGCCCTCAGTAATCTATAAAATAGATTCAAGAAAATTTTGTGACTGGGATTTCCCAGCCCTTTTTTAAAGTGAGAAGAAAAAATGAGTATGTTTTTAGATACAGCCAAGATCAAGGTCAAGGCTGGTAATGGTGGCGATGGCATGGTTGCCTTTCGCCGTGAAAAATATGTCCCTAATGGCGGTCCTTGGGGCGGTGATGGTGGACGTGGAGGTAATGTAGTCTTCGTTGTAGACGAAGGTTTGCGTACCCTCATGGATTTCCGCTACAATCGCCATTTTAAGGCTGATTCTGGTGAAAAAGGAATGACTAAAGGGATGCATGGTCGTGGTGCCGAGGACCTTAGAGTTCGCGTACCACAAGGTACGACTGTGCGTGATGCCGAGACAGGCAAGGTCTTGACAGATTTGATTGAACACGGGCAAGAATTTATTGTAGCCCACGGTGGTCGTGGTGGCCGTGGAAATATCCGCTTTGCGACACCAAAAAATCCTGCACCTGAAATCTCTGAAAATGGAGAACTAGGTCAGGAGCGTGAGTTACAGTTAGAACTAAAAATCCTTGCGGATGTTGGTTTAGTAGGATTCCCATCTGTAGGAAAATCAACACTTTTAAGTGTTATCACCTCAGCTAAACCTAAAATTGGTGCTTACCACTTTACCACTATCGTGCCAAATCTAGGTATGGTTCGTACCCAATCAGGTGAATCCTTTGCAGTAGCCGACTTGCCAGGTTTGATTGAAGGGGCTAGTCAGGGAGTCGGTCTGGGAACCCAGTTCCTCCGTCACATCGAGCGTACCCGTGTTATCCTCCATATCATTGACATGTCAGCTAGCGAAGGCCGTGATCCTTATGAGGACTACCTAGCTATCAATAAGGAGTTGGAGTCATACAATCTTCGTCTCATGGAGCGTCCACAGATTATTGTAGCCAATAAGATGGACATGCCTGAGAGTCAGGAAAATCTTGAAGAATTCAAGAAAAAATTGGCTGAAAACTACGATGAATTTGAAGAGTTACCAGCTATTTTCCCAATATCTGGTTTGACCAAGCAAGGTCTGGCAACGCTCTTGGATGCTACAGCTGAATTGTTAGACAAGACACCAGAATTCTTGCTCTACGACGAGTCAGATATGGAAGAAGAAGCCTACTACGGCTTTGACGAAGAAGAAAAAGTCTTTGAAATTAGTCGTGATGACGATGCGACATGGGTACTTTCTGGTGAAAAACTCATGAAACTCTTTAATATGACCAACTTTGATCGTGACGAATCTGTTATGAAATTTGCCCGTCAATTACGTGGTATGGGGGTTGATGAAGCCCTACGTGCGCGTGGAGCTAAAGATGGCGATTTGGTCCGCATTGGTAAATTTGAGTTTGAATTTGTAGATTAGGAGACTGATATGGGAGATAAACCGATATCTTTCCGAGATGCGGATGGCAATTTCGTTTCCGCCGCAGACCTTTGGAATGAAAAGAAATTGGAAGAACTATTTAATCGTCTCAATCCAAACCGTGCCCTGAGATTGGCACGAACTAAAAATGAAAATCCATCACAGTAAAGAAGATAAAAAATTCCGTGCCTTAACATCAGACACGGAGTTTTTTTATTCACCAAAAAAGAATGGTGGTGTGAATTTTTTCAATTCTTCAAAACAACTTTGTGCAGCCTCTGCATCTTCACAGATGACCAGACAGACATCGTCCCCACAGAGCGTAGCGATAGCGTCAGGAAAGCTCAAAGCATCAATAATAGAACCAAATGATTGAGCCAGACCAGGAAGAGTTTTCAAAAGTACTTGATGTTGAACAGGACGCATCAGTACAAGAGCATCCTCCATATAAGTCTCCAAGCGTTTTTCCCATTTTGAGATAGAACCAGTATTGAGTACGTAGTAAGAATTATCTTCTTCACGTATTTTTGAGAGATTCATTGTTTTGATGTCACGGGAAAGAGTTGCCTGAGTAACTTGAATGTCGTTATCGGCAAGAAGAGCTTGTAACTCAGCTTGAGTATGAATCTTGTTTTTGCTTACAAGTGCTCGTATGAGTTGGTGGCGGTGTTCAGATTTATTCATAAAAATTTACTCCTTGTACAAAGTACAGAAAGCGTGGACTGATCGAAATCGTCAGTCGAGTGGTAAGCGGTATTGTCACGTATGATGATTTCAAAGTCAGTAGTATAAAGAACTAGATGGAGAGCATCTCCCTCTTTTAACTTGTCACTTGTTGGGTGCAGATGAATTGGCTGTCTACCCCTTCATCTACATTGATGTTCTTTAATGACAGTGAATCATTCAATTTTGGTAGCATTTTGTCACGGCTTCTTGTGAATGTACGCTAAACGGTAATTCACAGAGATTGTCCAACATGTGGTGTGGTAGCGTGTAGTATAGAGGGTCACACATGTTGGTTAAGGGTGTTGGTATCATTTATCCAAGGTTCAGCAGTGGGGGTAGAATAGTCTGTTCTTTGGACAGGATTTGATACCAAGTTGTAGTTTATACTCAATGAAAATCAAAAAGCAAACTAGGAAGCTAGCCGTAAGCTGTACTTGAGTACGGTAAGGCGACGCTGACGTGGTTTGAAGAGATTTTCGAAGAGTATTAGTTAGACTGTTCAAGTGGGGGTTATTGATTATAGGAAGGTCAATGGGTCTTTGAGTGACCTTGTCCTTGGAATTCTTCCATATTGAAAGTCTGATAGCCTATACCTTTTGGCAAGGTAGGATAAGTGTAGACTGTTCAAGATCAACAGTCAGGTGGTAAGCGGTATTGTCACGAATGGTGATTTCAAAGTCAGTAGTATAAAGGACTAGACGGAGAGTGTCGCCTTCTTTTAACTTGTAAATAGTTGGTTGCAGTTCAAACTGGATATCCATCCATTCATTTGCATTAATATTCTCAACTATTAGCAAATCATTTCGATTTTGCAAATTGAGGTAGCCCTTGGTTACGACTCGTTGTGAATCTGGTCTAAATGGCAGTTCACAAAGATTTTCCAGCATATGATAGCGACCGTTGTCAATGGTTCTAGCACTTAAAACAGCTGGATAAGGTTGTAGGTATTTCTTTTGTCCAAATTCTAGCAGTTGGGCAGATAAGAGTCCCTTGTTTGTACTGGATTTGATACGTAGATTGAGCTGAGCACGACCGTTCAAGTGAAGATCCTTGGTCACAGGAAGGTCAATAGTAATCTGATTGACTTTTCCTTGGTAGAGCTCTGCATTGAAGGTCTGGTAGGTCTTACCATAACGCTCAAAATCCTTATCTGAGTACTGATTTTGAATGACTTGCTCTTCTTGACCAAGTGAGAAGGTTTCAAAGTTCTCTTGCTGACCGAAGGTATCAAGTGATAACCAAGTCTGAGGAGTGGTATTATCCTGCCAGATGACAGTAGGAAGTTGGTAATCCGTTTCCTGTCCCAGTAATTTCTTAGTCAGCAAGGCATTCATGGATTCACGGAAGTCAATAGATTGCCAGTTGTTCATGTAAACATGGTCACCATTATGGAAAAAGAGATGCTTATTTATATGAGTAGGAAGAGCATGGAACATCTGGTAAACATGAAGTGGTTTAACATTCCAATCTTGTGAACCATGGGTAAAGACAACCTCAGCTTTTACCTTGTCAGCATTGAGCAGATAGTTGCGGTCATGCCAAAACTGATTATAGTCACCAGACTTGCGATCCAGTTGCTCTTTTACTTTTTCTAAGTCAGCTTGGTGAGCTTCATTAGCACGGATATAGTCGCCAGCCAGGAGATTACGAGAATAGGTTAACTCAGCAAGGGAGTCAAAGTCTTCACCTGGATAGCCACCTGGGCTAGTCACCAGACCGTTTTCACGGTAGTAGTTGTACCATGAGGAGATGCCAGCCTCAGCAATGATAACCTCTAAACCATCGACTCCTGTAGTCGCAAGACCATTGGACATGGTACCTAGATAGGAAAGTCCTGTTGTAGCTACTTTTCCGTTTGACCAGTCAGCTTTTACTTGACGCTGGCGCGTGTGATCAGTGAAGGCACGGCAACGACCATTGAGCCAGTCGATGACATTTTTATAAGCCTCGATTTGCTGGTAGTCTCCGTTAGTCATGAAACCAGTAGAGTCTTTGGTACCAACACCTGAAACATAAATATTAGCAAAACCTCGTGGAAGGAAGTAGTCGTTGAGACTATAGCTAGCGTTAATGTGAGTTAGCTTTTCCTCAGCTTCTGCCACAAGTTCAGCTTGACTTTGGGGTTGGACGAGATTTAGTTGAGGTTCTTCTAACTCAATCTTGTGAGCAGGTTTGACCTCAAGCTCGCCCTCCATCTTGTATAGAGCCTTGTCGCTGGCCTTGTCATTTGTTCCCTGATGATAGGGACTAGCCGTCATGATAGCAGGGATCTGTCCATCAAAACGAGGGCGAATAATGCTGACCTTGACTAAGTCAGGTAGGCCCTTTTTGTCAGTATCGACACGAGACTCAACGTAGACCACCTCTCGAATGGCATCATGGCTGGAAAAAGTAGCCAAGCTCTTGCCATTAAAGTAGTGGTAGGTATTATCTTCAGGGATAAGGCCGTCACTTACCAGTTGATCAATCAGGAGATTTCCTTTTTTGGTTCGAGTATTGAGCAACTGATAGAGATTTTCAATCAAGTCACCATATACGATGGGAAAGCCAGTTTCTTTACGGAAAGTTTGGCTATCCTCAAAATCAACAAGATAGCTAAAACCTAACACTTGAAAAGCAATCGTGTAGAAAATATCCTCGCTTAGTTCTCGCTCTGATCGAAAGAAGGTTAGGAGGTCAGTCTCTTTATCAGCAGCTAAACTTGCTAGGGGATAATCTGTATGTTGGTGGGTGAAAAAGACATGGCGCAGAAAATTCTCTAATAGTTCCTTTTCGGATAAGTTAATATGAAAAGGGAAGCCGTATGACTGAAAATCCTGATAAATTTTATCTCTAGCTAGGGCTATATAACTATATTGATTAAAACGCATAGAACCTCCATATAAAATTATAGTTAAAATTATTATATCAAAAAAATAGGGAAATACAAATATAAACGTCAGATTAATTTATTATAAATATTATTAATATTATAACTTAAAACCGAACAAACTTTTTTATTAAATTAAACTTTAAAAAATGTGTATAAATAAGTCGATTTTATTGACTTCTACGGGGGGGGGGTGGTATAATATATACTATGTAATTGTATTCAAATGATTACAAAAAAACAAAAGGAAAGCGATAACAATGTATAAATCAAAAAGACAAGTGAACAGAAAATCTTTTGATTGGTATGGCTTGAGCCAACGTTTCTCAATTCGTAAATACCATTTTGGAGCAGCTAGTGTCCTTCTTGGAACTGCTTTGATTTTGGGTTCACCTCAGGCAACAGCCAAGGCGGATGACACTGTTTCTACACCTACTACTCAGACGAGTTCTGAGCAGGGCGCAGATGCTGAATCCTCTAGCGCGACTGATAGCTTAAAAAATGTGACCCTGCCTACAACGGCAAGTGCAACAGAGGCAACTGTGCTAGAAAAACCAGAGTTGAGTGCTGAAGAAATCGCGAAAGCAACAAGTTCTGAAACTACAGCGGCTACAACAGAAAAAGCAAAAGAAGAGAGTAAACCAGCTACTTCAGATGCTGTAGTAAAGACAAACGCTGAAGAGAAAACAAAAACAGACAAATTAACTGAAAAAACAGAAAAAGAAACTAAAGCAGAAGAAAAAGCTGAGAAAAAAGAGGACACAGCTTCTCAGAAAACAATCTTAACACAATTGACTTCTGAAGCCGAAGTTTTGAATACAACTGCAGCAAACTATGCAGAGAAAAAAGTTGAAGACAAGGCTTCTAAAGATGCCATTACTTCAGCAGTAGCGGCTGCTAAGACTGAAATTGCTGCATCAAAGAAAGTTCTTGAAGCTGGAGAAATCACAAAAGCAGAACTAGACGCTCAACTTCAACGTATCTCATCAGCCATCGAAGCTGTTTATGCTGAGATGAAACGTGGAGGACACATTGGTAAGGTTGAGGCTATGCTTGCAGATGTTTCGGCTACAGTTAAAACTCCAGAAAAAACTCGTGTACGTAATACAAGTAGACTTACAGATGAAGAAGTAGAAGGAATTATCCGTCAAGTGCGTATCGCCAACCCAAATCTTACAGCTGCAGATAAAATCTCTGTACTCCAAGATTCTGGGCAAGCGAACAATGCTGGAACAGTAACAATTACTTATGCTAATGGAGATACAGCAACAATTGCTAGTGGAGATGCTGTTATCGGTGCTGGGGTAGCTCGTAACGTAGAAGGATTAAAAGATGCGATTAACTGGTTTGAGTTCTCAGCTGCATCGATTGTTTATCCTGACGGAACTGAAGTAGGACCAGCAAGATACCTTACTACACCCAAAAAAATTCAAGTTGATCATCCAAGTGAGGATGGTTCTAAAGTAACTGCAAATTTAAACATCGTTCGTGATGTTAAGTATGCTGATGGAACTACTGGATTAACGACAGATGACAGATTCTTAAATAGTGGTATTACTGAATTTACAGTACACGAGTACTATACAGGGGGATTCCAAAATAATAACGAAGCATATGAAGTATTAAAAGAAGGTATGGTTCTTAAAGTACCTACTCGTGTGAAAGGTTATAACTTAACGCTTCGTGTAGAAAAATTAGCGCCAAAACAAGTGGCAACAGATCCGAATAACACAGCAACTCGTGGTAAGAATGCGATGAATGCTCAGCAGGGTGCAGATAAACGATTTAAACCTGTTAAGATGATTCTAACTACACAGGATACTACAAACTCATATCTATATAAAGCAGGTATGAAAATTACAGATAAAAATAATAAACCAGCTTTAGCGACTATTACTACAAACCGTGATGGTGCCAATGCAGGGGTTACTTTCTCAGCATCTGCGACATTTAATGGGCAACCTGTTCCTGTAAACTTAGTTGCAGCAGATGGAGAAGAAAGTGGTCGTGCTGAGGTTCTACAATTTGAAACAAATGGTTCAAATTGGAAAGAATTAATGTCGATTAACTTGACAGAGAAACAACAAACAGCTGAAGGTGGGTACAAACTTGGAGGAGATGTAACAGCCCTTACAGCTGGGACCTTAGATTTTTACGCAGGGTATACACGAAATAATGTAGGATATAATGCTAAAGAATGGGTCAATCGAGTACAAGATACAGACGCCCAAGGAAATCCACGTTACGATTCAAGTGGACAACCAATTATGAAAGAAGTCGTATATGGGTCAAAACTTTTTGGACCAACTTGGAATGCGATGAGACAAGGTAATGCTTTAGGTTTCGGTTTTTCTGAGGACGTAACTCAATTTAGTATGTATATGAACTCTGCAGGAGCCCAAGCGGGTTCTATCGGATTCGTAGTATATGATGGTGGAGATGCTCCTCAATCATACGGTTCAGCTCAACACGTTATCGGTTCTCTAAACCGTGTAGATTCTAGTGGGCGTCAAGTAGTAGCCTCACAACCATACTTCGGTTCAGAACCAGGGGATCCTGATTTCCGTTCAACTGCAACAGACCCTTCTGGTGCTTGGGTACTAGATGACCTTGTAAGTACAAATGGTTATAAAGTTGTCAGCATGAAAGAAGGAAACACTGTTACCAACGAAGCTGGAGAAACAGGAACGTATAAACTAGTTGATGTAAACGGACGTAAAACACCTGTGCTTCTTAAGTCAGATGGTTCGACAACAGCTCTTAAAACAGGTGAAATTTTAAAAATCACGAATCCTGAAGATAACTTCCCAGTACAAGGTATTTTTGATGCTGCATCACAAGGTGTAGGTATCGGTACTCTACCAGATGAAGGAAAAGGGCAAATCTTAGATAAAGATGTAGCAGCGGACTATAGACTACGTCAGGCAACAGATGATGAGTACGTTCTTGATGGTATTAAAGTAAACTCTGGAGAAAACAACGAAAAAGCATATGCACGTGGATGGGTTGACTTTAATAATAATGGTGTGTTTGATGAAGGTGAATCTTCAGACGTTGTAGAAGTAACTGGAAGCCAAACAGTATCATTCAAGTTTAAAAAGACTCCACAATTATTAAATACTTCTATTGATAGTGTTGGTGTTCGTTTACGTATTGCTTTAGATAAGAAAGAAATTTTAGCTCCAACAGGACTAGCTTCATCAGGGGAAGTGGAAGATTTTCAAACACACGTAATCCACCCACCTCGTGGTACAGAAAACAAAACACAAGACCTACAAGGTAAACCACAAAACTTAACACTTAATACAACAGATTTATTCACAGCAACAGGTAAAACAGAAGCATCTAAATATGCTACATGGAACCAAATTGATAATACTGTCGCACCAAAATTCGTAGTAACAGACTCTGTAGTTGCTTCCGAAACTGCAACAGGCAACACAGTGAATATCACAGACCCAAATGGAACAACAGTTTATAATGGTACAGAAGTCGTTATTCGTGACGCAAGAGGAAACGAACTAGGAACAGCTGTTAAAGTAACAAATCCATTAAACAATACAACTGAGTACCTACTAAGCCAATATACTGAGTATGATACAGCTGGTAATAAAGTAGGGGTATATACTCTAAATAAAGATAACAATGGATTAAACAAAGCTGGAGCAAATGGAATCTATAAAACAACTATTGATTTCCAACCTGAGAAAGCATATGTTGGTACAGCTAAAGGGGTTGCTATCCGTGCATGGGATGAAAACAGAATCTCAACAGGATGGAACGCTAGTGATAAAACGATTGCAGAATCTAAGAAGAGTGTAACGTTAGCAGATAAAGATAAAATTCTTGAAAATGTTAACAAAGGTATTAATAACCGTAACTCAATGGATTCAACATATATCCCAACTGTAATTGACGTACGTCCAGTAGGGGAAGATTTAACAACAACAGATGTACAAGGTAAGGAACAAACTGGAGCACCTAAGATTCCTGCATATGGAACTGTTGAGACAGTTACAGGTGAGAAAATCGTTGACGTTAAATATACGACAGATTTCGTAATTTTAAATGATAAAGAAAAACCGAAATTCAGAGCAATTAAAACAATTGATAAAGATACTGTAGTAACAGAACCGACAACTATTACATTAGAAGATGGTTCAACTAGAACGTACAAACCAAAGACTCTACCAGCAGGTACACCAGTATTTGAGCAAAACAAACAGTACACTGTTACAGGGACTGGTGATTTCACTGTTACGAATGTTAACTATGGTGGAGGAACGGTCCCAACAGGAGCTAAACTTGTTGGTAAACCAGCTAAAACAGTAGTAGATACAACTGTAATTAGAAATGGAGCAGAGGTAGTCGTTCCAAAAGGGGAAAGATTACAAATTGGAGATGTTCTTGTAACTCCATTAGGAATTCAAGGCGAAGATCAACGTGCATTCTGGGAAATTACTTATAAAGCAAATGAAAAAGTTCCAGGAAACCGTGTAAATCGAAACCCAGAAATTACACTGAAAAATGATACTTCAGTAGACCAACTTGTTGGTAAAGGAACTACTGAATTTACAGCAGCGAATGGAAAAACATACTATGTAGGTGCAACAGAAACAATTCCTAAAGGAACACGTGTGCAAATTGACACATCAACTCCTGAAAAATTAGCAGAAATCAAATTACCTGATGCTATTCATATTGATCCATCGACTGGTGTTGTAACTTCAAAACCACGTAAATATACTAAGTTTACAGATGACGAAATTGTAATTCAAAACGAAGGTACTTACAGATTAAATAGAGATACAGGTGTAATAACCTTTACTCCAGAACCAACATTCGTAGGGACTGGTACAGGTGTCGAATTATCTCAACCAGATATTGACTACAACGATAAAGTGGCTGGAGATAAAGTTACTGAAAAATATGGTACAGACTATGGATATGCAAGATATACACCAATCGTTACACCATCAACATCAGCATCAATTACACGTACAATTCACTATGTATATGAAAATGATAATGATAATCCAAGTAACTCAGATAGCTATAAAGATAATAAAGAAATCTTAGCAATTGACGGTGAACCAGTTGTAACTAAACAAACGTTAAACTATACACGTACGTATAAGATTTTTGAAGAAGATGGCGTGTTAGAAGAAGCAACAAGGTCAGCTATTCCTGTAACAGATGCTAATGGTATAACATATTCAGTTGGTAAAGAAATCCCTGCAGGCACTAAATTCCCTAAAGGTCAAGTTATCATTTCTGAATGGAAAGCTGGAGAACAAAACTCTGTTATGAGACAAGTTATCTCTCCAACAGTTAAAGGATATACAGCTAATGTTGTTACTGCAGACTTTACTGCTGCTAATGCAGAAGGTAAGATGGGACATATCCACAACAATAAACAACCAGTAGGACTATATACACCAGTTACAGATAACACTAGAGATGTAGGTGAGTATGAGCCACTAGTATCAGAAGTAACTACTGATAAAACAGATGACTTCGATATGTATGTTGTTTACAAACGTGATACTCAAAAAGCGAATGTTGTCTACATCGACTTAGATGGAAAAGGTGACAAACGTGTCCTTGAAATTCAATCTGGTTTAACAGAAGCAGACCTAACAGCAGCAAACAAACAAAAAGATGCGAAAACTGAATACAATGTTGCAGAATTAAGAGGTAAATCTGATACGAAGATTCCTTATGATACAGCTGCAACAATTAAGAAATATACAGATAAAGGTTATGAATTAGCTTCTGACGATTATAAGAATGACGAAAATGGTAGAGCGTTAGCAGATGGCCGTAACTTCGATGAAGATTCAACAAATGACCAAACATTCTACGTTTA
This sequence comes from bacterium, assembly GCA_905221195.1. Taxonomy (GTDB): domain Bacteria; phylum Bacillota; class Bacilli; order Lactobacillales; family Streptococcaceae; genus Streptococcus. The sequence goes on from CAJNCF010000004.1 coordinate 95,235, forward strand.
CCTACGTCACAAAAAAGAACAATTATCAACTAACGACAAACGTACTGTAACTCGTCATATTGAATACAAATATGCAGATACTACGGATGTTCCAGCTGATAAGAGAGGTCAACATGTTGAGGAAGCGTTAGCCAAGACAGTTACAGAGGTATTAACATTCGAACGTACTCGTACACTGGATATGGCAACAACTGCTAAATTATTCGAAAATGAATACAATGCTTATAAAGCAGTATTAGCCAATAATGCAGTAGGAAGTGATGCTGAAGTTGATGCTCGTGCTAATTTATTTGAATTTGTACAAGGTGAAGTGAATAAACCAACAGCTACTGATGAAGTTAAAGCAATCATTAGTTATGGTGAATGGCAAGCGAAACCAGGTACAGGTGAAAATATCACGTTAAGTGCAGCAGAGAAAACAATCAAAGATACTAAATTCAACGATGTAGTTTCTCCAACAGTACCAGGTTACTTACCAGACAACGCTAAAGTAGAAGCAACAGCAGATGTTAACCCTGAATCAGATCCAGATGACTACACTGTAACAGTTACTTACTCACCAGGAGACCAAAAAGCAATCGTTAACTTTGTAGAAGTAGATGCTAATGATAGTAACCAAGTGATTACTCCAGGTCTTGCAGATCCAGTGACAATTACAGGTAAATCAGGAGCAGCATTCCCAACTACAGCAAGTGCTTCAGTTCAAGCGAAAATTGATGAGCTTGTTAATAAAGGTTATGAGTTAGTAGATAATGGAAATGGATTTGTAGCAACTGATAGCTTCGATACAAATGCTGATGTAGATCAAACTTACACAGTTAAACTACGTGCTAAGACAGCTCCAGTAGTACCAACTAATGATGTAACTCCAGTTCCAGGTCAACCAGTAGATCCAAATAATCCAACTGGACCAAAATGGCCTCAATCAGTTAAGAACCTAGTTAACAAAGATACTGTAAAACGTACAATCAAGTATGTATACGAAGATGGAACACCAGTAATTGATCCAGCAACGGGTGCACAAAAAGTAGTAGAACAAACTGCAGAATTCACACGTCCAGCAAATGTTAACTTAGTAACAGGAGACATCACATATGGACCATGGACACCAGCAGAAGGAACAGATCTTGTAGCGGTGACTTCACCAACATCTACAGACATTCCTGCAGTAGCTAAGTATGTACCAAGCACAGCTACAGTACCAGTAGTAAAAGTTCAAGCTGGACAAGATGATATTACAGAAACAGTAGTATATAGAAAAGCTAACCCAGTAACAGTGCAACCAAATGATCCAACTCCAACGAAAGATCAACCAATCGATCCAAACAACACGGATCCAAATGCACCAAAATGGACTGAAGAACTACTTAAGAAATTAGAAGATGCTCGTAAAGAAGAAGTAACACGTACAATTATGTACAAATACTCAGACGTAGCAACTGAGCTTAAAGCTGATGATGCAGCTAAAGCAGGAACAGATGTAAAAGAAAACGTTACTGTAACAAACACTGTAACATTCAAACGTCCAGTAACAATCGATCCACAAACAGGTGAATTCACTTATGGAGATTGGGTAGCTACAAATGGAACTACATTAGCAGGTAAAGCTGATTTACCAGTAGTATCAGGATATGTAGCAACAGGTGATGTAGAAAAATCTAAAACAGATGTAACTGACGTTAAAGCAACTGATAAAGATATTACGGATAAAGTAGTGTATAAAGCTTTAGGTAAATTCGTACCAGTAGTACCAGAAGGATTCACACCACCAACAATTGAAAATCCACAATATCCAAACAACAATGATGATCCATCTAAACCTGGAACACCAACAACAACGATTCCATACGTACCAGGAACTACACCAGTAGGACCAGATGGACAACCGTTGAAACCTAAAGTAGAAGGTGATCCAAAACAAGGATATGTACCGCCAGCTCCAACAACACCAACTGGAGATACAACAATTCTGTACGTTAAAGACGGATCACAAGTTGCGGTAACACACTTCATCGAAGTAAACAGTGCAACTGATAAGACAGAAAAAGGTGCAGTAGCACAATCAATCGTTGACACAGGAGATACAGGAAAAGCCTTCACAAAAGGACAATCAGTAACAGATACAATCAACGCATTGAAAGCTAAAGGATACACAGTAGTAGAAAATGGATATCCAGAAAATGGAACATTTGATGCAGACGCAACTACTAACCAAGAGTACAAAGTACTAGTAACTGTTAATGCAATTCCTGTTACACCAACTGAAACTCCAACAACAGATACTCCAATCGATCCAAATAATCCAACAGGACCAAAATGGACACCAGAGTTAATCAAAGAGTTAGAAGATGGACGTAAAGAAGAAGTTAAACGTACAATCAACTATGTTTACGCTGATGGAACAAAAGCGAAGGATTCAGTAGAAGAAACTAAAGAATTCAAGCGTTCAGCAACAATCAACCCAGTAACTGGTAAGATTACATTTGGTGAATGGTCAGCACCTCAAACATTTGAAGAAAAACAATCACCAGCTATTGATAACTACACTCCAAACAAAACAAGTGTAGAAGCTAAGGAAGTAACAGCGACAGCTGATGATATTACAGAAACAGTCATTTACTCAACAAGTAAAGTTCCTGTAAATCCAGTAACTCCAGATGGAAATGTAGATCCTAACACACCAGTACCGAATGATCCAAAAGGACGTACGTACAAGGAATTAGGATTAGTAGAGGAAGTTACTCGTACAGTTCACTATGTTTATGAAGATGGAGCTAAAGCGGCTGACGATAAAGTACAAACAATTACATTTACACGTACAGCTGATATTGATCCAGTAACTGGAGCATTATCTAACATCGGAACATGGACTGTTAAAGCAAATGAAAATACAACATTCGAATCTGAAACAACAGATCCAATTGCAGGTTACATTGCTTCAGCAGCTAAATCAACGGAAGTAACAGGAGTTCAAGCGACAGATAAAGATACAGAAGAAACAATTATCTACCGTAAACTTGGTTCATATGTGCCAGTAGTTCCAGCAGGTGTAACACCTCCAGCGGACTTCGATAAGACACCAAAACCATATCCAAATGCGACTCCAGAAGATCCAACAAGACCAGGAACTCCAACTACACCAACTACAACGATTCCTGAAATCCCTGGAACAACTCCAGTAGGACCAGATGGAACACCATTAACGAAAAATCCAAATGGTGGATATGACTTACCACCAGTACCAACAGATCCAACTCAAAACACTACAATTACGTATGTTAAAGACGGATCACAAGTAGCGGTAACACACTTCATCGAAGTAAACAGCGCAACTGATAAGACAGAAAAAGGTGCTGTAGCACAATCAATCGTTGATACAGGAGATACAGGAAAAGCCTTCACAAAAGGACAATCTGTAACAGACACAATCAACGCATTGAAAGCTAAAGGATACACAGTAGTAGAAAATGGATACCCAGAAAACGGAACATTTGATGCAGACGCAACTACAAACCAAGAGTACAAAGTACTAGTAACTGTTAATGCAATTCCTGTTACACCAACTGAAACTCCAACAACAGATACTCCAATTGATCCAAATAATCCAACAGGACCAAAATGGACTCCAGAGTTAATCAAAGAGTTGGAAGATGGACGTACAGAAGAAGTTAAGCGTACAATCAACTACATCTACTCAGACGGAACAGCAGTTGAAGATAGCAACCTAACTTCAGTAGCTGATAAGAAAGAGTCAACATTAACATTCAAACGTTCAGCAACAATCAACCCAGTAACAGGTAAGATTACATTCGGTGGTTGGTCAGCACCTCAAACATTCGAGGAAGTAACTTCTCCAACAATTGAGAACGCAATTGTAGATAGAGCAACTGTACCAGCTAAAGAAGTAACAGCAACTGCGGATGATATTAATGAATTAGTAGTCTACAAAAAACTTGGTTCATACATCCCAATAGTACCAGATGGAGTAACAGTACCACCAGGAACTGATACATCAACTAAGGTATATCCTAAGAATCCAAATGATCCAACAAAACCAGGAACACCAACAACAACAATTCCTGAAATCCCTGGAACAACTCCAGTAGGACCAAATGGAACACCATTAACGAAAAATCCAAATGGTGGCTATGACTTACCACCAGTACCAACAGATCCAACTCAAAACACTACAATTACGTATGTTAAAGACGGATCACAAGTTGCGGTAACACACTTCATTGAAGTAAACAGCGCAACTGATAAGACAGAAAAAGGTGCTGTAGCACAATCAATCGTTGATACAGGAGATACAGGAAAAGCCTTCACAAAAGGACAATCTGTAACAGACACAATCAACGCATTGAAAGCTAAAGGATACACAGTAGTAGAAAATGGATACCCTGAAAACGGAACATTTGATTCAGATGTAACTACTAACCAAGAGTACAAAGTACTAGTAACTGTTAAAGAAATTCCAGTAACACCGGATGATGTAACACCAACTCCAGATACTCCAATCGATCCAAATAATCCAACAGGACCAAAATGGACTCCTGAGTTAATCAAAGAGTTAGAAGATGGACGTAAAGAAGAAGTTAAACGTACAATCAACTACATTTACTCAGATGGAACACCAGTACCAGCTGAAAAACTAACAGATGTAGCTGATAAGAAAGAATCAACATTAACATTCAAACGTTCAGCAACAATCAACCCAGTAACAGGTAAGATTACATTCGGAAACTGGACACCAGAGAAACAATCATTTGAGGCAGTAACTTCACCAACAATTGATAACTACACTCCAAACAAAGCAAGTGTAGAAACTAAAGAAGTAACACCGACAGCTGATGATATTACAGAAACAGTCATTTACTCAACAAGTAAAGTAACGGTAGATCCAAACGCACCAAAAGATCCATCAACACCAAATGTTACTCCAAAACCTAACGATGTAGTACCAAACGATCCTAAAGGACGTACGTACAAAGAATTAGGATTAATTGAAGAAGTAACACGTACAGTTCACTATGTATACGAAGATGGAACTAAAGCAGCTGATGATAAAGTACAAACAATTACATTTACTCGTACAGCTGAGATTGATACTGTAACAGGAGCAATTTCTAACTTTGGTACTTGGACGCTCAAAGATGAGAATAATACATTCGAGTCTGAAACAACGGAGGCTAAAGCAGGATATGTTGCTTCAGCAGCTAAATCTACTGAGGTAACAGGAGTTCAAGCGACAGATAAAGATACAGAAGAAACAATTATCTACCGCAAACTTGGTTCATACGTGCCAGTAGTTCCAGCAGGTGTAACACCTCCAGCGGACTTCGATAAGACACCAAAACCATATCCAAATGCGACTCCAGAAGATCCAACAAGACCAGGAACTCCAACTACACCAACTACGACAATTCCTGAAATCCCTGGAACAACTCCAGTAGGACCAGATGGAACACCATTAACGAAAAATCCAAATGGTGGATATGACTTACCACCAGTACCAACAGATCCAACTCAAAACACTACAATCACGTATGTTAAAGATGGATCACAAGTGGCAGTAGTTCACTTCGTAGACGAAAAAGGTAGAGCAGTTAATGAATCAGTAGTTGAAACTGGAGATACAGGAAACACTATCAGTAAAACGAATGTAGATGCAGTTAAAGCTAAGTTAGAAGCTAAAGGATACGTTGTAGTTGAACCAACAGATGCACTTTACACAACAGATAAAGAAGGATTCTACAAAGAAGAAACTCGTACATTTGATGCTGTAAGTGATAAATCTACAGGAACAGCTGGAGAGAAAGTACCTAGCCAACAATACTATGTAATTGTTAAAGCGAAAGAAATCCCAGCAGATCCAACTAAACCAGGAACAACTCCAGGAACAACTCCAGGAACAGATACACCAACAGGTCCAACAACACCTGAAAATGGTACTCCAACTCCAGGTACTAATACACCTGCGAAACCAGGAGACAAGATCCCAGGAGATCCATTGAACCGTACTTACGGAGATCTAGGATTAGTTGAAGAAGTTACACGTACAATCAACTACGTGAAGAATGACGGTTCTAAAGCTGCAGACCCAGTTAAAGAAACATTAACATTCACACGTAAAGCGAAAATTAATGCTGTAACAGGTGAAGTAACTTACTTAGCAGCTGACGGAGTAACTCCAGTAGCTTCTAAAGATGATGCTCCATGGACTGCAGCAAATGGAACTGAATTTAAAGCAGTTAAATCTCCAACTGGAGCTGAAAAACCAGAATTAGCGAACTACACACCAACTAAAGCTGAAGTAGAAGCTAAGACAGGCGTAACAGCAACAGATGAAGACATCGTTGAAACAGTAGTGTACAACCCAACAACAGAAACAGTAGATCCTAAAGATCCAAACTTCGATCCAGAAAAACCATTGAATCCAAACAATCCAAACGGACCGAAATATAAAGATCTAAAACTTACTGAAGAAGTTGTACGTACAATTACGTATACTTACGCAGATGATGTAGCAGATACAACGAAACGTGGAACTGTAGCAGCACCTGAATTCAAAACAACTGTATCATTCACTCGTACAGCAACAATCAACAAAGCAACAGGTGAAGTAACATACAGTGATTGGACTGCGAAAGATAACGACACTACATTAGAAAAAGATACAAAAGATCTTCCATTAATCCCTGGATATGTAGCGACAGGAGCTTTAGAGGCAATCAAGAAAGATGTAGAAAACGTTAATGCAACGGATAAAGACATCACTGATAAGATTGTGTATAAAGACTTAGGTAAATATGTGCCAGTAGTACCAGAAGGAACAACTCCTCCAACTATTGAAAATCCTAAGTATCCAAATCACCCAACAGATCCAACTAAACCAGGTGAACCAACAGAAACTAAGATCCCTCCTGTTGATGGCCTAACTCCATTAGATCCATCTACTGGTAAACCATTAGAACCAAAAGATCCTAATGACTTATCAAAAGGTTACAAACCACCAGTACCACAAGATCCAAGTAAAGACACAAATATTGTTTATGTTAAAGATGGATCACAAGTAACGGTAGTTCACTTCGTAGATGAAGACGGTAAAGCAGTTCATACTTCATTTGTAGAAGCAGGAAATGCGGGAGCTAAATTCACTAAAGCAGGTGAAGTAACGAAAGTTGTTGATGAACTTAAAAAACAAGGATACGTAGTAGTACCTAATAAAGCAGGTCAAGCTGAATATCCAGGTGAAGCAGGAGTATTCGATAGTGTGGATGATAAAGGTAAAGACGGAGTGTCTCAAGTTTACTACGTAACAGTAGCTAAGACTATCCCAGTAACACCAACAACTCCACAAAACCCTAACGAAGATCCTAAGAATCCGAACCCAGGAGACCCAATCGATCCTAAGAATCCAACAGGACCAAAATGGACGAAAGATGCTCTTGATAAACTGAACAACATCAAGTCAGTAACTCGTACAATTACTTACATTAAAGACGGTACTGAAGAAGAAGTATCTACTACAGAAGCTCCAAAAGTAACAAATAAAGTAAGCTTCACACGTACAGTAGTTGTAAATCCAAAAGACGGTTCGGTAGTAGGATATGACACAACAGGTGACGGAATTGCAGACGTACCAGCAACAGACACTACAAGTGGATGGGCAGCTGCAGGTACAGCTAAATTTGCTGAAGTTAAATCACCAGTTGTTAAAGGATATGTTGTAAAACCTAACCAAGATACACAAGGTGACTTAGTAGAAGCTGATGGATCTAAAGTTAAAGCATCTACAACAGACTTAACAATAGATTCACCTAACCAAGATCTGAAAGTTAGATACGTAGCAGTAGGAAAAATTGTACCGAAGATCCCAGATGGAGAAACACCAACAACTCCAGCAACGGAAACTCCTTACGGAAATGATCCAAAAGATCCAGGTAAAGTTGTGACACCAGATCCAACTAAACCAACAGATCCACAAGATCCAAACAGTCCGAAAGTACCGGTAGTTCCTCACGTACCAGGATATACTCCAAAAGATCCAAATGGAAACCCACTGAAACCAGTAGATCCGAAAGATCCATCTAAAGGATATGTACCACCAACACCTAAGACACCAACAGAAAACACTGAAATCAATTACGAAAAAGATACTCAAAAAGCAGTAACTAAATTCAAAGATCCAAGTGGAAACCCAATCCCAGGTGTTAATAACATCGAAGAAACTGGTAAATCAGGTGAGCCATTAACGAAAGAAACAGAAGTAACTACTGAAATTGCTAAGTTAATCGCTAAAGGATATGATCTAGTAAGTAACAACTACGGTAAAGATAACAACGGAAACTTCGATAAAGATTCTGGAAAAGATCAAGAATACACTGTAGTGTTAACACCACACGTTGAGCCAATTAAACCATTTGACCCAACTAATCCAAACGATCCAAATACTCCTAAACCTGGTCAGCCAATCGATCCTAAGAATCCAAATGGACCAAAATGGACACCAGAATTAATCAAACAGCTAGATACGACTAAACATGTTACTCGTACAATCACTTATGTTGACGATAAAGGAAACAAAGTTGAGTACACAGACAAAGCTGGAAACAAATCTACAGCTGATGTAACTGACAAAGTAACCTTCACTCGTGAAGCTAAGATTAATCTTGTAACTGGTAAAATCGAATATGGTAAATGGACTCCAGTAAACAACGATAAAACGTTTGATGCTGTTAAATCACCAGATGTTAAGGGTTACGTTCTAAAAGACCCAGCTCAAAAAGTTGTGGAAAGTAAAGATGTAACTGAAACAACTCCAGATGAAACAATCAAAGTTGTTTACGTACCAGTTGGAAAAGTTACAATTACGGTACCACCAGGTGTAACACCACCAACTCCTGTAACGGATACACCATACGAAAATGTACCAGGTGAACCAGGTAAAGTTGTACCACCAAGTCCAACGAAACCACAAGATCCACAAGATCCAAATAGTCCGAAAGTACCAGTGATTCCTCATATCCCAGGAACAACACCACAAGTGCCGAAAGATCCAACTACACCAGTAGGACCAAACAACCCACTTGTACCGTTAACTCCAGTGGATCCTAAAGATCCATCTAAAGGATATAACGTACCACCAGTACCAACAGACCCAACTGCAAATACACCAGTTAACTACGTGAAAGATGGACAAAAAGCTATCACGAACTTCGTAGATAACAATGGTAAAGTAGTATCTGATCCAGTAGTAGATCAAGGTGATTCAGGATCTAAATTCACTAAGTCAGGTGAAGTTGAAAGCAAGATCAAAGAACTTCTTAAGAAAGGTTACGTTGTAACAAGCAACGATTACCCTTCAGCAGATACAGATAGAGTATTCGACAACGATAAAGATAAAGATCAAATCTTTAACGTAAAAGTTACTCCACTTATCGTGCCAACAGATCCAAACAGCCCTGACAAACCACAGGTACCAACAGATCCAACGAAACCAGTAGGTCCAAACAACCCACTGAAACCAGTAACACCATCAAATCCAGAACCAGGTAAACCAGTGTTCCCTGAAGATCCAAACAGCCCAGTATGGCCTCCAACAGTGAAAGATATGGTTACAGAAACAACTGCAACTCGTACAATCACTTATGTAGATCAAAACGGAAAAGAAGTAGCAGCTACTCACACTGAGACTATCAAGTTCAAACGTACTGCGAAAGTGAACCTAGTAACTGGAGATATCACATACGGTGATTGGACAGTAGTAGGTGATGATACTATTCTAAATGGTAACAAGTTACCTAAAGTAGATGGTTACATCGCTCGTGGTGGAGATATCAAAGAATCACAAGAAGATATCAAAGCAGAAGCAGGTAAAAACATTACGCAAACTGTAGTGTATGCTAAACTTGGTTCTTGGATTCCAAGATTGCCAGAGGGACAAACAAATGTTCCACCAACTCCATATCCAAACGATCCAACAGATCCAACTAAACCAGGAACAGATAAACCAAAAGTACCTTACGTACCAGGATTTATCCCTGTAGATCCAAATGGAAATCCATTGAAACCAGTTGATCCAAACGATCCAACGAAAGGATATGAAGTACCGGATGTACCTGCAGATCCAACTCAAGATACGCCAATTAAGTACATCCCTGTTCCTACACCAAATAATGGTGGTGGCAACAATGGAGGCGGAGGTGGTAATACACCAACTCCACAACCTCAACCAAATCCAACTCCACAACCAGAACCTAGTCCTGCACCAGTTCCAGTGGCACCAGAACAACCAGTAGCTCCAGTGACACCAGAACAACCAGCAGAGCCTGCTACACCACAGTATATGGATGGTCAACGTGAACTTCCAAATACAGGTACAGAAGCAAACTCTAGCCTAGCAGCACTTGGACTTCTAGGAGCCTTGAGTGGATTCGGATTGATTGCTCGTAAGAAAAGAAAAGACGAAGAATAATTCAGACTTTCTTTCAAACAGTGATTGATTCAGCCTAAGAAAGAACTTGAGATTTAATATCTCAGGTTCTTTTCTTTTTTGAAAATGGTATAATATAGTGAGAAGGATAGAGGAGAGGTGTAAATTGATCGCACAACTAGATACAAAAACAGTTTATAGTTTTATGGAGAGCGTTATTTCGATCGACAAGTATGTGAGAGCAGCTAAAGACTATGGCTACACTTATCTGGCTATGATGGATATTGATAATCTTTATGGGGCTTTTGAATTTCTAGAGGTTACAAAAAAATACGGCATTCATCCTTTACTAGGGCTTGAAATGACTGTGTTTGTAGATAATCAGGAAGTGAATCTGCGATTTTTAGCTCTATCTAGTGTGGGCTATCAGCAGCTGATGAAACTCTCAACAGCCAAGATGCAGGGGAAGAAAGATTGGTCAGTTTTATCTCAGTATTTAGAAGATATTGCGGTAATTGTGCCTTATCTTGATGGATTGGAGTCGTTAGAATTAGGTTGTGATTACTATATAGGGGTTTATCCAGAAACACTGGCAAGCGAATTTCATCATCCAATTTTGCCTCTTTATCGGGTCAATGCCTTTGAAAGCAGGGATAGAGAAGTTCTGCAAGTTTTAACAGCGATTAAAGAAAACCTACCTCTCAGAGAAGTTCCCTTGCGTTCACGACAAGATGTCTTTATATCGGCAAGTTCTTTAGAGAAACTGTTCCAAGAACGTTTTCCTCAAGCCTTGGACAATTTAGAAAAGCTTATTTCAGGTATTTCTTATGATTTGGATACGAGTCTGAAACTGCCTCGTTTTAACCCAGCTAGACCAGCAGTAGAAGAGTTGAGAGAACGTGCTGAACTGGGTCTTGCTCAGAAGGGGTTGTCTAGTAAAGAATATCAAGACCGACTAGACCAAGAATTGGCTGTTATTCATGATATGGGCTTTGATGATTATTTCTTGGTTGTTTGGGATTTGCTGCGTTTTGGACGCTCGAATGGATATTATATGGGAATGGGACGGGGTTCTGCAGTAGGTAGCTTGGTTTCCTATGCCTTAGATATCACAGGGATTAATCCTGTAGAGAAGAATCTGATTTTTGAACGCTTTCTCAATCGTGAACGCTATACCATGCCTGATATTGATATCGATATTCCTGATATTTATCGTCCAGATTTTATCAGGTATGTTGGCAATAAATATGGTAGTAAACATGCGGCTCAAATCGTTACTTTTTCAACCTTTGGAGCCAAGCAAGCTCTGCGAGATGTTTTAAAACGATTCGGCGTGCCAGAGTATGAATTATCTGCAATTACCAAGAAAATCAGTTTTCGTGATAATCTCAAGTCGGCTTATGAGGGCAATCTCCAGTTTCGTCAGCAAATCAATAGTAAGTTAGAATATCAAAAAGCCTTTGAAATTGCTTGTAAGATTGAGGGTTATCCAAGACAAACCTCTGTCCATGCGGCTGGTGTTGTGATCAGCGACCAGGATTTGACGGACTATATCCCTTTGAAGCATGGTGATGAAATTCCACTGACTCAGTACGATGCTCATGGAGTTGAAGCTAGTGGACTTTTGAAAATGGACTTTCTGGGGCTACGAAATTTGACCTTTGTCCAGAAAATGCAAGAGTTGCTTGCTGAAACAGAAGGGATTCATCTGAAAATAGAAGAAATCGATTTGGAAGATAAAGAAACACTGGCTCTTTTTGCTTCTGGTAATACAAAAGGTATCTTTCAATTTGAGCAACCTGGTGCTATTCGCTTGCTTAAGCGTGTGCAGCCAGTCTGTTTTGAAGATGTCGTAGCGACTACGTCTCTAAATCGACCAGGTGCTAGTGATTACATCAATAATTTTGTGGCAAGAAAGCATGGTCAGGAAGAAGTGACTGTTCTGGATCCAGCTCTGGAGGATATTTTGGCTCCAACCTACGGCATTATGCTCTATCAGGAGCAGGTTATGCAGGTTGCTCAGCGTTTTGCTGGATTTAGTCTTGGGAAAGCCGATATTTTGCGTCGGGCTATGGGGAAGAAGGATGCCTCTGCTATGCATGAGATGAGGGAATCCTTTATTCAGGGAGCATTAAAAGCAGGTCATACTGCGGAAAAGGCAGAGCAGGTCTTTGATGTTATGGAGAAGTTTGCTGGTTATGGTTTTAACAGGTCACACGCCTATGCTTACTCAGCCTTGGCTTTCCAGTTGGCCTATTTCAAAACGCATTATCCAGCTATCTTTTATCAGATCATGTTGAATTCTGCCAATAGTGATTACCTAACAGATGCATTAGAAGCAGGCTTTGAAGTAGCGCCTCTGTCCATCAATACTATTCCTTATCACGATAAAATTGCAAACAAGTCCATCTATCTAGGTCTGAAATCGATTAAGGGAGTCAGCAAGGATTTGGCGCTTTGGATCATTGAAAATAGACCCTATTCTAACATTGAAGATTTTATAGCTAAATTACCTGAGAATTATTTGAAACTTCCTCTGCTAGAACCTTTGGTAAAAGTTGGCCTTTTCGATTCATTTGAAAAAAATCGTCAAAAAGTATTTAATAACTTAGCTAATCTATTTGAATTTGTAAAAGAGTTAGGTAGCTTGTTTGGAGATACCATTTATAGTTGGCAGGAATCTGAGGATTGGACAGAGCAAGAAAAATTCTATATGGAACAAGAGTATCTAGGAGTAGGAGTTAGCAAACACCCACTACAAGCTATTGCAAGCAAGGCTATTTATCCAATTACACCAATCGGAAATTTGTCAGAAAATAGTCACCCTATTATCTTGGTAGAAATTCAAAAAATTAAAACCATTCGAACCAAAAAGGGTGAAAATATGGCTTTCTTACAGGTCGATGATAGTAAGAAAAAACTGGATGTTACCCTCTTTTCAGATTTATATCGACAGGTTGGGCAGGAACTAAAAGAAGGAGCCTTCTACTATATCAAAGGAAAAGTTCAATTACGTGATGGCCGTCTGCAAATGATTGCACAAGAAATAAGAGAAGCAGTGGCTGAACGCTTTTGGATTCAAGTGAAAAATCATGAATCGGATCAAGAAATTTCGCGTATTTTAGAGCAATATAAAGGCCCAATTCCAGTCATCATCAGGTATGAAGAGGAACAGAAAACCATTGTATCTCCCAACCATTTTGTAGCTAAATCTGATGAATTAGAAGAGAAATTAAATGGAATGGTTATGAAAACGATTTATCGCTAAAATTACGGAAAATAGAAGAATTTTCAACGTAAATGTGGTATAATCAGTAAGAATGTTAAAAGAAAAAGGAGCATAAACCAAATGAAACGTATTGCTGTTTTGACTAGTGGTGGAGACGCCCCTGGTATGAACGCTGCCATCCGTGCAGTTGTTCGTCAAGCAATTTCAGAAGGAATGGAAGTTTTTGGTATCTATGATGGATATGCTGGTATGGTTGCTGGTGAAATTCATCCCCTAGATGCAGCTTCAGTAGGAGACATCATTTCTCGTGGTGGTACTTTCCTTCACTCAGCTCGCTACCCAGAGTTCGCTCAACTTGAAGGGCAACTTAAAGGGATTGAGCAATTGAAAAAACACGGGATTGAAGGCGTAGTTGTTATCGGTGGTGACGGATCTTACCACGGTGCTATGCGTTTGACTGAACATGGCTTCCCAGCTATCGGTCTTCCAGGTACAATCGATAACGATATCGTTGGTACAGACTTCACAATCGGTTTTGACACAGCGGTTACGACTGCTATGGACGCTATCGATAAGATTCGTGATACATCATCAAGTCACCGTCGTACTTTTGTTATCGAAGTTATGGGACGTAACGCTGGTGATATCGCTCTTTGGGCTGGTATTGCAACTGGTGCTGATGAAATCATCATCCCTGAAGAAGGCTTCAAGATGGAAGATATCGTAGCAAGCATCAAAGCTGGTTATGAGTGTGGTAAAAAACACAATATCATCGTCTTGGCAGAAGGTGTGATGTCAGCTGCTGAATTTGGTCAAAAACTGAAAGAAGCTGGAGATACAAGTGACCTTCGTGTGACAGAACTTGGACATATTCAACGTGGTGGTTCTCCAACTGCGCGTGACCGTGTTTTAGCATCACGTATGGGTGCGCATGCCGTTAAACTTCTTAAAGAAGGTATCGGTGGTGTTGCGGTTGGTATCCGTAATGAGAAAATGGTTGAAAACCCAATTCTTGGTACTGCAGAAGAAGGGGCATTGTTTAGCTTGACTGCAGATGGTAAGATTGTGGTAAATAACCCACACAAAGCTGACCTTGAACTATCTAGCTTGAATAAGAGCTTGTCATAATTTATAATTTAGTTAATAAGACCAAAGAGGTCATATATATAAAGGAGTCACAAAAATCATGAACAAACGTGTAAAAATCGTTGCAACTTTAGGTCCTGCGGTAGAGATCCGTGGTGGTAAAAAATTTGGTGATGACGGATACTGGAGTGGAAAACTTGATGTTGAAGCTTCTGCTAAAAACATTGCTAAATTGATTGAAGCTGGTGCTAACACATTCCGTTTCAACTTCTCACACGGTGACCACCAAGAACAAGGTGACCGTATGGCAACTGTTAAACTTGCTGAAAAACTTGCAGGTAAAAAAGTTGGTTTCCTTCTTGATACAAAAGGACCAGAAATCCGTACAGAATTGTTTGAAGGAGATGCAAAAGAGTACTCTTACACAACTGGTGAAAAAATCCGTGTTGCAACTAAACAAGGAATTAAATCAACTCGTGATGTGATTGCATTGAACGTTGCTGGAGCTCTTGATATCTATGATGATGTTGAAGTTGGTCGTCAAGTTTTGGTTGACGATGGTAAACTTGGTCTTCGTGTGGTTGCTAAAGACGATGCGGCTCGTGAATTTGAAGTTGAAGTTGAAAATGACGGTGTAATCGCAAAACAAAAAGGTGTTAATATCCCTAACACTAAGATTCCTTTCCCAGCTCTTGCTGAACGTGATAACGATGATATCCGCTTTGGTCTTGAACAAGGTATCAACTTCATCGCGATTTCATTCGTACGTACTGCAAAAGACGTAAACGAAGTTCGTGCAATCTGTGAAGAAACTGGAAACGGACATGTTCAATTGTTCGCTAAAATCGAAAACCAACAAGGTATCGACAACTTGGATGAAATCATCGAAGCTGCTGACGGTATCATGATTGCCCGTGGTGACATGGGTATCGAAGTACCATTCGAAATGGTTCCAGTTTACCAAAAAATGATCATCAAGAAAGTCAATGCTGCAGGTAAAGTTGTTATCACTGCAACAAACATGCTTGAAACAATGACTGAAAAACCACGTGCAACTCGTTCAGAAGTATCAGACGTATTTAACGCTGTTATCGATGGAACTGACGCTACAATGCTTTCAGGTGAGTCTGCAAACGGTAAATACCCACTTGAGTCAGTAACTACAATGGCTACAATCGACAAGAACGCTCAAACTCTTCTTAACGAATACGGACGTTTGAACTCAGATTCATTCGAACGTAACTCTAAGACAGAAGTAATGGCTTCAGCTGTTAAAGATGCTACTAACTCAATGGACATTAAATTGGTTGTAACTCTTACTAAGACAGGTCACACTGCACGTTTGATCTCTAAATACCGTCCAAATGCTGATATCTTGGCATTGACATTCGACGAATTGACAGAACGTGGATTGATGTTGAACTGGGGTGTTATCCCAATGTTGACAGATGCTCCATCTTCAACTGACGATATGTTCGAAATTGCTGAACGTAAAGCAGTTGAAGCAGGTCTTGTACAATCTGGTGACGATATCGTTATCGTAGCTGGTGTACCACTTGGAGAAGCTGTTCGTACAAACACAATGCGTATCCGCACAGTACGCTAATTAAAATGAAAAAGCCTATCATATCAAGCTTTATTGCTTGTTTGATAGGTCTTTTTTTATCTAGGGGCAAAAAGGGCAAAATTTTTACTTGCGATTTAATGAGACGGTATCAAGTGCGTCAAGCACGGCTTATTTCATGACATTTGTAATGTGATACTCTTCGAAAATCAGATTCAAACCGCGTCAACGTCGCCTTGCCGTATATATGTGACTGACTTCGTCAGTCTTATCTACAACCTCAAAGCGGTGCTTTGAGCAGCCTACGGCTAGTTTCCTAGTTTGCTCTTTGATTTTCATTGAGTATGAGTGTAGATTACAGTTGTTGTTTTAATGTTTTTATGGCTTAGACAAGCTATGCTGTCTTGTAGAAGCGAACGTAAATCTGATATTAGGTTTAAATACAGAAAAAAACAACTCCCTGATGATTCAAGGAGTTGTCTATAGCTAAATTAGTTTTTTGAAGCTACTTGGAATTCAGGATTTTTCCATGCTTCATCAATGATAGCTTGCAATTCTTTTGCAGATGCTTGCATTTTTTGAGTTTCTGCGTCGTTCAATGGGATGTTTACTGGACGAACGATACCGTGGGCACCAACGATAGCTGGTTGACCGATAAAGACGTTCTCAACACCATATTGGCCTTCTTGGAATACAGAAAGTGGAAGTACTGCATTTTCATCATCAAGGATTGCTTTTGTGATACGAGCAAGAGCTACAGCGATACCGTAGTATGTAGCACCTTTTTTGTTAATGATTGAGTAAGCAGCGTCACGAACAGAAATGAAGAGTTCTACAAGGTCAGCTTCATCTAAGTCACGGTTTGCTTGCAACCATTGTTCCAATTTAACACCAGCAACGTTAGCATGTGACCAAACAGCAAATTCTGAGTCACCGTGTTCACCCATGATATAGGCATGGACTGAACGAGCATCAACACCGATTTTTTCAGCAAGTGCTTGACGGAAACGAGCTGAATCAAGTGAAGTACCTGAACCGATAACGCGTTCTTTAGGGAATCCAGAGAATTTCCAAGTTGAGTAAGTCAAGACGTCAACTGGGTTAGCAGCAACAAGGAAGATACCTTTGAAACCTGATTCAACAACTTGTGTTACGATTGATTTGTTGATAGCAAGGTTTTTACCTACAAGGTCAAGACGAGTTTCACCTGGTTTTTGAGGAGCACCAGCAGTGATAACAACAAGGTCAGCGTCCGCACAGTCTTCGTACTTAGCAGCGTAGATTTTCTTTGGTGAAGTAAATGCAAGCGCGTGGCTAAGGTCTTCAGCATCACCAACTGCTTTTTCAAACAATTGAGGAATTTCAATAATACCAAGTTCTTGTGCAATTCCTTGAGTAACAAGAGCAAAAGCGTAAGATGAACCTACAGCACCATCACCAACAAGGATAACTTTTTTGTGTTGTTTAGTTGAAGTCATTATTCTAAACATCTCCTTAATTTTATTCAGGGTTTTCCCCAGTTATTTCAATTCTATCACTTTTAAAATGCTTTGTCACGGATATGCCTTGCAGTTCTTGATGTAAACGTTTTAGTGGTTCTAGATACCTGAAATATGGCAGACATTGTGGTATAATATAGTTAATTACTAATTGTGAAATGAGGCATTTATTAATGCAGGATAGAAATTTAGTGAATGTCAATCTGACAAAGGAGATGAAGACGAGTTTTATCGACTACGCCATGAGTGTTATCGTTGCGCGGGCTCTTCCTGATGTTCGAGATGGCTTGAAACCTGTTCATCGTCGGATTCTCTACGGAATGAATGAATTAGGTGTTACTCCAGACAAACCTCATAAAAAATCTGCTCGTATTACAGGGGATGTCATGGGTAAATATCACCCTCACGGAGATTCCTCTATCTATGAAGCCATGGTTCGTATGGCTCAATGGTGGAGCTACCGTTACATGCTTGTAGATGGCCATGGAAACTTTGGTTCCATGGATGGTGATGGTGCTGCGGCACAACGTTACACCGAGGCACGCATGAGCAAGATTGCTCTGGAGATGCTTCGTGATATCAATAAAAATACGGTTGATTTCGTTGATAACTATGATGCCAATGAACGTGAACCCCTGGTCTTGCCAGCGCGCTTTCCAAACCTTTTGGTTAATGGAGCAACTGGTATTGCTGTTGGGATGGCAACCAATATTCCACCTCATAACTTGGGTGAAACCATTGATGCTGTGAAGTTGGTCATGGACAATCCTGAAGTGACTACTAAGGATTTGATGGAAGTTTTACCTGGGCCAGATTTTCCAACTGGTGCCCTTGTTATGGGGAAATCAGGTATCCATAAGGCTTATGAAACAGGTAAAGGTTCGATTGTTCTTCGTTCTCGTACTGAAATCGAAGAAACTAAGACTGGCCGTGAGCGCATCGTAGTAACTGAATTTCCTTACATGGTCAACAAAACCAAGGTTCACGAGCACATCGTTCGCCTAGTTCAGGAAAAACGTATTGAGGGGATCACAGCGGTTCGTGATGAGTCCAACCGTGAAGGAGTTCGATTCGTTATTGAAGTTAAGCGCGATGCTTCAGCAAATGTAATCCTCAATAACCTCTTCAAGATGACCCAGATGCAAACCAACTTTGGTTTCAATATGTTGGCGATTCAAAATGGGGTACCGAAGATTTTGTCTCTTCGTCAGATTTTGGATGCTTATATTGAGCACCAAAAAGAAGTGGTTGTTCGTCGGACACGTTTTGATAAGGAAAAAGCGGAAGCGCGTGCGCATATCTTAGAAGGTCTCTTGATTGCGCTAGACCATATCGACGAAGTGATTCGTATTATCCGAGCTAGTGAAACG
Organism: bacterium; assembly: GCA_905221195.1. Classification (GTDB taxonomy): domain Bacteria; phylum Bacillota; class Bacilli; order Lactobacillales; family Streptococcaceae; genus Streptococcus. Next base: position 114,418 of record CAJNCF010000004.1, read on the forward strand.
GATGCGGAAGCTCAAGCTGAATTGATGAGTAAGTTCAAGCTTTCTGAACGTCAAAGTCAGGCTATCCTAGACATGCGCCTCCGTCGTTTGACAGGCTTGGAACGTGACAAGATTCAGTCTGAGTATGATGACCTCTTGGCTTTGATTGCAGATTTGGCGGATATTCTTGCTAAGCCTGAGCGTGTTTCTCAAATCATTAAAGATGAATTAGATGAAGTCAAGCGTAAGTTTGGTGACCAACGTCGTACTGAATTGATGGTTGGGGAAGTCTTAAGCCTCGAAGATGAGGACTTGATTGAAGAATCGGATGTCTTGATTACGCTGTCTAACAAGGGCTACATCAAACGTCTAGACCAGGGTGAATTTACTGCTCAAAAACGTGGAGGGCGTGGTGTTCAAGGGACAGGTGTTAAGGATGATGATTTTGTTCGTGAATTAGTGTCAACTAGCACCCATGATCACCTACTCTTCTTTACAAATAAAGGACGTGTCTATCGCCTGAAAGGCTATGAAATTCCTGAATATGGTCGTACCGCTAAGGGATTGCCAATTGTCAATCTTTTGAAATTGGATGAAGGCGAAAGTATTCAGACTATCATCAATGTTGAATCTGAACGCAGTGATGAAGCCTATCTCTTCTTCACAACCCGTCATGGTATTGTGAAGAGAACCAGCGTTAAGGAATTTGCTAACATTCGTCAGAATGGACTTAAAGCACTGAACCTCAAAGATGAAGATGAGTTGATTAATGTACTGCTGACAGAAGAAGATACGGATATTATCATTGGTACTAGGTTTGGCTACGCAGTGCGCTTTAATCAATCAGCCGTTCGTGGAATGAGTCGTATCGCTACGGGTGTGAAAGGTGTCAATCTTCGTGAAGGAGATACAGTAGTTGGTGCCAGTGTGATTACAGACCAAGACGAGGTTCTTATCATCACAGAAAAAGGGTATGGTAAGCGTACAGTTGCTACCGAATATCCAACAAAAGGTCGTGGTGGTAAAGGGATGAAGACGGCTAATGTAGCTGAGAAAAATGGTCCTCTATCAGGTCTTTTGACCGTTAAAGGCGATGAAGACTTGATGATTATCACTGATACAGGTGTCATGATTCGAACCAACGTTGCCAATATTTCACAAACAGGTCGCTCAACTATGGGAGTTAAAGTGATGCGCCTGGATCAAGATGCTAAAATTGTAACCTTTACTACGGTTGCAGCAGCAGAAAAAGAAGAAGTTGGGACAGAAAACGAAATAGAAGGTGAAGCATAATGTCTCATAAAAAGAATAATAAGAAAACAAACCGTAAAAATTTACTAATCAATGTCTTGGCAGGATTCTTAATCCTCTTGTCAATAGCTTTGATTTTCAATTCAAAAATTCGTGATATCTTCATGGTTTGGAATACTAACAAGTATCAAGTCAGCCAGGTATCAAAAGAAAAATTAGAAGAAAATCAAGATACAGAAGGTAATTTTGACTTTGACTCAGTAAAAGCCATTTCATCAGAAGCTGTCTTATCCTCACAATGGAATTCGCAAAAATTACCAGTTATTGGTGGGATTGCTATTCCTGAAGTAGAAATTAACTTGCCTATTTTTAAAGGTCTTGATAATGTCAATCTCTTCTATGGAGCTGGTACGATGAAGCGTGACCAAGTGATGGGGAAAGGAAACTATTCACTAGCTAGTCATCACATTTTTACAGCAGAAAATGCCAGTCAGATGCTATTTTCTCCCTTATCACATGCTAAAAATGGTATGAAAATTTATCTGACTGATAAGGATAAGGTTTATACCTATGTCATTCATGAGGTCAAGCATGTAACACCAGATCGTGTGGATGAAATTGATGACCGTAGTGGTGTTGATGAGATTACACTTGTAACTTGTGTGGACTATGAAGCGACAGAGCGGATTATTGTAAAAGGTGATTTGAAAGAAACAAAAGACTATTCACAAACACCTGAAGAAGTTCTAACAGCCTTCAATCAACCATATAAGCAACGTTATTAATAGTTAAAGAATCAGTAAACATTTAGTTTTACTGGTTTTTTTATGGCTTTATAAGCAAACTATGTAATGCTAATACTCAATGAAAATCAAAGAGCAAACTAGCCGCAGGTTGCTCAAAACACTGTTTTGAGGTTGCAAATAGAGCTGACGTGGTTTGAAGAAATTTTTGAAGAGTATAAATCAATACAAATGTTATAAATTTAAGAAAATGATTATCTATTCAAATATTTTATGTTATAATGATAAATATAAAAAATTAGGAGATGTTTATGAGTTCTTCAGAGTTTATTTCGAAGATAGATTATTATTGCCACAAGAAAGAAAGTCTTTTCAAGCAAAGTAAGTACAAGTATGCTATTCGTTCTATGTTTGCAGGTGCTTTTTTAACCTTCAGTACAGCTGCTGGGGCTATTGGCGCGGATTTATTAAATAGTATTGTTCCAAGTAGTGGATATTTCCTGTTCCCATTTGTTTTCGCTTGGGGGCTGGCCTATATCGTCTTTCTAAATGCGGAATTGATAACTTCTAATATGATGTACTTAACAGCTGGAGTGTTCTTGAAAAAGATTGATTGGAAGAAGGCAATGATTATTTTACTCTATTGTACTTTGTTTAATCTCATTGGTGCCTTGGTAGCTGGATGGGCCTTTGCCAACTCATCAGCCTTTTCCCATTTGACCCATGATAGTTTCCTTCCTAAGCTTGTAGCCAAGAAGTTGGCGCGTCCAAGTGAGTTAGTCCTGCTTGAGGGGATTCTTGCCAATGTATTTGTAAATATTGCCATTCTTTCATCTATATTAGTCAAAGATGGTGCTGCCAAACTATGGATCATTTTATCAGCTATTTCAATGTTTGTCTTTTTGTCCAATGAGCACATCGCTGCCAATTTTGCTTCTTTCAGTATTATGAAATTCAGCATGATTGCTGATCAAGTACCTCACTTTGATCTTCCAAATATCCTTCGACATTGGGGAGTTACCTTTATTGCCAACTTTATAGGTGGAGGGCTTCTGATCGGTTTACCATATGCCTTCCTCAATAAGAATGAAGATACTTATGTCGATTAAGAAGAATCAGTTTATTAGGGAGAATCAGAATAATTCTCTCTTTTTCTTTTATAAAATAGACTTGCAGAGAAAATCGTTTTTAAATTGTAACAACAAAATATATTAAATAGAATAAAAGTTATTTCACTCAATATCTAGATTCTGATAATTAAAAATTCTAAAAGTTTGTTATTAAAACAATGTAAACGATTTCTAAAATTTTAAAATTTAGAAAAAAATACAATTAGGAAAGGCTTTTCATTATAGCTATTTTATGTTATAATTATCACAAATAAAAGTTTTAGGAGTTTATTATGGTTTCTTCAGAATTTATCTCAAAGATTGAATTTGCTTGCAAGAAGAAAGAAAGTCTTTATAGCCAAAGCAAATTTAAGTATGCGATTCGTTCTATGTTTGCAGGTGCATTTTTAACCTTCAGTACAGCTGCTGGTGCAGTTGGGGCTGACTTGATTAATAAAATTGCGCCTGGTAGTGGACGCTTCCTCTTCCCATTTGTCTTTGCTTGGGGCTTGGCCTACATTGTTTTCTTGAATGCCGAGTTGGTAACATCAAACATGATGTTCTTGACTGCTGGAAGTTTCTTGAAAAAAATCTCTTGGAGAAAAACAGCAGAGATTTTACTTTACTGTACCTTGTTCAACCTTATCGGAGCCTTGATAGCAGGTTGGGGCTTTGCTCATTCGGCAGCTTACGCACATCTGACTCACGATAGCTTTATTTCAGGGGTTGTTGAGATGAAATTAGGCCGTTCAAATGAATTAGTCTTGCTTGAGGCGATTTTGGCAAATATTTTCGTAAATATTGCGATTCTTTCATTTATTTTAGTCAAAGATGGCGGTGCCAAACTTTGGCTCGTTTTATCAGCGATTTACATGTTTGTATTCTTAACAAACGAGCACATTGCTGCGAACTTTGCTTCTTTCGCGATTGTGAAATTCAGTGTTGCTGCGGATTCAATTGCTAACTTCGGTGTTGGAAATATGCTCCGTCACTGGGGTGTAACCTTCATCGGAAACTTGATTGGTGGTGGCTTCTTGATGGGTCTTCCATATGCCTTCCTCAATAAAAACGAAGATACTTATGTAGATTAAGAAAATGAGCACGAGTGAGTCGTGCTTTTTTCGATTTTGTAAGAAGTAATAGCCACTCCTTATATCAAAATATAGAAAAGAGGTATTAGTCAAGATAATCCTAAGGTGCTACAATATCCTTAATCAAACTATATGGAGGTCGCCTTATGACTCGTGATTTTAAATTTGAAACCTTACAATTGCATGCTGGTCAAGTTGTGGATCCAGCTACCAAGTCTCGTGCAGTACCGATTTACCAGACAACATCCTTTGTTTTTGATGACACGCAGGAAGGTGCCGATTTGTTTGCCTTGAGAAAACCAGGTAATATCTATACTCGTATTACTAACCCTACAACGGCTGCCTTTGAAGAAAGAATTGCTGCCCTTGAAGGTGGTGTTGGAGCGCTAGCAACAGCATCAGGTATGGCAGCAGTGACTTATACGATTTTGGCACTTGCCCATACTGGTGACCATGTGGTGGCGGCGTCAACTATTTACGGTGGGACTTTCAATCTCTTGAAGGAAACCCTTCCACGTTATGGTATCACAACAACCTTTGTCGATGTGGATAATTTGGAAGAAGTAGAAGCAGCGATCAAAGACAATACCAAGCTTGTCTTGATTGAAACCTTGGGAAATCCCTTGATTAACATTCCAGATTTGGAAAAATTGGCAGAGATTGCTCATAAACACCAGATTCCACTTGTTTCTGATAATACCTTTGCCACACCTTACTTGATTAATGTCTTTTCTCACGGTGTAGATATTGCCATTCACTCAGCGACTAAGTTTATCGGTGGACATGGTACGACTATTGGCGGTGTCATCGTGGACAGTGGTCGTTTTGACTGGGCGGCTTCAGGGAAATTCCCTCAATTTGTTGAGGAAGACCCAAGTTACCACAATTTGAGCTATACTCGTGATGTGGGTGCAGCAGCCTTTATTATTGCTGTTCGTGTTCAGTTGCTTCGTGATACAGGTGCTGCCTTGTCGCCATTTAATGCATTCTTGTTACTTCAAGGACTTGAAACACTTTCTCTTCGTGTGGAGCGCCATGTGCAAAATGCTGAGAAAATTGTTGATTTTCTTGTCAACCATCCTAAGGTAGAAAAAGTCAACTATCCAAAACTTGCAGACAGCCCTTACCATGCCTTAGCTGAGAAATACTTGCCTAAAGGTGTGGGTTCAATCTTTACCTTCCATGTCAAAGGTGGAGAGGCAGAAGCACGCAAGGTAATCGATAATTTGGAAATCTTCTCTGACCTTGCAAACGTGGCAGATGCTAAATCGCTTGTTGTCCATCCAGCAACAACCACTCACGGTCAATTGTCAGAAAAAGACCTAGAAGCAGCAGGTGTCACACCAAACCAAATCCGCTTGTCTATCGGACTTGAAAATGTAGAGGATTTGATTGAAGACTTGCGCTTGGCCTTGGAAAAAATTTAAAGAAAAAGAAGATAAACAGTGGGTTTCGACTCACTGTTTTTGATTTTCCCTCAGGCATGATATAATGGTTACAGAAGTCTAGAAAGAGGAATGATATGAACGAAATCAAATGCCCCAACTGTGGGGAAGTCTTTACAGTAAATGAAAGCCAGTATGCCGAACTTTTGTCCCAAGTAAGAACGGCAGAGTTTGATAAGGAACTGCACAATCGCATGAAGCAGGAACTGGCTTTGGTTGAGCAAAAGGCCATGAATGAGCAACAGACTAAACTGGCTCAAAAAGACCAAGAAATTGCGCAATTGCAGAGTCAAATCCAAAACTTTGATACAGAGAAAGAGTTGGTCAAGAAAGAGGTTGAACAGACCAGCCACCAGGCCTTATTAGCAAAGGACAAGGAAGTACAGGCCTTGGAAAATCAATTGGCGACCTTACGTTTGGAACATGAAAATCAACTGCAAAAGACTCTTTCTGACCTAGAAAAAGAACGAGATCAGGTCAAAAATCAGCTCCTATTGCAAGAAAAGGAAAATGAGTTGTCTTTGGCTTCTGTTAAGCAAAATTACGAAGCCCAGCTCAAGGCAGCCAGTGAACAAGTTGAATTTTACAAGAATTTCAAGGCACAGCAGTCTACAAAAGCTATCGGGGAAAGTCTGGAACACTATGCTGAAAGTGAGTTTAACAAGGTCCGCAGCTTTGCCTTTCCAAATGCTTATTTTGAGAAGGATAACAAGGTTTCTGCGCGTGGGTCTAAAGGGGACTTTATCTTCCGTGAGAGTGATGCAAATGGAGTGGAAATCATTTCCATCATGTTTGAAATGAAAAATGAAGCGGATGGAACAGAGAAGAAACACAAGAACGCGGATTTTTACAAGGAATTGGACAAGGACCGTCGGGAGAAAAACTGCGAGTATGCTGTTTTGGTGACTATGCTTGAGGCCGATAACGACTACTTTAACACAGGGATTGTTGACGTTAGTCACGAGTATGAAAAGATGTATGTGGTTCGCCCTCAGTTCTTTATCCAGTTGATTGGTCTCTTGCGAAATGCGGCGCTTAATTCTCTTAAATATAAGCAGGAGTTGGCCTTGGTTCGGGAGCAAAATATCGATATTACACATTTTGAGGAAGACTTGGATGCCTTTAAACTGGCCTTTGCTAAGAACTATAACTCTGCTTCGACCAACTTTGGCAAAGCTATCGATGAAATCGACAAGGCCATCAAACGCATGGAAGAGATCAAGAAGTTCCTAACCACATCCGAAAACCAACTCCGTCTAGCGAACAATAAATTGGAAGATGTTTCGGTCAAAAAATTGACTCGAAAGAATCCAACAATGAAAGCGAAATTTGAAGCTCTGAAGGGGGAGTAGAAAGCAACACATGAACGGTATTATCAACTTAAAAAAAGAAGCGGGGATGACCTCGCATGATGCGGTTTTTAAACTGCGTAAGATTTTGGGAACCAAGAAAATTGGTCATGGTGGAACCCTTGATCCTGCGGTTGTTGGAGTTTTGCCGATTGCGGTTGGAAAGGCGACACGCATGGTCGAGTTCATGCAGGATGAGGGCAAGGTCTATGAAGGGGAAATCACTCTTGGCTATTCAACGACGACTGAGGATGCCAGTGGGGAAGTGGTCGCAGAGACACCTGTTCTATCGCCCTTGGATGAAAAACTTGTCGATGGAGCGATTGCTAGCTTGACGGGGCCTATTAGTCAGATTCCGCCTATGTATTCGGCAGTCAAGGTCAATGGTCGTAAGCTCTATGAGTATGCGCGTGCTGGTCAGGAAGTGGAGCGTCCAGAACGTCAGGTAACCATTTATCAATTTGAACGGACAAGTCCGATTTCTTATGATGGTCATCTTGCACGCTTTACTTTTCGTGTAAAATGTAGTAAAGGGACTTACATCCGTACCTTATCAGTTGACTTGGGAGAGAAACTTGGATATGCTGCTCATATGTCACAGCTGACACGGACCAGTGCGGCTGGTTTGCAGCTAGAAGATGCCCTGACCTTGGAAGAAATTGCTGCAAAAGTGGAGGCTGGGCAATTAGACTTTCTCCATCCTCTAGAGATTGGGACAGGTGACCTTGTCAAAGTTTTCCTAAGTCCAGAAGAGGCTACAGAAGTACGCTTTGGTCGCTTTATCGAGCTAGACCAAACAGACAAAGAACTGGCTGCTTTTGAAGGCGATACATTGCTAGCCATTCTAGAAAAACGGGACAATCTCTATAAGCCAAGGAAGGTTTTTAGCTAGTCTAACTGAGGTGTAGGGAGTGTTGTTTCCCCTAGACTATCCAAATCAGACTATAAATTTTGCTAAAAATATGATAGAATAGACGACGGATAAAAAAACGGAGGATAGCATGCAAAATAGACCAATCATTATCGGAGTGACAGGTGGTTCTGGTGGTGGTAAGACCAGTGTTTCAAGAGCCATTTTATCGCATTTCCCTGATGAAAAGATTTCCATGATTGAGCATGATTCATACTACAAGGATCAGTCTCACTTGACCTTTGAAGAGCGTGTCAAAACCAATTACGACCATCCTTTTGCCTTTGATACAGACTTGATGATCGAGCAGATTAAGGAATTGTTGGCGGGTCGCCCGGTGGACATCCCGACTTATGACTATACAGAGCATACACGAAGCAACAAGACCTATCGTCAAGATCCTCAAGATGTCTTTATCGTTGAGGGGATTTTGGTCTTGGAGGACAAGCGTCTGCGTGATTTGATGGATATCAAGATTTTTGTGGATACGGATGATGATGTGCGCATTATTCGTCGTATCAAGCGTGATATGGAGGAGCGAGGTCGTAGCCTTGATAGCGTTATTGACCAGTACTTAGGTGTGGTTAAACCTATGTATCATCAGTTTATCGAGCCGACTAAGCGTTATGCGGATATCGTCATTCCTGAGGGAGTCAGCAATACAGTGGCTATTGACCTGTTGACGACCAAGATTGCTAAGATTTTGGAAGAAGCTCGAAATAGTAAATAAACAGATGTGGAGGCCTTGCCTCCTTTTTCTATTTTTCCCTCATAATGGTACATAAATGAAGATTTTTAGGCATATTTTTGGTATAATAATACCCATGAAAGAGCAAGAAAATGAATAGTAGGTGGAGATGGAAAAGTATTTATCGGTAACAACTTTGACCAAGTATCTGAAAATGAAATTCGATAAAGACCCTTACTTGGAACGGGTCTATTTAACTGGTCAAGTTTCCAACTTTCGTAAACGACCTACTCACCAATATTTCTCCCTAAAAGATGACCACGCAGTCATTCAAGCGACCATCTGGTCTGGGATTTATCAGAAATTAGGCTTCGACCTGGAAGAAGGGATGAAAATCAATGTAATTGGGCGTGTACAGGTCTATGAACCGAGTGGCAGCTACTCCATCATCATTGAAAAGGCTGAGCCTGATGGGGTTGGGGCGCTTGCGATTCAGTTTGAACAACTCAAGAAAAAATTGACAGAAGAAGGTCTGTTTCAAGAACGCTTCAAGCAACCTCTTCCTCAGTTTGCTAGGCGAATTGGTGTAGTGACAAGTCGTAGTGGAGCCGTTATTCAAGATATTATCACGACCGTCAGCAGGCGTTTTCCAGGTGTTGATATCCTTCTCTATCCGACTAAGGTTCAAGGTGAGGGTTCTGCGGAGGAAATTGCTCGAAATATTGCGCGTGCTAATCAACGTGACGATTTGGATTTGCTCATTATTGGTCGTGGTGGTGGTTCCATCGAGGATCTCTGGGCCTTTAACGAAAAAATTGTGGTACGGGCTATTTTTGAATCTCGTTTACCAGTTATCTCTAGTGTGGGGCATGAGACGGATGTGACCTTAGCGGATTTTGTGGCAGATAGACGGGCTGCGACGCCGACTGCTGCTGCTGAACTGGCAACACCTGTGACCAAGTTGGATCTATTAACTCATTTGCAAAATCAGGAAAAACGGATGGCAACAGCAGTCCGAAATGTCCTATCGAAGAAACAAGAAGCTTTGAAAAAATGCAGTCAGTCTGTTATCTTTAGACAACCAGAGCGCTTGTATGATGGCTATTTGCAACGTTTGGACCAACTGCAACTGCGATTAAAACAAAGTTTGCGTACACAGATTTCCGATAACAAACAGCTAGCCCAAGCAAGGACACATCAACTGGTCCAATTATCACCTGTTACCAAAATCCAGCGTTATCAAGACCGCCTAGGTCAGTTGGACAAGCTTCTCCGTAGCCAAATGGCGCTGGTTTATGATGCCAAGGTTGCTGAGGTCAAGAGATTATCAGAAGCCTTACTGATGTTGGATACCAGTCGTATCGTGGCGCGTGGCTATGCTATTGTCAAAAAAGAAGAGTCAGTTATCGATTCGGTTGAGAGTTTGAAGAAAAAAGACCAAGTGACGCTTTTGATGCGAGATGGTCAAGTAGAATTAGAGGTTAAAGATGTCAAAACAAAAGAAATTTGAGGAAAATCTAGCAGAACTGGAGACTATTGTCCAAAGTTTGGAAAATGGTGAAATTGCTTTGGAAGATGCGATTGCGGCCTTTCAAAAGGGCATGGTCTTGTCAAAAGAACTCCAAGCTACGCTGGACAAGGCTGAAAAGACTTTGGTCAAGGTCATGCAAGAAGATGGAACGGAAAGTGATTTTGAATGAAGAAGCAAGAAAAATTAGCTCTTGTCGAGTCGGCTTTGGAAGACTTTTATGGAGACCAGCAGTTTGCTTCTAGTTTGCGAGAGTCTGTTCTCTATTCTATTCATGCTGGTGGCAAGCGTATTCGGCCTTTTCTTTTGTTAGAAGTTCTGCAAGCCTTGCAGGTTGCTATCAAACCTGCTCATGCCCAAGTGGCCGCGGCCTTGGAAATGATTCATACAGGGAGCTTGATTCACGATGATCTACCTGCTATGGATGATGATGATTACCGTCGGGGACGATTGACAAATCATAAGAAATTTGGCGAAGCAATGGCCATTTTGGCAGGAGATGCCTTGTTCCTAGATCCCTATGCCTTGATAGCGCAGGCAGATTTGCCAAGTCAGATCAAGGTGGACTTGATTGCCAACTTATCTCTTGCTTCAGGTAGTCTAGGCATGGTAGCAGGGCAGGTTTTGGACATGGAGGGCGAACACCAGCATTTGTCTTTGGAAGAACTCCAGACCATTCATGCCAATAAGACTGGGAAACTACTAGCCTATCCCTTCCAAGCTGCTGCTATCATTGCGGAATTGGCACCTGAAATGCAGGCAAAGATGAAAACTGTTGGTGAATTGATTGGGCTTGCTTTTCAGGTCAGAGACGATGTACTGGATGTGACAGCTAGTTTTGAGGAAATCGGCAAGACACCACAAAAGGACTTGCAGGCAGAAAAATCAACCTATCCAGCCTTGTTGGGCTTGGAAGCGGCTGTTGCCTTTTGCAATCAAACCTTGGATCAAGCTAATGCCAAGTTAGAAGAAATTGCCCAGCAGATTCCCTTTGATACAGAATCGATTGTAAATGTAGTAGAAAGTTTGAGAATCAATGGCTAAGGAAAGAGTGGATGTACTAGCTTATAAACAGGGCTTGTTTGAAACGAGAGAGCAGGCCAAGCGCGGTGTCATGGCTGGTCTAGTGGTAGCAGTCCTGAATGGAGAACGGTTTGATAAGCCAGGAGAGAAAATCCCAGACGACACCGAGCTAAAACTCAAGGGTGAAAAACTCAAGTATGTCAGCCGTGGTGGCCTGAAATTAGAAAAGGCCTTGCAGGTCTTTGATTTGTCAGTAGAAGGGGCAACAACGATTGATATCGGGGCCTCTACCGGGGGCTTTACCGACGTCATGTTGCAGAATGGTGCTGAGTTAGTCTTTGCAGTCGATGTCGGCACCAATCAGTTGGCTTGGAAACTACGCCAGGACCCGCGAGTTGTCAGCATGGAGCAGTTCAATTTCCGCTATGCAGAGAAGACTGATTTCGAAAAGGAACCAAGCTTTGCCAGTATTGATGTGAGTTTCATTTCCCTCAGTCTGATTCTGCCAGCCTTACACCGAGTGTTAGCTGAACAAGGTCAGGTTGTGGCTCTGGTTAAGCCCCAGTTTGAGGCAGGACGTGAGCAGATTGGGAAAAATGGAATTATTAGCGATGCCAAGGTCCATCAGAATGTCCTTGAATCTGTCACAGCTATGGCAGTAGAGGAGGGCTTTTCAGTCCATGGTTTGGACTTTTCTCCCATCCAAGGTGGTCATGGAAATATTGAGTTTTTAGCGTATTTGAAAAAAGAAGAGTCGGCAAGCAATCAGGTTCTTGCTGATGTTGAAGAAGTAGTAGAGAGGGCGCATAGTCAATTTAAAAATGAATAAAAAAGAGAGACTTGAAAAAATTAGACGATTTGTGACAGATTATCAAATCGGTACGCAAGAAGAAATTGTAGAGCATTTGAAAGAGGCAGGCATCAGTGCCACTCAGGCAACGGTATCGCGAGATATCAAAGAGCTAGGTATTGTCAAAATTCCTTTGAGAGACAACACCTATGTCTATGAATTGCCAAAATCAATCGTAAAAAGTTTGCAATTGGCTGAAGACAATATCGAATCGGCAGAATTGATGGATAAGATGATCAATCTCCAAGTTATTCCAGGAAATACGGCTTTTGTAAAAGCTCAGTTAATCGAGACTTTTACTGATAAGATTTTTAGCTGTTTAGCTGATGATAGTTCGATATTAGTCATTGCCAGAAGTGAAAGTCTAGCTGAGGAAATCTTTGAACAAGTAAAAAATTGGTAGGTCTATATGTTACTTGAAATTTCGATAAAAAACTTTGCCATTATTGAGGCTATTTCCCTCAATTTTGAAAAGGGGATGACTGTCCTGACTGGTGAAACGGGTGCAGGGAAGTCGATTATCATTGATGCCATGAATATGATGTTGGGGGCTCGTGCGACGACAGATGTTATTCGTCATGGTGCACCAAAGGCAGAGATTGAGGGACTTTTCTCAGTTGAAAATGGTCGTCTTTTACAGGAAATTTTTGATGAGCAAGGTTTGGAATTGGGTGATGAGATTATCATCCGTCGGGAAATTCTGCAAAACGGTCGTAGTATCAGCCGTGTGAATGGTCAGATGGTCAATCTGTCGGTTTTGCGTGCTATTGGGCAACATCTGGTGGATATTCATGGTCAGCATGACCAAGAGGAGTTAATGCGTCCTCAACTGCACATCCAGATGCTGGATGAATTTGGCGATGCAGCTTTTTGGGACTTGAAAGAAACCTATCAGACGAGTTTTGATGCCTATCGAAAAATGCGCAAGCAGGTTCTGGAAGTTAAGAAAAACCAACAGGAACACAAGGCTCGTATCGAAATGTTGGAATTTCAAATGGCAGAGATTGAGGCAGCAAACTTGCAAGCAGGTGAAGACTTGGCTCTCAATCAAGAGCGAGAGAAGCTCTTCAACCATAAAAATATTGCGGATACCCTAACAAATGCCTACAGTATGTTGGATAATGAAGACTTTTCAAGTTTGGCCAATGTTCGTTCGGCCATGAATGACATGGAAAGTGTTGAAGAGTACGACCCTGACTATCGTGAAATTTCAAGCTCTCTGTCTGAGACCTACTATGTCTTAGAAGATATTAGCAAGCGTCTGGAAGCTATTATTGAGGACCTTGATTTTGACGGTAATCGTCTCATGCAGGTTGAGAGTCGTCTGGACCTCCTTCATACTATTACTCGTAAGTATGGTGGGACTGTTGATGATGTCTTGCTTTATTTTGCTAAGATTACGGAAGAATACAATCTCTTGACAGGAAATAACCTTTCGTCTGAGGACATGGAAGCAGAGCTTAAGAAATTAGAAGTCAATCTTGTTGATTTGGCAGGCCAGCTTGCATCTGCTCGTCATGACTTGGCCCAGCAGCTTGAAGCAGAAATTAAACAAGAACTGCAAGACCTTTATATGGAAAAAGCCCAGTTTCAGGTTCGTTTTAGCAAGGGCAAATTCAGTCGTGAGGGCAATGAAACGGTCGAGTTTTACATTTCAACCAACCCTGGCGAAGACTTTAAACCCTTGGTCAAGGTTGCGTCTGGTGGGGAATTATCTCGTCTCATGCTAGCCATCAAGTCTGCCTTTTCACGTAAAGAAGGTAAGACCAGCATTGTCTTTGATGAGGTGGATACGGGAGTTTCAGGCCGTGTAGCTCAGGCTATTGCGCAGAAGATTCACAAGATTGGCCAGCATGGTCAGGTTCTGGCTATTTCCCATTTGCCACAAGTGATTGCGATTGCAGATTATCAATTCTTTATTGAGAAGATTAGCAATGAACATTCAACGGTTTCGACTGTTCGTCTCTTGACGGTTGAAGAGCGAGTGGAGGAAGTTGCCAAGATGCTGGCAGGTGATGATGTGACAGAAGCTGCTCTGACGCAAGCCAGAGAATTGTTGAGAAACAGGGAGAAATAAGATGACAGACTATTATGTAATTGGAGATGTTCATGGAAAAGCTGGGATGCTGGAAGACCTTCTCAAAACCTGGGATGGTCAGACCCAGTTGCTTTTTCTAGGGGATTTGATTGACCGCGGTGAGGATAGTCGCCGTGTCCTTGAAATGGTTAAGGACTTGGCTGATAATCAAGGGGCAATCTGTTTGTCAGGAAACCACGAATACATGTTTTTGACTTGGCTAGATGATCCAGAAGAAAGTTATGACCACTATCGTCGCAATGGTGGAGATACAACCATTAACTCTATCTTAGGTCGTCCCTTGGATGCGCCAGTTGATGGGGTAGAAGATGCCAAACGGGTTGCTACTGAAGCGACAGATTTAGTCGAATTTATTCGTCAAATGCCATTTGTGATAGAGACAGACAAGTATATCTTTGTTCACGCAGGTATTGACTTGACCTTGGACGACTGGCATGAAACAACAGATTATAAAAAAGTCTGGCTCAGAAAACCATTCCACGAAGCAGAAAATCATACTGGGAAAATCATTGTCTTTGGTCATACACCAGTTTATGGTTTACTGAAGCAAGACCGAGGTACTGCTGAGCTTTGGACTACAGAAGATGGCAAGATTGGCATGGACGGAGGAGCTGTTTATGGTGGTGTCCTTCATGGGATTGTCTTTACAGACCAAGGAATGACAGAACACCACTTTATCGAAAATAACGGTTTTGTCGCTGAAGATTAGTACTCCTAGCAGGGTATGGTCTTGTCAAAATATCAAAAACAATTTATAATAAATAGATACCCTGAAAGGAAGAGAATCATGAACTTAGAAGAATTGAAAAAACGACAGGAGAAGATTCGTAACTTCTCTATTATCGCCCATATTGACCATGGGAAATCGACTCTAGCAGACCGCATTTTGGAAAAGACAGAGACGGTTTCCAGTCGTGAAATGCAGGCTCAGCTTTTAGATAGTATGGATTTAGAACGGGAACGTGGGATTACCATTAAACTCAATGCCATCGAGCTCAATTATACTGCAAAAGATGGGGAAACTTATATTTTCCACTTGATTGACACGCCAGGGCACGTTGACTTTACCTATGAAGTTTCACGTTCACTCGCTGCCTGTGAGGGTGCTATTTTGGTGGTCGATGCCGCTCAAGGTATTGAGGCTCAAACCCTTGCCAACGTTTATCTGGCCTTGGACAATGATTTGGAAATCATGCCAGTCATTAATAAAATTGACCTGCCAGCTGCAGATCCTGAGCGTGTGCGTACAGAAATTGAAGATGTCATTGGTTTGGATGCCAGCGAAGCAGTCTTAGCCTCTGCCAAGGCTGGTATTGGTATCGAAGAAATTCTTGAGCAAATCGTAGAAAAAGTGCCAGAGCCAACGGGTGATGTGACGGCAC
Source organism: bacterium (assembly GCA_905221195.1). GTDB lineage: Bacteria > Bacillota > Bacilli > Lactobacillales > Streptococcaceae > Streptococcus. The sequence continues at coordinate 129,864 of CAJNCF010000004.1, forward strand.
CACTGAAGGCATTGATTTTCGACTCTGTTTACGATGCTTACCGTGGGGTTATTCTTCAAGTGCGTGTTATGGACGGAGTGGTTAAACCTGGCGATAAGATTCAGCTCATGAGCAATGGCAAGACCTTTGATGTTACGGAAGTAGGTATTTTCACACCAAAAGCAGTTGGTCGTGATTTCCTTGCGACTGGGGACGTTGGTTATATTGCGGCTTCTATCAAGACAGTTCAGGATACTCGTGTGGGTGATACCGTTACCTTGGCTACCAATCCTGCGACAGAGCCATTACATGGCTACAAGCAGATGAACCCGATGGTCTTTGCAGGTCTCTATCCAATCGAATCAAACAAGTACAATGACCTTCGTGAAGCCCTTGAAAAATTGCAACTGAATGATGCTAGTCTCCAATTTGAACCAGAAACATCTCAGGCACTTGGATTTGGTTTCCGTTGTGGATTCCTTGGACTTCTCCATATGGATGTTATCCAAGAACGTTTAGAGCGCGAGTTCAACATTGACCTCATCATGACAGCTCCATCCGTTATCTATAAGGTTAACTTGACTGACGGGGAGTCTATGGATGTCTCTAACCCATCTGAGTTCCCAGATCCAACCAAGATTGCGACCATTGAAGAACCTTATGTTAAGGCGCAAATCATGGTACCGCAGGAGTTTGTCGGAGCAGTAATGGAATTGGCTCAGCGCAAGCGTGGGGACTTTGTGACTATGGACTATATTGATGACAATCGTGTTAATGTCATCTATCAAATTCCTCTCGCTGAAATCGTCTTTGATTTCTTTGATAAGCTCAAATCTTCAACACGTGGTTATGCAAGCTTTGACTACGAATTGTCAGAGTACCGCCCATCTAAGCTAGTCAAAATGGACATCCTTCTCAATGGAGACAAGGTGGATGCCCTCAGCTTTATCGTTCATAAGGATTTTGCTTACGAACGTGGGAAACTCATCGTTGATAAGCTCAAGAAAATCATCCCTCGTCAACAATTTGAGGTGCCAATTCAAGCAGCAATTGGACACAAGATTGTGGCTCGTACTGATATCAAGGCTCTTCGTAAGAACGTACTTGCTAAGTGTTACGGTGGTGACGTTTCTCGTAAGCGTAAACTCCTTGAAAAACAAAAAGCTGGTAAGAAACGCATGAAAGCCATCGGATCTGTAGAAGTCCCACAAGAAGCCTTCCTCAGTGTCTTGAGTATGGATGAAGAATAAGTTGTCATAATTTCTTTTCCTTATTCATAGGAAATTTATATAAGAATCAATAGTAAAGCAGGCTTAAATGGTCTGCTTTTTTAGGCTCTAGAACAGAAAAAATGTTTGGTATGTTTGTTTAGGTGTTTGTTTTTATAAGTCAAACTATAAAAACAACAAAAATATAAAAAAAGAGACAAAAAACAACAGAAAATCATTGACAACGATTTCATATAGTGTTATACTTATAGCATAAAGTTAATGGAAAGAAGGGAAAACCTTATGGGATTAGATCATTTCTTTGACAAAAACCTTGTGTTTTGCTTAGAAGCGGATAATCAAGAACATCTCTTTGATCAGGTTGCAACTTTATTGGAAGAACGAGAAATCGTAACTCCAACCTATCGTGAAGCCTTGATCACGCGTGAAAAGTCATTTCCAACTGGCTTAGATATGGAATTTTTGGGTAAGGATTTGCCGAATGTGGCTATTCCTCACACAGATACGATTCATAATCTTGCCGAAAAAGTTGTGGTCGTTCGTCTAGATAAACCTGTGACTTTCCATAATATGATTGCGCCAGATAAGGAAGTAGAAGTATCCTTGCTCTTCTTTATCATTAATAACTCAAGTTCAAGTCAAACGAACATTCTTGCTCAGTTGATGGACTTCTTTACAGGAAATGGCCATTTGGAAGATTTGGCTAAAATTTCTGAACCAGAAGCTCTCTATACTTATATCTCTGAAGCAACCGCTTAATCTTGTCTATTAAAAATATTAAATCGGAGGAAATCCATATGATTAAAATTCTTGCTGCCTGCGGTGCAGGTGTTAACTCAAGTCACCAAATTAAAAGTGCTCTTGAAGAAGAACTTTCAAATCGTGGTTTTGATGTTCACTGTGATGCGGTAATGGTTAAAGACGTTAACGAAGACCTTATCAAAGGTTATGACATTTTTACACCAATTGCTGCTACAGACCTTGGTTTTGACCCAGGTATTCCAGTTATTGAAGCTGGACCAATCTTATTCCGTATCCCAGCTATGAGTGCTCCAGTATTTGACAATATTGAAGCAGCTATTAAAGAACACGGATTAAGCTAATTTTAATTTGTTAACATTCATATAACACAAAAAGGGAGGAACTGTTATGGATGCAATCTTTGGTCTAATCAAAGAATTTTTCACACCTATCTTAGATATGGGTGGACCTGTCATCATGTTAATCATTTTGACAGTATTGGCTTTACTTTTTGGAGTGAAATTCTCCAAAGCGCTTGAAGGTGGTATCAAACTTGCCATCGCTCTTACAGGTATCGGTGCCATCATCGGTATGCTAAATGGTGCTTTCTCAGCATCACTTGCAAAATTCGTTGAAAATACTGGTATTCAATTGAGTATTACCGACGTTGGTTGGGCACCACTTGCTACAATCACTTGGGGTTCTGCTTGGACACTTTACTTCTTGCTCATCATGTTGATTGTCAACGTAGTGATGCTTGCTATGAAGAAAACAGATACACTTGACGTTGATATCTTCGATATCTGGCACTTGTCTATCACAGGTCTTTTGATTAAATGGTATGCAGACAACAACGGTGTGAGCCAAGGGGTTTCACTATTGATTGCTACAGCAGCTATTGTACTTGTTGGGGTTCTTAAAATCATCAACTCTGACTTGATGAAACCTACATTTGATGACCTTCTTAACGCTCCAAGTTCATCACCAATGACATCAACTCACATGAACTACATGATGAACCCAGTTATCATGGTTTTGGATAAGATTTTTGAAAAATTCTTCCCAGGTCTTGATAAATATGACTTTGATGCTGCTAAATTGAATAAGAAAATCGGTTTCTGGGGCTCTAAATTCTTCATTGGTTTCATCCTTGGTATCGTTATCGGTATTATGGGAACTCCACATCCAGTTGCAGGTGTTGCAGATGCAGAAAAATGGCGTCTAGTTATCAAAGGTTGGTTGTCTCTTGGTTTGACAGCTGGTGTATCTTTGGAACTCTTCTCACTTATTGGTTCATGGTTCATCGCTGCCGTAGAACCACTTTCACAAGGTATTACAAACGTTGCTACTAAACGTCTTCAAGGACGTAAATTCAACATCGGTCTTGACTGGCCTTTCATCGCTGGTCGTGCTGAAATCTGGGCTTGTGCCAACGTACTTGCACCAATCATGTTGGTTGAAGCAGTGCTTCTTTCAAAAGTCGGAAATGGTATCTTGCCACTTGCAGGTATCATTGCTATGGGTGTTACTCCAGCTCTCTTGGTTGTAACACGTGGTAAATTGCTCCGTATGATTATCTTCGGAACACTCTTGTTGCCACTCTTCCTTCTTTCAGGTACACTTATCGCACCATTTGCAACAGAACTTGCTAAAGGTGTAGGTGCCTTCCCAGCAGGTGTGAGCGAAACTCAATTGATTACTCACTCAACTCTTGAAGGACCAATCGAAAAACTTCTTGGTTGGACAATTGGTAATACTACAACAGGTGATATCAAAGCAATCCTTGGTGCTGTAGTCTTCCTTGTATTCTATATCGGTATCTTTGCATGGTACAGAAAACAAATGATTAAACGTAACGAAGAGTACGCAGCAAAAGCAAAATAATGCGCTCCTATAAAATGTAAATTGTTAAAGCTAGGTTGTCGACATCCATTAGGAGTGACAGCCTAGTTTTTTATAAACTATCAAGAAATCGGAGAAAATAATGGTAATTGAATTAAAATCAGAACAACTAAGAGTTCAATTTAACAGTTTTGGTGGGGCTCTTTCTTCTATAAAAGATGCTGAAGGCCTTGAGTATTTGTGGCAAGGAGATGCTACTTATTGGAGTGGACAAGCTCCTGTTCTCTTCCCTATTTGTGGCTCATTAAGAGAGGATACAGCCTTCTATATAGATGAGAAGGGACAAGAAAGTAAAGGAAAGATTCCACGTCATGGTTTGGTTCGCAAGAAAGAATTTGACTTAGTTGAACAGACAGATAATAGTGTAACTTTTGCAATTGAAGACGATGAGAATAGCTATCAGAACTACCCTTATCATTTCCGCCTAGAAATCACTTATATCCTTACTGGTAAGACAGTACGGACTCAATACAAAATTTTCAATAAAGAAACTAGCAAGGTCATGCCTTACTTTATTGGTGGGCATCCAGGATTTAATTGTCCTCTGCTAGATGGCGAAACTTATGAAGATTACTATTTAGAGTTTGAGAAAGAAGAGACTTGCTCTGTTCCACGTCCTTTCCCAGAAACGGGGATGCTTGATTTCCAAGATAGAAGTCCATGGCTAGAAGGTCAAAAAGAAGTAGATCTCAGCTATGATTTGTTTAGTACAGATGCAGTTACCTTAGATGAATTGCAATCTAGAACAATTGCCCTTCGTTCTCGTAAACATGATAAAGGGTTGAAAGTACATTTTGCAGAGTTTCCAAACCTCATTGTCTGGTCAACTTTGAATAAAGGGCCTTTCATTGCTTTTGAACCATGGTCTGGCTTGTCAACATCCCTTGAAGAAGGAGATCATCTAGAAGATAAGAAGAATGTTCGTCTCTTAGAGCCTGGTCAAGCGGATCAAATTGGTTTTGATATCGAAATCTTTTAGATAAAAAACCACAAAAACAAACATTAATTGTTGACTTTTTTAAGAAAAAGGAGTATATTATGTTTGTAAGCAACAAATGATGTTTGTAACAAACAAATAATCACTTGTTATATTCTCTTTCGTGGAGAGAGAGATCATTTCTAGGAATTTGATTTCCTAAACTTGAATAAGGTGTCATTCATCTCATTCAATCCAATTTGTCAATAAACTGCTAGAAAGCTTTTGTAGGTAAACTGCTAACTATAAAAGGTTTTACTAGCCAAGAAAAATAAAAAGGAGTATACAATATGTCTATTGTTATCGGTGCAGATGCTGCAGGTTTGAGATTGAAAGAAGTTGTGAAAGACTTCTTGGAAAAAGAAAACTTCCACGTTGTGGATGTTACAGCTGAAGGTCAAGACTTTGTTGATGTGACTCTTGCTGTTGCTGCAGAAGTAAACAAAGAAGAACAAAACCTTGGTATCGTGATTGATGCTTATGGGGCTGGTCCTTTCATGGTTGCAACAAAAATCAAAGGAATGGTTGCTGCAGAAGTATCTGACGAACGTTCAGCTTATATGACTCGTGGACACAACAACTCACGTATGATCACTATGGGTGCACAACTTGTCGGTGATGAATTGGCTAAAAACATTGCTAAAGGATTTGTTAACGGAAAATACGATGGTGGACGTCACCAAATTCGTGTCGACATGTTGAACAAAATGTGCTAATTAGATTACAGTAAGAAAGGTAAGTTAAAAATGAGAATTGCAATTGGATGTGACCACATCGTAACAGATGAAAAAATGGCGGTTTCAGAATTTTTGAAATCAAAAGGATATGAAGTCATTGACTTTGGTACATATGACCATACACGTACTCACTACCCAATCTTTGGTAAAAAAGTAGGGGAAGCTGTAACTAGCGGTCAAGCTGATCTTGGAGTATGTATCTGTGGTACTGGTGTTGGTATCAACAACGCTGTAAATAAAGTCCCAGGTGTTCGTTCTGCCTTGGTTCGTGATATGACAACAGCTCTTTATGCTAAAGAGCAATTGAACGCTAACGTTATCGGTTTTGGTGGAAAGATTACTGGTGAGTTGCTTATGTGTGATATCATCGAAGCTTTCATCCATGCTGAATACAAACCAACTGAAGAAAACAAAAAATTGATTGCGAAAATTGAACATGTGGAAAGTCACAATGCTCATCAAGCTGACGCAAACTTCTTTACAGAATTCCTTGAAAAATGGGATCGTGGAGAATACCACGACTAAGAGGTGACCTATGATTTTAACAGTCACAATGAACCCATCCATTGATATCTCCTATCCCTTGGATGAGTTGAAGATTGATACTGTCAATCGTGTGGTGGATGTAACCAAAACTGCTGGTGGTAAAGGACTCAATGTTACCCGAGTACTTTCAGAATTTGGGGATTCTGTTCTTGCTACTGGTTTAGTCGGTGGTAAACTTGGTGAGTTTTTGGTTAAACATATCGATGATAACGTTAAGAAAGATTTTTTCTCAATTCAGGGAGAAACTCGTAACTGTATCGCTATTCTCCACGGAGACAACCAAACAGAAGTTCTTGAAAAAGGTCCTGTAGTTTTAGAACAGGAAGGTCAAGACTTTTTGGAACATTTCAAAAATATTTTGGAGTCAGTTGAAGTAGTAGCTATCTCAGGTAGTCTCCCAGCAGGTCTTCCAGTTGATTACTATGCGAGCTTGGTAGAACTTGCTAATCAAGCTGACAAGCCTGTAGTTTTGGACTGCTCTGGTGCAGCTCTTCAGGCGGTTCTTGAATCATCACATAAACCAACAGTCATCAAACCAAATAATGAGGAATTGTCTCAGCTTCTAGGAAGAGAAGTTTCTGAGGATTTGGATGAATTAAAAGAAGTCCTTCAAGAACCTTTGTTTGCAGGGATTGAATGGATTATCGTTTCACTTGGTGCTAACGGTGCTTTTGCCAAACATGGGGACACTTTCTACAAGGTAGATATTCCTAGAATTCAGGTAGTCAACCCTGTCGGATCTGGAGATTCGACTGTAGCAGGGATTTCTTCAGGACTACTTCATAAAGAATCGGATGCAGAATTACTCATCAAGGCAAATGTCCTTGGTATGCTCAATGCTCAAGAAAAAATGACTGGTCATGTCAACATGGCCAACTATCAAGCTCTATATGATCAATTAATAGTAAAAGAGGTATAAAATGGCTTTAACAGAACAAAAACGTGCACGCTTAGAAAAACTTTCTGATGAAAATGGTATCATCTCAGCTCTTGCATTTGACCAACGTGGTGCTTTGAAACGCCTCATGGCTCAACACCAAACAGAAGAACCAACTGTGGCTCAAATGGAAGAACTCAAAGTTTTGGTAGCAGATGAATTGACTAAATACGCTTCATCTATGCTTCTTGATCCTGAATATGGACTTCCAGCAACTAAAGCTCTTGATGAAAAAGCTGGTCTTCTCCTTGCTTATGAAAAAACAGGCTATGACACAACAAGCACAAAACGCTTGCCAGACTGCTTGGATGTTTGGTCTGCAAAACGTATTAAAGAAGAAGGTGCAGATGCAGTTAAATTCTTGCTTTACTATGATGTAGATAGCTCAGACGAACTCAACCAAGAAAAACAAGCTTATATCGAACGTATCGGTTCTGAGTGTGTGGCTGAAGATATTCCATTCTTCCTTGAAATCCTTGCTTACGATGAAAAAATTGCGGACGCAGGTTCTGTAGAATACGCTAAAGTAAAACCACATAAAGTTATCGGTGCTATGAAAGTCTTCTCAGACCCACGCTTTAACATTGATGTCTTGAAAGTAGAAGTTCCTGTTAACATTAAATATGTTGAAGGATTTGCTGAAGGTGAAGTAGTTTATACACGTGAAGAAGCAGCAGCCTTCTTCAAAGCACAAGATGAAGCAACTAACTTGCCATACATCTACTTGAGTGCTGGTGTATCAGCTAAACTCTTCCAAGATACTCTTGTATTTGCCCATGAATCAGGTGCAAACTTCAATGGAGTTCTTTGTGGACGTGCTACATGGGCAGGATCAGTTGAAGCTTATATCAAAGATGGTGAAGCAGCAGCCCGCGAATGGCTACGCACAACTGGTTTTGAAAATATTGACGAACTCAATAAAGTTCTTCAAACAACAGCGACTTCATGGAAAGAACGTGTGTAAGAAAGTCCTCCTAGGTTAGGAACATGAGTCTAAAAATTTTTTAAAAAAAGTTGTATGTAAAGGTTTACAAAATAACTTACTTGTGCTATACTTAAATCACAAGTTAATACAAGGTGAGTGTTACTAAGTAATATTAGGCATGATCACAGGTGAATTAGAAATCGGCTGATTTTCTAGTTCATTTGTGGTCATTTTTTATACTCATATACCTTTAAAATATAAAAGGAGGTTGACATGTATCGAATTCTAAATCCAATGAATCACAATGTCTCGCTTGTCAGGAATGATAAAGGAGAGGAAGTGATTGTGATTGGTAAGGGGATTGCATTTGGAAAGAAGAAGGGAGATTTGATTGCTGAACATCAGGTTGAGAAAATCTTTCGGATGAAGACCGAAGAGTCCAGAGAAAACTTTATGGCTCTTCTAAAAGATGTTCCGCTTGATTTTATCACAGTGACCTATGAAATCATTGATAAGCTATCAAAGAAATATCATTATCCGATTCAAGAATATCTTTACGTAACCTTGACAGACCATGTTTACTGTTCTTATCAAGCTCTAGCACAAGGAAGGTACAAGGATAGTAATCTGCCAGATATTTCTGCCAAGTATCCTGTCGCTTTTCAAATCGCAAATGAGGCTTTTGAAATCTATCGTCAGAAGCTAGCAGATCATTTTCCTGAGGACGAAATTATTCGGATTGCTTATCATTTCATCAATGCTGAGGGTGAGAATGAAGTCCAAATAGTTGAATCGATTGATAAGAGGAAAGAAATTCTCAGGAATGTTGAAGAAGTGCTAAAGGACTATGCAATTCAACGAACCAAAGAGAATAACCATTTCTATGATCGCTTTATGATCCATTTGAATTATTTCTTGGATTATTTAGACCGCTCTAGAGATGATAACCAATCACTTATGGATATGGAAGACCATATCAAACAATCCTATCCAAAAGCGTTCGAGATTGGTTCCAAAATCTATGATGTGATTACGCAACATACGGGTCTTGATTTGTATAAAAGTGAACGAGTTTATCTAGTTCTACATATCCAACGTTTATTGTCATAAAATTTAATTAAAAATATATAAGGAGAATTCTATCATGAATAGAGAAGAAGTAACATTGTTAGGTTTTGAAATCGTAGCCTATGCTGGCGATGCTCGTTCAAAACTATTGGAAGCCTTGAAGGCTGCTGAAGCTGGTGATTTTGCAAAAGCGGATAGCTTAGTTGAGGAAGCTGGTTCTTGCATCGCAGAAGCCCATCATGCTCAAACAAGTCTATTGACTAAGGAAGCAGCTGGTGAAGATTTGGCTTATAGTGTAACCATGATGCACGGTCAAGATCACTTGATGACAACTATTTTGTTAAAAGATTTGATGCACCATTTAATCGAACTCTACAAGAGAGGAGTTAAATAATGAATAAACTAATTGCATTTATCGAGAAAGGAAAGCCTTTCTTTGAGAAACTATCTCGTAATATCTATCTTCGTGCTATTCGTGATGGTTTTATTGCAGGTATGCCTGTTATCCTCTTCTCAAGTATTTTTATCTTGATTGCCTTTGTGCCAAACTCATGGGGTTTTAAATGGTCTGATGATGTTGTTAATCTCCTCATGAAACCTTACAGCTATTCAATGGGTATCTTGGCTCTCTTGGTAGCTGGTACAACAGCTAAGTCATTGACCGACTCAGTAAACCGTAGCATGGAGAAAACCAGTCAAATCAACTATATGTCAACATTGTTGGCAGCAATTGTTGGTTTGTTGATGTTGGCAGCTGATCCTATCGAAAATGGTCTAGCTACTGGATTCTTAGGGACAAAAGGTTTGCTTTCAGCCTTCCTTGCTGCCTTTGTTACTGTAGCCATCTATAAGGTTTGTGTTAAGAACAACGTCACTATTCGCATGCCAGACGAAGTTCCACCAAATATCTCTCAAGTCTTTAAAGATGTGATTCCATTAACTCTATCAGTTGTTTCACTTTATGCTCTTGATTTACTAGCTCGTCATTTTGTTGGGTCAAGTGTAGCGGAATCAATCGGTAAATTCTTTGCGCCATTATTCTCTGCTGCTGATGGTTATCTAGGTATTACCATTATCTTTGGTGCCTTTGCCTTCTTCTGGTTTGTTGGTATCCATGGTCCATCTATCGTTGAGCCTGCTATCGCGGCTATTACCTATGCAAATGCCGAAGTCAACTTGAATCTTATCCAACAAGGGATGCATGCAGACAAGATTCTTACTTCTGGTACACAAATGTTTATCGTTACCATGGGTGGTACTGGTGCGACACTGGTTGTTCCATTCATGTTCATGTGGTTAACAAAATCAAAACGTAATCGTGCAATCGGACGTGCTTCAGTAGTTCCAACTTTCTTTGGTGTAAACGAACCAATCTTGTTTGGTGCACCGCTTGTACTGAACCCAATCTTCTTCATTCCATTTATCTTTGCTCCAATCGCAAACGTATGGATCTTTAAATTCTTTATTGAAACTCTTGGAATGAACTCATTTACTGCTAATCTACCATGGACAACTCCAGCTCCACTAGGTCTAGTTCTTGGTACGAATTTCCAAGTTCTATCATTCATTCTTGCTGCCCTTCTAATCGTGGTTGACGTAGTCATTTACTATCCATTCCTTAAAGTTTATGATGAACAAATTCTTGAAGAAGAACGTTCAGGTAAATCTAATGATGAATTGAAAGAAAAAGTTGCTGCAAACTTCAACACTGCGAAAGCAGATGCTATTCTTGAAAAAGCGGGTGTCGATGCAGCACAAAATACCATCACTGAAGAAACAAATGTCCTCGTTCTCTGTGCTGGTGGAGGTACAAGTGGTCTCCTTGCGAATGCTTTGAACAAGGCAGCTGCAGAATACAATGTTCCTGTGAAAGCAGCAGCAGGTGGCTATGGTGCTCACCGTGAAATGTTGCCAGAGTTTGATTTGGTTATCCTTGCCCCTCAAGTAGCTTCTAACTTTGAAGACATGAAAGTAGAAACCGATAAACTCGATATTAAACTTGCCAAGACAGAAGGAGCTCAATACATCAAACTAACTCGTGATGGAAAAGGTGCTCTAGCGTTTGTACAAGCTCAATTCGATTAACGATAGGGACTGTGAAACAGTCTCCTCTCGTTACGAAAATCGCTATGGCGAATTTCCTAATCGCCTTATTAATTCGTCGGTAAAAAGATATCGTTTTTACCTTCTCATGTCACAATTCGGTGACTTAGTACAAGAAGTGAGATGGAGAAGGATGGCTCACTGACTCCTCTCCTCTCACTTTTACTTTATTTTAAATCAAGAAATAGGTGAAAAAAATGACAAAAACACTTCCAAAAGACTTTATTTTCGGTGGCGCTACAGCTGCTTATCAAGCAGAAGGTGCTACACATACTGATGGAAAAGGACCAGTGGCTTGGGATAAATATCTTGAAGATAACTACTGGTATACTGCGGAGCCAGCTAGTGATTTTTACAATCGATATCCAGTTGACCTCAAGCTAGCAGAAGAGTATGGTGTCAATGGTATTCGAATTTCTATTGCTTGGTCACGTATTTTCCCAACAGGTTACGGTCAAGTAAATCAGAAAGGTGTCGAGTTTTATCATAATTTATTTGCAGAGTGTCACAAACGTCATGTTGAGCCCTTTGTAACTCTTCATCACTTTGACACTCCAGAAGCTCTACACTCAAATGGAGACTTCTTAAACCGTGAAAATATCGAACACTTTGTAGACTACGCTGCCTTCTGTTTTGCAGAATTTCCAGAAGTAAATTATTGGACGACCTTTAATGAAATTGGACCAATCGGTGATGGTCAATATTTGGTTGGTAAATTCCCTCCAGGTATCCAGTACGACCTTGCCAAAGTCTTTCAATCACACCACAATATGATGGTTTCTCATGCGCGTGCAGTCAAGCTATATAAAGATAAAGGTTATAAAGGTGAAATTGGTGTTGTTCATGCCTTGCCTACTAAATATCCTCTAGATCCTAAAAATCCAGCAGATGTTCGTGCAGCTGAGTTGGAAGATATCATCCACAATAAATTTATCTTGGATGCAACTTATCTAGGTCGCTATTCAGCTGAAACGATGGAAGGTGTCAACCATATTTTATCCGTCAATGGTGGTAGTTTAGACCTTCGTGAAGAAGATTTTGTGGCATTAGAAGATGCCAAGGACTTGAATGACTTCCTTGGAATTAATTACTATATGAGTGACTGGATGGAAGCCTTTGATGGAGAAACTGAAATCATCCATAACGGTAAGGGTGAGAAAGGAAGCTCTAAATACCAAATCAAAGGTGTTGGTCGTCGTGTAGCTCCTGATTATGTACCACGTACGGACTGGGATTGGATTATCTACCCTCAAGGTTTGTATGACCAAATCATGCGCGTGAAGAAAGATTATCCGAACTATAAGAAGATTTACATCACTGAAAATGGTCTTGGATATAAAGATGAGTTCGTTGATAACACTGTTTACGATGATGGCCGTATTGATTATGTCAAACAACACTTGGAAGTATTATCTGATGCGATTGCAGATGGAGCGAATGTAAAAGGTTACTTCATTTGGTCATTAATGGATGTCTTCTCATGGTCAAATGGATATGAGAAACGTTACGGTCTCTTTTATGTAGACTTTGAAACTCAAGAACGTTATCCGAAGAAATCAGCTCACTGGTACAAGAAAGTAGCGGAAACTCAGATTATTGATTAAATTGTTGACAAAAATCCCCACCAATTGGTGGGGATCGTTTTATTGTTTAGAAAGAATAATTTTTGTTTGTTTTGAAAGTTGTTCGTACGTTTCTTTGCTCAGTTTAGAATCTGAAACGATGGTATCAATATCAGAGATATTGTAGAAGGTATAAAAATCAAATTTATTGAACTTACTATTGTCAGCTAGTAAGTATTTCTTATTGGAATTATTGAGGGCGATGCGTTGAGATTCGCCTTCTTCTTCACTAAAGGTCGCAATCGCATTGTCCTTGATACCATTACAGCTAACGAAAGCTTTAGAAAATTGAAGATTGGCTAAGTTTTGCAAGGTTAGTGTTCCAACAAAGGCTCCAGTGATAGAGCGGTAATTCCCACCAATTAAAATCAAGTCTGTTAGTTTTCGTTCGTTTAGGATGAGAAAGACTGGTAAACTGTTTGTTACAACACGAATATTATCGATTGGCAGTTCACGGGCAAAAGATTCCAAGGTTGTCCCTGGGCCGATAAAAATGGTCTCTCCCTCATCAATTAAATGACCTGCAAAACGGCTGATTTCTTGTTTTTCTGCAATCTGCAAGCTTTGTTTTTCAATATTGGAACGTTCATTGTTTAAAATAGAACCTGTGCGAATTTTCTCAGCTCCTCCGTGAACTCGAACAAGTAGATCCTTGTCTGCCAACTCTTGCAAGTAGCGCCTAGCAGTCATATCTGATACATCCAAGCGAGCCATGATTTCTTTTACAGTAATAGTTCCCTTTGTATTTACCGTTTCTAGAATATTATCTAGTTTTTCCTGCTTTAACATCCTTATCACCTCTATTTCTATTACTATTTTATCATAAAGTGTTCAATCAATCAATTTAAAAAACAAAAGAAAACAAAAACAAAAATATCATGGTTGTTTTAAACAAACCATGATATTTGTTATCGCTTCTGAAATAGTTGACTTAGTCCAAACCGTAGTTGTAGTCATCGTCTTGCATGGCTTCAACTTCACCAAGAAGGTAACCATTTCCGACTTGAGAGAAGAAGTCGTGGTTAGATGTTCCTGTTGAAATACCGTTCATGACGATTGGGTTGACATCATCAGCCGAATCTGGGAAGAGTGGATCTTGTCCCAGGTTCATGAGTGCCTTATTAGCATTGTAGCGAAGGAAGGTTTTAACTTCTTCCGTCCAACCAACACCGTCATAGAGGCTCTCTGTGTAGCCTTCTTCATTCTCGTAAAGAGTATAGAGCAGGTCGTACATCCATTCTTTTAGCTTTTCTTGCTCTTCTTCAGGCAATTCATTGAAACCAAGTTGGAATTTGTAACCAATGTAGGTTCCGTGAACAGACTCGTCACGAATGATCAATTTGATGATTTCAGCGACGTTGGCTAGTTTATTGTTCCCAAGATAGTAGAGGGGAGTGAAGAAACCAGAGTAGAAGAGGAAGGTTTCAAGGAAGACGCTGGCAACTTTCTTTTCAAGTGGACTACCGTTGAGGTAGATTTCATTGACAATCTCAGCCTTCTTTTGTAGATAAGGATTGGTATTAGTCCATTCGAAAATTTCTTCAATTTCAGCCTTGGTATTCAAAGTAGAGAAGATTGATGAGTAAGATTTTGCATGGACAGATTCCATAAATTGGATGTTGTTGAAGACAGCTTCCTCATGCGGTGTACGGATGTCCGAGCGAAGGGCCTGAACCCCTGTTTCAGATTGCATAGTGTCGAGAAGTGTTAAACCACCAAAGACTTTTCCGACCAAGTCTTTTTCCTTGTTTGATAGCTTTCTCCAGTCGTCTAGGTCATTTGACAAGGGAATACGTGTATCAAGCCAGAATTGCTCTGTTAACTTTTCCCAAGTTGATTTATCGATGACATCTTCGATGGCATTCCAGTTAATGGCTTTGTAGTAAGTTTCCATTTGAAATCTCTTTCCGTGTTTAGTATTGTGATTTCACAATTATCTCTATTTTATCATAAATCTAGAGGAGTATCGCACAAAAAGTCGGAAGACCGACTTTTATTTCATAGTATAGATGTTTGTTCCAGCTTAGTTTAGTGTGGTAAATGAATCGCTAATCTGAGAAAATGTAGTTTCCTCAAGCAAAGATTAAATCACACAGCTTTCACATTGGTTGGCACCGACTTCTCCACCATCATCAGTAAAGGTACGGACGTAGTAGATAGACTTGATACCCTTGTTAAAGGCATAGTTACGAAGGATAGACAAGTCACGTGTCGTTTGTTTGTTTTCTTTCTTCCATTCGTAAAGTCCTTTTGGAATGTCACTACGCATGAAGAGGGTAAGTGAAAGTCCTTGGTCCACGTGCTCAGTCGCAGCAGCGTAAACATCGATTACCTTACGCATATCCATATCGTAAGCAGAAGTGTAGTAAGGAATGGTTTCTGTTGACAAGCCAGCAGCAGGGTAGTAGATTTTACCGATTTTCTTCTCTTGGCGTTCTTCGATACGTTGTGTAATCGGGTGGATAGAAGCAGAAACGTCGTTGATGTAGCTGATAGAACCATTTGGCGCTACAGCAAGGCGGTTTTGGTGGTAAAGTCCATCTGCTTGAACCTTGTCACGAAGTTCAGACCAGTCAGCAGCACTTGGGATAAAGACATCTTTGAAGAGTTCTTTAACGCGGTCTGATTTTGGAACAAACTCACCTGTAATATACTTGTCAAAGTAGCTTCCGTTAGCATAGTCTGATTTTTCAAAGTTATGGAAGGTAATACCACGTTCACGCGCGATATTGTTTGACTCCACCAAGGTCCAGTAGTTCATAAGCATAAAGTAGATGCTTGTAAACTCAACAGACTCAGGCGATCCATATTCAATCAGTTGTTGGGCAAGGTAGCTGTGAAGTCCCATGGCACCAAGACCAAAGGTATGAGCTTGGCTATTTCCATGGTCGATAGTAGGTACAGCTACGATGTGTGAACTATCTGTAACGAAAGTAAGGGCGCGAACCATAGCACGGATAGAACGACCAAAGTCAGGTGACGTCATCATGTTGACCACGTTGGTTGAACCAAGGTTACATGATACGTCTGTTCCCATTTGAAGAAATTCTTGAGCATCGTTGATCAAGCTTGGTTCTTGAACTTGAAGAATCTCAGAGCACAAGTTACTCATGATAATCTTACCATCAACAGGATTTGCACGGTTAGCCGTATCGATGTTGACCACATAAGGATAGCCAGACTCTTGTTGCAATTTAGAGATTTCAGTTTCTAAATCACGCGCCTTGATTTTTGTCTTGCGGATGTTTGGATTTGCGACCAATTCATCGTATTTTTCAGTGATGTCGATATAGTTGAATGGCACACCGTATTCTTTTTCTACAGAGTAAGGGCTGAAGAGGTACATTTCTTCATTTTTACGAGCCAATTCGTAGAATTTATCTGGTACTACGACACCGAGTGAGAGGGTCTTTACACGAACTTTTTCATCGGCATTTTCTTTCTTAGTTGAAAGGAAGGCGATGATATCTGGGTGAAAGACGTTGAGGTAGACAACACCAGCACCTTGACGTTGCCCCAATTGGTTAGAGTAAGAGAAGCTGTCTTCGAAGAGTTTCATAACTGGTACGACACCAGAAGCTGCTCCTTCATAGCCCTTGATAGGAGCTCCAGCTTCACGAAGGTTGCTGAGGGTAATTCCCACACCACCACCGATACGTGAAAGTTGAAGAGCAGAGTTGATAGAACGTCCGATAGAGTTCATATCATCTGTGACCTGAATCAAGAAACAAGATACCAACTCCCCACGACGAGCACGACCAGCATTCAAGAAGGAAGGAGTAGCGGGTTGGTAGCGTTGGTGGATGATTTCATTGGCAATATCAATTGCAACAGCTTCATTACCATCAGCAAAATAAAGGGCGTTAAAGAGGACACGGTCTTCCATATTTTCAAGATAATATTCACCGTCGTTTGTTTTCAAAGCATATTGATTATAAAATTTATAAGCAGCCATGAAAGACTTGAATTGGAAGTTTTGGTCTTTGATAAATTGTGATAATTCTTCCAAAAACTCTGGTCGGTATTTCTTGATAAAGGCTGTTTCGATGTAGTTGTGCTCAATGAGGTAGTTGATTTTATCTTTGATTGAATCAAAAACCATAGTATTTGGAACTACATTTTCTTTAAAGAAGGCATCCAAGGCTTCTTTATCTTTATGAAGCATGATTTGTCCATTAACAGGACGATTGATTTCGTTATTGAGACGGAAGTAAGTTACGTCTTCAAGATGTTTTAATCCCATAAAATTTCCCTTATCTAATTACAAAAGAAAGGCCTCTAGTTAGCCCTAGAAGCAGTTCCTTCTGGATGATGTACTAAGATTATGCTAATTGTTTCAGTTTTCCTGGTTGGAAACCTGAGAAGACTTCAGTTGGTGTTTGGATAACAGGAGCTGCACTGAAACCGAGCTCTTTAACTTGATCGATGTACTCAGGTTGCTCATCGAGATTGATTTCTTTGTATTCAACGTTATTACTGTCCAAGAAACGTTTGGTCATCTTACATTGGACACAGTTGTTTTTAGAATAAACGGTTACCATTGTGTAACTCCTCTTCAAAATTTAATACTATCTTAGTATATCAGAAAATAAATTTTTGTCAACGATTTTAAACTAAATATAGTGGTCTGTTTTTACACATAATCAAACAAAACACAATATGTAGTGTTTGATTTGTGAAATAGTGATAATTCTCATATAAGTAGTTTTTTGGAAAACTATATCCTGTGTTTTGTTATCTAGAATAGAAGATTTTCAGCAAGTTATCTGAAAGGAAATCGAATAAATCCCATAAAATGCTTGAAAAAAATCCTAGAAGATGATATAATACCAAATTGTAAGGGTTATCACATATAACTCAAAAAAGAAAGAACAAAAGGAGAGTCAAACTATGGCTTCTAAAGATTTCCACGTAGTGGCAGAAACAGGTATTCACGCACGTCCAGCAACATTGTTGGTACAAACTGCTAGCAAATTTGCTTCAGATATCACTCTTGAATACAAAGGTAAATCAGTTAACCTTAAATCAATCATGGGTGTTATGAGTCTTGGTGTTGGCCAAGGTGCTGACGTAACTATCTCAGCTGAAGGTGCAGATGCAGATGACGCTATCGCTGCAATCTCAGAAACAATGGAAAAAGAAGGATTGGCATAAGGAAAATGACAGAAATGCTTAAAGGAATCGCGGCATCTGACGGTGTTGCAGTTGCAAAAGCATATCTACTCGTTCAACCGGATTTGTCATTCGAGACTGTTTCAGTCGAAGATACAAACGCAGAAGAGGCTCGTTTGGATGTAGCTCTTGAAGCTTCTCAAAACGAGCTTTCTCTTATCCGTGAGAAAGCTGTAGGTACGCTTGGTGAAGAAGCGGCTCAAGTTTTTGACGCTCATTTGATGGTTCTTGCTGACCCAGAATTGATTGGTCAGATTAAAGAAACAATCCGTGCTAAGAAAGTCAATGCAGAAGCAGGTCTTAAAGAAGTGACTGACATGTTCATCACTATCTTTGAAGGCATGGAAGACAACCCATACATGCAAGAACGTGCAGCGGATATCCGCGACGTGACAAAACGTGTATTGGCAAATCTTCTTGGTAAGAAATTACCAAACCCAGCTTCAATCAATGAAGAAGTAATCGTGATTGCGCATGACTTGACACCATCTGATACAGCTCAATTGGACAAAAACTTTGTAAAAGCTTTTGTAACTAACATCGGTGGACGTACAAGCCACTCAGCTATCATGGCACGTACACTTGAAATTGCAGCTGTATTGGGAACAAATAACATCACTGAAGTAGTGAAAGACGGTGATATCCTTGCCGTTAACGGAATTACTGGTGAAGTGATTATCAACCCAACAGATGAACAAGCGGCAGAATTTAAAGCAGCTGGTGAAGCTTATGCTAAACAAAAAGCTGAATGGGCACTTTTGAAAGATGCTCAAACAGTGACTGCTGACGGTAAACACTTCGAGTTGGCTGCTAACATCGGTACTCCAAAAGACGTTGAAGGTGTTAACAACAACGGTGCTGAAGCTGTTGGACTTTACCGTACAGAATTCTTGTACATGGATTCTCAAGACTTCCCAACTGAAGACGAACAGTATGAAGCATACAAAGCTGTTCTTGAGGGAATGAATGGTAAACCAGTGGTTGTTCGTACAATGGATATCGGTGGAGATAAGGAACTTCCTTACTTCGATATGCCACACGAAATGAACCCATTTCTTGGATTCCGTGCCCTTCGTATCTCTATTTCTGAAACTGGAGATGCAATGTTCCGTACACAAATCCGTGCCCTTCTTCGTGCTTCTGTTCACGGTCAATTGCGTATCATGTTCCCAATGGTGGCCCTCTTGAAAGAATTCCGTGCAGCCAAAGCAGTTTATGAAGAAGAAAAAGCAAACCTTCTTGCTGAAGGTGTTGCAGTTGCGGATGATATCCAAGTTGGTATCATGATTGAAATCCCTGCAGCAGCTATGCTTGCAGACCAATTTGCTAAAGAAGTAGACTTCATGTCAATTGGTACAAACGACTTGATCCAATACTCAATGGCAGCAGACCGTATGAACGAACAAGTTTCATACCTTTACCAACCATATAACCCATCAATCCTTCGCTTGATCAACAACGTTATCAAGGCAGCTCACGCTGAAGGTAAATGGGCTGGTATGTGTGGTGAGATGGCTGGTGACCAAAAAGCTGTTCCACTTCTTGTCGGAATGGGCTTGGATGAATTCTCTATGTCAGCAACATCTGTACTCCGTACACGTAGCTTGATGAAGAAATTGGATACTGCTAAGATGGAAGAGTATGCTAACCGCGCTCTTACAGAGTGTTCAACAATGGAAGAAGTTCTTGAACTTCAAAAAGAATACGTTAACTTCGATTAATGTGTGATTAACCTTGTAACCTTGTTGCAAGGTTTTTTTGACGCATTTTAGAAAAGTATGGTCCTATAAAGTCTACTTTTCAATGGTGCAGAGGCATGGTATAATAAGGGAAGTAAATAGAATAAGAGAGAAATCATGTCTAAAGAAATTGATATTGAGTATTACCACCAGCTAGCCTTACAAAAGCAGAAGGAACATCGTAAAGTGTTAGCCAATCTAAAGAAAAAGCCACCAAAAAATCTAGATAAGATTGCCCAGCAGATTCACCAAGAAGTCTTTGAGGAGATTGATTGTACCGCCTGTGCAAACTGTTGTAAGACCTTGGGACCTGACTTCAAAGAGGCGGATATCACGCGGATTGCTAAGTATTTTAAGATGAAATTACCTGCTTTTGAAGCGGAGTTCCTTCAGGTAGATGAAGATGGGGACAAGGTTTTTAAATCCATGCCCTGCCCATTTTTAGGAGGAGATAACCTCTGTTCCATCTATGATGTTCGACCAAAAGCCTGTCGTGAATTTCCCCATACAGATCGTAAAAAGATCCATCAAATCAACCATTTGACGATTAAAAATACCTTGACCTGTCCAGCAGCCTATCTCTTTGTTGAGAAATTAAAGGATAAGTTGTAGAGATTTAAAGGATAAAAAATTTCTAATAATAACTAGCAATGTGAAGGGAGTACTCCTGTGCCTAGACCGAAAACAAAAGATGAGCTCATGCTGGCCTCTAAGGAAAACTATGAAAAGCTTAATCGTTTCATCTACCAACTAAGTGAAGATGAGCTACAGACTCCATTTGATTTTTCAAGAGAGCCAAAGAAAAAAGAAGCTCACTGGAAAAGGGATAAAAATCTACGGGATGTCTTGATCCATCTTTATGAATGGCAACAGTTACTTTTGACTTGGGTACATTCTAATCAAGAAGGTCACGAAAAACCTTTTCTCCCTGAACCTTATAATTGGAAAACTTATGGAGAAATGAATGTCGCTTTTTGGAAGAAGCACCAGAAAACCTCCTTAGAAGAAGCGACTAGACTCCTAGAACAATCACATAGAGAGGTTTTAGAGTTGATAGAAGTTTTTAGCAATGACGAACTCTTTACTAAAGGTATCTATCAGTGGACAGGTGGGACAAGTCTAGGTTCCTACTTTATCAGTAGCACGTCAAGCCACTATGATTGGGCTCTGAAAAAACTCAAAGCTCATCAGAGAAATTGTAAGAATAGCTAGTTGAAGTGCTATTGAAATTTACCAAAGCTCCTTCTAAGCTTCGAATAGCTTCATTATCGTCATTTTTGGATAATTCTATCTTTAGAATCCTTCAAAAATTAATATTTAAGGCAATCAATGGCTTAGAAGAGTACCAAAACATTTAGTTCATAGGAATTCTAAGTCTAGAATTGCATAGATATTTATGAAGCCAGGGTATTCGATAGTTAGGATTGTTCTATTCTGAAAGATTTGAGCTGTCAATTGTATAGGATAGTATTATTCTATGTTAGATTCCAGTAAAAGTGATTGGATAAATAATATTAAAGAAAAATCAAAATCATAATTTTGTTTAATATGGTATAATACTTCTAATAATTTAAATATAATGAGGTATTAATTTATGGAAGAAGTTTTATTTTTTGGAGAAGATGACTTTGATATTCTTGATATTGACGGTTATGAACTAAAACCCTCCGCGTTTTTTAATAAGTTACCAGAAATAGCCAAACCTTTAGTCAAAAATGCAAATAAAATCTTATCTGAAGTAGAAAAAATGTTACATTCTGCTCCAGCCTTTATCAATGTTGTCCAATCTAGTATACCTGAAGAGGTTTTTCAGGCAATTCTTTCTCCAGAACAACGGGAAGCAATTGCTCAAGGAGTGTTAAAATTAATGACAAAGAAAGATGGCTCTCTCTTGGCTGTATTAGTAGATACTAATACTAATAAAGTCATTGGAAATGTACCATTGAAATCTGTTAAATTGACACCAGAATTAAATAAAGCGTTAGCCGATTATTCGTCACAAATTCAAATGGCTCAGATTGCAGAGGAGATTCAAAATGTACAATATGCTATTGAGGACGTCAGAAAAGGACAGGAGTCAGATAGACTTGCAATAGCCTATAGTTGTCAACAGAAACTCTTGCAAGCTAGAGAGATATCAGATCCAAACATTAGAACAATGATGTTACTGCAAGTTATTTCAGATGCAGAAGATAGTCGAAATCTCTTAATGCTTAGTCAAAAATCAAATGTAAATTTTATTAAAGAACAACCAGATTCTACTTGGGGTAAGTTATTAAAAGGGGATAAACCAGATAAAATTGAAGCTCGTATGAATGAGATTAGAGATGGATTAGCAGCTGTAAATATCGTTTCACTATCAGCAGCAATAGCTTATAATGAGTTGGGAGAGAAAAAAGCTGCTCAAAAAAGTTTGGATTACTTTGGGAAATTTATTAACGAAACTTATCTCAGTTCTCAGGAATTAGTAGAGAGACTTGATTTACTTGATCCTTCTCCTACAAATTACTGGACAAAAGAATTGCCCAAAATTGAAACTTCTATAATGAAATTACCAAATAAACCAGATTCTATTGAGACAGAGGTGCTAGAATGAAAGAAATAAAAAAATGTAAGACATGTACTAGGGATTTACCATCAAGTTATAAGCACAATAAGTGCGAATCGTGTAGAAACAAAAAAATAGATGAAGCAAAAAAGATACTTAAAGTTGTTGGACAAGTTGGAAGTGTGGTTACTCCAGTTGTAGTTGGTATGTTGATGAATAAAACTAAGAAAAAGAAGAAATAAACTAATCTATTAAGTACCTAGAAAGGAAAATACCAAATTGTCCTACAAATTTCTACTCTTCGACCTCGACCACACTCTTCTTGATTTTGATGCTGCTGAGGATGTGGCTTTGACGCAACTTCTAAAAGAAGAAGGAGTTGCCGATATTCAGTCTTATAAAGATTATTACGTTCCTATGAACAAGGCTCTATGGAAGGACTTGGAGCAAAAGAAAATTAGTAAACAAGAGCTGGTTAGCACGCGCTTTTCTCGTCTATTTGCTCACTTTGGACAGGAAAAAGACGTTAGTTTTCTAGCCCAGCGTTACCAATTTTATCTCGCTCAACAGGGACAAACTTTTTCAGGCGCTCATGAACTCTTAGACAACCTCATCGAGCGAGATTATGAGCTATATGCTGCGACAAATGGCATTACTGCCATTCAGACGGGACGTTTGGCTCAATCTGGTTTGGCACCCTATTTCAATCAAGTTTTTATCTCCGAACAGTTGCAAACACAAAAGCCTGACGCACTTTTTTATGAAAAGATTGGCCAGCAAATTGCTGAATTTAGTAAAGAACAGACGCTGATGATTGGAGATTCTCTAACCGCCGACATTCAAGGTGGCAATAATGCTGAGATTGATACTATCTGGTACAATCCTCATCACTTTGAAAATCATACACAAGCCCAGCCGACTTACGAAGTTCATTCTTACCAAGACTTGCTGGATTATTTAGATAAACTGTAAAAAGTGGTTTCCATAGCCACTTTTTGCTATAATAGAGGCAGTAAAAACGAAGGAGTCGGCTATGGAACACTCGTCTTGGCATGATTTGATTAAGGAGCAATTACCTGAGGGTTATTTTGGGAAAATCAATCAGTTTATGGAGCAGGTCTATGCTCAGGGAACTGTTTATCCACCTAAGGAAAAGGTTTTTCAGGCTCTCTTGACTACACCGCTTGAAGAAGTTAAGGTGGTGATTTTAGGGCAAGACCCTTATCACGGGCCAGGTCAAGCGCAGGGCTTGAGTTTTTCTGTTCCTGACTCTATCCCAGCTCCGCCATCCTTGCAAAATATCTTGAAAGAATTGTCAGATGACATTGGGGTTAAGAAGTCCCATGATTTGACGACTTGGACTGAGCAAGGAGTCTTGCTTCTCAATGCTTGTTTGACGGTTCCTGCTGGTCAGGCCAATGGTCATGCTGGTCAGATATGGGAGCCATTTACAGATGCTGTGATTCAGGTGGTCAATCATCTAGATAGGCCAGTAGTCTTTATACTTTGGGGAGCCTATGCACGCAAGAAGAAGGCCTTAGTTACCAATCCTCATCACTTGGTTATCGAATCAGCCCATCCTAGTCCTTTGTCAGTTTACAGAGGATTTTGGGGTTCCAAGCCTTTTTCCAAGGCCAATGCATTCTTAAAAGAGACAGGACAAGAGCCAATCGATTGGCTTAGATAAGGAGAAAATATGCCTCAGTTAGCGACGATTTGCTACATTGATAACGGGAAAGAACTACTCATGCTCCACCGCAATAAGAAACCCAATGATGTTCATAAAGGGAAATGGATTGGTGTGGGTGGTAAGCTAGAGCGTGGTGAGACACCTCAAGAATGCGCGGCGCGTGAAATCCTTGAAGAAACAGGGCTCAAAGCCAAGCCAGTTCTAAAAGGCGTTATCACTTTTCCTGAATTTACACCAGATTTAGACTGGTACACCTATGTTTTTAAGGTGACAGAGTTTGAGGGCGACTTGATTGACTGTAATGAGGGGACGCTGGAATGGGTTCCCTATGATGAAGTTCTGAGCAAACCTACTTGGGAAGGTGACCATACCTTTGTTGAGTGGCTTTTAGAGGATAAGCCCTTCTTTTCAGCCAAGTTTGTTTATGATGGGGATAAATTGTTGGATACCCAAGTTGATTTCTATGAATAAAGGAGAAAGTAGATGCTACTAATCAAAAATGGTCGTGTAATGGATCCTAAGTCTGGTTTGGATCAAGTTTGTGATGTCTTAGTCAAAGATGGGAAAACTGTCAAAATTGCGCCTGAGATCAAGGAAGAAGGAGCAGAGGTACTTGATGCTAGTGGTCTAGTCGTTGCTCCTGGTTTGGTTGATATCCATGTCCATTTCCGTGAACCTGGTCAAACGCACAAGGAGGATATCCATACTGGTGCCCTAGCAGCTGCTGCAGGTGGTTTTACAACGGTTGTCATGATGGCTAATACTAGTCCAACTATTTCAGATGTGGAGACTTTACAAGAAGTTCTCCAGTCAGCTGCCAAGGAAAAAATCAATGTCAAGACAGTTGCGACC
This sequence comes from bacterium, assembly GCA_905221195.1. Taxonomy (GTDB): domain Bacteria; phylum Bacillota; class Bacilli; order Lactobacillales; family Streptococcaceae; genus Streptococcus. The sequence goes on from CAJNCF010000004.1 coordinate 154,630, forward strand.
ATTACTAAGAACTTTAATGGCCAAGATTTGACAGACTTTAAGGCACTCTTAGAAGCAGGTGCGGTTGGTTTTTCTGATGATGGTATTCCTCTTGATAGCAGTAAAGTGGTCAAGGAAGCCATGGAAGAAGCTAAAAAGCTTAATACTTTTATCAGTCTCCATGAGGAAGATCCAGGTTTGAATGGGATTCTTGGCTTTAATGAAAATATCGCTAAAGAACATTTCCATATATGCGGTGCGACTGGGGTGGCTGAGTATGCTATGATGGCGCGTGATGTCATGATTGCCTATGCAACCAAGGCTCATGTCCATATCCAACATTTGTCTAAGGAAGAAAGTGTTAAAGTAGTGGAGTTTGCTCAAGGATTGGGTACGCAAGTCACAGCAGAGGTAGCGCCACAGCATTTCTCTAAGACAGAAGCTCTCCTTTTAACTCAAGGTAGCAATGCTAAAATGAATCCGCCGCTTCGTTTGGAATCAGACCGTCGTGCTGTTATCGAAGGTCTCAAATCTGGGGTCATCACAGTTATTGCGACAGACCACGCGCCTCATCACGCTGATGAGAAAAATGTTGAGGATATAACCAAAGCACCATCTGGCATGACAGGTTTAGAAACATCTCTGTCTCTCGGTTTGACTTATTTGGTGGAGGCAGGCGAGTTGAGCTTGATGGAATTACTTGAAAAAATGACCTATAACCCAGCTAAACTTTATAACTTTGAAGCAGGTTACTTGGCTGAGAATGGTCCAGCGGACATCACTATTTTTGATGCCAAGGCTGACCGCCTTGTGGACTCCCATTTTGCTTCGAAAGCAGCTAATTCACCATTCATCGGTGAAACCTTAAAAGGGCAGGTTAAATATACCATCTGTAAAGGACAAATCGTCTATCAAAACTAGGTGGGAGTCTGCTCTGTAAATAAAAAAAAATAGAGAGCCTATATGTACCAAACCCATCATTTTAAAGACAAGTTTATCTTATTTTTAAAGATATTTTTCCCTATCCTGATTTATCAATTTGCCAATTATTCTGCCTCCTTTGTTGATACGACTATGACAGGTCAATACAGCACTATGGATTTGGCTGGTGTGTCGATGGCAACCAGTATCTGGAATCCTTTCTTTACCTTTCTGACAGGGATTGTGTCAGCCTTGGTGCCCATCATTGGTCACCATCTTGGTCGAGGCAAAAAGGAAGAAGTTGCGTCTGATTTTTACCAGTTCATCTATTTGGCCCTGGGTTTATCTGTGGTCTTGCTGGGGATGGAGCTTTTTTTGGCACCACCAATCTTGAATCATATTGGGTTAGAAGCACCAGTGGCAGCAGTAGCGGTTCGCTATCTCTGGTTTTTATCTATCGGGATTATCCCCTTGTTGCTTTTTAGTGTTATTCGCTCCTTGCTGGATTCGCTGGGGTTGACCAAACTGTCCATGTACCTCATGCTTTTGTTACTTCCTCTCAATAGTGGCTTTAACTATCTCTTGATTTACGGTGCCTTTGGTGTTCCAGAGTTGGGAGGTGCTGGGTCAGGTTTAGGTACTTCCTTGGCTTATTGGGTCATGCTGGGTATTTCTGTTCTGGTTTTATTTAAACAGGAGAAGCTCAAAGCCCTACACCTTGAGAGACGCATTCCACTTAATATGGATAAAATCAAGGAAGGAGTTCGCTTAGGTCTGCCTATTGGGGGAACTGTCTTTGCGGAAGTGGCTATCTTTTCCGTGGTTGGTTTGATTATGGCGAAGTTCTCGTCCTTGATTATTGCTAGTCACCAGTCAGCTATGAACTTTTCAAGTCTCATGTACGCCTTTCCTATGAGTATCTCATCGGCTATGGCCATTGTCGTTTCCTATGAAGTGGGAGCCAAGCGATTTGATGATGCGAAAACCTATATTGGTCTAGGAAGATGGACTGCCCTCATTTTTGCGGCCTTCACCTTATGCTTCCTTTACATTTTTAGAGGAAATGTGGCCAGTCTTTATGGTAATGATCCAGAATTTATCGATTTGACAGCACGCTTTTTGACTTACAGTCTTTTCTTCCAGTTAGCAGATACCTTTGCGGCACCGCTTCAGGGAATTTTACGGGGTTATAAGGATACAGTTATTCCTTTTTACCTTGGTTTGCTTGGTTATTGGGGGGGAGCAATCCCAGTGGCTATGCTATTTGATTCCCTAACAGATTTTGGCGCTTATTCATACTGGATTGGTTTGATTATTAGTCTGATTGTGAGTGGGGCGCTCTACCGTTGGCGTTTAACTGTGATTATGAAGAGATTTGAATCTATAGCAAAATCTAAATGACAAAAGTTTGTGAAAAAATATTCTTAATAAGAAAATCCCTTGTTCTCATTGGGTTTTCTTTTTTATTTTGTGAAATTTTCTTTAGAAAAACTTTGACAGTGCTTTCTAAAAACGGTAAAATAGTAAGGTAAGAAGAAAGTTAGAAAGGCAAGAAGATGTCAACTTTAGATAAAAATCTTTTGCTAGAAATGTTCCGTAAGATGGAAGAAATCCGTCGCATGGACTTAAAAATTGCGCAATTAGTAAAGAAAGGGAAAGTGCCAGGAATGACGCACTTTTCTGTTGGTGAAGAGGCAGCTAACGTGGGGGCTATGTTGGCTCTCAATCCAGATGATCTGATTACCTCAAACCACCGTGGTCACGGGCAAGCTATTGCTAAAGGGATTGACCTCAATGGAATGATGGCTGAAATCCTTGGTAAATACACTGGAACCTGTAAAGGTAAAGGTGGATCTATGCATATCGCCGACCTTGATGCTGGTAACCTTGGTGCCAATGGTATCGTAGGTGGTGGTATGGGAATCGCTGTTGGTGCAGCCCTCAGTCAGCAGATGCAAAATACTGGTAAAATCGTCGTCTGCTTCTTTGGAGATGGTGCAACCAACGAAGGTGTTTTCCACGAAGCAGTGAACATGGCTTCTATTTGGAATTTGCCAGTCATTTTCTACTGCATTAACAACGGCTATGGAATCTCTGCGGATATCAAGAAAATGACTAATGTGGAGCATATCCATCAACGTAGTGCTGCATATGGAATTCCTGGAATGTTCATCGAAGATGGCAACAATGTCATCGACGTCTATGAAGGATTTAAGAAAGCAGTAGACCATGTTCGTGGTGGCAATGGCCCTGTCTTGATTGAAAGTGTAACCTATCGCTGGCTTGGTCACTCATCATCTGACCCTGGTAAATATCGTACACGTGAAGAAGTGGAATTGTGGAAACAAAAAGACCCAATCGAAAATCTTCGCAAATACCTCATTGAAAATACTATTGCAAGCGCTGAAGAATTGGAAGAAATCCAAGCACAAGTCAAGGAAGCAGTAGAAGCTTCAGTTAAATTTGCGGAAGAAAGTCCATTTCCACCGCTTGAATCAGCATTTGAAGATATTTACGCAGACTAAGGAGAAAGAGATAAAATGGAAACAAAAACAATGTCCTTCCGTGACACCATTATCCTTGCTATGTCTGAGGAAATGCGTCGCGATGAAAATGTGTTCTTGATGGGAGAAGACGTCGGTGTCTTCGGAGGAGACTTTGGTACTTCTGTCGGAATGCTTGAAGAGTTTGGTCCAGAACGCGTTCGTGACTGTCCGATTTCTGAAGCTGCCATCTCTGGAGCAGCAGCAGGAGCAGCCATGACAGGACTTCGTCCAATCGTCGATATGACCTTCATGGACTTTTCTGTTATTGCCATGGACAATATCGTCAACCAAGCTGCTAAAACACGTTACATGTTTGGTGGGAAAGGTCAGGTACCAATGACTGTCCGATGCGCTGCTGGTAATGGAGTTGGTTCTGCAGCCCAGCACTCGCAATCATTAGAGTCTTGGTTTACTCACATTCCTGGACTTAAGGTTGTAGCTCCAGGTACACCTGCGGACATGAAAGGGCTTCTCAAGTCTTCTATCCGCGATAATAACCCTGTTATCATTCTTGAGTACAAGTCAGAATTTAACCAAAAAGGGGAAGTGCCAGTTGATCCAGACTACACTATTCCACTAGGAGTTGGGGAAATCAAACGTGAAGGTACAGATGTAACAGTTGTTACTTATGGAAAAATGCTTCGCCGTGTGGTTCAAGCTGCTGAAGAATTAGCAGAAGAAGGCATTTCTGTTGAAATTGTGGACCCACGTACCCTTGTACCGCTTGATAAGGATATCATCATCAACTCAGTTAAGAAGACTGGTAAGGTTGTGCTCGTCAACGATGCTCACAAAACAAGCGGCTATATCGGAGAGATTTCAGCTATTATTTCAGAGTCAGAAGCATTTGACTATCTAGATGCACCAATCCGCCGTTGTGCAGGAGAAGATGTGCCGATGCCTTACGCACAAAACCTAGAAAATGCAATGATTCCAACAGTTGAAAGCATCAAAGATGCCATCCGAAAAACTTATAATAAAGAATAGCGTTACATAATATAAGTTATGTAAAAATAAAACTGACGAGAAACTTTGTATCTTTTAGGTGCAGAGCTCTCTGCGCGCTTAATATCTTAAATTAGAACACGGGCTAAAAGCTTGGAAAAAAGATAAATCTCCTTGGCTTCATCGAAGCCATCGTCGATTTCCTATTTTTCAGTCGCTTTTAACGCCCTTTGTATCATGTAATTGAATTCGGACGGAGGTCTTCGAAAAAAAGATAGATTTCCTTGTGTTCATCGAACACATCGTCAATCTCCTATTTTTTCATTGCCCTCTGCGTCCTTAATATCTTAGTATAGAATTGGAGAGGTCATGGCTGATGACAAGCTAAGAGCGACTCCTGCGGCTAGAAAGTTAGCGAATGATTTAGGTATCAACCTCTACGACGTTTCTGGCTCAGGTGCAAACGGTCGTGTCCACAAAGAAGACGTGGAAACTTATAAAGACACAAATGTGGTTCGCATTTCGCCACTTGCAAAACGAATTGCCCTCGAACATAACATTGCTTGGCAGGAAATCCAAGGAACAGGTCATCGTGGTAAAATCATGAAGAAGGATGTTTTGACCTTGCTTCCTGAAAATATTGAAAACGATACCATCAAGTCTCCTGCTCAGATTGAAAAAGTGGAAGAAGTTCCAGATACTATCACTCCTTATGGTGAGATTGAGCGTATCCCAATGACACCAATGCGTAAGGTTATTGCCCAACGTATGGTCGAGTCTTACCTAACTGCGCCAACCTTTACTCTCAACTATGAAGTTGATATGACTGAAATGCTGGCTCTTCGTAAGAAGGTTCTTGAACCAATCATGGAAGCAACTGGGAAGAAGACTACTGTAACAGACCTTCTTTCACTTGCTGTTGTGAAAACCTTGATGAAGCATCCTTATATCAACGCTTCATTGACAGAAGACGGCAAGACTATTATCACGCACAACTATGTCAACCTTGCTATGGCAGTTGGGATGGATAATGGATTGATGACACCTGTTGTTTACAATGCTGAAAAACTAAGTTTATCAGAGTTGGTTGTTGCATTCAAAGATGTCATTGGCCGTACCTTGGATGGTAAATTGGCTCCAAGTGAATTGCAAAACTCAACCTTCACAATTAGTAATTTGGGAATGTTTGGTGTTCAGTCTTTTGGTCCTATCATTAACCAACCCAATTCAGCTATTCTTGGTGTCAGTTCGACAATCGAGAAGCCAGTTGTCGTCAATGGTGAGATTGTGATTCGCCCTATCATGAGTTTAGGATTAACTATCGATCACCGTGTTGTAGATGGTATGGCTGGTGCTAAGTTTATGAAAGACTTAAAAGAATTGATTGAAAATCCAATCTCAATGTTGATTTAAGAACAAGAGGATTCATTTTAAAGATATAGATAAAGGAAGGAAGACATGGCCTTAGAAGTAATTATGCCAAAAGCCGGCGTGGATATGACAGAAGGACAAATCGTCCAATGGAATAAAAAAGTCGGAGAATTTGTAAAAGAAGGAGAAATCCTTTTGGAAATTATGACTGATAAAGTCAGCATGGAATTGGAAGCCGAAGAAGATGGGTACTTGATTGCCATCCTTAAAGGAGATGGGGAAACTGTCCCTGTAACGGAAGTCATCGGTTACCTTGGTGAAGAAGGGGAAAACATCCCAACAGCTGGTGCGACAGCACCAGAAGCTAGTCCTGTACCTGCAGTTAGTGCCTCAAACGACGATGGTAAGAGCGATGATGCCTTTGATATCGTTGTGATTGGTGGTGGTCCTGCTGGTTATGTGGCAGCCATTAAAGCAGCCCAACTCGGTGGTAAGGTTGCCCTTGTTGAGAAATCTGAACTCGGCGGAACTTGCTTGAACCGTGGATGTATCCCAACCAAGACCTACCTTCACAACGCTGAAATCATCGAAAACATCGGTCATGCAGCAAACCGTGGTATCGTCATCGAAAATCCAAACTTTACTGTAGATATGGATAAACTTTTAGAAACTAAATCTAAAGTTGTCAATACCTTGGTAGGTGGTGTTGCAGGTCTTCTTCGCAGCTACGGAGTTACTGTTCATAAGGGAATTGGTACCATCACTAAAGACAAGAACGTCTTGGTAAATGGTTCAGAATTGCTTGAAACTAAAAAAATTATCCTTGCTGGTGGTTCAAAAGTCAGCAAAATCAATGTTCCTGGTATGGAATCTCCACTTGTCATGACCAGTGATGACATTCTCGAAATGAATGAAGTCCCAGAAAGCCTTGTTATCATCGGTGGTGGAGTTGTCGGTATCGAACTTGGTCAGGCCTTCATGACATTTGGTTCAAAAGTAACTGTTATCGAAATGCTGGACCGTATCGTTCCAGCTATGGATGCGGAAGTTTCTAAGAACCTTCGCTTGATTTTGGAACGTAAAGGTATGACAATCTTAACTGACACTAAGCTCCAAGAAATCATCGAGGAAAATGGTCAACTTCGTATCAAGGTTGAAGGAAAAGACGATATTATCGCAAGTAAAGCCCTTCTTTCAATTGGTCGTGTGCCAGACCTTGAAGGAATTGGTGATGTTGAGTTTGAATTGGATCGTGGACGTATCAAGGTCAACGAATACATGGAAACTTCTGTTCCAGGTATCTACGCACCAGGTGACATCAACGGTACGAAGATGTTGGCTCACGCAGCCTTCCGTATGGGAGAAGTTGCCGCTGAAAATGCCCTCAAAGGAAATCATGCTGTTGCCAAATTGAACTTGACTCCTGCAGCCATCTACACTCTCCCTGAAGTAGCAGCAGTAGGTCTGACTGAAGAACAAGCACGTGAGAAATATGATGTCGCTATCGGTAAATTCAACTTTGCTGCCAACGGTCGTGCCATTGCATCAGATGCGGCTCAAGGTTTTGTAAAAGTTATCGCTGATAAGAAATACGGAGAAATCCTTGGTGTGCACATCATTGGTCCTGCAGCCGCAGAATTGATTAACGAAGCATCAAGCATTATCGAAATGGAAATCACTGTTGAAGAAATGCTGAAAACCATCCACGGACACCCAACCTACTCTGAAGTAATGTACGAAGCATTTGCGGATGTTCTAGGAATGGCCATCCATTCACCTAAGAAAAAATAAAAAGAAGATAGATTAGACTGGAAAATATCTTTCCAGTCTCTATCGTATAAAGGGATATCATGAAATATATTATCAATCATTCAAACGACACTGCCTTTAATATCGCCTTGGAAGAATATGCCTTTAAACACCTCCTTGATGAGGATCAAATCTTCCTTCTTTGGATTAACAAACCATCTATCATTGTTGGTCGTCACCAGAATACTATCGAAGAAATCAACCGTGATTATGTTCGTGAAAATGGCATTGAGGTGGTCCGCCGTATCAGCGGTGGTGGAGCTGTTTACCACGATTTAAATAACCTCAACTACACGATCATCTCAAAAGAAGATGAAAACAAGGCTTTTGACTTTAAGAGCTTCTCAACTCCAGTTATCAATACACTAGCTCAACTTGGTGTTAAGGCTGAATTTACAGGTCGTAACGACTTAGAAATCGACGGTAAGAAATTCTGTGGCAATGCCCAAGCCTATATCAATGGCCGTATCATGCATCACGGTTGCTTGCTCTTTGACGTTGATTTGTCAGTCCTAGCAAATGCCCTTAAGGTTTCAAAAGATAAATTTGAATCAAAAGGTGTGAAATCTGTTCGTGCCCGTGTGACCAATATTATCAATGAATTACCAGAAAAAATCACAGTTGAAGAATTCCGTGATTTGCTATTGGAATACATGAAAAAAGAGTACCCGGAGATGACTGAATACATTTTTTCTGAGGAAGAATTGACTGAAATCAATCGCATCAAGGATACTAAGTTTGGTACTTGGGACTGGAACTACGGTAAATCACCTGAATTTAACGTCCGTCGTGGAACGAAATTCACCAGTGGTAAGGTCGAAGTATTTGCTAATGTCGTCGAATCAAAAATCCAAGATATCAAGATTTATGGAGACTTCTTTGGTATTGAGGACGTTGCAGCTGTAGAAGATGTCCTTCGTGGCGTCAAATACGAACGGGAAGATGTCCTTAAAGCTCTAGAAACTATTGATATTACACGCTACTTCGCTGGTATTAGCCGTGAAGAAATTGCTGAAGCAGTAGTGGGATAAATCAAAAAGAAGTTGGTTGTTTGACCAGCTTCTTTTTATGAGTTTTATTTTACATAATTTATTTTATGTATTTTATAAACTATCCAGAGCATTCTTTTGTTCATCGTTGACGATATGGGTATAGAGATCAGTGACTTGCGTACTGGCGTGTCCTAGCTGGTGGCTAACCAAAACTTGCGATTTAGTTGCATCATATAGCCTAGTTGCTAGGGTATGGCGGAGTTTGTGGGGAGTTACACGCACTTTGAAGTCCTCAGAGTACTTAGCAACCATCTTTTCTACGCTGGAAGCATCGATACGATTGGGAACACCACGATATAATGTCAAAAAGAGAGCGGTATCTGTTTTTTCCGTTTTATAGCGTTGACTTCGAATGGCCAGATAATTCTCTAAATAAGGCTTAGCAAAAGCAGCGACATTGACCGAGTCACGTTTTCCACCCTTACGTGTGACATCAATAACCATCATTTTAAGATTGAGATCTCTTAGATCCAGATTAACAGCTTCAGACAAGCGAACACCAGACGCCAAGAGAAGGGCAATAATGGCTAAATCTCGTTCCTTATTTTTACTGAATGATGAGAGAGCTCGATTTGAGAGTTGTTGTGGATACTCTTGGTCAATATAAGTTAGAAAACCTTCAGTTTCATCACCTAAAAAGAGTTTTTGCTTGATATTTTCAGCTCTGGCAGCAAGTGTTTCTTTCTTTTTCTTGGTTGAAACTTTTTTCATTACATTACGATAGAAATAAGGTTCACCCTGGTCATTTTCAACCTCCTCAGTCAGATACTTGTAAAGACTGGAAAGGGCTGACAAGGTGCGGTTGATTGTCGTCTGAGAAACACCTTGTTTAGTTGTATTGGCATTCAGCAAAGGTCTTTCTCGTAGATATAGGATGAAGGATTCCATGTCTTTCTTAGACAGATTTTCCAAGACAGATAAAGGAATATCAGACATTTTATCAGCATTTGAAATACCAGACTCCAAAACCCAGCTGAAAAATCGATCATATTCCTTGAGGTATTCGTACAAAGTTGTAAAACTGTAGGGAACGGCAAGCTTAGATTGGTAGTATTCCAAAACATACCAGGGCATGATTTGTTTTAGTTTGTCGATTCGTTCCAGTAAAATCTCGCGTTTCATGTATTTTCTCCATAAATAAGTCTACTAGTAGTATAGCATAGACTAATATATTTTTCAAGAAAATTATAGTTTTTCGGAAAGATGTTGAGGGAGTTTTTAAAAAAGACTTAGACCTGTGTAAAACAAATCTAAATCTTTGGAGTTATTATTGTGAATCATTATCTAGTGCTTTTTCTAGTTTCCAAATACTAAACCAGAATGAAATAGTCAACAGAATGAGGAAAGTAATAAAGAAATCACCCACTAAACTTCTGTTAATACTACACAACTGAAGAGCTATATAAGGAGCTATGAGATACAAAATACATAGTCTTATTTTTAAGAAAGTTCTATTATTTTATATGTCAAAGAGCTTATTAGTAAGAAATGAGGCTGGGCAAAAACTAGCTTCTAAATAAAACCACACAGTGATTTCAGTCTTGAATATAATCAATCTGAAAGAAAAGCTGTGTGGTTTTTGAATAGTGGATCTTTTAGAGACTAGATCCTTGGCCAATCTGGTGAGATTCATGCTCATGAAGATGAATACTATCTCTGTTAAGAAGTTTTTTTGCATAATATAAATTATGTAAAAAAGAGCTACAACAACAAATCTTTTACTTTTCCAATTTCACTTTTGGGAATAACCAGATGAATCATATCCCCCAGATACATTCTGGTTGAGCCGTTAACTGTTTGGCTTTTGCCATTATGAACTTGGGTGGTGATGAGGATGTTATGTGGTAAGTTGAGCTCGTGTACTTGTTTTCCAGCGATTTTGTCAGATACAGGAATTTCAATGAGAGTGACTTCTCCTTCATCTGTCGCTTCTTCTGGCAGCATTTTTTCCAACATAGCCTCATAGACTGGCGCACCCTTGAGCAGATCCATAATGATATAGGCAACTAGGGTTACTAAGCCAAGTGGCATGAGGTTGCGAATGTCGCCTACCATTTCGGTTACCAGAATCATCGCAGTTAAGGGAGCTTTAGATATTGCTCCAAAATAGCCACTCATTCCTAGAATGGCAAATATAGGAAACTGCTCTTGACTGACAAGCCCAAGATTGACACAAATAACACCAACTAGAGCACCAAGTAAGGAACCAAGAGCTAAAATGGGTAGGAATATTCCTCCTGGAAGGCCACTTCCATAACTAATCATGCTCCAAACAAAGCGAATCAAAAAGTAAGCTAATAGAACTTGGAAACTAAAATTTTGCTCAGTTAGGGAAAGGACAAGCTGATTTCCACCACCAAGAATTTGTGGTAAGAAGATGCCGACTGGTATGATAAGGATAAAAGCCAGAAATGGATAATAAGCTCTATCCAAATGGATTTTTTGACCAATCCAGTAATAAGCTCTACCGACATTTAGGACAGCTTTTTCATAGAGAAAACCGGAAAGCCCCAGAAACACTCCCATAAGGAGATAAATCCAATACTGGTCTAGGGTCATGAGCGGGATATTGTCTGGCATATCCAGTACGGGTGTAAGGCCAAATATCAGTAAAGAGACAAAGTTTGCTACGAGGCTGGCTGCTAGAGTTGAGACCCAGAAAAAGCGTGAAAAATGGTGGTAGACTTCTTCTACGACAAAGAGGAGACCTGCAATCGGTGCATTAAAGGCTGCAGCTAGACCAGCGGCAGCTCCACTAGCAATCAAGGAGCGTTCCTCTACTGGACTGGATTTGAGCCATTTGGCAATTCCTTTACCACCGACCGCTCCAAGTTGAATACTAGGCCCTTCACGCCCCAGCATGAGTCCACTTGCGATTGCAAGAATACCTAGAATATATTTTTTCCAAAGTACGCCCCACCAGTTGAGGGTCATGAGTCCCTTTAATTCGGCTTCAACTTGAGGAATCCCTGAACCCTTGATATCTTTTTCTGATCGAGTTAATTTCGCACTGAGCCAACAAACTATTAAATAAAATAGACCAATGATAAAAAGATTGCGCACTAGGTGCGCTTGATCTTGATAAAGCCCTTGTATCAGGTGAAAGCCTTTTTCGATTGAAAACCGAAAGGATCCGACGATGATTCCTACGACGAGTCCCACAATGATTCCTCGTCCAACTTGGGATAATATAGTGCTTGAGGCAAAGGCAAATTCTTTCTTGGAACTGAGTGTTTCTGACTGTTCCTCCATAATCATTCCTTCTAACTTAACTTTCTTTTTCTCCTGAAACCAGTGATTTAACGGGTTCAAAGCTGGTTCGGTGAATTGGGGTAACTCCTAGTTTTTCGAGTCCTTCCAGGTGTTTAGCTGTTCCATATCCTGCATTAGCAGCAAAATCATAACCAGGGAACTGCTGATTGTATTCCTTCATCAATTCATCACGTGTCACCTTAGCTACTATTGAAGCCGCTGCGATAGAGAGGGAATTGGCATCTCCTTTGATGATAGATGTTTGTGAAATGGGCAATTCTAGTTTCATGGCATCTATCAAAAGATGTTCAGGTTGCGGACTGAGCTGGGAGATTGCTTCCTGCATGGCTAGTTTAGTTGCTTCATAGATATTGACTTGGTCGATGACTTTATTATCCATGATACCAATTCCGATTGACAAGGCTTGGTCTTGAACGGCTTGGAAAATTTCCAGATGTTTCTTTTTAGGAATTTTCTTGCTGTCGTTGAGGCCTTGAATCTTACAATTTTGAGGTAAAATAACAGCTGCAGCGACTACAGGTCCAGCCAGAGGACCTCGGCCGACCTCATCAACACCTGCAATTAAGGTCAATCCTTGCTTATAAAGTTCTTTTTCATAGGAAAGCATGGATTCCAAACGAAGATCCTCATTCAATTCAGCTTGAATGGCTTTTTTACGCTTGCTGATTTCCTTTTGAACTCCAGAGCGACTATCCTTTTCGAGTTCTAAAAAAACAGGACTTTCTAAATTCTTGACTGTTGCAAGGAGTTCTTTGATTTCTTTAATCGTCGCCATCGAGATCTTCCAATGTATCTAAGGTATAGTTACCGAGTTTGCCATCACGGACTTCCTTCACGAAGAGACTGTAAAAGCGGTCGTAGTCGTCTCGGAAACCGAGGGCGCGGGTCATATCCATAATAATAACAGGCGCTTCTTCTTCAATTTTCATTTGTTTGAAGCGTTCAGCCAACTTTTCTGGATAATGTTCTTTGAAATAATTGATACCAAAAATGGTCACCTCATCCATAGGGAGCAACTGATCTTTGATAGCTCCAGTCAAGGCCAGTTTCAGTGCAACAGTTTCATCTTCGAATTTAGGCCAGAGAATCCCTGGTGTATCCAAGATTTCCAGGTCTTTATTGGTTTTGAGCCATTGTTGCCCCTTGGTCACACCTGGTTTGTTACCGACAACGGCAATCTTCTTACCAGCTAAGCGGTTCATGAGAGTTGATTTACCAGCGTTTGGAATCCCGATAATCATGGTACGCAAGGTTTCAATTTTGATACCACGTTCCTTTTGGCGAGAAATCTTATCAGCCATGAGCTTTTTGGCAGCATCTGTTACAACTTTAACAGTCACTTGCTCTTTAGAGTTGATAGCCAGAGTCTGGATTCCTTGTGATTCAAAATACTGACGCCATTCCTTGGTCATTGCTGGATCAGCCAAGTCTGCCTTGTTTAAAATCAAGAGTTTTGGTTTGTCACCAACAATCTTGGTCAACATAGGATTTTGACTAGATAGAGGTAAGCGTGCATCTACCAAGATCGTCACAAAATCAACAAATTTTAAATTTTCCTGCACCTGTCGACGCGCTTTAGACATGTGACCAGGAAACCATTGAATAGTAGCCATTGAGTTTTTTTCCTTATAAAATAAAAATTTAATTAATATAAAATAGTGTTATTCTTATGGTCTATTTTATCATAATTTGAGCCCGTTTGCATAGGCTTTTGGTTTTTTATAATGCAGACGTGACATAAAATAAATTATGAATCGTATTTGTGCTTTTGATTTTTAAATTTGAATAGGTGTTGCTCATATCAATAATCGTTCTAAAAATGGTTTGAGGCAGTTGAGGAGAATTCCTTCTATCCAGCTTTCTTGTGCTGATGATAAATGTTCTGCCTGAAGGCTTTCTTTTAAAAAGTCTCGGATTTGTTCGGGTGCGATTTCAAACTCAAAAGCTTTCATTTTATAGAAAAAGTCGACGAGATGATTTGACAGGTATACGGTTGAAAAGGGAACTTCTCCACTTTTTCGATATTCTAATAAGAGCCTAGAAAATCGAGCTTTTTCTTCAGGAAGCTCATGGAAATAGGAATTGAGGAGCCAGGTTTGCTTCTGCTTTCTTTCAATTGGATCCTGAGCTGCAATTCGTTGGTCTTTTTCCAGATCTTTTTGGTATTGTTTGGCCTTGATAGCCCGTTCTGTTCTATTTTTCCCAAAAAGTATTTTCTCCCACTTGCGTTCTTCTTGAGTAAGGGTTTCTGTAAAGCCAAAGTAATCCTGATAAGCACGCTCTGCTGGTCCCATGGCTAGGACCAGATTGTCTGCATATTGCTTGGCGATTTTATCCCTCTTCTTGCGCTCTTTCTCTGCCTGGATACGGAGTTCTTGTTCGTAGTCAATTTTCTCCTTGCCTAGCTTGACAAGGTATAGTTGGTCATCTGGTTTTCCAAGTAAAAAGGGTTTGATGCATTTTTCAAGGACTTCTTCCATCCGAGCCTTTTTCTTTGGCTCAGCCTTGGTCCAACTTCCTCCCTGAAAAACTTCTAGGAAGAGTTGGTAGTCTCTCTCAGGTGCAAATTGATTGCCGCGATTAGGTTTGAAAACACCTTTTTCCCAGAGCCATTTTAGAAGTCGCTCATCAAAGTCACTTTTATTGACTTTGATTTTTTCCTTTTTCTGGGCTTTTCTGGTTAGATTTTCAACCTTTCTGAGTAATTTTTCTTCCTCTTCTAGTTGCTGGTCAAGGGACAATCGATGAAAATGACGAACACAGTCGCTGCCGATTGGAAAGAGGCGTTGGCCTGTGACACCGTTAAAGAGTTCGTAGGCGTATTTGATGGTATTCCCACAAACACAATTGCTACGGCCGATACCGTTAAAAATCAAGGAAACTTCATTCCATTCCTTGGTAGCTTGTTCCCAAGTATCAGCTTTTGAAGCCTGTAAAACCGCGTCGTGCAGGGATTTTCTAACTGGAAGTGTCATGAGGTCTCCTTTCTAAATTTATACTTTTACAACTTGAACCTCGTCTTTACCGAGTAAAATCAAATATTTCTCAATATTTTCAATCGAATAGGCTCGTGATAAAGCCTCTTCATAAAGGGATAATTGACCACGATAGCGGTCTATGAGTTGACTTGGCTCATTATAGCGGTCTGTCTTGTAGTCGAACAGAACGATTCTGTCCTCGTAAAGCAGATAGCCATCTAGGATACCACGGACAACAAAGTCTTCCTGACTCTTGTGGTCTCTTTTGAGCATGGAGAAGGGTTGCTCGCGGTAGAGATGATCTGTATGAGCAAGAATTTCCTGACCAAGTGCTGTGTCAAAGAATGCAAGAATTTTAGAAAGATTAATCTTGTCTCTGACAGCTTGGCTGGTTTGAACTTGTTTGAGAGTTTCTGTTAGGCTAGCAAGGGTTGGTCGCTGACTGAGGTCCATTCTCTGCATGAGTTCGTGAGTAGCACTACCAATTTCAGCTCCTGTTACCTTTTCTTTAGTTGAAAAATCTGGCAAATCAAAGCTAATTTTCTTGCCTATTGACTGGCCTTTACCAGCAATCTCGACACCTTCCATATCCATAACAGGTTCGTAGAATTTCTTGATTTGACTTGGGGTTTGAACACTAGGCAGTTCAATGGCTGCGCGATGAAGAGTATTATAAACTTCCACCTCTTTCAGCGTTTCAAGAGCTTCTTTAATAGTTTCAGACTGGCGGTTATCAGCTTGAGAGCTATCTTGTAGAGGGCTCTTGAATTCCAACTCTCCGATAGCTTCTCTAGTCAACTGGTCTTCGCCAACAAAACGATAGCTAAAGTTGAGATTGTCCTTGGCAAACGCTTTACTGATAGCCCAAATCCAATCTTGGAAATTCTTGGCTTGGAGTCTAGTACTGCTATCTAGTTTTCCATTTTTAGCTGCTGGGAATTCCTTAGCTTCCAGCTTTTCACGAGATCCCTTGCCGACAAGATAAAGCTTTTTCTCAGCCCGCGTCATGGCAACATACAGCAGACGCATCTGCTCTGAATAGCTAGCTAGTTGTAATTCCTCTTCATTCTGCCTATAAGTCAGGCTAGGAATGGAGAGTTTGATAGTTTTAGGATAGTGATCTTCCACTGCTCCTGTCTCCATTTTGGCGATATATTTGACACCAAGCCCATTTTTACGACTGAGAATGACCTCTGACATGCTGTCTTGTTTATTAAAATCCTGATCCATATTGAGGATAAAAACGTAAGGAAACTCCAGCCCTTTACTTTTGTGAATGGTCATGAGTTCTACAGCATCCTTAGGAGGTGCGACAGCCACGCTTGCAAGATCGTGCTGGGCTTCTAAAACTTGGTCAATCATACGGATAAAACGAGACAAGCCCTTGAAATTGCTCTTTTCAAACTGGTCAGCTCGCAGTGCTAGGGCATAGAGATTAGCCTGTCTAGCAGGGCCATTTGGCAAAGCTCCAACATAGTCATAATAAAAACGGTCGTTGTAAATCTTCCAAATCAAGTCATAGAGTGAGTGGGTTTTGGCATACAAGCGCCATGAATCCAAGATATCCATGAATTTATTTAATTTTTCAGCTAAATCAGTATGAATTAACTCTTTCTGGATTGTTGTAAGTTTTTGAGCATTGACCAGTTTCTCATAGAGATTCTCTTGAACTTTGTCCTCTGCTTTCTGGAGAGACAAACGTGCTAACTCGTCCTCATCAAATCCAAACATTGGAGACTTCATGAGAGCAACCAAGGCATAATCTTGCAGGGGATTGTGAATGACACGAAGTGTATCCAACATGACTTGCACTTCTAGAGATTGGAGGTAATTGTTTTGTTCACCGTCGGTTTTGACAGGAATCCCGTACTCAGACAAGGCAAGGAGAATCTGGTCATTTCGACTGCGGCTGGAGGTCAAAAGGGCAATTTCCTTAAAAGCTACACTTTTCTCTTGATGAAGTTTAAGGATTTCCTTGATAACAAGGCGCATTTCACCTGTTAGTTTCGTTTCTGCCTGTCCCTCTTCTTCCTCACTTGTGTCGTCCTTATCATAGAGGAGAAATTCTGCCTTGTTGTCTGGATTAGGAGTCAGTTTGGTATTGGCAAAAACAAGATGGTGCATGTTATCATAGTTGATTTCGCCGACCTCTTGGTCCATAAGGCGTGCAAAAACATCATTGGTTGCTGACAGCACTTCTGAACTACTACGGAAATTTTCCTTGAGGAGAATGAGCTTTCCTTCTTGGGGATTTTGCGCATAGCGTTGGAACTTTTCATTGAAAATCTGCGGGTCTGCCTGACGGAAACGGTAGATAGACTGCTTTATATCTCCAACCATAAAGCGATTGTGACCATTAGATAGCAATTCCAGCATTCGTTCTTGAATGTGGTTGGTATCCTGATACTCATCGACCATGACTTCGTGGAAGCGATCCTGATAAGCCTCACGAACTTGCGGGAAATTCTCTAAAATCTCAATAGTATAATGGCTGATATCAGCGAATTCAAAGGCATTTTCCTGATGTTTACGCTGACGATAAGCCTCCACAAAATCGCTCATGAAGACTTGGAAGGTCTTAGCTAGTTCCCATGTATCTTCATGATAACGTTCTTGATAGTCGAGAATGGTTATCTGGTCTGACAGTTGTCCTAGTTTAGCAAACTGGGCCTTTCTTTCTTCGTTGTAGGCATCCGCCAGGGGCTTCAAATCAACCTTACGACTGGCATTAGTCAGAGCCCGACCATTTTTCTCCTTAGAGATGGCGACAACACGCGCAAGCACTGCCTGATAAGCCTGACTATCGGACTCCTGATTTAGGGAGCCAATTTCATCTAAAATCAACTGAACATTTTCTAGATAAGCAGCCTTTGGAAACTCCTTGGCATCATTATCCAAATGGTAACGGAAGAAACTTTCCAAGTCCCAAAGGGTTTGCTGGATTTGTTGGGTTAGTTTGTCTTTTTCACTAGTAAAATCAGCTTTTCCAAAGCCTTTGAGGAATGATTCACTCAGCCATTTCTGAGGATTGCTGGTGGATTGGAGGAAATCATAGATTTTATAGACCTGCTGGCGCAACCCACGTTCATCCTTGCCACGTCCAGCAAAGTTTTTCAGCAAACGACTAAAGGTCTCTTTCCGTTTACCTTGGTAATGCGCTTCAAAAACCTCATGAAAGGCTTCGTTTTTTAGAAGGAGTTGCTCGCTTTGATTTTGTAAGATACGGAAATTAGGCGCAATATTAATTAGATAGCCATGTTTGCCAAGGAATTTTTGTGTAAAAGAGTCCATGGTACCGATGGCAGCGTTTGGTAGGTCTGCCAACTGGCGTCCCAAGTGTTGTTTGAGGTCAACGTCATCGCTTTCTTGGATATGTTGGCTGATTTTTTTCTCCAAACGTTCTTTAAGTTCAGTCGCAGCCTTGACGGTAAAGGTTGAGATAAAGAGTTGAGAAATTTCGACACCACGCGTCAATTGGTCCAGAATACGCTCGGCCATGACAAAAGTCTTCCCAGAACCAGCAGACGCTGAGACAAGGATATTCTGACCAGAAGTGTAGATGGTTTCAATTTGCTCGGCAGTTTTCTTCTGTTCCTTGCTCGAATTTGCTTCTGCTTCTTGCAATTTTTGAATTTCTTCCTCACTTAAAAAGGGAATGGGCTTCATCGATTCAACTCCTCTCTTATTTTTTCAAACCAAGCTTGCTTGAGTTTCTCTCCTACCAGACGCTTGCCATCAGCTAAGTCCAACTTTTCTAGGAAACGGGCTTGACCTAAGTGATAATTGGCTTCAAATCCTGTGATGGCTTGATGTTGCTGAACATATGGAGCAATGCTTCTACCATTTTCAGTATAAGGGTTAATGGCGAACTGACCTGCTAAAATCTTCTCAGCTGCTTTCTTGTAAAGATGGGCATTGTAATCCAGTAGGAGCTGGAACTCCTCATCCGTCAACTGATTGGCTTTGGTTTTATTGTAAAATTCACCCAAGTGACTGCTTTCTTTTTCTAAAAAGAGGCCTTGGTATTTCATTGACTTGCTGGCTTCTACTACTGCTCCAGCCAGACTTTTAACAGCCATCAGAGATTGAACAGGTTCAGCCATTTCCAAGTACATGGCGCCGAAAAAGTTCTGCTCCCTTTCTCTTTTTAAGGCAGCTAGATAGGTTGGCAACTGGGAATTGAGCCCATTAAAGAAATGAGGAAACTGGAACTGAGTCAGACTGGATTTGTAGTCTACCACTCCTATCGCTCCATCAGCTTTCAATCGGTCAATGCGGTCAACCTTGCCTCGTACAAAGACACTGCGTCCATTGTCCAATTGAATAAAGGCTTGCTCTTTCCCACCGAAATTTGCCTCTTCTTTGATGGTTTCGATGCCTGGATTGTGGCGGAGAATATGGCCAGTTGTCCGCGCCACATCAAGTAGAACTTCCTTGGTGAACTGGGCTTCCAAACTTTCCTGATAAATAGCCTCAAATTCTCGTTCTTGACTGGTTTCTTGGATAGCTTGTTCTAGACGGTGGTCAAAGGAATCTTCGTCAGGCAACTGCAAGGCACGTTCAAAAATACGGTGCAAGAAATTCCCATGACTACGAGCATCTGGACGTAGGCGCAATTCTTCCTGCAGGCCTAGTACATAACGGAGGAAATAACTGTATTGGTTTCGGTAAAACTCCGTCAAACCAGACGTAGACAGGTAAAATTCCTTGTCAGCTGGATAGAGAGCCTGTAAGGTATCCTTGGTCAACTGCTTACTGCTTGGACTGGTTGGGAGAGCTGGATTTTCCAAACCTTGCTGGTCTAGTTTTTTACCCATGACACGCGCCAATACTTTAACAAAGGTCAAATCTTGCTCCCTATCACTCGTCTCGCCCTGTTGGTGATAGGCAACCAGACTAGACAAAAGACTGTGATATGAGCCTATATCTTCTTTAGACAGCCCTTTGTAATTCATCCTCTTCTCTTTCCGACTAAATCCAAAATGGACCAACTCTTGAAGATAGGCAGATTCCTTACTTTCGATTTCGTTAAAAAGACTTGGAGCCGACAAGACCAACTGCTTACGGGCAGAATTAACCAAGGAAAGCATAGTGTAGCGATTTTTCTTGAGGTTTTCACTGCTGGCAATCAGCAATTGCGCTCCTTCCTCTGTCACTTGGTTTAAGTTTTGTCTTTCTTCATCAGTCAAAAGACTGGTGTTTTGCGCAATTTTGGGTAAATTGTCCTGAGTTAACCCAATGGCATAGACAAAGTCAGCTGTCAGAGGAGCAATCAAATCATAGCTCTGCACCAGAACGGTGTCTACTGTTGCTGGAATGGTGCGATATTGAGATAGGCTCATTCCAGAATGGAGCAAGGCTAGGAAGTCCTCCAGACTAACCTGTGAACCAGCAAAAACAGTCGCAAATTGTTCTAAAACATGACAGAATGCCTTCCAAACTTCAGCTTGTCTTTCCTGCTCTAGAACTTCCATAGTAGCTGTCAAATCTTGCAGTTGCTTGGTCACCGCACCCTCTTTTAGAAAGCTATTCCACTTTTGCAAGAGATTTTCAGCCTTCTGCTTTCGGCTGGTAAAGAGAGTCTCAAGAGGTGTTAAAATACGCAGACGAAGAGCATTTAAACGCCCTAAATCAAATTTTCCATGGTGGGATTTGGTGAAGGTTTGCTGAAAGGCTGGCAAGCCATTGATACCAAGATAGCGGATATATTGCTCAAATGCGTCAATATCAGCCTGACTAAGGTCGGTATACAAACCAGTTCTGAGAAGGTTAATCAAATCCTCCTGACGGAAACGATAGCGTTTTAAAGACAAAATAGACTCGATAAACTGTGTCAAGGGATGATGCGCCATAGATTCGCTTCTACCAAGATAAAAAGGAATCTGATACTGGTCAAAAATAGTTTTCAGGGATAACTGGTAAGAAGTCACATCCCCCAAGAGAATACGAAAATGCTTGTAACTCAGGTCTGGATTGGCATGCAATTTCTGACGAATGCTACGGGCTACCAACTCCAACTCTTCTTTTTGCGTCAAACAAGACCAGATTTGCAGGTTTTCACGGTCTTTCTCATCGACCTCCAAAGTGAGCTCTGAAAAGTCATAAGAAGACTCCAGCAAACGAGAGGCCTTGTCAAAACTATCCATCTTCTCATGAGTCTGAGAACAATCCAGAGCAGGAGTTTGGTATTTAGAGGCTAGATGATGGAGAAACTCTACACTGGCTTGGTAGAGATTTCCCTCGCTAAAAGGGCTGGTATAGGCTTTCTTACTAGCATAAGCCCCAATGACAATTTCAACACCCTTGCTATGAAGTAAGTCCACAATCCGCTCTTCCTCGGCAGAAAGACGGGTAAATCCATCAATGACCAAGGCGATTTGAGTAAAATTGCTACTTACCTTGCCATTCTCAATAGCCTCAATCAAATGGGACAACTGACTTCCCTGAGCCAACTGGCCTTGATTGAGATAGGCCGATACTTTCTCAAAAATCAAGAGTAAATCTGCTCGCTTATCCTCATCAGTCAAACTTTCTAAGTCTAAAAAACTCATCTGAGCAGTTGTCATCTCGTGATAAAGCTCAATCAACTGCTGGATAAACTGAGGATCCTGCTTAATAGCACCATAAACACGTAAGTCCTTGGGATCAAGTTCAGCAAGGCATTTATAAAAGGCCATCCCAAGACCAATATCATCTAGACTGGTTTTAGCAGGCAAATCATTCAAGACCAGGTAACGAGCCATCTGCGCAAAGCGCGTGACGGTAATCGCAAAAGAAGCCTGCTGGGACAAGCATTCCAGCGCGGCGCGTTCCTTTTCAAATGAAAGAGAGTTGGGAGCGATGTAGAAGACCCGCTTGCCCGCAGTAACGAGCTCTTCCGCCTCTCTGGTTAGGATTTCTGTCAAAGAAGTCCGAATATCAGTATAAAGTAATTTCATCTCAGCCTCGTTGGAATTTTTCATTACCTTTTATTATACCATTTTTTAATTAAGCAATCCTGTAAATAATCGGTTCTTTCTCATCTATTGAAAAGAAAATGCCGGAAAGTTCCGACATTGTTTTAGTAAGCTAACTTCCTGAAAATAGGAGTAACCATAAGTTCCAGAAAGCAGTGATATTGATGAGGATATGAACCACTATTGGATAGTAGAGAGTTTTTGTCATGCGATACAATATAGCCAAAATAAGACCTCCACTAGCATAAATGAAAAAGGCAAGAGGTGTTAAAGCGAAATTGATATGAATGCAACCGAAAATAATAGCAGAAAGCAAGATATCTCCGTACCAAGGTGAGTTTTTGAAAAAGGTTGTCATAAGTACACCGCGATAAATCAACTCCTCGGCAATAGGGGAGATGAAGCAAACGATGAGCAAGAAATAGGGTAACTCCTGTCGTCCCATCATTTCTACCGTTTCATTCAAAGAAATTTGATTTGAAGACGGAGATATGAAATACGAAAAGAGAAAGTCAGACATATACAAGGTGATGTAACCCAGTAAAAGGTAGATAAAGTACCTCAACTCCCACTTGAAATGAAACGTCTTCTTTCCTGCAAAAACTAGTAGGTAGATGACTGCTGACAAAAGAACTCCACTCTCCATCAAAAGTAAAATCTGAAAAAACTCACGACTTGCTGGTAGGTAGGGCTTTGCGAGGTGATTGAAAAGCCTCCAAAACCAAGTTGATTTATAAAAAATTAAGGACAATGCTAGTAAAATTTGAATAGCCCGTTTTTTCATATTAAATTCTCTGCTTTTTCCCCTTGTTTCTTCATGTTCCTAATAAATTTTACTTAAAATCTCGCAGCACTTCCTTTACAAAGATGATTACCTCCTCCAATATATCCTAAATCATAGGTTCCTCTGGGACAAAATCCATGAACTGGCATAGTTAATACTGGTTCCATTTGCCAAGCATAATAACCATTAGGTTCTTTACCATAGGGATCTGCTCCACCTTGTATCATCTCTAATTCTTCATTTGTTAGATTTATATTTTTTGTCATTAAAATCATGATATATTTCCTCTGTTATTGTTCAGATTAGTTGAGTAATCTGCTACTCATACCTACTTACAAAAAAACTATTATATTAAATTATTTTTTTATATTTGTCTAGTTGCAACATTGACAAGCTTAGTATAGCATATCTTTGCAAAATATCCTCTTCCAATCATGAATTGTCATCAAAACATCCTAAACTGAAAAATCAATTAGCCCCTAGCCTTTTACCATTATCTTCTCCAAAATATGCTATAATAATACCAAAAGATAAAGAAGGAAGACCTATGATTAAACTACTAGCCTTGGACATGGACGGAACCCTCCTCAATGAAGCCAAGGAAATCCCCCAAGCTCACATTACTGCTATTCACCAAGCTATTGAAAAAGGTGTCAAATTGGTACTTTGTACGGGACGCCCGCTCTTTGGTGTCCTCCCCTACTATCAAAAACTAGGACTGGACCTGCAGAATGAGTATGTCATTGTTAACAACGGTTGTTCAACGCACCAGACCAGTGACTGGGGGCTAGTTGACTGGCAAGAACTTAGTCCAGCAGACATCGAATACCTCTATGACCTAGCTGAAAAGAGTGATGTCCAATTGACTCTTTTTGATGAGGAACATTATTTTGTCCTCGGTGGCAAGCCAAATGAAATCATTCAAAATGATGCCGAGCTAGTCTTTTCAGACCTGACTGAAATTTCTCTTGAGGAAGCCACCAGTGGCAAGTACCGGATGTTCCAAGGTATGTTTTTGGGGACAGAGAGCCAAACGGACGATTTTGAGCAGCGTTTTGCTGAGGAACTCTGCCAACGATTTAGTGGAGTTCGTTCGCAGCCTGTTATTTATGAAGCCATGCCGCTTGGAACGACAAAGGCTACTGCTCTTTCTCGACTAGCAGCGATTTTGAAGATTGAGCAGTCAGAAATTATGGCCATGGGCGATGCCAATAACGATATCGAAATGCTCCAGTTTGCAGGACTTGGTGTTGCAATGGGAAATGCCAGCGACTATGTTAAATCCCTAGCTGATGATGTTACAGCCAGCAACGAAGAAGACGGCGTTGCGCGTGCCATTGAGAAATATATTTTATAATTAAGAAGCCCAGTTCATGTCAACTGGGTTTTGATATTTAAGAATTCCTAAAACTTTAGAAACTCTTTAGAAATCCTTGAGCTTTCTTTGATTTCTATGCTGTATACTAAAGTTATCAAAATAAATCAAAAGGAGAGAATCATGAAAACAGTACTTGATATTCATGGATTGTCCAAAAACTTTGCCAAACAAGCTATCCTTCAGGATCTTCATCTAACGATAAGAGAAGGAGATATTTATGGACTTATAGGGAAGAATGGAGCTGGGAAGACCACCTTAATAAAAATCATTACGCAACTACTCTTTGCGGATAAAGGGACTGTTTCCCTCTTCTCCAGCAAAACGGAAAATGAGTGGAGCAAGTCTCTATCTCGAGTAGGTTCAGTTATCGAATCACCTGTAGCTCATAATCACTTAACAGCCTATCAAAACCTGAAATATTACTGTATGATTCGTCATATTCCAAATGATGATATAGTTATTCGAGAAACCCTGGACTATGTAGGTTTGGCAGATACAGGTAAGAAAGTCTTTCGTGATTTCTCGCTAGGAATGAAACAAAGACTTGGTATCGCCATTGCCCTCCTATCTAAACCAGACTTCCTAATCTTAGATGAACCTATCAATGGTCTCGACCCAATCGGTATCAAAGAATTTCGACTAATGATTCAACGACTCAATCAAGAAAAAGGAATCACCATTCTCATCTCTAGCCATATCTTGTCAGAACTCTATCTCGTAGCAAATCGCTTTGGTATTTTAGATCAAGGTAAGATTATCCGTGAAATCAGCAAAGCTGAATTTGAAACACTAAGTGAGGATTATATTGTGCTTAAGACAGCTGATCAAGAGAAAGCTTGTCAAGTATTGAAAGAACAAATCCAGCTCCAGTTCAAGGTTGTTAATCCTGAAAACGAAATTCACATCTTTGGTCAGGAACAAGATGTCAAACAGATTCTTAAGGAATTAACCTTGGCAGATGTCGCCATTGACGAGATTTACTATGCCCGTCAAAACCTAGAAGAATACTTCACTCAATTGGTCCAATAGGAGGAAAATCATGATACATACCATTCAAGCAGACTTTTACCGTCTTTTCCGCTCCAAAGGATTCTGGATTACAGAATTCATTCTCTTTGTCCTCTTGCTACTGGGTGCCACTATCGGGGCTACTGGCCATCTGATGGCAATCCAGACAGAAGAACCAGAAATTCCAACCCATGGTTGGGACGGTATTCAAGCTCTTATCAATGCGTCTAGCAATGATTCAAACCTTGTTTTTCTCTGCATTATTCTAACATGTTTAGTTCTTGGGGTCGATCTAATCGGCAAGCTTTATAAAAATAGTTTGACAGTTGGCGTTTCTCGTACAGAGTTTTTCTTCGCTAAATCCTTTGTTCTAGCAAGTATCGCTCTCTTACAACTCATCGCCAGCCTTGTGATTGCTTTTGTTCCCTCAACTCTACTAAACGGACTTGGTACGATACCTGATGGTTTTGTTACTAATCTCCTCTTAATGATTTTCCTTCAATTTCTCTGCCTTCTCGCTTGGCTTTCCATTATTTCCTTTATTCTCTACCTGACTCATTCTTATATTGCAGTATTTATTGGATATTTGGTCAGTTCTATCATCCTTTCTATGCCAATGATCATTTTTCCAAATATCAAATTTTTACCATATTTGTCCTTGCATTTTTCCTATGCTATGACTGCTAATAGTGAATCCATTTTCTATACACTTATAGTTAGCTTAGCTGTTATTGTAATCTTTAATCTAAGTGGACTGGCAGTTTTCAAAAAGAAAAGTCTATAAAAAATGACCTCCTCTGTAGGCTAGAGGAGGTTTCTTTTCGTTAAAAATAAATGAAAACCGATAACCACTGGCCATCTGTGCTTAGTTTCATCTCTGCACCGAGAAGATGACATAATTCCTCAGTGATATAAAGGCCTAAACCAGAGGATTCTTCGGTGTCTGATAGATTTTCAGAATAAAAACGGTTACTGAGATTTTCTATTTTTTTGATAGGCTGTTTAACAAGGTTTGCAATCTCTAAGACAAGCTGTTCCTTTTCTTTTCGCAAAGACAGACGCGCTTCTTCCTTGCCATGTTTGAGGACATTTCCAAGCAGATTTTGTAAAATTCGATCCAGCAAGTCTTCATCAGTCCTCATTTTCAGACCAGCTTCAACCTCAAAATCAAGCGTGATATTTGCCGCCTGAAAAACATCATAATAAGCCAAAGTCTTCTTGGTAATAAAAGCTGAGAGAGCTATTTCTTCCAGTTTCGGTTTGACAGCTCCTTCCATCAAACGACGATATTCTAGGAGAGCCTCCAAACGTTTAGAAACTAAATCAAGATGCTGGGCTATTTTTTGTAAGGTTTCTGCTTTGTCTTCAGGAGACTTTATCAATTGTTGGGTGTAACCTGAAGCGATAGTCAAAGGCGTCCGAATATCATGGGCGATATTGCTGATGGCCATATCCAGAGTCTGCTTTTCCCTTTTCATCACCAAACGAGATTGTTCCACTTCCTGAAATAGATTTTCAATCTGCTGATAAAGATGTAAAAAATGTTTGGAAAAAATACTGACTCCGACTCTTTTCATACTACCTGTAAGAATCTTGTCTTCAATCTGTTGACTCAGGCTCTTAAGCGCGAGATGGTAGCGAATCAATGTAATCGATAAAATAATTAGGAGAACCAGTAGGAAAAAGATTATCATGTAGGTCATTGCTTATCTCCTTTTAATCTTACCCCAACTCCCCAAATGGTTTCAATATATTCCTGATTTGGGTCAAGTTGGTTTAATTTTTTACGAAGATTACTCAAATGCGTATTGAGGGTATTATCTCCAGGTAAATAGCTATCCTCCCAGACCAACTCATAAAGTTCTTCTTTGGTGAAGATTTTCTTTGGATGTTTGAGGAGAGTTTGGAGAATCAAGCATTCTTTCTTGGCAAGGCGAATCGTTTCCTGGCTATTTTTAATTTCAAAACTTTCCGAATCAAATTGGATATTTTTCAAGTTTTGTGGCAGATTTTCAGTTTTTCCTAGTTCCATAGGCTGTTTTTCTACGCTTTGACGTAATTGAACAGTAACTCTAGCAAAGACTTCGTCCAAATCAAAAGGTTTCACTATGTAATCATTGGCACCGTCTAAGAGATATTGACTGATTAGCTTCTTATCGCTCAAAGCCGTTAGCATAATGACTGGAGTTTGACTTTGCTCCCTGATAGCTTTTAAAACCTGATCCCCATTTTTCCCAGGAAGCATGATATCTAGTAAAACGAGGTCAATCCCCCCTTGGTCAAAACGCATGATTCCTTCTGTACCAGAAAAGGCTTGAATCACCTCATGCTCCTCAGCAAGAAGTGTTCGCAAAATCTCTTGAATGTCACTATTGTCTTCAATAGCCAATATCCTAGCCATAAACACCAACCTTTCTGCAACTATTATAGCATGTTTTATTGATAAAGCTTAAACAGAAAAGCTCCTCGCATCAAAGCGCGAGAAAGCCTTAGAGGGTTAAAATATAAAATCCATTTACTAGATAACATTGTATCCTTATAGTTGCTAGTGAAAACGAGTCTAGCAGAATGAATCTCTCATTTCTCCCCTACTAGTCCGTAATGCGTTGATACATTTCGGGTCTTCTATCTCGAAACAAGCCCCAGTTTAGGCGTTCGCTTGCTCCCTTATCTAGGTCATAAGTTGCTAACAGAACAGCTTCTTCTTGTCTTTCAGCTCGTTCTAAAATAGCTCCTGTTTCATCCGTCATAAAGGAGGAACCGTAGAAGTCAAGACTGGAACTCTGTCCACCATTTTCCTCACTAGGAGTGACTTCTTCAAAGCCATAGCGATTGGCTGCAATGACTGGAACAATATTTGCTGCTGCGTGCCCTTGCATGGTGCGTTGCCAATGACCACAACTATCTGTATCCAAAATTGGCTCTGAACCGATAGCTGTAGGATAAAAGAGCAATTCAGCACCATTTAACGCAAGACAACGCGCTGTTTCAGGGAACCATTGATCCCAACAGATACCGATCCCAATCTTAGCATAGCGAGTATCCCAGACCTTGAAGCCTGTATTGCCAGGCGTGAAATAAAACTTTTCTTGATAATAATGATCATCTGGTATGTGGGTTTTCCGATAAACACCCAGTACTTCCCCATCTGCATCAATGACAGCAATAGAATTATATAAGACATTGCCATCTTTTTCATAGAAACTGATCGGTAGAACAACTTGTAGTTCCTTAGCAATCACCTTAAAATGCTGAATGGCGGTATTTTCTGTCACCGACTGAGCATACTGGTAGTAGTCATACTGACGTTCCTGACAGAAATAGGGACGTTCAAACAACTCGGGCAAGAGAATAATTTGTGCTCCTTGTTCTGCAGCCTGACGTACTAAACGCTCTGCTGTTTGGATATTTGTTGCTACATTCTTGGCACATTGCATCTGAATGGCTGAAACTTTTACATTTCTCATCTTTTTCTCCTATTCTGGGATTTGTTGGGTGATACAGTGGATATTGCCACCACCTAAGAGAATATCTCTGGCTGGTATTCCGACAACTTTACGGTCTGGGAAACACTTACTGAGGATATCTAAGGCTACTTGGTCGTTTTTATCTTGAAACTGGGGAACCAAGATAGCCTTATTAGCGATATAAAAGTTTACGTAGGAAGCTGCTAGTCGTTCACCCGCGTATCGCTCTTCTTCTCCTTCTTCATAGATGTAGCCTGGCAAATCCTCTTCTGTCACAACCTGTCGAACTGCTGGGATAGGAAGCTTATGAATGGTGAAGTGACGACCTTTTGCATCTGTTTCTTGCTCTAAGAGCTCTAAATCAGCTACTGACATGGCATATTGGGGATCGTTTTGATCATCTGTCCAAGCCAAAACAAGCTCAGCAGGACCAACAAAGGCAGCAACATTATCAACGTGTTCATTGGTTTCGTCCTGATAAATACCATAAGGAAGCCAGATAACTTTTTCAGCACCAAGGCTCTCTAATAAGGTATTCTCGATTTCCTCTTTAGTCAGGTTAGGATTGCGACCAGGACTAAGCAAGCAACTTTCAGTCACGAGAATGGTTCCTTGTCCATCGCTATGGATTGCGCCGCCTTCTAGGACAAAAGATTTGGCATCGTAAACAGGCATTTCCAAGGCCTCAGCAAAACGACTGGCTACTTGGTCATCTGCTTCATAATCTTGATACAGACCATCATAGGTTCCTCCCCAAGCATTGAAGGCCCAATCAACGGCTAATTTCTTGCCTTTATCATTGATAAGAATGGTTGGTCCTGTATCTCGAGCCCAGGCGTCATTGGTAGGAATATCTAGATAAACAACGCTATCTCCAAGGTAGTCTTGGGCTTCAGCTAAGTAGTCTTGGCCCACCAAAAGATAGACTTTTTCGCCTTCTGCTATAGTCTTGATAATCTGAGTAAATGCTCTTTTGGCAGCCTTTCCTTGAAAGGGCCATGAACCTGGTCGAGTCGGCCATATCATGAGGGTACCATGATGAGGTTCGTACTCTGCTGGCATACGATAGCCTAATTTTTTTGGACTGTCCATCATGATAATCTCCCTTTAAAATCTTGATAGCCGAAGGCTTTGACTAAGCTGCAGTCTCCCTGCTCGTCCATGAGATAGAGACTTGGCAAGCCAATACCGTTAAAGGTATTATTTTTGACAAAGGAATAAATGGCCATGTCTTCGAAATAAAGTCTGTCTCCAATCTCAACTGGATTTTCAAAGCTATAATCACCAATCACATCGCCCGTCAGACAGGTATTAGAAGAAAGTCTATAGGTATGGGCTTTTTCCTGTGCATCAAAGCCATTTCTCAAAGGTGGGCGATAGGGCATCTCAAGTACGTCAGGCATATGGCAGGTCGCAGAGGCATCTAAAACCAAGATTTCCATACCGTTTTCTACAATATCCAATACTTCAGTTGCTAGATAACCTGCATTGAGCGCAATAGCTTCACCCGGTTCTATATAAACTTCAAGATTGTAAGTTTCTCGGATTCGCTTAATCTCAGAAATCAGCAAATCCACATCATAATCTTCTCTTGTGATGTGATGACCACCCCCCATGTTGAGCCATTTTACTTGATGCAAATAAGAACCAAACTGCGCTTCTACTGCTTTCAAAGTTGTCTCTAAATCATCTGAACCTTGCTCGCAAAGGGTGTGAAAATGAAGGCCGTCAACCAAATCCAGCAAATCATTAGGAATCTTGTCTAGAGTGACTCCAAAACGGGAGCCAGGTGCACAAGGGTCATAGAGCGCATGGTCACCCTGTGTTGAACACTGAGGATTGAGACGTAAACCAACACTGACACCAGCATTCCGACAACGGGCCCCATGTTTACGCAACTGTCTCTCTGAGTTAAAGACGATATGGTCTGTTATCTCCAGCAATTCCTCCAAGTCTGCATCCTTGAAAGCTGGTGCAAAGACATGGACCTCCCCTTGAAACTCCTCTCTAGCTAGCTTGGCCTCGTATAGACCACTAGCCGTCGTACCTGATAGATACTGGCTAATCAAGGGATAGGTTTTGTAAAGAGAATATGCCTTCTGGGCAAGCAAAACCTTGCAACCAGCTTCTTCTTGAACATATTGTAGAATGCGGCAATTGGCTTCTAACTTGGCCAAATCAATGACATAGGCTGGTGTTGGTACTTGTTCTAGCTTCATTAGTCCACCATTTGTGGATTTTCAACCACAACCCAAGGTAAACCATACTCATTCAAAGCTTCCATGAATGGATCTGGATCTAACTCCTCAAGGTTATACACTCCAGCTTGTTTCCAAGTACCGTTCATAACTAATTTTGTACCTATCATGGCTGGAACTCCAGTTGTGTAAGAAATGGCTTGCGAACCAACTTCTGCGTAACATTCCTGATGATCGCAGACATTGTAGATGTAGATGGTCTTTTCAACACCATCCTTGACACCTGTAAAGATACAACCGATATTGGTTTTACCAACAGTGCGTGGGCCAAGGCTGGCTGGATCTGGAAGCAAGGCTTTTAAGAATTGGATTGGAACAATTTCTTGGCCATTGAAGTTAATGGCATCCGTACGAAGGAGACCGACATTTTCCAAACATTTCATGTGCGTCAAGTATGATTGACCAAAAGTCATAAAGAAACGAATGCGTTTGACTCCAGGAATGTTTTTGGCCAATGATTCAATTTCTTCATGGTGAAGGAGATACATATCTTTTTGTCCAACTTGAGGGAAATCATACTCACGTTTGATAGACATAGCTTCGACTTCGACCCATTTCCCATCTTCCCAGTAAGAACCTGGCGCAGAAACCTCGCGTAGATTGATTTCTGGGTTAAAGTTGGTTGCAAATGGATAACCGTGGTCACCACCATTACAGTCTAAAATGTCGATATAGTGGATTTCATCAAAATAGTGTTTGAGAGCATAGGCAGAAAAGACACTAGTCACACCTGGGTCAAAGCCAGATCCAAGGAGAGCAGTCAAGCCTGCCTCTTTGAATTTCTCCTGATAAGCCCATTGCCATGAGTAGTCAAAGTAGGCTGTAAAACCAAGTTCTTTGCAACGTTTTTCGTAGATAGCACGCCATTCTGGATCTTCTGTGTCTTCTGCTTCGTAGTTGGCTGTGTCGATATAGTGAACACCTGTTGCCAAACAAGCGTCCATAATGGTTAAATCTTGATATGGTAACGCTACGTTCAAAACAGCTTCTGGTTTGTAGCTTTCAATCAGGGCAATCACTTCTTCAACCTTGTCAGCATCAAGAGCAGCTGTCTCAATTTTTGTCGTAGTTTTCCCTTCTAACTTCGCCTTCAAGTCATCACATTTTGACTTGGTACGGCTAGCAATCATAATCTCTGTAAATGTTTCGCTATCTTGGCAAATCTTTGAAATAGCAACTTGGGCAACGCCCCCACATCCAATAACTAATAAACGACTCATTTTTTTCCTTCCTCTTCTTCTAAAATGTCCTCAACATACTTAGGCAACATAAAGGCTCCTACATGTAAGTTTGCAGTGTAGTATTCAGTGAAAAGCTGGCGTTTTTTCCAGCCTTCCTTGTCAAAATCTTTGACAGGGTGGTATTTTTTCGATGCAAATCCAAACAACCAATAGCCAGCTGGACTGGTTGGAATATGGGCCTGATAGACCCGACTGATTGGAAAGGCTTGATTGACCTTGCGATGCATACTTCGGCAAGCTGACTCATCCTCGTCAAAGAAAGGACTACCATGCTGGTAAATCATGATACCGTCTTCTTTAAGAGCACGATAGCTATTACCATAAAATTCCTTGGTAAAAAGCCCTTCCGTATGTCCAAATGGATCTGTCGCATCGTTGATGATAATATCGTAGTCATCTTCGCAGTTTCGCAAAAAGCGTAGCCCGTTTTGATAGTAAATGGTAACACGAGGATCATCTAGCCCTGAAGCAAAGTCTGGGAAATACTCACGACAGACCTCAACCAACATCTCATCTGGTTCCACAATATCGATTTGTTCCAGTTCAGGATAAAGTGTTAATACTTGAGCAACACCACCGTCACCACCCCCAATAACCAAGACTTTCTTGGGATTGGGATGTACAGCCATGGGAACGTGGACGGTCATTTCATTGTAGACAAAATCATCCGCATCTGAGAACAAAACATGCCCATTTAAAATCAAAATCTTCCCAAAAGCTGGCGTGTCTAAAACTTCGATATCTTGCCATTCACTTTTACCAGCGTAGAGTTGCTTGGCTGTTCTCAGGGATAATTTGACATCTGGAGTATGAACTTCAGAAAACCATAAATCCATCTAGTTCTCCTTTCTCTTAATGACGTTAATGTGATTGACCTCTTGATCTTCCGTCCCTTGGAGGGAGCAACCACGTTCCTTGGCAAATTGGATATAGTCGACAATTTCTCGTGTAATGCGTTCACCAGGAGCCAAGATAGGAATCCCTGGAGGATAGCACATGACAAATTCCCCACAGACCTGTCCAACAGACTCGTCCAAGTATAGGCTTCTACGCTGGGCATAAAAGGCTTCCTGAGGAGATAGGACCAACTCGGGCTGAATATATTCTCCAGCTATCAAGTCCTTCCCATCTCGAGAATAGAGTCTCTTGATATCAGCCAAAGCACCAACCAAGCGCTCGATGTCTTGGATACGGTCACCAATGGAAATATAAGCCAATATGTTCCCAATATCACCAAACTCGATCTGAATGTCGTATTCATCGCGTAGGAGGTCATAAACCTCGATACCTGTTAAGCCAATACCCTGAGTGTAAACTGACAACTTGGTTACATCAAAATCACATACCGACACACCATCTATTAACTCTTTTGAGTAGGCATAGTAACCACCGATAGCATTGATTTCACGACGAGCGTATTCGGATAGCTCAATGACCTTTTCAAACGACTCTTTACCACGAAGGGCTAAATTTCGACGCGAAATATCCAGACTAGCCATCAACAAGTAAGAGGCAGATGTTGACTGGGTTAGGTTTATGATTTGACGAACGTACTCAGAATTCATCTGCTCCCCTATTAAAAGAAGCGAACTTTGGGTCAAACTCCCACCAGACTTATGCATAGAGACCGCCGCCATATCAGCTCCTGCATCCATAGCAGACAGTGGTAGTTTATCTGTGAAATGCAAATGCGCTCCATGGGCTTCATCTACTAAAACCAGCATGCCAGCTTCATGAGCCATTTCTGTCAACCACTTTAGGTCTGAACAGATGCCGTAATAAGTAGGATTGTTAATTAAAATGGCCTTGGCATCAGGATGTTCTTTTATAGCTTGAGCCACTCGTTCATTTTCGAGTCCTAAAGCGATGCCGATTTTAGGATCCACACTCATCTCGATATAGATAGGAATGGCACCGCATAAAACCAGAGCATTGATAGCAGATTTATGGACATTTCGTGGCAGAATAATCTTATCTCCTGCTTTACAAGTAGAAAGAATCATAGTCTGTACCGATGAAGTTGTTCCACCAATCATGAGAAAGGCATGGCTAGCTCCAAAAGCATCAGCTGCCAGCTCCTCCGCATCTCGAATAACCGAAATGGGATGGCCTAGATTATCCAAGGGTTTCATCGAATTAACATCAATGCCAACACATTTTTCCCCTAACAGTTCGACAAGTTCCGGATTTCCCCGCCCACGTTTGTGACCTGGTACATCAAAGGGAACAATTCGTTTCTTGCGTAGCTTTACCAAGGCCTCATAAATTGGAGCTTGGTTTTGATCTAACTCTTTCAAGACATACTCCTTTCCATATTTTTAGAACCTCACCATAAATAAGGAACTAAAGGATACTTATGAAAAAAGAGCAGGTTTTCACCTGCTCTGCAATCTTCTGACGTTTTTATGTTTGTTTCTTTTGAGTATGTCTGTTCCTGATGTTTCCTAACTCTCTAGTAGCAAATATTACGTACTTTATTGATCGTTTCACAAGATGACGTGTGCTTTCACCACACTAAAAATTATGAATTAGGACAAAAATCCTAACATCAACTTATAAAAGTAGGCTTTTAACCCTATCAATAATGTGGCTTTTCAACCACGCTTCGGCATTCAACCCTGCCTGTCCGTAGGCATTTTTTACTCGGGTTTATATTTGCTAGAAAACATCATCTCATTTTCTAAGCTTTATTACTATATCATGTTTTTAAAAACTTGTAAAGCATTTTTTGATAAAAAACAAAAATATGTTCGTAAATTGTTTAGTTTATGTAAAAAATATCAATAAATATTTTCTTGTAAACGATTATAAAGTGAACGAAATGATTACAGTATTTAATTTGAAATTCTTTCATGCCATTCTATACTCTTTACCTTCTGTGTTTGACAGATTAGATAAGATGACGACATTTTTACATCATTAAAATCGTGCAACTTTTTTCAGACAGTTTTAAAAGATTGATTTCCTTATATTTTTCCTTTATACTGGATAAAAGGAGAATAATATGTCAGAAACAAATCACGAAATTGATTCAAATTTTGCAGGTCGTTTAAATATCCTACGTGCGGGCGTTCTTGGTGCCAATGATGGGATTATTTCCATTGCGGGTGTGGTTATCGGGGTTGCCAGTGCCACGACCAATATCTGGATTATCTTTTTATCAGGCTTTGCAGCTATCTTGGCAGGTGCCTTTTCTATGGCTGGTGGAGAATATGTATCCGTTTCAACTCAGAAAGATACAGAGGAAGCAGCCGTTGCGCGAGAAAAACTCTTGCTAGACCAAGATTTGGAACTAGCCAAAAAGTCCCTTTATGCTGCCTATATCCAAAATGGAGAATGTGAAACCTCTGCCCAACTCTTAACCAACAAGGCCTTTCTTAAAAATCCACTCAAGGCTCTGGTAGAAGAAAAATATGGGATTGAGTATGAAGAATTTACCAATCCTTGGCACGCTGCCATTTCCAGCTTTGTTGCCTTTTTCCTTGGAAGTTTGCCTCCAATGCTCTCAGTGACCATTTTCCCAAGTGATTTCCGCATTCCTGCTACTGTCCTGATTGTAGGACTCTCACTCTTGGTTACTGGCTATACTAGTGCCAAACTTGGAAAAGCCCCAACTAAAACAGCTATGATTCGAAACCTTGCTATTGGTCTCTTGACTATGGGAGTTACCTTTCTGCTCGGACAACTTTTCAGCATTTAATACTCTTCGAAAATCTCTTCAAACCATGTCAGCTTCGCCTTGCCGTATATATGTGTAACTGACTTCGTCAGTTCTATCTGCAACCTCAAAGCAGTGCTTTGAGCAACCTGCGGCTAGCTTCCTAGTTTGCTTTTTGATTTTCATTGAGTATAAAATACAAGAAATACCTCGATTTTGAAGTCGAGGTATCTTTTTTTACATTTGTACAATCTTGCGATAACTTCTTGAAGTAACTATGAAAATCAGCACATAGGCAATGAGGAAGATAGCGCAGATAGACAAGGTCACAATCAACATCATAGTCGTATCCAGTACACCAATTACTTTTAAAATCAGACTAAGCATATGGTAGGCAAAGGCTAAATGTATGAAGGCAAAAAGCAAAGGAAGGAAGAAAACAGTTAAAACCTGTTTGTTAATGGTTTGCTTGATTTGCTTTTGATCTAAACCAACTTTCTGCAAGATAATAAAGCGCTCACGGTCTTCATAACCTTCAGAAATTTGTTTGTAGTAGATGACCAGAACAGTTCCGACCATAAAGATAATGGATAGGAAAATACCAATAAAGAAGACACCGCCAAAGAGGACACTCATTTGAGCACTAGCATCTGCTAGAGTGCTACCATACACATAGTTACCTTCAGTGTTTAATTGAGCATTAAACTTTTGTAAGTATTTTTCATATTCTTCAGCGACTTTGAGTTGCTCTTCTTCACTGATACTTACATTCATACCACCGTAAAACTGATTATAGATATCCGAATCTGGGAATTGGTCCAAAAAGGCTTGTAAATTAGGTACAACAAGGTAATTGTAATCAGAAGTCAAGATATTAAACTGATTTGGGACATGATTGACAATAAAATCTTTATCAAATTCTTCTTTGACAGAAAATTGATGATCATTTAGAGTTAGAGCTTTCTGTTCTTTAACTCCCTCATTCTTTGCAAAGAGTCCGACCTCATTTCCTGATAGAGACAGTTTTTGACCAGTCATATTTTCATAATCTTTTTGGTCAAATACCATGAAAACTGTTTTGACTTGGACACGGTTTTGTCCTTTTTCAAAAATGGTTAACTTGGTTCCTTCTTGGTTTGCAACACCAAAGTAAGCGTAACGAAGAACTTCTTTCTCTTTAATCTTATAACCTTTATCACTTGCAAACTGGCTCAAGAGTTTGTCCAAGTCTTCTTTTTCAACATTTTGTCCAGTAATTCCAAAGTCATGAGGATTTAGAACTTTTTTAAAGCTTTCTGAGGCATTGAAAATACTAGTCGCTGCTGACATGGTTACCAAAACCATTGTTGACAAAATAGCGATAGTTGCTAGTCCAACCGCATTTTTCTTCATACGGAAAATCAAGTTGGAAACAGAGATAAGATTATTTGGTTGGTAATAGTATTTCTTATTTTTCTTTAAGATTTGGAGGAAAACGGTAATCCCTGCATTGAACAAAAGATAGGTTCCAAAGATAACCAGTAAAACAGCTAGGAAGAAGGTTGTTAAGGCTGTCAGAGGATCTTTTACAGTAAGGGAAAGATAATATCCAATCCCTAAACTAATGGATCCAAGAATGGTTTGGAGAGGTAGGAAACGACCTTTTTTCTCACCACTGGCTTTTTCACGAGAAAGCTGGAGGGCATTCATACGGGCGATTCTAAGGGCGTTCAGGAACATGAGGCCTAGGAAAATCAATCCAAAGACAACAAGTACTGTAATGACAACTTTCATCTGGAAGGTAGCGACCAGTTCTACCTTCAATTTCATCAGTTTGAGCAAGAAGGCAAAAATCAACTTGTCAAACAAGGCTCCAACACCGATACCTGCTCCAACAGTTAAAATTCCAAATAGAACCAACTCCTTAAAGGTCATACTAATCAGATGCCGCTTTTCCAAGCCCAACATGCCATAAATCCCCAGTTCCTTGGAACGGTTTTTCATGACAAAACTATTGGCATAGAGGACGATAATAGCTGACGCAAGGGTGACAACAAACATACCAAATCCAAGAGTAGCTTGAATCGTTTCACCTCCACGGATTTCCGAAATCTTGGGATTGAAGGTTAGAGAGTAAAAGAGATAGGTGACGGTGACTGCCAAGAGAACAGCCAGCGCAAAAGGATAGTAGAGTTTGCGGTTTTTAATCAAGTTCGATACCGCTAACTTATTGGTTAATCGAAACATACTAATTCACCTCGCTTGCCATGACAGTCAAGGTATCAGAGATTTCTTGGAACATCTGACGCTCTGTCTTCTCTCCACGGTAGATTTGATTGTAAAGAATGCCGTCCTTGATAAAGAGTACACGCTTAGCCCTGCTGGCTGCTGCCGTTGAGTGAGTTACCATGAGAATGGTTTGCCCACGCTCATTGATTTCGTCAAAAACATCCAGTAAAGCTGCAGATGACTTGGAATCAAGAGCTCCCGTCGGCTCATCTGCAAGGAGAATTTCAGGCTCTGTGATGATAGCGCGGGCTACTGCTACACGCTGTTTTTGCCCACCTGAAATCTCGTAAGGGTACTTCTCTTGCAATTGGTTGATACCTAGATTCTCAGCAGTCACCACCAATTTCTTCATCATTTCCGTAATGGGTCTTCTTGACAAGACAAGTGGAAGCAAGATATTGTCCTTAACAGACAGAGTATCTAGCAAGTTAAAA
This sequence comes from bacterium, assembly GCA_905221195.1. GTDB lineage: Bacteria > Bacillota > Bacilli > Lactobacillales > Streptococcaceae > Streptococcus. Next base: position 192,956 of record CAJNCF010000004.1, read on the forward strand.
TCTTGGAAGACAAAGCCCAATTTTTCACGACGGAAGCTAGAAGCCTGTGAATTTTTAATAGTTGCTGTATCAGTTCCATTCAGGTAAACCTGACCACGAGTTGGTTTATCCAGCATAGCTAGGATATTGAGAAGAGTGGATTTACCAGAACCAGACTCACCCATGATGGCAACGTAGTCACCCTTTTCTACGGTAAAGTGAATATCCTTGAGGGCCTCTACTTGGTTGCCCTGAAAACGAGTTTTATAAATTTTTTGAACGTGTTTTACATCTAAAAGTGTCATGAGAATCTCCTTTCTTAATATCCCATCAAATGAAATGTAGCTTGCATCATAGCGCATCCCAGCTGAACGCGTTCGATTTCTTTGTGACTTGGTTTTCTTGTTTTCTTATGTAAGATTTGTTTCATGATGTTACTCCTTTGTTCTTTATGAGTCTAGTTTACATCAAAAGAAGACCGCTTGCCATAACCTAACCTTACAAAAGAGACTTTAATCTTACATTTTTGTAAGATTGGGGGAAATGTAGATGTTTTATTAAAAATATTTTACCACAAAAAGAAGGCATGAAGAAAACCCTTGCGGATACAAGGGTTCAAGAAATGTTAAAATAGATTAGTCGAATTTATAGAATAACAGTAAAATAACTGTCTCTACCTCACCAAAACCAGCCTTCATTATCGTCAATGGCTTGGGCTTCTTTGCGTTTGCGTGGGCCTGTTCCGTACATTTCTGCTTCGATTTCTTCCTTGGTTGGCATGATAGAAGCTAGGATGATATAGATAATCACGCCAAGTCCAAAGTTTGCAACTGTAAAAATGGCAAACAAGAAACGAACAAGGGTAACATCAAAGTTCCACTTGTCTGACAGACCTGCCAGAACTCCTGAAATCATGCGATTTCGTCTCATTTTATAAAATTTACTGTTCATGTTATTTCCTCTTTCTGCTAGGTTAGACTTAGTATATCACGGATAGGCTAGGCTTTCATCAGTCCTCAGGCTGATTTACCAGTAGCAACTTTCCTCGACAAATTCCACAGCGATAGCGTTTGGTATCAATTCTGCGCTTACGCTGATACCTTTGCTGGCATGATTGGCAACGATAGAGCTTGATTGGCTTGGAGTTGCTATTGGGCAAGGTTGGCACAAAGCGTAATCCATCCACTGCTTTCAACAGTTCCTTAAAATCCCGATCCTTGTGTTGATAACCCTTCCCTTGAAAATAGAGGTGATAATGACAGAGTTCATGTCGGACAATCTTCCTAAAAACATCCAGACCCAGTTCATCATAGACCTTGGGATTAAAATCCAAATGCCCATCTTTTGGGAAAAATCGCCCACCTGTCGAACGTAGACGAGAATTCCACTGGGCTTGATGGATAAAAGGTCTTCCGAAGTCTTCTAGCGAAACTTGCTTGACGTAATCAGTCAGTTTCATTTGGAGCTAGGAGCGACAGATTGACTTTTTCACGTTCAGTATCAATTTTCTTAACCCAAACGGTAACCAAATCTCCGACGGACACCACTTGGCTAGGATGTTTGATAAACTTGCGACTCATGTGGGAAATATGGATCAAGCCGTCCTCGTGAATCCCGATATCAACGAAGGCACCGAAATCAACGACGTTACGCACCACTCCTTCTAGCTTCTGACCAACCACTAAGTCTTTGATATCTAGGACATCTTGGCGAAGAACAGGTGCGTCAAAAGAATCACGGAAATCTCGACCTGGTTTGAGAAGGTCGGCAATGATATCTTTAAGGGTTTCTGGACCAAGGTCTAGCTCTTGCGCCATTTTCTTGACAGAAAGGGACTTAAGCTTATTTTGTGCTTCTTCGTTTAGGTCTTTAATATCTAAGCGTTTGAAGAGTTCCTTGACGGCAGCATAATTTTCTGGGTGAACTCCTGTATTATCAAGGATATTGCTACTTTCAGGAATACGAAGGAAACCAGCAGCCTGCTCAAATGCCTTAGCTCCCAGACGAGGAACCTTCTTGATTTGAGCGCGTGAAGTGATTTTTCCTTCTTCCTCACGGTATTTGACAATATTTTCAGAAATAGTTTTATTAAGTCCAGCCACATGGGAAAGAAGAGCTGGGCTGGCTGTATTGATATTGACACCGACTTGGTTTACCACGGTATCGACGACAAAGTCTAGACTTTCAGACAGTTTCTTCTGACTGACATCATGCTGGTACTGACCGACCCCGATTGACTTAGGATCGATTTTGACCAATTCCGCGAGGGGATCTTGCAAACGACGGGCGATAGAAATTGCCGAACGTTTTTCAACGGTCAAGTCTGGAAATTCCTGACGAGCAAGTTCGCTGGCAGAATAGACCGAAGCACCACTTTCATTGACAATAACATAGCTGACTTCTGGAAAATCTTTAAGAACTTCCGCCACAAAGGCTTCACTTTCACGACTGGCAGTTCCATTTCCGATAGCAATAATTTCTACACTGTATTGACCAATCAAATCTGCCAAATCTTTCTTTGCTTCTTCGATTTGACGAGCTGATGCTGGTTTAACAGGATAAATAACCTGAGTTCTCAGCATTTTTCCTGTTGGATCAACGACAGCCAGCTTGGCACCTGTACGAAAAGCAGGGTCAAATCCAAGAACCACGCGCCCTTTCAGAGGAGCAACCAAGAGGAGATTGCGCAGGTTGTCAGAAAAGAGTTGGATAGCCCCTTCTTCCGCTTTCTCAGTTAATTCTGTCCGAATGCGTCGCTCGATAGCAGGCAAGACTTTTTTCTTAACAGATTGGTGAACAACTTCATCAATATAGGCATTTTTCACCTTAAAACGAGCAGCAAAGAAGGTAAGAATACGGTCCGTCGCATGTTCAAAACCGACCTTCAAGACACCAAGTTTCTCCCCACGATTGAGGGCCAAGGTACGATAGCCTTGCATATTTCCAACTGTCTCTGAAAAATCATAATAAATCTGAAAAACCTGCTTTTCATCAAGACTTTCATCCTTTACTTGAGAAGTGAGTTTAGAGTGTCTCAGCACCTCCTGATAAGTCATGGCGCGCAGTGTCACATCTTCCGATAAGGCTTCGACTAAGATATCAACTGCACCAGCCAAGGCTTCCTTACCAGTCGCAAATCCTTCACAGACGAACTTTTCAGCCTCTTTCTCTAAGTCAGCTACATTCTGCAAGATTAAGCGAGCAAGTGGAAAGAGACCAGCTTCACGGGCAATGGTTGCCTTAGTTCGACGTTTCTCCTTGTATGGAAGATAGAGTTCTTCTACGTCTGCTAATTTTTCGGCAGCTAAGATAGCTTCTTCCAACTCCTTGGTCAACTTGCCTTGTTCTTGAATCTTAGCTAAGACAGATTCCTTACGGTCGTTGAGGTTGGTCAGACTTTTATCCAAGTCAATAATGGCCTTAATCGCCACCTCATCCAAACTACCAGTCATGTCCTTGCGATAACGCGCGATAAAGGGAATAGTCGCCCCTTCAGCTGTTAAACTTAGAACAGTATCAATTTGCTTTAACGTCACTCCCAAATCCTGGGAGATTTTTTCATATTTTTTATCCATGAATCTATTATACCACAAGCCAGAAGGCTTTCTCCAATCCTTTTCAACTATCGAAAACAAATTAAAAAACGCCCTTTTCCTCAAAATAATAGTATAATAGAGGTAGAATTTAGAATCGAGGTACACCTATGGCTGTAAAATTTACAAAACGAGACGACTTGGACAAGATGTTTGAAGAGTTTGCTAAACTCCCTGATTTGAAGCAAGTTACTTTCCCTGATGACAAAGAGAAAAAAGCCAAAGCAGAAAAGAAAAACTAGATGACCGCTTTCCAACAACTCCCATCTAGTGTGCTTCAGGCTGGAGCTATTTTCCTCTCCATTATCATTGAAGCCCTCCCCTTCGTTCTGATAGGAAGTATTCTTTCAGGGCTGATTGAAGTCTATATCACACCTGACAAGGTTTATCATTTTCTCCCTCGAAATCGTTGGGGGAGAATCTTTTTTGGCACCTTCGTTGGTATACTTTTCCCTTCTTGTGAATGTGGAATCGTCCCCATCATCAATCGTTTTCTGGAAAAGAAGGTTCCCAGTTACACGGCTGTTCCCTTTCTTGTAACAGCACCTGTTATCAATCCCATTGTACTTTTTGCGACCTATTCTGCTTTTGGTAATTCCTTCCACATCGTCCTGTTACGAGCTCTGGGGTCCATCGTTGTGGCTGTAATACTTGGGATTTTTCTAGGATTTTTCTGGCAAGAACCCATTCAGAAAGAAAATCGTCTAGCTTGTCATGAGCATGATTTTTCTCACTTGAGCCCTGCAAAAAAGGTTTTTCAGGTCTTTGTGCAGGCCATTGATGAGTTTTTTGATACGGGACGTTATTTGGTATTTGGCTGTCTCTTTGCCTCTGTTATACAAGTTTATATTCCGACACGGATTCTGACCTCTATCAGTGCGACCCCTCTTTTTGCCATCCTGCTCTTGATGCTTTTGGCCTTTCTTCTTTCACTTTGTAGTGAGGCGGATGCTTTTATCAGCGCTTCTCTTCTCTCGAGTTTCGGTTTGGCACCAGTTCTGGCCTTTCTTGTGATTGGCCCAATGCTGGATATTAAAAATATTCTCATGATGAAAAATTACTTGAAAGCACGATTTATCAGTCACTTCATAACGATTGTAACTCTGGTCGTTTTAGTCTATTCTCTCTTGATTGGGGTCATCCTATGATTCGATTTTTAGTTTTAGCTGGCTATTTTGAACTGACAATCTACCTCCATCTATCAGGTAAATTAAACCAGTACATCAACATGCACTATTCCTATCTAGCCTATATTTCCATGGTGCTTTCCTTTATCTTGGCAGTCGTTCAATTGTATATCTGGATGAAACAAGTCAAAACCCACAGTCATCTGAACAGTCGATTGGCCAAGGTGACAAGTGTTGCTCTTCTGGCCATTCCAATTGTCGTCGGTTTAACTTTCCCAACTGTTAGTTTGGATTCTCAGACCGTTTCTGCAAAAGGTTATCATTTCCCCTTATCAGAAGGAACGGATCAAGCCATTCAGACAAGCGAAGGAACGACAAGCCAATATTTGAAACCAGATACTAGTTCTTATTTCTCAAAAACAGCCTATGAAAAGGAAATGCGAACTGCGGCGGATAAATACTTGTCCCAAGATAGCATTCAGATCACGAATGAAAACTATATGGAAGTCATGGAGGCTATCTATGATTATCCAGATGAGTTTGTGGGTAAGACAGTCCAGTTTACAGGCTTTGTCTACAATGACCCCAGTCACTCCAATAGCCAATTTCTATTCCGCTTCGGCATTATTCACTGTATCGCAGATTCGGGTGTGTATGGATTGCTGACCAAGGGAAATACCCGTCAGTATGAAAACAATACCTGGATTACAGCCAAAGGAAAACTGGTCAATCACTATCATAAAGAACTCAAACAAAATCTCCCAACCTTGGAAATCGACAGCTTTACCAAAGTCGATAAACCAGAAAATCCCTACGTGTATCGAGTGTTTTAAAAGAAAAAACGAACAAGTTCTCTTCTGAATGACAGAAAAAGAGCCTGTTCGTTTTTTGTTGAGTCTAGGTAGACTTTGATTCTATATTATTTATCACTATTCAATCACTAGCTCAGTGAGAACAAGAGAGCCACTCATTAATCATACTAGCGATTTCTTTAGGTGCTTCAGTATAAATCTCATGACCAAAGTTCTCTAGAAAAATAGTATCAAAATAATCTGGCAATTCTTTTAAGGGTTCCTCTCTCCATGTAGCTTCATTAGAATAGCAAGGACTGATAAACAAGGTCTCTCCCACTTCTCTCTTAAAAGCTTGTATTTTCCTCCGTAGGCGGAGTATCGCTTCTATATTTTCATATTTTATAGCTAGCTCATATCTATTATACTTCGCATCCCAGTGATAGGACTGTCTTACAGCTTCCTCCATATTTTCTGACCAATACTTTGCTTCGGATTTTTCTTTAGAAATAAGAAAATTTAAGTCCGAAACAACTTGAGATTCAATATAGTTTTTAGCTTCCTTTAACTCTGTATCTAAAGGTAAAATCTTATCTAAATCTAGATAGCCTCCATCCAAAAGAATCAGTTTTTTCACTTCATAAAATTCCGATGCGAGATAACGAGCCAAATCCCCTCCAAGAGAATGGCCTATCAGACAGATAGATTCTCCCTCTACTATTTCCTTTTTAAACCATGCTTTTAATTCTGTTTCAACTCGAAGATGCTTTTCATACGGATTTAGAAAACAGACCTGCAAATCAAGCTCTTGAAGAAAATCCTTGCTATGATAAACATTGCTTCCCAGACCGCCTATAAAATATATTTTCATTCTCTACTTAATACTATGCTTATTCATTTTTTGTTCAAAGATAGTCGTGATAATCTGACGCAATTCTTCGCGTTCTTTTTCTGGAATTTCGCCATTTGTTTGAGCTGCAGCGTAGAGTTCAGGGTGTTCAATTGAAATGCGTTTAATAGTACGTGTTGTAGCATGTTTTCTGACAAAAAACGGGATTCGCTTAATCAAGTCTTGTGGGACGAGTGCAAGAATCTTCTCAGCAGTTTCCTTGTCACTAATCTTAGACGTAGTTAGCCCCTTCTTAATCATTTCCTGTTCTTTTTCTGTAAAATCTTTTAATTCCATTAGATTAGTCCTCCTATTTTCTCTAAGTTAAATTATATACCAATTGTAGCAAGACGACAATTAGTCTGTTTGTAAAATCTTCTCTATACTACAACTTTCCTGTCGCTCATAATTGCTCTTTAATGAAAAATCACAAATCCTTTGGGAGAGATGACAAGCTGATTCTCCAATTCTTGGCAATTGCTTGCTAGTGCTACTGCTTCTTTTTGTAAATGATAATCTTCTGTTGATTGGTTGAATATTGCTTTGAGGATCTGTCCTTCGTATTTCCATTCCAACGTCACTAAATCAGGTTCGATTGCTTTTAGGATATACTTACCATGCGAAATGATTGCTGACGCATATTTCCGTATCTGGATTAGCTTCTTCATGAAATTCAGCATATCATGGTTACTTGATACGAGTTCCCAAGGCATACAGCGACGACAATCTGGGTCTGGACCGCCAGTCAAGGAAAGCTCGGTTCCGTAATATATGCAGGGTGTTCCCTTTTGTAAAAAGAGAAAGGCTAGAGCTGATTTGACCAGTTGAACATCCTCATTGGCCGTCCACAGGATTCGCTCTGTATCATGCGAATCCAAGAGATTAAACATTACTTCTGAAATCTGCTGTTTGTAATACATAGACTGTCCATTGATTTCATAGATAAATTGGTCAGTCTTCTTAACACCTCTTAAGAAATAGTCCTTGATGCTATCAGATAAAGGATAATTCATGACCGCATGAAACTCATCGCCATTTAACCAAGGCTGAGAGGTATGCCAGACTTCTCCAAGGATATAAAGATCAGGTTTTTTAGCTAAAACAGCCTTGAGAAAATCCTTCCAGAACTGATGGTCAATCTCATTAGCCACATCCAAACGCCAAGCATTAATATCAAACTCTTCAATCCAATAAGTCGCAACCTTTAAAAGATAATCCTTGACCTCTGGATTGGCTGTATTTAGCTTAGGCATATAGTCCTCAAAACCAAAAGCATGATAGGGTAAGTCTCTCTTATTAGCTAACTTTTCAGTCGTCACTGGAAATTGTTGAATATGGAACCAATCCTTATAAGCAGACTGTTCACCATTTTTGACAACATCTTGCCATTGAGGCGATTGCGAACCGATATGGTTAAATACTGCATCCAGCATGACTTTCATGCCACACTGATGGGCTTGCTCGACCAACTCCCGAAAGATTTCCTTGTCTCCAAAATGACGGTCAATTTCAAAGTAATCCGTCGTATTGTACTTGTGATTGCTCGTAGATTCAAAGATAGGACAGAGATAAAGTCCAGTAATGCCCAAGTCTTGCAAATAATCCAGATGGTCAATAATTCCTTGTAAATCACCACCAAAGAAATCATCACTCTTCGGTGTGATAGAGGAATCCCAGTCTAATGTCCCTTCTGGGTTTAATCGAGCATTTCCATTAGCAAATCGCTCAGGAAATATCTGATACCATACCGTATCTGAAACCCAGTCAGGAACCTGGCAGGCATCAATCTCATGAATATAAGGCAACTTAAATCCATTTCCAATAGCATGAAGATTTTCTAGAGAATTTTCCACGCACCCTTTATCGCCGTACAAAATGCTCTGGCCTTCTGTATCCGTAACTTCAAAGAGATACTGGATACGTGCAAAGTCAACAGACACTTCAACCTGCCAATAGTCAAATAAGGCGTCGGAAGTCAGCTTGGCCATTTCTTTTGTATCTTGATAAAACTCCTCCATAAAGATAAAAGGATCCCCGTAATGCAAGTTGATGATTTTAATGTCCCCTTTCTTAGTTCGAATCCGAATATGAAGTTTCTTATCCTTATAAAGATAGGCATATTCCGACTCTGGCCTATGGTAAATAGCACTTAATTCCATTAACTTGTCTCCTAAATTTTAAATTTAATTTCACGCAAACGTTTTCATGATTGTGATTCTAGTATACTACTTTCGTATTTTATTTTCAAGGCTTGTCCGTAGATTCTAGTGATTTGGTTCTATAAATAAAAAAGCAGCCAGTCTTACAACTTGCTACTTTTCAAATAATGATTTACAAATATCTTTCCAGCCACTCAATTTTTTTAAAATCCTTATTGTTATTGTGCTCATTTCGATAAGAATCTTGGGAAGAAGCCTTGTAAATTCTTAAAAACTGTTCCAAACTTGGAACGCGAAAAGTGATGTTTTCGAGATGAATCAGCTCTATATCCGATTCCGAAACTCCTGCAAAATCAGGTAAAGAATCGATACTTCCGAATTCAACACTCAGACCATCTTTTTGGAATTCATGCTCATGAATATCTATTAAGGCATAGCCTAAGTGTTTCATCACTTTCATTATCTTGTTCCACTCATAAATTCTGAGATGATCAGGTGCTTCCCAACCTCTAGGATCACCAGGCACATGAATGTCAATGTCAGACGGCCCCCATTCTTCATTTGATCGGTATTCAAACCCCAAAGACCCCATGAGCGTCGGAGTGATTCCGACTTGGTTTAAATGAGAACAAATTGTTCGAAATTCATCAAATAGAGAATTCATTCCTCCTCCAATCGTTGATATAGAACTTAATTTCGTTGTGAATAATAAACTAATTTTTATCTTTTACTCTTTCGGTTTTGAAAATACTTCTACTCGCTGAGCTAGGACCTTGATTTCTACGGGTAGGTTATCAGATTTATCACCGTCAACATCTGACTCCAATTCACTATCTGAAGAAATTTTAATAGTGCGCGCTTTGATATATTTGATGTTATCATTTGCGACAACATCGCCTTTCAATAAATCAGGAATAACGGATAATTTAGAAAAGATTGAAGCATCTTTCAGAATCAAAATATTGGCATAGCCATCCTTATTTTCTTCAAAGATTTTCTTATCAGCGAAGTAATTTGTCAAGAGAACCAAAACATGGCTAGCTTCACCAACATAATTTCCATTTTCTGTCTCAACCTTAATGTTAAAGACCTGATCCGTCATGACAGACTTCATAGTATTAACAGCATAAGCTAAAATACCGAATTTTGTCTTGTCCTCGATTTCAACGTTGTGAATCGCTTCTGGAACAGAACCGATGCTAAAAATATAACCAAAATAATTGTTATTCGCTTTTCCGATATCAATCTTATTGGTTAAGTTGAAATCCAGTTCATCAATAGCGCCATCTATGTCTTGATTGATTTCCAAAAGTTTGGTAATAAGGTTACCCGTCCCACCAGGGATAATCCCTAACTTAGGAATGTAGTCTCTCTCAGCGATACCTGAAATGACTTCATTGACAGTCCCATCTCCACCAAAAACAACTACTGCATCGTACTGTTCACGAGAAGCTTCTTCAGCAAAATGTGTTGCATCCAACGCTTTTTCTGTAATTTTGGTTTCCACGATCTCAAAATAATCTTTTGCCTTATTCTCCAGCTTGACCTTATAATCCAAAGCCTTCTCCCCACCAGAGGTAGGATTGATAATTAGCATTGCTTTCTTCATTAATTTCTCCTTAATATTCATTAGAAATGTTTATATTTCATCGTATGCATGTAAATGTACTACCATTATACAATGAAAATATAGAAAAACGAAATATGATGTACTGTAGATTTAAACTCTTTTATTTTATATCAACCATATTATCCCATCGCCTGAGTACATCCTTTAAGGGTTCATCCAAGTAAGAGTAGGTCTTTTCCTTTATCCAATCAGGAATACCATAAGCTGCCTCTGCTATGCTACCAGTGATTGCAGCAAGTGTATCACTGTCGCCACCAAGTGAGATAGCGTTTCTTATCGCATCTTCAAAGTCTGTACTTTCAAGAAAGGCAATAATGGCCTGAGGGACAGTATCCTGACAAGTTTCGTTGAAACAGTATATAGGGCGAATTTCATCTAAAGTTTGAGATAGATTGTAGCCGTATTCCTTCTCAATATAATCCTTAATCCGTTTTTTACATTCGGTAGGATTGTCGTTAATTGGTTGCTCATATTCGCTACAATAACCACCAAAGTAAAATCGACATAGAAAGATAGCATCAGCTGTAGCCATGGCACCTTTGATACCTTCTGGATGATTATGAGTTATCTCTGCAGAAAGACTAGCAAGTCCTCTAGATGATGGCCACATACCAGCTCTTGCATAAAAACTACGGTCCATGACCCAAGCACAGGGAGAAACACGCATAGCTGATCCATTCCCGAAGCTATTATAAGGCTCACGGTTATCACTGTTTAGCCATGCATTAAACCGAGCACCATAATCAGCATCCGGATACATTCTGCCATATTTCTTCATAGCGTCAATAAAGTCATCCTTTTGCCCACCATTCATGATTGCTTCAGCGATAGCACAGGTCATAACCGTATCATCTGTGAAAAAGCAGTCTTTCCGAAATAAAGGAAAGTCCTTTGTTTTGATATTGTTCCACTCGTAAACAGAACCTACAATGTCTCCAATAATTGCTCCGAGCATCCGTTTCCTCCTTGTTCATTTTGATGCTTTCTATTTGAGTTAACTAACATATTTATTTTAGAAAATAATGTCCTGTTTCATTTTAAAAACATCATTTTTTTCAAAATAGGGTTTTACCATTTCTTTCCACCTAGCTCTATGAAAATTGATTGAGTTTAAAGGAGATAGGCCATAATTTCCCAATGCATAAACATCATTTACTTCAACAACAAGTGTCTGGCCATCACTAGTAACACCGATATCTAGTCCATAAGCAATTGGCGCGTCTTTCCAACATGATATAGCTTCATCAATTACACTAGGATCATATTGTGCATGATAATCACCTGCATAGGGTCGAACATCTAATACGCAACCATCCAAAACAAAACAACGCCATTCAGCTATGAATTCTACAACCTCACTAATCCATATAGGATAGTCGAAAGGTAGACCAATACCCATCAAATCACGGGTTCCATTAACAACTCTTCCTGTAAAGACTTTCGATCCAGCTTTAGGTTTAATAAATTTTCCCCAATTATCAGGTATATTTACAATCTCTCCTAAAACGCCTGCATAAATCTTTCGACCATAAAACTCTTTAAGCTCAATAGGATAGTCGTAAACCGGAACGTTTAACTCCATCATTTTTAGTAATGCTCTGGTCTCCGTTATATAATCTACAACTGTATCATCGCTTGTTAACTGTTTTATTTCAGAAAAAGATTGATATAAAATAACTTCTTCTCCCTGTAAGTAGGCACCTACTTGAGCATTGTATTTATTAATTGAAACTTCACTTGGTAGTTTGCTTTGTCTAATATAAACAACCATTTTATCACTCCTATATCACTAGTGTTGCACCTTTCTGTAAAAAAATAATAGCATTTTTGCTGTTATTTTTTTGAGTAAATAGCTCCCATAATATCATCGAAATAATCAACAGTATTTAGGAGCAATTCTATAACCTGAGATTTTGTTAGTCGCATTCCCCTTCTATCTCTAGCATCTTCTACTAAATTTTCAAGTTTCTCTAGATTTTTATCATCCAAGCTAATCATTATTCTATTTTTATCAGTTGCCATTTTCTTCACCTCTAGTTAATTCTATCACAAGTGTAACACTTGTGTCAACTGGCATTTATAATACATTAGTTTAAAAGTGGAGAGGATTTTTAACACAGTAACTTTAAATCTTTGGTATTAAAAAATTTTCACAGTATTTATAGAAATAAAATCTGTCTCAAATAAGTTATCAAACCTAGAAAAATATGAGAGGTTACTTTAATACTTCCCTACTAAACGTGAAAAGTCTTTACCTACAAGGCTTTTGATTATCCCTTTCGTTACAAGGTTTTGACGCTTTTACTAGCAACACTACACACTCAGCGGTTCGGACTTACCGTATCATTTCGTCGGTTTAGCTCCTCATTCTACGAATCCTATCCCATGGGCGGAGCATCTACTTCTACTTCGCTGATGTCTCAGCTCGTACAAGCAGTGATACCGCCTCAACATGATGCGTTTGAGGAAACAAATCAACCGGCTGGACTTTCTTCAACTCGTATCCCAGCTCTTGATAGAGTTTGATATCACGCGCCATGGTTGCGATATTACAAGAGATATAAACGATACGTTCAGCTCCCGTTTCGCTACTTGCTTTGATAAAGCTTTCTGTGAGTCCTTTTCTTGGTGGGTCCACTAGGATAAGGCTTGGCTGAATCCCTTCTTTGAGCCAATTCTTCATTGCATTTTCAGCAGTGTCACAGACATAGTGGGCGTTTGAGATATTGTTCAGCTGAGCATTCTTCTTGCTATTATCAACTGCTTCTGGAATTACTTCAACACCATAAACCTCCTTGACATGTTTAGCAACAGAGAGGCCAATTGTCCCAATCCCTGAATAGGCATCAATAACCACATCATCTTCTTTTAATTCAGCAAAGTCAATGGCTGTTTGGTAAAGTTTTTCAGCCATTTCAGTATTGACTTGATAAAAGGCAGGTCCAGCAATTTGGAAATCATTTCCCAACATCTGATCGGTAATATAGTCTTGACCATAAAGAATTTTCCACTCCTTACCAAAAATCGCATTGGTATTTTGGTCGTTGATATTTTGCATAACAGACACAATCTCTGGAAACTGCTTGATTAGTTGGTCAATCAATTGATCCACACGGAAAACTTTGGGACGAGTTGTTACCAAAATAACCATGATTTGCCCTGAATAATGGCCACGACGCACCACAAGATTCCGAATCAAGCCAGCTTGTTCCTTTTCATCATAAGGTTTCAAATCATAACGACGGAGCAAGTCGCGTAGGGCTACAACTACCTCATCAATCACAGGATCTTGGATAAAGAAATCTTCTAGAGGCATGAGGTCATGGGAATTCTTACGAAAAAATCCTGTTTCCAAGACACCATTGACTCGACGAACAGGCACCTGCGCCTTATTGCGGTACTTGACTGGCTTTTCCATACCCAAAGTTTCATCAACCTCTACATCTGCAATTCCAGCAATCTTGTAGAGATTGTCCTTGACTTGCTTGGTTTTAAACTTAAGCTGTTCTGGATAGGCAAGATGACCTAGATCCGCAATTCCTGAACGCAGGTAAGCCAAATCTAGATCTTGATTACGGTGTGGTGACTGGATAAGATATTCTTCCACTTTCCCAAAGCCAATCTTTTTATTAACCTTGAGAACTCGCATGAGGATTTTTTCACTCGGTAAAGCATTCTCAACAAAAAATACCAAACCATCCACCTTAGCAACTCCTGCACCTTCATGGGTCAAGTCAACAATTTCAACTTCGACAATATCATTTTTCTTTAACATTCTCTTCTCTTTCTATTGGCCGACAAAAAAGACGGCAACGTTACGGTTACCATCTATTATATCATGAAATTTCTTAAGAACCAAAACTCTTGAAGAAGTTGACAAGGGCTTGCCAGAGGGAGCTTAAGAAGTTACCGCCGTCCTCCAGCGCCTTATCCGCATCAAAGTTAAGGTTGATATTTTTAAAACTGTCGCCAGCTTGTGAAACAATACTTTGTTTAAGGTCATTCAGGGTTTTAGTGAAGTCTGTATTGCTGAGGATATCACTTTTTGAAAGATTCAAAGCAAAATTGATGATGATATTGATCTGGTTTCCTGTTATGACCTGATCAAGTTTGTAATTTTTCAAGGTATCTTCAACAATTTTACGGACATCTTCCTCTGTCAGATTTCCCTTGCTTTCTTTCGCTTTGGCGAGTCCTGACTTGATATCGGCTAGGGCAACGTTTAATTTATTAGCATCATAGCCATTTTTATCCTTGTTTTCAGCATTGATATCGGACAAAGCCTTCAACTCTTCTTGAGCCAAATCTTTGTTGGCTTGCGGTACCTTAGCTCCATTAGCCTCTAGCGAATAATAAATTCCTGCTAAAGCACTCTCTCCAGTAACTGGAATGGGTGCAGCTACAGTGATTTTGGCATGTTCCACGCCCAAGGTCACGGCTGCATTTCGGTACATATCCTGAGTCACCTTAGTGATGTTTTCTGGTGTTTCAATCTTGACTTCAAGTGGAGACTTGTCACCCAGTTTTTGAATCTTGGCTGATGAATACAATTGTAAGCTAGAGTCATTGGCCACATTCATAATTTTAGAATAGACATCAGGCGTCATAGTCTTGAGTTCTTTGGTATCTGTGGAGGCATTGTAGCCTAATTTTTTTAAAGTTTGATTTTTTTGGTCTTCAGATAGTGAAGAACCTAGAACATATTCAGGTTGGACATAGGTTTCATCGATAACTTTTTGCACATCTGTTGCTGCATGGACACTATTCATAGCTGTTACTGCCCACAAGACCGCAGCACTAGTCAGAAAGAGTTTCTTTCTCATAGGGAATTTCCTCCTTTACTTTTCTAGAGTAATATATCTATCTTAAAGAAAACTTATAACAAAAACACCTGGACTAGCCAGATGTTGAAAAGAGAGTGAAACATTTGATGATGTAAAGGTTGAGTTGCACCTGTCTAGAATAGTAATAGTTTCCTCCATTTACATAGAGTTCGGCACCGTGAAAAATAGAAATAGGGTGAATATAACTATAAGTCTTTCCAGTGGTATTGCCAAGCAAGGGAGCAACCGTATCACGAGAGTACTGTTTGGCCAGTGCTAGGGTATTTTCCTTGCCATTTTGGGCGATAAAATCGATATAGGCAGGTCCAAAATTATAGGCTTGCACAGCTGTCCAGACATCAACCCCCTTCTTCTGGGCCAGATAGAGATTGTCTGTCAGAGTTTGCACACCTTGCCGAATGCTAGACACATTATCATTGATGGTGTTGGTTGAACCACTTGCAGACTCACTAGACTGCATGACGTCGCCTTCTTTGCCTTTGGTTTCTGTATAAATCATAGCGAGCACAAGCTCTTCGTTTGCTGGTGTATCTTTTTCACTCAAGATTTCTCTCACCATGGGTTGATAGGTCATGACTTGCTTGACATCTTGGTGAACGCGGTAAGCTTTATAGCCAGCAAAAAGGAAGACTGCTAGTACAAGCACTCTTCGAATTCGTTTAAACATTATTTACTTTGAATATCCTCGATATTTTTGATTAAGATAGAGTAGGTTCCATTGTCATTTTGGATAAACTCAACAGACTCGGCGTCTTGATAGACGTTATTGGGAACGATGAGCTCAATTCCATTTGACAAGGAAAGTTTTTGGTTTTCAAATTTTTTAAGCTGACGACTGGCATCAATTTCATCAAATTGAACTGGCTCTGGCACTGCTTCTTTGACTTGGTCAATAAAGCTCAAACGAGCCGTTAGATTATTGTCGAAAAGGTCATTTGCTAATTTTTCAGGTGACAATTCATTGCTTTCTTCCAGATTGTTAAAAATCGCTGATTTGACCTTAGATTGAAATTGAAAATCATCTGTGTTAAAAGTCTCAGCAATTCTCTGAGCCGTTTTTTCTAATTCCTTGATAGATTTCTTGGGTGAAATTTTAGGGGCGACGGCAAGAAGATTTTCTGAAAAATAGTTCAAGAAAGCCCCGTTGTACTTGATTCGTTTTTCAATCAAGTGATATTTACGACTCTGAAGATTAACCACCAAGGCCTCATCAGCACCCGTACCAAATCCAGGCAGGTTATTCTGAGTCAGCTTGATTGGGTTATCAACTTCTCCTCCGAGGTGGGTCAAGGTCTCTCTCAGGGCAATTCGTAAGAAAGCAAAATGTTCTACACCTTCTTTAGAAAATTGCACAAAAATCAAGTCATTGGTCTTGAGATTTTCAGAAATGCTGAACTCCTCTTTCCAGAGATTAGCCAGCTTTACTGATGTCTCCAACAAATCGTCTGTGATGTGATTGAAGAAGGGATTTTCTTCTTCGAAAATCCCAGTCTTGGCTTCATCTGAATACACACGTTCAATTTTTTTCCGCAGGTATTCTTCGATTTTTGGAGTGATATTGAGAAACTTATCCGCTAGAAACAGTTCAGTATCATCTGGGCTGAACTGGTGAATAATAGCTTTCTTAATATAAATGTCCATAAAATTTTTAGTCCTCGTATAATGGGAAGGCATCTGTCAATGCTTTGACATCGCTTCTCACTTCTTCTAAGACAACTTCATTTCCTGCATTCTTAAGGGTTTTGATGATGAGTTCAGCCACTTTACGGCTTTCTTCTTCACCAAATCCACGTGCAGTAATAGCTGCAGATCCGATACGAATACCACTTGTCTTAAATGGTGACAAGCTTTCGTATGGGATTGAGTTTTTATTTAGAGTAATATTGACTTCATCCAGCAAGTTTTGAGCAACTTTTCCGTTTTCTACAACCTTAGTTACATCTACTAGGAAGAGGTGGTTTTCAGTTCCTCCAGAAATGATACGGAAATCAGGGTCTTGCAAGAAGACATCTGCCATAGCCTTGCTGTTTTTGATAACATTGATAGCGTATTCTTTGAAGGCTGGATCCAAAACTTCTTTGAAGGAAACAGCCTTAGCTGCAACAACATGCTCCAAAGGACCGCCCTGAATACCTGGGAAAATTGCTGAATTGATTTTCTTAGCTAGTTCCTCATCATTAGTCAAAATCAAACCACCACGTGGACCACGAAGGGTTTTGTGGGTCGTTGTTGTTGTGATGTGAGCGTATGGCACTGGACTTGGGTGAAGACCAGCTGCCACCAAACCAGCGATATGGGCCATATCGACCATAAGCTTAGCCCCAACAGCATCTGCGATTTCACGGAATTTTGAGAAGTCGATAATTTGAGAATAGGCTGAAGCACCTGCTACGATCAATTTTGGTTTGACTTCTTGGGCTTGTTTCAAGATAGCATCAAAGTCCAAGAGTTCCGTTTCAGGGTCAACACTGTAAGAAACAAAGTTGTAGGTTTGACCAGAGAAGCTAACAGGAGCTCCGTGAGTCAAGTGTCCACCTGCTGCCAAATCCATCCCCATAACGGTATCCCCTGGCTCAATCAAGGCCATGTAAGCCGCACAGTTGGCTTGGCTTCCTGAGTGAGGTTGAACATTGGCGAATTTAGCACCAAAAATTTCTTTTGCACGTTCAATAGCTAGACTTTCCACCACGTCTACCACATCAGTCCCACCATAGTAACGGCGGCCTGGGTAACCTTCGGCATATTTATTCGTCAAGATAGACCCTTGAGCTGCCATAACAGCCTTGGAAACTACGTTTTCCGAAGCAATCAACTCAATGTTGTTTTGTTGGCGTTCTTCTTCTTTGGCAATAGCATTCCAGAGATCAGCATCGTATGCTTTAAAATCATCTTTGTCAAAAATCATAGGTCTTCTCCTTTATAGTGTGACTGGTCCTCTAGTTTGTTTTTACAATAAGAAAATAAACTAAAAGATGCGAATAAACCGTTTCTGCATTTTATCACAAGTATAACCAACTTTTTCATAAAATGCATGAGCACCCAGACGATGATCGGCAGAGTTTAAGCGAATAAACCCATAGCCACGTCTTTTTGCTTCTTGATCCAACCCTTGTAATAAGCTTTTACCGATACCTTGCCCTTGTGCTTGAGGTGAAACCGCTAAGCCTAAGATATTAAATCCTGCTCTGGAATAGAGGGATTCGTAAACTTCAGCATGCACATATCCAAGTAGGACATGACTGACTTCATCCTCATAGCCAAGTAGGAAATGATGGGAATCCTTAGATAGTCTAGCTAGTTGACTAGCTGTGTCCTCTGGACTAAAAGAATAGCCTAAGGCTTCTTGGTTAATTTCACAAATGGCTTTCACATCAGTTTCTCTTAAATTTCTTAGCATCTCATTCCTCCTCAAAAGAAATCTCTGGCAACTGTGCAAGAATATCTTCTCGCTTAATCGCCCCTTGGCGTAAGATTTTCACCTTGTCTCTAGACAAGTCCAAAATAGTTGAATCCTGTCCAGTTAGAAAAGCATCGTCTTCCAGACCCAAAACTTCTTGGGCAAAATCCTCTATAATTTGATCAAATGTCACACCACTTGCCTGACCTGAAATATTGGCAGACGGCCCAATCAATGGACCTGTCTTTCGAATCAAATCCAGTGTAATGGGGTGACTGGGCATCCGAAATCCCACCGTTGCAAGACCAGAATTAACCCAATAGGGAACTCGGTCATTGGCTTCAAGGATAATGGTCAAGGGACCTGGTAAAAAGGTCTCTACAAGTTTTTGTAGATAAATTGGCTGATTCTTTGAAAAGTACAAGATGTCCTCTAAAGAGGCGATATTTAGATTGAGTGCCTTGTCTCTAGGGCGACGTTTGAGTTGGTAAACATGGTCAACTGCTTTTTCGTCTAAAGCCTTGGCAAAGAGACCGTAAACTGTCTCCGTAGGCAGAACGACAGCTCCACCATTTTCCAACTCTTGTTTAATCCTGTCCATCATCAACCACGACCATCCTATCTTGACCAAATTGATCCTTGAGTGTTCGAACTCGCTTTTCAGGAAGATGTTTCCTAAAAAGTTCAGGAACACTTTGACCTTGCTTGTATCCAATTTCAAGGTAAATCTTACCACCATCTGTGAGATAGTCTTTTGCATCTTCCGCAATTCTACGGTAAATAGCTAGGCCATCCTCATCTGCAAAGAGAGCTAGATGAGGTTCTGAATGCAAAACATTCAAACCGACCTCTGACTCATCTTCACGAGAGATATAGGGTGGATTGGATACAATTATATCATATTTTTCAGAAATTTCTGCAAAACAATCAGATTTTTTAAAAAATATATTAAACTTTTGATTGTTAGCATTTTCGCTAGCTAAATCTAAAGCATCTTGGGAAATATCTGCTGCTGTCACTGACCAATCTTGTCTATTTTTTGCTAAGGCAAGAGCAATAGCTCCACTACCTGTTCCAATATCTAGAACTGAAAGATTCGTCTCAGGATTTTCAGCAAGGATAAGCTCAACCAACTCCTCTGTCTCTGGACGAGGAATCAAAACCCGCTCATCAACTTTTAACTGCATTCCATAAAAATCTGCCTGTCCAATGATGTACTGGGCCGGTTTATGAGCTACTAACTGTTGGAAAATTCCGTTTACAAATAGTTCTTCCTCTTCCGTCACTTCCTGCTGGAGGGCAAAAACAAAGTCAGTAAAATATAGATTTTTCAGGCTACGATAGACAAAAGAGAGGCTTTCTGCTTCCTCTCCTTGTCTTATCAACTCTTCTTCAAAATCTGAAAATAATTGAGCTAATTTCATTATTTGTTTAATTCTTCTAATTTTTGTGTTTGGTCATAAAGAACCAAGGCATCCACAACTTCGTCCAATTTACCAGATAAAATCGTATCTAGTTTTTGGAGGGTTAAGCCGATACGGTGATCTGTGACACGGTTTTGTGGGAAGTTATAAGTTCGGATCCGTTCTGAACGGTCACCAGTACCGATTGTCGACTTACGCTCAGCGTCTTGTTCATCTTGTGCAATCTGAGCAAAGTGGTCAGCAACACGCGCACGAATGATTTTCATGGCCTTCTCACGGTTCTTCTGCTGGGTACGTTCTTCCTGCATCTCAACCTTGATATTGGTTGGCAAGTGAACGATACGCACGGCAGTAGCAACCTTATTGACGTTCTGTCCACCAGCACCAGATGCGTGGTAGATATCAACACGAAGGTCTTTTGGATCAATATCATATTCAACTTCTTCCACTTCAGGCATGACAAGAACTGTCGCTGTCGAGGTATGAACACGGCCTTGGCTTTCTGTCACAGGGACACGTTGCACACGGTGAGCACCAGACTCATACTTGAGTTTAGAATAAACTGACTGACCAGAAACCATGGCAACCACTTCTTTGAAACCACCTACGCCGTTCATAGAGGCCTCCATGACTTCAAAGCGCCACCCTTGGGCTTCCGCATACTTTTGGTACATAGTTAGCAAATCCCCAGCAAAAAGTGCTGCTTCATCTCCGCCAGCCGCTCCACGGATTTCAAGGATGATATTCTTGTCATCGTTTGGATCCTTTGGAAGGAGCAAGATTTTTAGTTTTTCTTCGTATTCTTCTTTTTCAGCCTTGGCATCTTTGAGCTCTTGCTTGGCCATTTCTTCCAAGTCAGCATCTCCGCCTGATTCCTTAATCATTTCTTCAGCATCAACGATGTTTTGAAGGACTTGTTTGTACTCACGGTAGGCTGTCACCGTATCACGAGTTGAAGCCTCTTCTTTTGAAAGCTCCATAAAACGTTTGGTGTCTGAAACGACATCAGGGTCACTCAGCAATTCTCCTAATTCTTCATAACGGTCTTCTACAGCTTGTAGTTGATCATAGATGTTCATTTTTCTTCATTCTCCTTATTGATTTCAGGCGCAAAATAATGTTTACGGCAAACCGAGATATAGGTTTCATTTCCACCGATTTGGATCTGCTCACCATCATAAACGGGCAATCCATCCTGAGTACGCAACACCATGGTCGCCTTTTTCTTACAGTACTGACAAATGGTCTTGATTTCGTCGATCTTGTCTGCTAAAAGCAAGAGATATTTGGAACCTTCGAACAGTTCATTACGAAAGTCATTTTTCAAGCCAAAAGCCATGACAGGTATGTCTAACTCATCAACAACACGAGCTAGATTGTAAACATGGTGACGCTTGAGAAACTGGGCTTCATCGACCAAAACACAGTAAGGCTTTTCTGGTAAGTCTCGGATATAGCCAAAGATATCCGTCGTTTCCTCAATCGCAAGGGCAGGGCGTTTCATGCCAATTCGACTCGACACATAGCCAACACCGTCACGCGTATCCAGAGCCGAGGTCATAATGACAACACCTTTTCCTTGCTCCTCATAGTTATAGGCCACCTTGAGAATCTCAATGGTTTTACCAGAGTTCATGGTCCCATAACGATAATACAACTGTGCCATGTTTCTTGCTTCACGTCCATTTCTAAATTTTTGCTACATTCTAGTATATCATAATTTTCTTAAGCTTTAAACGGCAAAATGTGGTAAAATAGAAGAAATCAAAAACTAGTGGAGGAAGCTATTATGCCATTTGTACGCATCGATTTATTTGAAGGACGCACGCTCGAGCAAAAGAAAGCTCTAGCTAAGGAAGTAACGGAAGCTGTTGTCCGTAACACTGGAGCCCCTCAATCTGCTGTCCATGTCATCATCAACGACATGCCAGAAGGAACTTATTTCCCACAAGGGGAAATGCGCACCAAATAAGCTAGCTTAAGCAGAAATGCTTAGGCTTTTTCAATCTCCAAGTAGCATCCATTGAAGAAATAGTCTAAATTTGTTACAATTTGAAAAGAGAATTGGAATATCCCAATAAAAGAGCTATTAATTAAAGGAAACATTATGATTACACGTGAATTTGATACCATCGCTGCTATCTCTACTCCACTAGGCGAAGGAGCTATTGGTATTGTCCGCTTGAGCGGAACAGAAAGTTTTGCCATTGCGCAAAAGATTTTTAAAGGAAAAGACTTGAATCAGGTTGCTAGCCACACGCTTAACTATGGCCACATCGTTGACCCTCAAACTGGTAAGGTCATGGACGAGGTTATGGTTGGGGCCATGAAATCTCCAAAGACCTTTACTCGTGAGGATATTATCGAGATTAACACCCACGGTGGGATTGCGGTAACCAATGAAATTCTCCAGCTAGCTATCCGTGAAGGAGCTCGATTGGCAGAACCTGGTGAATTTACAAAACGTGCCTTCCTAAACGGTCGTGTGGACTTGACACAGGCTGAGGCTGTGATGGATATCATCCGTGCCAAGACAGACAAGGCTATGAACATTGCTGTCAAACAACTAGATGGTTCCCTTTCTGATCTAATCAATAATACCCGTCAAGAAATCCTCAATACACTTGCCCAAGTCGAGGTTAATATTGATTATCCTGAGTATGACGATGTTGAGGAAGTTACTACTGCTGTTGTCCGTGAAAAAACTATGGAGTTTGAGCAATTATTAACCAATCTGCTTCGAACAGCACGTCGTGGCAAAATCCTTCGTGAGGGAATTTCAACTGCTATCATCGGCCGTCCCAACGTTGGAAAATCCAGCCTGCTCAACAACCTCTTGCGTGAAGACAAGGCCATCGTAACCGACATCGCCGGTACCACCCGTGATGTCATCGAAGAATACGTCAACATCAATGGAATACCTCTCAAATTGATTGATACAGCCGGTATTCGTGAAACAGATGACATTGTAGAACAAATCGGTGTCGAGCGCTCGAAAAAAGCCCTCAAAGAAGCTGACTTAGTGCTACTAGTGTTAAATGCCAGTGAATCACTGACCGCCCAAGATCGTCAACTCTTAGAAGTCAGCCAAGATACTAATCGCATTATTCTGCTTAACAAAACAGACCTGCCTGAAGCGATTGAAACTTCGGAACTTCCTGAAGATGTCATCCGTATTTCAGTTCTTAAAAATCAAAATATCGATAAGATTGAAGAGAAAATCAACAACCTCTTCTTTGAAAATGCTGGTTTGGTTGAGCAAGATGCAACCTACCTATCAAATGCCCGTCATATTTCCTTGATTGAAAAAGCAGTCGAAAGCTTACAGGCTGTTAATGAAGGGCTGGAACTAGGTATGCCAGTTGACTTGCTTCAAGTTGACTTGACCCGTACTTGGGAAATCCTCGGAGAAATCACAGGGGATGCTGCTCCAGATGAACTCATTACCCAACTCTTTAGCCAATTCTGTTTAGGAAAATAAGAAAAATCCATGATCATTCTTGCGGTCATGGATTTTATAGTCTTAATTAATAATCTGGTCTTAAAACACCTGTTACAGTTGCCTTAGTTGCTTCGTAGTCGCCATCTACAACAACCTTGATAATGCGTTTGGCATCTTCTTCTGGTGCTGGAACAAGAGGTAGACGAGTTGGTCCAGCTTCAAATCCCATGTAGTTCAGAACTGCCTTAACAGGAGCAGGACTTGGATAAGAGAAGAGGGCATTGACTTTAGGAATGAATTTACGCTGAATAGCTGCAGCTTTCTTCATATCGCTTTCTGCAATGGCAGTAAACATCTCATGCATTTCATCCCCATTTGTATGAGATGCAACAGAAATAACCCCATCTGCACCAAGGTTCATGGCATGAAAAGCATCACCATCCTCACCAGTATAGACCAAGAACTCTTCTGGCTTATGCTCAATCAAGTAAGCCATATTAGCTAAGCTAGTACATTCTTTAACACCGATGATATTTGGATGGTCAGCTAAACGAAGCATGGTTTCTGGAGTCAATTCGACAACCACACGCCCTGGAATGTTATAGATAATAATTGGTAGGTCAGAAGCATCTGCAATAGCTTTAAAGTGCTGGTACATCCCTTCTTGAGAAGGCTTGTTGTAGTAAGGTACAATAGCAAGTCCAGCAGCAAAGCCGCCAAATTCCGCTACTTCTTTGACAAACTCGATCGAGTCACGAGTATCATTTGTCCCTACACCCGCAATCAAAGGAACACGTCCATTAACAATCTTTTGTACAGCTGCAAAGAGTTCTAACTCTTCATCGTGGGTCAAGGTTGGACTCTCTGCAGTCGTTCCAGCTAGGAGAATGCCATCTGTGTGATGGGCCAATAAATGCTCAATCAAGGCTGGAATGGCATCAAAGTTGATAGAACCATCCTCGTGAAAAGGAGTAATGAAGGCCGTGATGATTTTACACTCTTTTAAATCTTGATAAGACATGAGAAACACCTCTCTATTTCAAAGAAGGAGTTCATCTGAACTCCTAAACGATATGACTATTTTAATTCAAATTTCAATTCAGCTGTTGGACGAACCAATCCACGTTCATGAAGAGTTTCTGCAATCTGAACTGAGTTCCAAGCAGCACCTTTGAGAAGGTTATCTGAAACAACCCACATGTGAATTCCTTTTTCAGCATCCAAGTCTTTACGGATACGACCAACAAAGGTATCACGTGAACCAACTGCATTGATGGCTTGCGGATAGATTTGATGAGCTACATCATCTTCAAGAACAGCACCTGGGAAGGCCGCAATAGCTGCTTTTACTTCTTCGATTGGAGCCACTTCTTTTGTTTCGATGTAAACAGACTCAGAGTGAGCTGACAAGACTGGAATACGCACACATGTTGCAGATACTGCAATGCTGTCATCTTCCATGATTTTCTTAGTTTCCTTAGTCATCTTCATCTCTTCGTAAGTGTAATCATTGTCAGTGAAGACATCGATTTGTGGAAGAGCGTTAAAGGCGATAGGATAATGTTTCTTGTCACCGCCTGAAGGCAAGATTTCCGCATGCAAATCACGTGGTTTCACACCATCATTCAAGACTTCACGAAGTTCACGTTGTGTTTCAAGAATCGCACCCATACCAGCACCAGAGACTGCTTGGTAAGTTGAAACGATGATACGGTCCAAGCCCCATTTTTGGCGAACTGGCTCAAGAGCCACCATCATTTGGATTGTTGAACAGTTAGGGCAAGCAATAATCCCATTGTGGGCATCAAGTGCGTGAGCATTTACTTCTGGAACAACCAATGGTACGTCTGGATTTTGACGGAAATAAGATGTGTTATCAACCACTACCGCTCCAGCTTTAACTGCGTATGGTGCATACTTAGCTGATGTAGAACCACCTGCTGAAAAGAGAGCAATGTCAACTCCTTCAAAAGCTGTTTCAGTCGTTTCTTCAATTGTAATATCTTGATCTTTAAATTTCAAAGTCTTGCCTGCTGAACGAGCAGAAGCAAGTAAACGAATTTTATCGATTGGAAGTGTTGATTCTTCCAACATTTTTATCATCTGAGCACCGACAGCACCTGTCGCGCCAACTACAGCAACTGTATATCCCATAAATAACCTCTTTTGGAATTTTCTAAAAATTTCTATAATAGATGTATTATACTACTTTTTCCATGAATTGCAAAGCTTTTTCATCATTTTTTGGAAAATAAAAATCCCCAGTCGCTAGACTAAGGACTAAGAGGCATCTTCATGTGATGAGCAGGTTCACACAACTCATCAAGGTCCGCTCCTGCGTTATGACCTCCTTATGCTCAATAGTAGTCCAAAGACTACCTATCGACTCATCGCATCTATTATTCTACTAAAGATAATGACTTTTGTCAACATACGAAACTCTTTATACTCTTCGAAAATCTCTTCAAACTACGTCAGCGTCGCCTTATCATATATGTGTGACTGACTTCGACAGTCTTATCTACAACCTCAAAGCAGTCCTTTGAGCAGCCTGCGGCTGGCTTCCTAATTTGCTCTTTGATTTTCATTGAGTATTAGTTTTATTTACACAGGTGTATAAGAAATATCTTTGAAAAATTTAGGGCAGATTTGGAGCAGACATAACAAAAACCCTTGTATATCAAGGGCTTTTCTGTCTTTTTAATGCTAATTGCCGGGATTGAACCGGCGACCTCATCCTTACCATGGATGCGCTCTGCCAACTGAGCTAAATCAGCTTACTTGAAAAGTATACTACAGTTAGAAAATCTTGTCAAGTTTCCTTAGATATTTTCTATAAGAAAAAGCCAGGTAAGAGTTACCCAGCTTGTCTTCTTCTATTTGCTTAAATCGATTCGACGACCAATTTTACCGATAATAATCGCTCCAATAATCAATGAGGCAAATTCACCGATTCCTGTTGTAAACCAAGTAAGGAAAAATGGTAATTGCGCTACAATATTCAACTCTGCAGCGATAGTAAACATGGAAATTGAAAAGAGGATTGAAAAGAAGAAATGATCTTTTCGAATTAATCCGTTAAAGAGGTAATCTTTACTGTATTTTGCAAAAAGCCAAACACCTAGACTGAGGAATACTAGGGTTGATCCGCCACCAACAAAGACATCTAGGAGTCCGAAGCTAAAGAAATTAGCAATCATACAACCGATGGTAACTCCAATGATGTACTTGGGATTGTAAAAAGCCATAAAGTTCATCATTTCTGAAATACGAAACTGATAAGCACCATAGCTAATGGCATTTAGGGGCGGTGTGACAGTCAAAACGACATAGATAGCAGCAACGATTGCAATATCTGCTACGTCACGAATAGTTAATTTTTTCATCTTTTCTCCTTTGGCGGTTGTCCGCGTGTAATATGCTTGGTGAAAGAAGCTAAGCACCAAGGGTTGATTCATTCAACCTTACTAGTATAGCACAATAACTTGCTTTGTGCTATACTTAAAACATGGAAAAATGTATTCAAAAAATTTTTAACAATGAGATTTTTGCCTATTTCTTCTTTGGCTTTGCGACAACTCTAGTTTCTATTCTCTCGCGATTAGTCATTTATCAGCTAACTCATAAAGAACTCCTCGCTACTGCTTTAGCAAATATTATCGGTATCCTCTTTGCCTTTATCACAAATGATAGGATTGTATTTAAGCAAGCTAGGCAGAATTGGCCAAGACGTTTAGTGAAATTTATTCTTGCCCGCCTTTCTACTTTACTGTTAGACTTGTTTTTAACTTTTCTCTTTGTAACTCAGTTTCCTAATATTATTGGTCAGTTCGTAAATGGAAATCTTGATAAGATTAATAGTATTGAAACAGTTCTTGCACAAGTCTTGATAATTATCCTCAATTACATTTTTAGTAAGGCTTTTATTTTTAAAAAAATAGAAAATTTTTGAGCATATATCTTGCATGCTCTTCTTAATTAATATATAATTAAGAGTAAAAATTTTTTGAAAGGGAAAATGAAAATGTTAAAAGATCTTAAAGCATTTTTGCTTCGTGGTAATGTTGTTGACCTTGCTGTCGGTGTGATCATTGCCTCTGCCTTTGGTGCTATCGTTACTTCTTTTGTTAATGATATCATCACTCCACTTCTATTGAATCCAGCCTTGGAAGCTGCGAAAGTACAAAACATCGCTGAGCTTGCATGGAATGGTGTTACATATGGTAAATTCTTGAGTGCTATTATCAACTTCCTTGTTGTAGGTACTGTCCTCTTCTTTGTTATTAAAGCTATGGAAAAAGCTCAAAGCCTTACTAAGAAAGAAGAAGTTACAGAGGAAGCTCCAGCTGCTCCAACTGAGTTGGAAGTACTTCAAGAAATCAAAGCTCTTCTTGAGAAAAAATAATCGATTAAAAGGATCTAGCACAAAGCTAAATCCTTTTTCTTTACTCTTTCGGTAACTTACCTGCTTTCTCAAGCATTTTCTTGATAAGATAAGGCATCTTAACATTTTCACGACCTTTTTTCTCAATCAGTTTTTTCACAAATTCTGGCATTTGTAAATCTTGAGATTCGGCCAAAATGTTTTTCGTCTCATCTGAAGGAACTAATTCATCAAAGGTTTCTTCTTCTGGAAGAAATTCCTTAAACTCTTGATTTTCATTGGCTCTGACGGTATTGACCAAGGCATCAATCAAGCGAGAATCCGTATTTGGCATTGGTGGACGATGGTAGTTTACCCCAAATTCCTGACATAAGTCATAACATTCCACATCGTTATCAAACAAGACTTCAATATGCTCGCTGATGAAGCTGATAGGAACAAAAATATAATGGTCTGGATGTTCTTTCTGTTCTCTGAGATACTCCAAAACATCTGGTTTAATCCATGGGATACCGATATCACTTTCACTTTGCCAAGTGTTAGTATATTGCTCCGAATTCAAACCTAGTTTTTCAGCGACTAGCTGGCTATTTTCGAAAATTTGGTCAATATATGGGTCACCAAAATCCAAGGCAAAAATGGGCACACTGTGGGCTGAAAAGATGACTTTAAAGCTATCCTGCTTTACTTCTTCTTTTAAAATCTTATCAATTTCATCTGCCCAATAGTTTAAGAGAGCTTCTTCTTGATACCAGTCCTTAATGACCAAAAATTGAATTTGTTTGCTTTCTAAAAATTTCTCGTATCCCATGACAGAATAGAAAGAATAATGAGGCTCCAAAATCAAGCAAATACACTGTTCAATGCCGTCTGCTTCCATCTGACCAATCACATCTGGAATAAAGGGACTGGAAAACTTATTAGCAAAGTAGACACTGTATTCATTACCTAGCCTAGATTCAACCAAGGCAACCTCTTCACGGGTAATTTTTTGCAGAGGTGTGCCTCCAATTCGTACATAATTATCATAGAGAGTTTGAATCTCGTGGTCTTGAGGTCTCACTCCACGACGAATATTTGTGAAAAAATCAGCCACACCTTCAAAGGTAATCTCTTCTGGCGAACCGAAAGTCATCATTAAAATTGCTTTTTTCATAACTACTTCCTTGTGATGTTTTTATCAATTTTATTTTATCATTTATCTACTAATAAGTAAACGCCAAGATAGTGACATTCTCACTCTTCTGTTTTTGTTTTTCTCTTCTTTCTATGATACAATGGAAAAAATGAATTCAAAAGGAGTTTTTTTATGACTTACCCAAATCTCTTGGAACGTTTCTTAACCTACGTTAAGGTCAACACGCGCTCTGATGAACACTCTACTACTACTCCAAGTACGCAGAGTCAGGTTGATTTCGCAACCAATGTCCTGATTCCAGAAATGAAACGTGTTGGATTACAAAATGTTTATTATCTACCAAATG
This sequence comes from bacterium, assembly GCA_905221195.1. Taxonomy (GTDB): domain Bacteria; phylum Bacillota; class Bacilli; order Lactobacillales; family Streptococcaceae; genus Streptococcus. The sequence continues at coordinate 222,099 of CAJNCF010000004.1, forward strand.
GTTTTGCGATTGGGACATTGCCAGCTAATGATCCGTCTTTAACACGTAAGATTGGCTTTATTTCCCACATGGATACTGCTGATTTTAATGCCGAAGGAATTAATCCACAGGTGATTGAAAACTACGATGGTGGTGTGATTGAACTAGGGAATTCTGGTTTCAAACTGGATCCAGCTGACTTTAAGAGTCTAGAGAAATATCCAGGACAAACGCTCATCACAACAGATGGAACAACCTTACTAGGTGCTGATGACAAGTCTGGAATTGCTGAAATTATGACTGCCATTGAATATCTGACTGCTCATCCTGAAATCAAACACTGTGAGATTCGTGTTGGTTTTGGTCCAGATGAGGAAATCGGTGTTGGTGCTAATAAATTTGATGCAGAAGATTTTGATGTGGATTTTGCCTATACTGTAGATGGTGGCCCCCTAGGGGAACTTCAATACGAGACTTTTTCAGCAGCTGGGGCTGAATTGCATTTCCAAGGACGTAATGTCCACCCTGGTACTGCCAAAGGGCAAATGGTCAACGCCCTACAGCTAGCAATTGATTTTCATAATCAACTTCCAGAGAATGACCGTCCTGAGTTGACAGAAGGTTACCAAGGTTTCTATCATCTTATGGATGTGACAGGTAGTGTTGAGGAGGCCCGTGCAAGCTACATTATTCGCGATTTTGAAAAAGATGCCTTTGAAGCGCGTAAAGCAACTATGCAGTCTATCGTTGATAAGATGAATCAAGAACTTGGTAGTGACCGTGTCACTCTCAATTTGACAGATCAGTACTACAATATGAAAGAAGTCATTGAGAAAGATATGACGCCAATTACCATTGCCAAAGCTGTTATGGAAGACCTAGGAATCACGCCTATTATTGAACCAATCCGTGGTGGAACAGACGGCTCTAAAATTTCTTTCATGGGAATCCCTACTCCAAATATCTTTGCTGGTGGGGAAAACATGCATGGACGTTTTGAATACGTCAGCCTTCAGACTATGGAACGTGCAGTTGATACCATCATTGGTATCGTCGCTTATAAAGACTAAAAAAGACGAGGTAGCTCAGCTACTTCGCCTTTCTTTTTATTCTGCTGGTTTTTCTTGATTTCCAGTATTTGTTACAGATTCAGTTGTTTTCTTTTCTGAAGTTGATTCAGCAGGTTTAGAATCTCTTGTGTTGCTTGGTTTGCTTTCGTCCCTTGCATTATCACTGTTAGATTCAGATGCTACTGGTGCTTCGGTTGCTGGACTTGCAATTGGTTGATTCTCTGCACTTGTGCTATCAGCATTCGATTTAGCATTTGTTGCTGAAGTTGTTTCTTCACTTGCTCTTGATTTTGACTTGATTTCTTGAGTCAAGGCTACTATTGTTTTCGCTAATTCAAGTAAAGCTTCCTTATCACTATTTTTCACATCAGTATCAAGCTGTTCGAATAGTTTATCAACTTTTTCAAATTCTTCATTTGAACCATTGTTATCTTCTAAATACTTATGTAATGAGTTGATATATCCATAGAGTTGTTTATGTAGATTAATTATTTGTGGATCTTGTTGCGCAGTCTCTTTCTCTTTTTGCAGAGTAGCTACAATACGTGTCAAGAGATCTTTAACTTGGACATTGATTTCATCCAAATCTGCATCAGCCTTGCTAGCTGCAACTTTTAGATTTTCTACTTCTTCTGCCAAGGATTGTCTGATTCCTACTTCTTTAACTTGAGCTAAGAATTGCTCTGCTTTAGTTAAGATAGTTTCAACTTGCTCTTTGCTAACATGATTAGCATGTTCCTCTTTCTTAAGATCAGGATAGAGTTCTTTCAGGAATTCATAAATTGCTTGCTTAGCAGATTGACTATCAACTTTTTCTTTATCTAAAACTGTTTCATTTACTTTTGCAGAAGTTGGTTGATTTTTCAAAGCCTCTTCTACTTCTTGTTTTGTTTGATAAATGCTTGGGAAAAGTTTATTCAAGTCCACAGCCTTACGGAAGGATTGGGATTGATATAAAGTAAAAGTCAAATTAGCTACTTTATTACGAAGTTCATCGCTTAAACGACCATCATTTACATGTTCATAGAAGTACTTGATGTATTCCACTGTTGTATCACCAGTACGATCATTAAAGTCTTGAAGAGCTTGAAGTTGTGATTCAACCGCTGCTAAACCAGCTTCATCTTTAGCCAACTTAGCTTCTTGGAGTCGAACTAGAAGGTCTTTTTTCGGAAGTCCATAGCTATCAGTATCTAGTGTATTGATTTTATCAATCAAGGCCTGATACTTCTTGTCTAATGCACTTGTTTCGACTGGTTTGACACTTCCATCAATATGGATATATTGCTTATCAAAGAGGTCAAGTCTTGCAAGATAACCCGCAGTCGAGTTGGTTGCAAGTTTCTTCATACTCTCAGTAAATTGACCCAAAGCCAACTCAATTTGTCTTTGTTTAATAGGTTGATCTTGGTAAATCGTTCTACTTTCAGCTAGAAGTTGATCTACTTTAGCTAAGACTACTTTTTCATCAAAAGCTCCAGGTTGATAGTTGGATTGGAGAGCTGGAATTTTATTTTTCAAAGCTACTTCATAGCCCTTGGTTTGAACCTTGATGTAGTGATTGTGGTCACCATGAGGAATCACAAAACTACCATTTTCTACCTGTAAGCTATAAGGAGACACACCATCACGTAAGGCAGTAGTATAGAGCTCATTCAAGAAATCAAGTTCTGGATTGCCAGTTTGGAGTGGAAGTCGAACATGTTCCTTACGAACAGCATATGGATGAATATGAGTTGGATCGTAGGCTTGATCTGGATTACCAAATACAAAGAATCCATTTGAAATTCTAATAGCTTCAAGTGGAACACCATAGGTCTTCGAAATATAAGCTATTTTTTCTTCATCACTAGCATCTTTAGAGAATAATTCAACAGATTTTGCAAGTGGTTGAACAGGCTCTGCATCATGATGTGTTTTCAAATGATCTTGCGCTGCCTTGATTTGTTCTGGTGTCAAATCTTTCTTAAAGAAGTAATGATTGTGGTCACCGTGTGACATAACAAATCCTGCCGCATCTTCACTAATGACTTTATCTGCATCAAAGCCGTGACCATGTTCGTCATGGTGATGACCATGTGCATGTGCATCTTCATCATGATCGTCATCGTCATCATCATGTGCTGGACTTGGTGTTACTGGCGTTTTACCTCTCAAATGATCCTGTGCTGCCTTGATTTGTTCTGGTGTCAAATCTTTCTTAAAGAAGTAATGATTGTGGTCACCATGGGTCATGATGAAACCAGCAGCGTCTTCACTAATGACTCTATCAGCATCAAAACCATGACCATGTTCGTCATGGTGATGACCATGTGCATCTTCATCATGATCGTCATCGTCATCATGTGCTTGACTTGGTGTTACTGGCGTTTTACCTCTCAAATGATCTTGCGCCGCCTTGATTTGTTCTGGTGTCAAATCTTTCTTAAAGAAGTAATGATTGTGGTCACCATGAGTCATGACAAAGCCTGCCGCATCTTCACTAATGACTCTATCAGCATCAAAACCATGACCATGTTCGTCATGGTGATGACCATGTGCTTCTTCATCATGATCATCATCGTCATCATGTGCTGGACTTGGTGTTACTGGCGTTTTACCTTTCAAATGATCTTGAGCTGCCTTGATTTGTTCAGGGGTCAAATCTTTCTTGAAGAAGTAATGATTGTGGTCACCATGAGTCATGACAAATCCTTCTGAATCTTCACTGATAATTCGATTAGCATCAAAACCATGATCATCTTCGTCATCATGGTGGACATGTGGTAACGGATTACTTAATACAGAACTAGAAGAACTTCCTACCTCTTCCGTGTTAGAGTGTGATGGGAGATTGTTAAGAGATGACTTAGGAATATAATGATAGTGGTCCCCATGTCTTACTATATAAGCATCACCTGTATCTCTGACAATGTCATTAGGGTTAAAGACATAACCATCATCTGCTGCAGTAACACCATTATTCGGTGTCACTGATAAAGGTTGACTGAGAGCTGTAGTATTCCCTGATAAATATGCTTTGGCTGCTGCTAATTCGCTAGCAGACAAATCACTTTTTGGAATGTAGTGATAGTGTCCTCCGTGAGGAACGATATAAGCATCACCCGTATCTTCGATAATATCAGCTGGATTAAAGACATAGCCATCATCTGTCGTATAGCGTCCCTGAGACCTTGCTACAGCAACATCAGAGCCGACCTTCTCATTATCTTTGATATGTTCTTGTTTTTGACGGTTAATTTCATCTTTGGTTCGAACATTATCAGCATGGGTTGCATCTTTTAGGTAGACATAATATTTTCCATCTACCTTGATGATATAACCACCCTTGACTTCATTGACAATATCTCCATCCTTAAGTTGGTAGTTTGGATCCTTCATCAGAAGTTCTTCACTAAAGAGGGCATCATAAGGAACTTTTCCGTTATAGTAATGATAGTGGTCACCGTGTGACGTCACATAGCCCTGATCTGTAATCTTAATAACAATTTGCTCAGCCTGAATTCCTTCTTTTTGGCTGACCTGATTTGGCGTCAAGTTTTCAGTTTTCTGACTTGACTGGCCACCATCCACATAAGAGACACGATTGTTGTCCTTATTTTCCTGCGAGCGATGCTGGTTCAGTGCATAGGCGCAAAGACTCAAGGATACGATAACAGCTGATCCAGCTACTATATACTTTTTATTAAATTTCATAAACTCCTCATTTCAATAAATGATGAAGCTATTTCTTAGCTTCTTTTTCTCGGTTAAAGAGCTTTTCCTAAACTGGTTGTTTAACCAATTAATTAACCAGTAAATAGTTTACCTCTTTTAAGTTTATCTGTCAAGAAATTTTAGTGAGTGAGAATAAAATTATTACTTTAAAATTCCTTGCTTCATTTTTAAAGTAGAAAATTTCATCTATCTATTAACAAATAAAAGGACATTATTCTATCCAAAAGTAGAACAATGTCCTTTCAACCAGTTTATCATTAGTCAAAATACTCTAAGGTTTTATTTGCTTAAGAGTTTTAATATCATAGGTTACTAAATCCCCATTCTTATTATAAAATTGAACACCTTCTGATGAAAAAATAAGATATTTAGAATCAATTTGAGCAATTTGTGCTATTTGATTTATATGATTTTTTAAAGTATCCTTATCTAATCCATAATCTGGTATATCATCATAATCATCTGCTTTATTTTCTGTATGTGATTTTTCTTCTTTACCAACTTTTTCTACTGAAGGATTGCTGCTAGTCGCATCCGCCTCATTTTGAGATTTGTTATCCTTTTGTTGTTCATCAACTTTATTTGAATCCATTGCATCTTTCTTTGTTTCCGATTTCTTATCTGAAGAAACTAGATGTGAATTTGAAGAACCATTTGTTGTTTCTTTTCCTTCATTTCTTTTAGCTATCAACTCTTGAGCTTGTTTCCACTCTTTCTCTGATAAATCAGACTGATTGATACTTCTCAATGAATCACCACTAGCTTTTGGAATACTGAAAGATTTATCTGCCCAAATATAAGTTCCCTTTGCCAATACATCCTGAGGATCAAAAATATATCCATCTGGAGTTGCAAACTTGCCTTCTTTAAGTGCTTTCTGTACTTCTTCTGCAGAATGGATAATTTGCCAGTTTTGCATTCCAGTACGTTTTTCAAGAGGCGTTACATTAGCAATGACAGATCCAGCATCATCATGACCTGGTTTTGACCAAACTTCAGGACGCACATCAGGATGCTGCATTACATATTTTATTGTTGCTATTTGATCACTACTTAACCAAGAATATGGTACGACATGAATGTGATCAATATGTGGAATAATGAAGGAACTTCCAGTATCATATGTAGTATTCGCTGCATGCATAGGCAAGCTAGATACATCCACAGCTAATTTGGGTTTAACTTCTGTTTCTACAATATCATAACGATAATTATCTTTATCTTTAAGCATTAGTTCCTGCTCAGAAAAAGCTATTTGAGTAAGATCGAGTTCTTCACGTGAATAAAAATAATCTTTACCACCTTCATTAATTATATAACCAACTTTACTATTTCTAGAAACTTTACCAGTTACTTTTTTATAATCAAACTTTGGTTTTTCTTTCTCATGTGAGTGAACTGAAGAAACGATGTCATCTGGATTTTTACCAGTCTCTTGAATCCATTTAGCAACCTCATCCAATTCGAATTGTTCTAATTCACCATACCCCATATAATGGAAATGATCTCCGTGTTTAGCAATAACACCTGATTTATCAACAGAATCAATTGAATCTTTGGTAAATATATATCCATCACTCGTATCATAAGGCTTACCATCTAAACCTTTTCCATATGCTTTGATTGGTTGTCCTAAGAACTTATGTACTACTTCTTTTGATACTAAAGGTTTAATATCTGTACCAATTTGATTTAATCCATTTTGCCCTTTTAACGGAATAATTCTAGCAATCTTCTGCTCTAAATCAGACATTTGTGAATAAGGGATAAAGTGATAATGGTCTCCGTGGGGCACTGCCACACCATTAGCTGTACGTTTGATGATTTGTGCTGGATCAAATACTAGACCATCCGATTCCACATGGCGCTCTGACAAAGGTTTGGCATACAATTCACTTAAAAGTGTTGAAATGTCTTCCCCTTGATTTTGATGATATGTTGGGGT
>CAJNCF010000005.1 GCA_905221195.1 bacterium
CGAACACAGAAGTTAAGCCCTAGAACGCCGGAAGTAGTTGGGGGTTGCCCCCTGTGAGATATGGAAGTCGCTTAGCTTTATTCCGCCATAGCTCAGTTGGTAGTAGCGCATGACTGTTAATCATGATGTCGTAGGTTCGAGTCCTACTGGCGGAGTAGTTAATTAAAGGAGGTTTCGACCTCTTTTTTTGTTATGTAATTAATAATCTGTCTTGCCCCTAATGACAAGTGATATTTTTCTTGACGATAGAAGTCTCAGCTACCATCATTTTCTAACACTGATAGCACTTAAAACGTCGCTTTATTAGAAGATTTCTAGTAGACATACCAGTCGTTTCGAGGTAAGGAATCTTAGAATGTTTTTGAAAGTCATATTTCTTCATTTAACTTCCGCAATCAGGGCAAGATGGGGCGTCGTAGTCCAGTTTAGCGATGATTTCCTTATGTGTCCCCCTATTGATGATATCCATAATTTAGAAATTAGGGTCTGTAAGGTCTAGTAATTTTGTGATAAAGTGTAATTGTTCCATATGATTCTTTGTAATGATGGTTTGGTGGCTTTTCATTATAAATCTTATGGAATTTTTTCTACCCTAAAATAGGTTCCATAATATCCATAGGGGATTTAACCACTACAAATATTATAGTTACTTTTCTTTTTAATAATTATTAAGTGCTTCATTTCTATTCAATCACTTTATAGCTTAAACTGAGAAAGATTCAATGCAATGGTAACCGTACAGGATGATTTGTAATAAGGATAATTTTTTCAATCATTTATAGGAAATTTTTTATTTTTTGGGATTTAATAGTTTATTTTTGATATAAGATATTTATTCTATTCTGTCAACTTTTCCTATTTTTTATCTTGTTGAGCTTGATATTTTAACAATTCAGGAATTGATAATATATGATTAAAATTTTTTGTTAGAATAAGCTTATAAAAAGAAAAGGAGTATATATTTATGCTACAAAGAATTTATGATCAGATGACTGATTTCTATGACAGTATCGAAGAAGAGTATGCTACTTTCTTTGGTGATAGTTGGGAGTGGGAACATTTTCATTTTAAATTTTTGATTTATTATTTAGTTCGATATGGTATCTGTCGTCGTAGGGATTTTATTGTTTACCATTATCGTGTTGCTTATCGTTTGTATCTTGAAAAGATGATAATGAATCGGGGTTTTATTTCTTGTTGAGGTAATTTTAGTAAATTTCCGAACAAACTTACTTTTTTATGGCAATATAACAATAAATAGCTGGTAATTTTTCTAAATTATTTTTTAATAGTTGGAAATAGCAAATCTTTCTATTGTTTCTTCTTGATAAAAAGGCGATTTTTTCTTATAATAAATTGTAAGATATAATTGCGGGTGAGATTCCTGCCATGTATGTGAGAAAGGAAGAGCTTGAGGGCTCAGACAAGATTATGACTTCAGTTGTTGTTGTAGGTACCCAATGGGGTGATGAAGGTAAAGGGAAGATTACAGACTTCCTTTCAGCGAATGCAGAAGTGATTGCGCGTTACCAAGGTGGTGATAATGCTGGTCACACGATTGTGATTGATGGTAAGAAATTTAAGTTGCACTTGATTCCATCTGGGATTTTCTTCCCTGAAAAAATCTCTGTTATTGGGAATGGTATGGTTGTAAATCCTAAATCTCTTGTAAAAGAGTTGAGCTATCTTCATGAGGAAGGTGTAACAACTGATAACTTGCGTATTTCTGATCGTGCGCATGTTATTTTGCCTTATCATATCGAGTTGGATCGCTTGCAAGAAGAAGCTAAAGGTGACAATAAGATTGGTACTACAATTAAGGGAATTGGTCCAGCTTATATGGACAAGGCTGCTCGTGTGGGAATTCGTATCGCAGATCTTTTGGATAAAGATATTTTCCGTGAGCGTTTAGAACGTAACCTTGCTGAAAAGAATCGTCTTTTTGAAAAATTGTATGATAGTAAAGCGATTGCTTTCGATGATATTTTTGAAGAATATTACGAATATGGTCAACAAATCAAGAAATATGTGACAGACACATCTGTCATTTTGAATGATGCGCTTGATAACGGTAAACGTGTGCTTTTTGAAGGTGCCCAAGGTGTTATGCTAGATATCGACCAAGGTACTTATCCATTTGTTACGTCGTCAAACCCTGTAGCTGGTGGTGTGACCATTGGTTCTGGTGTTGGTCCAAGTAAGATTGACAAGGTTGTAGGTGTATGTAAAGCCTATACCAGTCGTGTAGGAGACGGACCTTTCCCAACGGAGTTGTTTGATGAAGTGGGAGAACGTATCCGTGAAGTAGGTCATGAATATGGTACAACAACTGGTCGTCCACGTCGTGTGGGTTGGTTTGATTCAGTTGTCATGCGTCATAGCCGTCGCGTTTCTGGTATTACTAACCTTTCATTGAACTCTATTGATGTTTTGAGTGGTTTGGATACAGTTAAAATCTGTGTAGCCTACGATCTTGATGGTCAACGTATTGACTACTATCCAGCTAGTCTTGAGCAATTGAAGCGTTGCAAGCCTATCTATGAAGAGTTGCCAGGTTGGTCTGAAGACATTACTGGAGTTCGTAATTTAGAAGATCTTCCTGAAAATGCACGTAACTATGTTCGTCGTGTGAGCGAATTGGTTGGTGTTCGTATCTCTACTTTCTCAGTAGGTCCTGGTCGTGAACAAACAAATATTTTAGAAAGTGTTTGGTCGTAAGAGATTTTTAAGATTTGTTTAAGATAGGTCGGGTATACTATAGACAGTTACAAGAAGACCTCCTAACTTGTTGTAACAAATATCCTAAACTTTTCTTTTTCATAATAATCTCCCTATAGAGTCACCGCATTCGGTGGCTTTTTTTGTCTTGAGATTCATGATATAATAATAAAACTGACAAGTAGGAAAAGGGAAATTGATGAATTATACAGTTGAAGAAAAAGAAGTCTTTATGAGAGAGGCCTTGAGAGAGGCTGAGATTGCTCTTGAACACGATGAAATTCCAATTGGTTGTGTGATTGTCAAGGACGGAGAAATCATTGGTCGTGGGCATAATGCGCGTGAGGAACTGCAGCGAGCGGTTATGCATGCGGAAATTATGGCCATAGAGAATGCGAACTTGAGTGAGGAGAGCTGGCGCTTGCTGGATTGCACACTTTTTGTGACCATTGAGCCTTGTGTCATGTGTAGTGGGGCGATTGGGCTTGCCCGTATCCCAAACGTGGTCTATGGGGCTAAAAACCAGAAATTTGGCGCTGCTGGGAGTTTGTATGATATCTTGACAGATGAGCGTCTTAACCATCGTGTCGAGGTTGAAACGGGAATTTTGGAAGATGAATGCGCAGCTATCATGCAGGATTTTTTTAGAAATAGACGGAAAAAATAATTTTGCTTTTAAAATGAATAGGAATGTGATATAATAAATAGTGGAGCAACAGTTCTGCGTGAAGCGGGTCAGGGGAGGAATCCAGCAGCCCTAAGCGATTTGAATTGTGTGCTCTTTTTTTCGTGCTTTTTTCGAATAAATAAGATAGAATAATCTAGAATAAATGATAATAGAAAAGAGAAGATGATGAAAATTCGTGGTTTTGAATTGGTTTCTAGTTTTACAGATGAGAATTTATTGCCCAAGCGTGAGACAGCGCATGCGGCTGGTTACGACTTAAAGGTTGCTGTGCGTACAGTTATTGCGCCAGGAGAGATTGTCTTGGTTCCGACAGGGGTTAAGGCTTATATGCAACCGACTGAGGTTCTCTATCTCTATGATCGCTCTTCAAATCCTCGTAAGAAGGGCTTGGTTTTGATTAATTCTGTGGGTGTCATTGATGGAGATTATTATGGAAATTCTGGGAATGAAGGGCATATTTTTGCTCAGATGAAGAATATTACAGATCAAGAGGTTGTTCTTGAAGTTGGAGAGCGTGTTGTCCAGGCTGTCTTTGCTCCTTTCTTAATTGCAGATGGGGATGCGGCTGATGGCGTTCGAACTGGTGGATTTGGATCGACAGGGCACTAGAATGAAGATTATCTTTATACGTCATGGGGAGCCAGATTATAGTATGCTTGATAAACTTGAAAATCCGCAACTCTATAGTGGTTTTGGTCGTGATTTAGCACCATTGACAGGAAAAGGTCGCAGTCTGGCAAAAGAAGTTGCTAAAACTGCATGTTTTGGAAAGGCAGAGATTATTATTTCATCGTCTGTGACGAGGGCTTTAGAAACAGCCCATTATATAGCAGTTGAAACAGGATTGGACTTATTTGTGGAGCCGTTTTTTCATGAGTGGCGTCCAGACTTAGATGGCACTAACTCTGATTTAACTAGTGTATTGGTAGCTCATGAATATTATCTAAAACATCAAGGAGGTTTATCTGAAGATTCTCCTTATCGCTATGAAACTGATCTAGAGATGCGTCATCGTTTTTTAAGAGCTTTGAAAAAATATAAAAATTATAAAACTATTATCATTGTAACTCACGGAATGCTCATGCGCCAATTTGTACCAGACGAGAAGATTGATTTTTGCCAAGTGATTGAATGTGAGATAGAGATATAGAAAGAGGTTTATTATCGTAAAGAAAAAGGCGACATTTGTGTGTCAAAATTGTGAATATAATTCCCCTAAATATCTGGGGCGCTGTCCCAACTGTGGGGCTTGATCTTCTTTTGTAGAAGAGGTTGAGGTTGCCGAGGTAAAGAATGCGCGTGTGTCCTTGACAGGTGAGAAAAGACAGAAAGAAGAAATTTGCGACCGGCTTGCTGCTTGTCTCTTCTCGTATATTTGAGAAGCGTCGGGCTTCTTGCTTTACTAATCCAGATTTAAAAGATTTTTTAGAGGGAAACGGTGCTAAAAGCATAGAGTTTATAGGGGTAGATGGCAATGGCTGTGTTAAGACTTCCGTTTTGGCAGCTACCAAGGAGAATTATCAGGTTTCTGTCGATTTGTCTGCTGTCGGAGTTGCCAACCAGAAGAAATTCTCTAAAACACTGAAGCAGTGGCAAGATTGCGGAATCAAGATTGGATAGTTTTATGGGGATCTTAATATGAAAATTATTTTTATCCGTCACGGGGAGCCAAATTACCGTGAGTTAGAGGAGCGTTCCTATACTGGATTTGGGATAGATTTGGCACCCTTGTCTGAGAAGGGACGACAACAAGCTCAGGAACTGAGCAAAGATCCTTTCCTCTCTTCAGCAGAAATAATCGTATCTTCTGCAGTCACAAGAGCTTTAGAAACGGCTTCTTATGTGGCTTGTGCTACGGGACTTCCTTTGAGAGTGGAGCCATTATTGCATGAATGGCAGGTTTATGAAACAGGTATAGAGAACTTTGAAACAGCTAGATGTCTGTTTTTAGAAAACAAGGGGGAGTTGCTCCCAAATTCTCCTGTTCAATATGAGACAGCTGTAAAGATGAAGTCTCGTTTTCTAGAATGCATGGCTAAGTATCGGGAACATCAAACTGTGGTAGTTGTAGCCCATCGAATGCTCATGCGTCAGTTTGTACCAAATGAGAAGATTGATTTTTGCCAAGTGATTGAGTGTGAGTTAGAGATATAGAAAGAGGTTTATCATCGCAAAGAAAAAAGCGACATTTGTATGTCAAAATTGTGGGTATAATTCCCCTAAATATCTGGGACGTTGCCCCAACTGTGGGTCTTGGTCTTCCTTTGTAGAAGAGGTTGAGGTTGCCGAGGTCAAGAATGCGCGTGTGTCCTTGACAGGTGAGAAAACCAAGCCTATGAAACTGGCTGAGGTGACTTCCATCAATGTCAATCGAACTAAGACAGAGATGGAGGAATTCAACCGTGTACTTGGAGGCGGAGTGGTACCAGGAAGTCTTGTCCTCATCGGTGGGGATCCTGGGATTGGGAAATCAACCCTTCTCTTACAAGTCTCAACCCAGTTGTCTCAAGTGGGAACGGTTCTCTACGTCAGTGGGGAGGAGTCTGCCCAGCAAATCAAGTTACGAGCAGAACGCTTGGGAGATATTGATAGTGAGTTTTATCTTTATGCAGAGACCAATATGCAGAGTGTTCGTGCTGAGGTGGAGCGTATCCAACCAGACTTTCTCATTATTGACTCCATCCAGACTATTATGTCTCCTGAGATTTCAGGGGTGCAGGGATCAGTTTCTCAAGTGCGTGAGGTGACGGCTGAACTGATGCAACTGGCTAAGACCAATAACATTGCCATCTTTATCGTAGGCCATGTGACCAAGGAAGGAACTTTGGCTGGTCCTCGTATGTTGGAGCATATGGTGGATACAGTGCTTTATTTTGAAGGGGAGCGCCACCATACTTTTCGTATTTTGAGAGCGGTCAAAAACCGTTTTGGCTCCACTAATGAGATTGGGATTTTTGAGATGCAGTCGGGTGGTCTGGTTGAGGTACTCAATCCGAGTCAAGTTTTCCTAGAGGAGCGTTTGGATGGAGCGACTGGGTCGTCAATCGTTGTGACCATGGAAGGGACGCGTCCGATTTTGGCGGAGGTTCAGGCTTTGGTAACACCGACCATGTTTGGAAATGCCAAGCGTACGACGACGGGACTTGATTTTAATCGTGCTAGCTTGATTATGGCTGTTTTGGAAAAACGGGCAGGTCTTCTCTTGCAAAATCAGGATGCCTATCTCAAATCTGCTGGCGGTGTCAAATTGGATGAACCTGCGATTGACTTGGCTGTTGCAGTTGCTATTGCTTCGAGTTATAAAGACAAGCCAACCAATCCTCAGGAATGTTTTGTAGGCGAACTGGGTTTGACGGGAGAGATTCGGCGCGTGAATCGTATCGAGCAACGCATCAATGAAGCTGCTAAACTGGGATTTACTAAGATTTATGTACCTAAGAATTCCTTGACAGGAATCACTCCACCCAAGGAAATTCAGGTCATTGGTGTGACAACGATTCAGGAAGTTTTGAAAAAGGTTTTTGCTTAATCTGTGACAAATCCTCTTAAAAATGATAAGATAGGAGAAATATTTGACTATCAAATTTTCTAGGAGGGAATCGTGTCTTATTTTGAACAGTTTATGCAAGCCAATCAGGCTTATGTTGCCCTACATGGGCAGTTAAATCTGCCACTTAAACCCAAAACCAGAGTAGCCATTGTGACCTGTATGGACTCTCGTCTGCACGTTGCACAAGCTTTAGGTTTGGCACTTGGAGATGCTCATATCTTGCGGAATGCAGGTGGTCGAGTGACCGAGGACATGATTCGTTCGCTGGTGATTTCCCAGCAACAGATGGGGACAAGAGAGATTGTAGTGTTGCACCATACAGACTGTGGTGCCCAGACCTTTGAAAATGGTCCTTTTCAGGAGTATCTGAAAGAAGAATTAGGTGTCGATGTGTCAGATCAGGACTTTTTACCCTTCCAAGATATAGAGGAGAGTGTGCGAGAGGATATGCAACTCCTTATCGAGTCTCCCCTAATACCAGACGATGTCATTATCTCTGGTGCCATTTACGATGTGGATACAGGAAGTATGACAGTTGTAGAATTGTAAATACTTTATTTAGAAAGAAAGTGTATGAAGAAAAACAGTATTTTATTTATTTTTATTTTATTGCTCTGTATTGGTTTGCAGTATGAAACTATCTACTATACGGATGGTTCGATGTCAGCTGCGGAATATAGACTAATGGGAGTTTCTATCTTTCTAGCTCTCTTTTACATGATTCCAGCTCTTTATTTCCTTTTCCGTATTGGGAAAAAATGGGAATTGCCAAAGAATGCCTTGATTTTGTCTTTATTGGGTGGGATGTTCCTTTCAGGCTGGTTGTCTAGCTTTGCAAATACCTATATCCATGATTTACTGGGGGTTCTTTTCCCAGATAGTACATTTTTAAATGCCTTTGAAAGTGCTATTGTGGCTCCTTTGGTAGAAGAACCCTTGAAATTGTTGCCACTTGTCTTTGTTTTAGCTTTGATTCCTGTGCGAAAATTAAAATCTTTGTTTTTACTAGGCATTGCTTCTGGTTTGGGATTCCAAATGATTGAGGATATTGGTTATATTCGTACGGATTTGCCAGAGGGTTTTGACTTTACCATTTCGAGAATTTTAGAGCGTATCATCTCAGGTATTGCCTCTCACTGGACTTTTTCAAGTCTGGCGGTAGTAGGTGTTTACTTGCTTTACAGAGCCTATAAAGGGCAGAAGGTTGGCAAGAAACAGGGGCTTATTTTCCTAGGTTTAGCCTTGGGAACTCATTTCTTGTTTAACTCTCCTTTTGTAGAATTAGAGACAGAATTGCCCTTAGCGATTCCAGTGGTTACGGCTATTGCTCTTTACGGTTTTTATCAGGCTTATCGCTTTGTTGAGAAGAACGATGAGATAATGAACTAGAATATTTTTCAAAAGAATGATACAAGGGTACAAATATGGTGCCCTTCTTTTATTTTTGATTGAAAAATAGTGCAAAAAGAGCTACAATGGTAAATGGAAAATCTTGTGAAAAGCACAAGCGATACATATATACCGGAGGAAATCATGTCTTTTTCTGATTTAAAGCTGTTTGCCCTTTCTTCTAATCAAGAATTGGCAAAACGTGTGGCGCAGGAGATTGGGATAGAGTTGGGGAAATCAAGTGTTCGCCAATTTTCAGATGGAGAGATTCAGGTCAACATTGAAGAATCAATCCGTGGGAAACACGTCTTTATACTACAATCAACTAGTTCGCCTGTAAATGACAATCTGCTTGAAATTTTGATTATGGTAGATGCTTTGAAGCGTGCGAGTGCAGAATCTGTCAATGTTGTCATGCCTTACTATGGGTATGCACGTCAGGATAGAAAGGCGAGAGCGCGTGAGCCAATCACTTCAAAACTGGTCGCAAATATGCTTGAAGTAGCTGGAGTGGATCGTTTATTGACAATCGACTTGCATGCTGCACAGATTCAAGGGTTCTTTGATATTCCTGTGGATCATTTGATGGGAGCTCCTCTGATTGCGGATTATTTTGAGCGTCGTGGTATGGTTGGTTCTGACTATGTGGTTGTCAGCCCAGACCATGGAGGGGTGACTCGTGCTCGTAAGTTGGCAGAATTTTTGAAAACATCTATTGCTATCATTGACAAACGTCGTAGCGTTGATAAGATGAATACCAGTGAAGTCATGAACATCATCGGTAAGGTAGAAGGCAAGACTTGTATCTTGATTGATGATATGATTGATACTGCTGGAACGATTTGTCATGCGGCAGATGCCCTTGCAGAAGCTGGTGCTGTTGAAGTCTATGCGAGCTGTACACACCCAGTTCTTTCTGGTCCTGCTATGGACAATATCCAAAAATCAGCTATTAAGAAATTGGTGGTTTTGGATACTATCTATCTCCCAGAAGAGCGTTTGATTGATAAGATTGAGCAGATTTCAATCGCTCATCTCTTAGGGGATGCTATTGTACGTATCCATGAAAAACGCCCACTTTCTCCACTTTTTAGTATTGAGAAAAAGATTTAATGACCAAGCCTGAGATAATTCTCAGGTTTTTTCATCTCTTTTGCGAATAAATAGATAGTAGCAGTGAATCTAGTAAACCTAGATTTAATACTCTTCGAAAATCAAATTCAAACCACGTCAATGTCGCCTTGCCGTACTCAAGTACAGCCTGCGGCTAGTTTCCTAGTTTGCTCTTTGATTTTCATTGAGTATAAAACTGTGGTATAATAAAAGGAGGAAAAGGATGATTCTAAGACATCCGGGCATCAGCCCGACTAATGACTTGGTTGCTAAGAAGATTTTTAGCAATCCAGAAATCACTTGTCAATTCATTCGCGATATGCTGGATTTACCAGCAAAAAATGTAACCATTTTGGAGGGGAGCAATATTCATGTACTACCTTCCATGCCTTACTCGGCGCAGGATTTCTATACTAGTATAGACGTCTTAGCTGAACTAGATAATGGTACGCAAGTTATTATTGAAATTCAAGTTCATCATCAGAATTTTTTCATCAATCGTTTGTGGGCTTACTTATGCAGCCAGGTCAATCAAAACCTAGAGAAAATTCGCCAGCAAGAGGGCAATACCCACCAGAGTTACAAGTATATCGCACCTGTTTACGCAATAGCTATTGTAGATAGTAATTATTTCTCAGATGATTTGGCTTTCCATAGCTTTAGTATGCGGGAGGACACGACAGGTGAGGTCTTAACCATCACAAATAATGGACAAGAAAACCATCTAGTCAAGATGGCGTTCTTGGAACTAAAGAAATACAGAGAAACCAGCAAAGACGAGGTTCGCAAGCCGTGGTTGGAGTTTTTCGGGAACAAGCCTTTTACCCAGCAACCCGAGCGAGCCATTAGCCAAGCAGATCAACTGCTAGACTATAAGAGCTGGTCCGAGGAGGACAGGAAGATGTTTAGTCAACTACGTATGCGCGAAGAACAAGCCTTGTTAGCGCAGGACTATGCCTTGGAAACAGCTAGGGCGGAGGGCATTGAACAAGGTCTAGAGCGTGGTCTTGAACAAGGACGAGCTGAGGGCATTGAACAAGGTTTAGAGCGTGGGAAAGTTGAAGGAAGGGAAGAAGGGAAACTTTTTGCATTTCTGGATATGGTACGCCAACATGTTTTAACTTCCGAATTTGCGAGTGAGCAATTAGGCATGACCGTCGCTGAGTTTGAGTCACTATTGAAAGACCATCATAAATAAGACCTAAAAATACAGAGAAACCAGCAAAGACGAGGTTCGCAAGCCATGGTTGGAGTTTTTTGGGAATAAACCTTTTACTCAACAACCTGAGCGAGCAATCAGTCAGGCGGACCAACTGCTAGACTATAAGAGCTGGTCCGAGGAGGACAGGAAGATGTTTAGTCAACTACGTATGCGAGAAGAACAAGCCTTGTTAGCACAGGACTATGCCTTGGAAACTGCTAGGGCGAAGGGTATCGAACAAGGCCTTGAACGTGGCCGTGCTGAGGGAATTGAACAAGGACTGGAACGAGGACGAGCAGAGGGTATCGAAGAGGGATTAAAAGTAGGTCTAGTAAATCTAGTCCGCCAAGGTCTTCTGACATCTGAAGTTGCCAGTCAGCAGTTGGGTATAACTGTCTCTGAGTTTGATTCCTTGCTATGAGGTCGCAGTTTAATATGGTAGAAAGTTAATGAAATGGCGAGTTATTTTTAAAATACTTGCCATTTTTGCTTGACATTTGGGAGGGGTTATAGGATAATACCATAGAAGTGAGTTCTGTCCAACTGTCTATGTGGATTAGATATGTGAGGTTTGACTCAGGGTTTAAGCAATTTGTGAGATTTTCACTTGGAAGATAAGGTATTTGAAGAGTATTTCATCTCACAAAGGCGTTTTTTTTACCTTTTTTTGAAAAAACGGGTAAAAACTCGAAGAAAACCCTTGACAAATCCTGCAAATATTTATATACTGTATGGTAGTAAGATAGTCTTACGAAAAAAATATTTTAAAGAAAAACAAAGGAGATAAAACGATGAAAAAAGTTTTATTGACAAGCGCAGTCGCTCTCGCAGCATTTGGTGCTGTACAAGCTGTTTCAGCTGATGTTACCAACGGTAATAGTACAAGTGGTCGTGTAAACCCACTTACAGGACAAATTGATAAGACACCATATACAGCAAATGAACACCCTTCATTCCACCATGAAGTGCCAGAAGCTGACCAATACAAACCAGCAGCTCCAGCTACAAACCCATACGCTGTAAGAAATCGTATCGGTAAAGATGGTAAAGTTTTACCAGATGTATTTGGAAATGGTACTCATGTTCGTGTGCATGTTAAAGATGTACAAGGTAACCCTGTAGCAGGTGCTAAAGTAGCTGCTTTGGTATACAAAACACCAGAAGACTTTGACAACTACAAAAAACCAGCTTTGATTGAAGGAGTTACTGACGCAGCAGGTGATGTTGAATTTGCTGTTGAAAACGGTGGTTATGTAGTTTACCGTGTTGATGAAGCTCCAAAAGGTTACTTTGTTCCTGCTAAACTTACAGTAGGTACTCTACTTGATGCAGAAGAAGTTGTACGTGAAGGTTCAGACATGTTTGTTACTGGAGAGTTGGTAATCGAAAAAACTGACACTTATAACGTTGCTCGTACTGAGTGGGTGCAAGGTGAAAACGGATGGCACTACTTCGACAACAACAAACAAGCTACTGGTTGGAAACAAATCGACGGTAAATGGTACTTCTTTAACGCTGAAGGCGTAATGCAAAAATGGTGGGTTAAAGATGGCAACACTTGGTACTACCTAAACGGTTCAGGTGCTATGGAAACTGGTTGGTTGCAAGACGGTGGTAAATGGTACTTCCTTGAAGCATCAGGTGCTATGAAAGCTAACCAATGGTTTGAAGTTGCTGGTAAATGGTACTACGTTGACGGTTCAGGTGCCCTTGCAGTTAACACAACTGTAGGTGGATACACTGTAAACGGAAACGGTGAATGGGTTAACTAATTTAGTTTAATCAAAAAAGCAGAAGATTTCTTCTGCTTTTTATTTTTTACATAAAAAGTTCAGTTTTTCTTAGAATTTTTTTAAAAAATAAGATACAATAAAGCTAGGTTTATCACCTAAATTTTTAAAAATGGAGAATATTCAAATGAAGAATAAAAAAGCTTTAGCTCTAGCATTAGCCAGTCTAACAATGGCAAGTGCAGCAGTTTTGACAAGTTATTCTGCTATCACTGCTAGTCCAGTAAGTGCGGAAGAAGTTGTTTATAGAACTGAGTGGGTCACAGTAATTAATGGTCGGTCACAAGAACGTAAGACAGTATTTTTTGAAGATGGGAATCAGCCGATTTCTAAACACTCAACAATTGAAGGATTTGAATTTCAACGTGCTTATGTTGAAGGAGGAAGAAAATACTATTTATTCGTTGAGAAAGGGACAAAGATTGATGATTATGTAAACGATCCTGATGCTTCCGTCAGTGACTTAAATACTCAGGGTTATAAGACGTCGGATAAGGATGTAAAATGGCGTGAGTCAGCTGGTAATCGTTATCTTTATTATAAAGGAAATCCTGTAAAAGGATGGGCAAATGTTGATGGTAAAACTTACTATTTTGATAGTGAAGGTGTTATGGCTCACGGAGTTCTTGAAAACACATCTGAACGTTACTATCTAGATGGTCAAGGTGTTAAGAAAACTGGTTTCATTAAAGTAGGAGAAAAAACCTATTATTTTGTGTCAGATGGAGCTCGTAAGACAGAAGTTGTTACCGATAATGGTAAAACTTATTTTGTCAAAGATGGTGTTGTGACAACTGGAGTTCATAAAGTTGGTGCGAAATGGTACTTCTTTGCTGAAGATGGCACAACCAAGTCAGGTATTGTAAAAGATAGTGCTGGTAAATGGTATTACATTACTTCAGAAGGTGAACGTAAGACTGGCCTTATCAAGGGTGCTGGTGACAAGTATTACTTTGTCACAGAAGAAGGTGAACGTAAGTTCGGTGAAATCACTGTTGACGGTAAAACTTACTTCTTGACAGATGATTCTGACACTAAAGCTGGATGGAATAAAGTTGACAATAACTGGATTTATGTGAATAAAGAAGGTAAACGTCAAGTTGGTTGGTTGCAAGATGGTGGTAAGTGGTATTACTTTAACGCTGAAGGTATCATGCAAAAATGGTGGGTTAAAGATGGTAGCACTTGGTATTATCTAAACGGTTCAGGCGAAATGCAAACAGGTTGGTTGCAAGATGGTAGCACTTGGTACTATCTAAACGGTTCAGGTGCTATGCAAACAGGTTGGGCTAAAGTAGGTGATTCATGGTACTACCTTAAAGGCTCAGGTGCTATGGTAACTGGTTGGTTCCAAGTAGGCGGTAAATGGTACTATGCTTATAGTTCAGGTGCCCTTGCAGTAAATACTACAGTTGATGGTTACTATGTAAATGCTAACGGTGAATGGGTATAAAATAACAAAGAGAGTGGTTAGAACTGCTCTCTTTCTGTTACTTTTAAATATTTCTACACTTTTTATGTTTTTTATTGCATTTGTTATATGAATAGGATATAATCTATATAAATTTAACCATTTAATAAAGGAGGTTCTTCTCATGAAGAAAACAGTAACAGGTATCTTGCTAGCTACTTCTGTGCTAGCTATGGCTACGGTTCAACAAGTAAAAGCTGCTGAAACAGGGGCAACAACGGTTTCAACAACTTCTACGGTTAAAGAAGTTCACTATGTGGCATTTCAAAATGGTAGACTTGTTGATATCAAAGCTGCATTGACAGGATCTGCTGTAACAGATGCATCTATTAAGGAACAGCCTAAAATTGAGAACTATAAGTATACTACTAGTGAAGAAATGGATGGTATACTATATCATACATATGCTCCAGATGCTACAACTGCTGCAACAGGCACTACGAATTCTGGTACTCAGACCAATCCATACCATAGAGATAACAACCAAAACACTGGTACTAGTACAAATAATAATGGCTCAACAACAAATTCTAATTCTCCAGTAAAAACAGTTCGTTTTGTAGAATATAAACCTGGTAGTGATGTTCCAGTTGATATTAAAGATCCACGTACAGGATCTGCAGCTTCAGATACCAGTCGTCTTGATATTGCCAACTATACTTACGTTAATGGTGAGTTAAAAGGTGATACACTTTACCATATATATCGCTCAAATTTAACGACTAATACTAACCAAAATCAATCTACAACAGTAAGTGGTGGTCAGTTCAAAACAGAGAATGGAAAAGTCTACTATATCAAGGACGGTAAAAAGGTTAGCGGTTGGCAAAAAATCGATGATAAGACTTACTACTTTGAAGCTGATGGGGCTATGAAGAAAGGTCTATTGACTGCAGGTGATAAACAATACTATCTAGATGAAAAAGATGGTGTTAAAAAGCTTGGATTTGTAAAAGTTGCTGATAAGATTTATTATTTTGTAGAAGACGGTGAGAAGAAAACTGGTTTTATTAAAATTGATGATAAAACTTACTATCTAAAAGAAGGTGTTCGTCTAACGGGGGATATTACAGTAGACGGGAAACATTATTTCTTAGATGAGGAAGGTGTCCTTAAACCAGGTCTTGTTTTAATTGATGGTAAAAAATTCTTTATTGATGATGAGGGAAATCGTCATGTTGGATGGAAGAAAATTGGGCTTGATTGGTATTATTTCTCTAAAGAGGATGGAATGAAAACTGGTTGGCTTAAAGATGGTTCTTGGTACTACTTGGATGAAACTGGTGTGATGAAGACTGGTTGGAAACAAGTTGATGGTAATTGGTACTATCTTAACGGCTCAGGTGCTATGGAAACTGGCTGGAAATTTATAAATGGTAGCTGGTATCATTTTGATAGTTTAGGTAAAATGGGTACTAGATGGATAAAAGAAAATGGTACCTGGTATTATCTTGATGGCTCAGGTGCTATGCAAACTGGTTGGAAGCTTTTAGATGGTACCTGGTATTATCTCAATGCTTCAGGTGCTATGCAAACTGGCTGGTTGAAACAAGGTGGTAGCTGGTATTATCTTGATGGTTCAGGCGCTATGAAGACTGGTTGGTTCCAAGTTGGGGGCAAATGGTACTACTCATATTCATCAGGAGTCTTGGCTGTGAATACAACCATTAATGGATACTATGTAAATGCCAATGGTGAGTGGGTATAACATATAAAAAATAATACTGAGAAAAAGATTTCAAAATGATAAAAACGCATAATATCAGGTATAGGAAAGCTTGATACTATGCGTTTTAGTATGGATATATTTCTATAGTTTTATTTTTGAACGGCAGGTTATTTATTGAATTTAATAAAAGAAAATGGTAAAATAGTGCTAAAAAGAGTATTAAAGGTGGTAGATATTTTATGGATAAGAAAAAACTTCTTACTGCTAGTTTAGCTAGTGTTGCTGTTCTAGGATTGGCGTTTGCTACATCTCAACCGTCAGTTGTAAAAGCTGAAGAAGAAACTACAGCTCAAAATGAATTCTTAGCTAATTTTGATAAAGCTTTAGATGAGACTGTTAAAGCTTTAGAGGAAGATGCAAAAAATAATCCAGAATCAGCTGACCAAATCAAAGAAACCATTGCCAATTTAAAAGCAGAAGCAGCTAAAAACAGAGCTGAATTTGAAAAAGGATTTAAAAATGGTGTAACAGCAGAAGCAGCTGAAAAAGAAGTTGAAAAAGCTGCTAAGGCAGAGGAAGCTGCTGAGGAAGCTGAAGCTCAAGAAGAGGCTGCAGCACAAAAAGAATTTTTAGCTAATTTTGATAAAGCACTAGAAGATGCAATCGCAGAATTAAAAAAAGCGGATACTCAAAAGGATCCAGAATTAGAAAAACAAGTTCAAGATGCAATTACAAAATTAAAAGAAGAAGCAGCTAAACAGAAAAGAGAAATCGAGGATGGTTTCAAAAATGGTTTAACTGTAGAAGAAGCTGAAAAAGCAATCGATGATGCAAATAAAAAAGCTGAGGAAGAAGCAAAAGCAGAAGCTGAAGAAAAAGCAGCACAAGATGAGTTCTTAGCAAATTATGATAAAGCATTAGAAGAGGCTGTTAAAGAATTAGAAAAAGCTGAAACTAATAGTCCAGAAGAAGCAAAAGCAAAAGCTGACACAATTGCAGCATTAAAAGCAGCATCAGAACAAACAAGATCAGCAATCGTAGAAGGCTTCAAAAAAGGAATGACTGTAGAAGAAGCTGAAAAATTAATTGATCAAGCAAATGAGAAAGCTGCAGCAGAAGATAAAGAAGCGGCAGCAAAAGAGAAAGCAGCTCAAGACGAATTCTTATCGAATTATGATAAGGCATTAGAAGAGGCAGTTAAAGCATTAGAAGCAGCTAAAACTAATAGTCCAGAAGAAGTCAAAGCAAAAGCCGATACAATTGCAGCGTTAAAAGCAGCAGCAACTCAAACAAGAGCAGAAATCGTAGAAGGCTTTAAAAAAGGTTTGACTGTAAAACAAGCTGAAGCTTTAATCGATGCAGCAAATAAAAAAGCAGCAGAAGAAGATAAAGAAGCGGCAGCAAAAGAGAAAGCAGCTCAAGACGAATTCTTATCGAATTATGATAAGGCATTAGAAGAGGCAGTTAAAGCATTAGAAGCAGCTAAAACTAATAGTCCAGAAGAAGTCAAAGCAAAAGCTGATACAATTGCAGCGTTAAAAGCAGCAGCAGCGCAAACAAGAGCAGAGATTGTAGAAGGCTTCAAAAAAGGATTAACAGCAAAACAAGCTGAAGTATTTATCGATGAATTAAATAAAAAAGCAGCAGAAGAAGATAAAGAAGCACAAACTAATAATAGAGTAGAGTCTTCAAATGGACAAGAAGCTCCTATTAATGAAGTTTCAGAATTTGACTTGTCTACATTAAAGGGAGGCGTTGCAGAGAGCAAAGGTAATCAAAATAGCCGAGTACCAGAAAAGTTACCAGCTACTCCTGCTTCTCAACCAGGACAAGAACCAGCTGCAACCCCAGCAGAGTCACCAGCTCCAGCTCAAGCTGAGACAGCAACTCCAGCTGTAGCAGGTACTAGCCAAGATAATACTTATCAAGCACCAGCTGCAAAAGCGGAAGATAAGAAAGAACTTCCAAATACTGGTGGTAAAGATAACGTTGCAATTGCATCATTAGGATTCCTAGGCTTGCTCCTTGGTGCCCTTCCATTTGTTAAACGTAAAAACTAATTTTTGAAGATATGAGAGAGAAGGACTTGTGACCTTCTCTTTGTATTATTCCAGATTTAAAATACAATAAAAAGTGAACAAGACAATATTTCAGTCCTGTTCACTTTTATGTTATTTTATAAACTTACAACAGCGCCTCAAACTCAGCGACAGTTATTCCCAATTGCTCACTCGCAACTTCAGAAGTCAGAATGCCTTGCTGGACTAGATTTACTAGACCTACTTTTAATCCCTCTTTGATACCCTCTACTCTTCCTCGTTCCAGTCCTTGTTCAATTCCCTCAGCACGGCCACGTTCAAGGCCACGCTCTAGACCTTGTTCAATACCACGTTCTAATCCTCTTTCTTCAGCTTGTTCCAAGGCATAGTCCTGTGCTAACAAGGCTTGTTCTTCACGTCTGCGTTGTTCACTAAACATTTTCCTATCCTCCTCGGACCAGCTCTTGTAGTCTAGCAATTGATCTGCTTGGCTGATGGCTCGCTCGGGTGCTTGGGTAAAGGGTTTGTTACCGAAAAACTCCAACCACGGCTTACGAACCTCGTCTTTGCTGGTTTCTCTGTATTTTTTAGTTCTTATTTGTGATGCTCTTTCAATAGTTCTTCAAACTCAGAGACAGTCATGCCTAACTGCTGGCTGGCAACCTCGGAAGTCAGAAGACCTTGACGAACGAGATTTACTAGACCTACTTTTAATCCCTCTTCGATACCCTCTGCTCGTCCTCGCTCCAGTCCTTGTTCCAGTCCTTGTTCAATCCCCTCAGCACGGCCACGTTCAAGGCCACGCTCTAGACCTTGTTCAATACCCTCCGCCCTAGCAGTTTCCAAGGCATAGTCATGAGCAAGTAAGGCTTGTTCTTCACGTCTGCGTTGTTCACTAAACATTTTCCTGTCCTCCTCGGACCAGCTCTTATAGTCCAGCAGTTGGTCCGCCTGACTGATAGCTCGCTCGGGTTCTTGAGTAAAGGGTTTGTTCCCAAAAAACTCCAACCATGGCTTGCGAACCTCGTCTTTGCTGGTTTCTCTGTATTTTTTTAATTCCAAGAATGCCATCTTGACCAGATGGTGTTCTTGTCCATTATTGGTGATGGTTAAAACCTCACCTGTCGTGTCCTCGCGCATACTAAAGCTGTGAAAGGCTAGGTCATCTGAGAAATAATTACTATCTACAATAGCTATTGCGTAAACAGGTGCGATATGCTTGTAACTCTGGTGGGTATCACCTTCACGTTGACGAATTTTTTCAAGATTCTGATTGACCTGACTACACAGGTAAGCCCACAAACGATTGATGAAAAAATTCTGATGATGAACTTGAATTTCAATAATAACCTGTGTGCCATTGTCCAACTCCGCCAAAACATCAATACTAGTATAGAAATCCTGAGCCGAGTAGGGTAGAGAAGGCAAAACGTGAATATTGCTTCCCTCCAAAATGGTCACATTTTTTGCTGGTAAATCCAGCATATCTCGGATAAATTGACAAGTGATTTCTGGATTGCTAAAGATTTTTTTAGCAACCAAGTCATTAGTCGGGCTAATGCCCGGATGTCTGAGAATCATTCTTCCTCTCCTTTCATTATAGCACATTTTTAAATCTAGGTTTACTAGATTCACTGCCTCTATCTATTTATTCGGAAAAAGTTTGAAAAATACTTGGTCTGGCTCTTTCCAATGGTATTTTTTGGTGCTTTCCTTTATAATGGGTGTATGGATAAGAAAAAATTATTATTGATTGATGGGTCTTCTGTTGCTTTTCGTGCGTTTTTTGCGCTCTATCAGCAGTTGGACCGTTTTAAGAATGCGGCTGGTTTGCATACCAATGCGATTTATGGCTTTCAGTTGATGTTGAGCCATTTGTTGGAGCGGGTTGAACCGAGTCATATCTTGGTGGCTTTTGATGCGGGGAAGACGACCTTCCGTACAGAGATGTATGCGGACTATAAGGGTGGTAGAGCTAAGACTCCTGATGAGTTTCGTGAGCAATTTCCTTTCATTCGTGAGTTGCTGGATCATATGGGGATTCGCCACTATGAGTTGGCTCAGTATGAGGCGGATGACATCATCGGGACGCTGGATAAACTAGCAGAGCAGGCTGGTTTTGATATTACCATTGTCAGTGGGGACAAGGACTTGATTCAGCTGACGGATGAGCATACGGTGGTTGAGATTTCCAAGAAAGGTGTGGCTGAGTTTGAGGCCTTTACGCCAGACTATCTTATGGAAAAGATGGGCATTACACCGACTCAGTTTATCGATCTCAAGGCGCTTATGGGTGATAAGTCGGATAATATCCCTGGGGTGACCAAAATCGGTGAAAAGACGGGTATCAAGCTCTTGCTGGAGCATGGTTCGCTTGAGGGAATTTATGAAAATATCGATGGGATGAAGGCTTCTAAGATGAAGGAAAATCTCATCCATGATAAGGAACAGGCCTTTTTGTCGAAAATACTGGCGACCATTGATACTAAGGCACCGATTGAGATTGGTTTGGAGGATTTGGTCTATAGTGGTCCAGATGTTGAAAATCTTGGGAAGTTCTATGATGAGATGGGCTTCAAGCAGCTCAAGCAGGCTTTAAATGCTTCTTCAGCTGATGTGGATGAGAGTTTGGATTTTACTATCGTTGACCAAGTCCGTCAAGAGATGCTGAGTGCGGACTCTATTTTCCACTTTGAACTCTTTGGTGAGAATTACCATACGGATGATTTGGTTGGATTTGCCTGGTCTTGTGGCGATAAGCTCTATGTTACAGACAAGCTTGAACTTTTGCAAGAGCCGATTTTTAAGGATTTTCTAGAAAAAACACCTCTAAGAGTTTATGACTTTAAGAAGGCTAAAGTTCTCTTGAATCGTTTTGGTGTGGATTTGCAGACGCCTGCTTTTGACAGCCGTTTGGCTAAATACCTCCTTTCGACCGTGGAGGACAATGAAATTGCGACTATTGCTAGTCTTTATGGTCAGACTTACTTGGTTGATGATGAGACTTTCTATGGTAAGGGGGTCAAAAAGGCCATTCCTGAACGCGAGAAATTCTTGGAACATTTGGCACGTAAACTTGCTGTTTTGGTCGAAACAGAGCCTATTTTGCTTGAAAAACTCAGTGAAAATGGGCAATTAGAGCTTCTTTATGATATAGAGCAACCTCTGGCCTTTGTTCTTGCTAAGATGGAAATTGCTGGGATTACGGTCAAGAAAGAGACCTTGCTTGAGATGCAGGTTGAAAATGAGCTTGTTATTGAAAAACTGACTCAAGAGATTTACGAACTGGCTGGTGAGGAGTTTAATATTAACTCGCCTAAGCAGTTGGGTGTGCTTCTCTTTGAGAAGTTGGGCCTTCCTCTAGAATATACCAAGAAAACCAAGACAGGTTATTCGACTGCGGTGGATGTATTGGAGCATTTAGCTCCTATTGCGCCAATTGTTAAGAAAATTCTAGATTACCGTCAGATTACTAAGATTCAGTCTACTTATGTAATTGGCTTGCAGGATTGGATTTTGGCTGATGGTAAGATTCATACCCGCTATGTGCAGGATTTGACCCAGACTGGGCGTCTGTCTAGTGTGGATCCAAACTTGCAAAATATTCCTGTGCGTTTGGAGCAAGGCCGTCTCATTCGGAAGGCTTTTGTGCCTGAGTGGGAGGATAGTGTGCTACTCAGCTCCGACTATTCACAGATTGAATTGCGCGTTTTGGCTCATATTTCTAAGGATGAGCACTTGATTAAGGCCTTTCAAGAGGGGGCAGATATCCATACTTCGACAGCCATGCGTGTCTTTGGCATTGAGCGTCCCGAGGATGTGACTGCAAATGATCGTCGTAATGCCAAGGCGGTTAACTTTGGAGTGGTTTACGGGATTTCAGATTTTGGTTTGTCTAATAATCTGGGCATCAGCCGTAAGGAGGCCAAAGCTTACATTGATACCTACTTTGAACGCTTCCCAGGTATTAAAAACTACATGGATGAAGTGGTGCGTGAAGCGCGTGATAAGGGCTATGTAGAGACCCTCTTCAAGCGTCGTCGTGAGCTGCCAGATATCAATTCGCGTAACTTTAACATTCGTGGTTTTGCGGAGCGGACTGCTATCAACTCCCCTATTCAGGGTTCGGCAGCAGATATTCTCAAGATTGCCATGATTCAGCTAGACAAGGCTCTGGTTGAAGGTGGTTACCAGACCAAGATGCTGTTACAAGTGCACGATGAAATCGTCCTTGAAGTTCCGAAATCTGAACTAGCAGAGATGAAAAAATTGGTCAAACAAACCATGGAAGAAGCCATTCAACTCAGTGTTCCCCTTATCGCAGATGAAAATGAAGGGGCAACCTGGTACGAGGCTAAATAAAAAGGGAGCTAGTCCTCCCTTTTTTGTAGTAGAATTCTGCAAGCCTTTTCAAAATATGCTATACTGATGAAAAAGGAGGATTTCTATGAGTCAAGAATTTATCAATCCAAGTGATGGCGTGATTCGTCAGTATCTAGCAATGAGTAAAACCCTTGCTGTGGTGGGCCTGTCAGACCGTGAGGAAACAACCAGCAATCGAGTGACCAAGGAAATGCAGGCTCGGGGTTATAAAATCATCCCAGTCAATCCCAAGGCGGCAGGTGGCGAAATCTTGGGTGAAAAGGCTTATGCCAGCCTTGCTGAGATTCCTTTTCCTGTAGATATTGTCAATGTTTACCGTCGCAGCGAGTTTTTGCCAGATGTGGCGCGTGATTTTCTCAAGGCTGATGCTAAGATCTTTTGGGCACAGCTGGGACTTGAAAGTCTAGAAGCGGAAGAAATCTTGCGTGCTGGTGGATGCGATGACATTGTGATGAATCGTTGCATCAAGAGAGAACATACTCGCTTGATTGAGGAAGCATAAGAAAAGGTAGCTGGTGGGCTACCTTTTGTGTTATACTTAATAAAAATCAAAGAGCAAACTAGCCGCAGGTTGCTCAAAACACTGTTTTGAGGTTGTAGATGAAACTGACGAAGTCAGCTCAAAGCACGGCTTTGAGGTTGCAGATAAAACTGACGAAGTCAGTAACATATATACGGCAAGGCAACGTTGACGTGGTTTGAAGAGATTTTCGAAGAGTGTTAGAAAATGCCGATAAAGGTCTGCATACCGAGACTGGTGAGGATGATGGCAATCCAGCAGATGGCTCCGAGGATAATGGATTTTCCGCTGGATTTGACCATAGCGACCAGATTTGTTTTGAGACCGATAGCGCTCATGGCCATGATAATGAGGAATTTGGAGAGTTGTTTGAGAGGAGTAAAGAAGCTACTGGACACACCTAGAGAGGTCAGGAGGGTAGTTAGGAGAGAGGCAAGGATAAAGTAAAGGATAAAAAGTGGGAAGACTTTTTTCAGTTGCAGGCCTTGCTTATTTTTTTGTTGGTGACTTTGCCAGTAGGAGAGAAAGAGAGTGATGGGAATGATTGCTAAGGTGCGCGTGAGTTTGACAATGGTTGCGGATTCGAGAGTATTAGTCTGGTAGAGATTGTCCCAGGCGCTGGCTGTGGCTGTTACAGAGGAAGTATCATTGACTGCAGTTCCTGCAAAGAGGGCGAAGCCGTCATTGGATAGATGAAGCCAGGTGCCTAGGGTTGGAAAAATGAGCGCAGCTAAGACATTGAAGAAAAAGATAACGGAGATGGCTTGGGCGACTTCTTTTTCCTTAGCATGGATAACGGGCGCTGTAGCAGCAATGGCAGAACCCCCACAGATAGAAGAACCTACTCCAATCAAGGTAGCCAGTTTTGTGTCCAGTGCAAAGAAGCGCTGGAAAAGATAGGCAACAATCAAGGCTATTGAGATAGTGGACAGGATGACAGGGAGCGAAGATTGCCCAACTGCGAAGACTTGCGAGATATTGAGACCAAAACCAAGCAAGATAACAGCATACTGGAGCAATTTTTTAGAACTAAAGGTCAATCCCGCATCCAGTTGTCTATAGGGCGAGAGAAAGGGATGGAGAAACATTCCCATAAAAATCGCAAAAACGGGTGCGCCAATGACAGGGAAGAATCCGCCTAAGTACCAAGATAGGATGGAAATGAGAAGGCAGGCCAAGATGCCTGCTCCATTTTTTGATAGAAATGACATAAAAACCTCCAAATAGAATCTGTTACCATTATAGACCTGTAAACAGGAAAAGTAAAATAGAAAGTGGGTCCTAATAATTATTTGACAAGTAGTGCTAATTATGTTATAATAATCTTACAAGAACTGTAACGAAGTCTTGGCAAAAACAAAAATACCAGAGCTCCACCTCTGGTATTTCTTTTTGTCCAGTTACATTAAAACTAAACTCAGGTTATATTTTTTGTCGCGCTTATCTAGCCACTTTCTGACTATCCACTCAGAAATGACATTACCGATAATAGTAATCAGTAATGGTGCTAGAATAGTTGTAACGAAGATTATCAAAACCTCAATACTCGTCGAAAATCTCATGATACGTTGTCATCTTCGGCTTACCTAACTTTAGTTATGCTTTCACCTCGATTCCTAGTCTCATGAGATTTTCATTGAGTATTCTAAAAACATAGTGTTGTAATCAATTTAAATTAACATACTTCAATTTGTTATGCTAGCGTTATTCTATCATGTATTTTTGCGGTCAGGGGGCTTTTGTAGTATAATAGAGATACGTTTTGAAAGTAGGAGGTATCTATGGACTTAACTAAACGCTTTAATAAACAGTTAGATAAGATTCAAGTTTCGTTGATTCGTCAGTTTGACCAGGCTATTTCGGAGATTCCTGGGGTCTTGCGTTTGACCTTGGGGGAACCTGATTTTACAACGCCAGATCATGTCAAGGAGGCGGCAAAGCGAGCGATTGATCAGAACCAATCCTACTATACAGGGATGAGTGGTCTGCTGACTTTACGTCAGGCAGCCAGTGATTTTGTTAAGGAAAAGTACCAACTGGACTATGCTCCTGAGAATGAAATCTTGGTTACAATTGGGGCGACAGAGGCCTTATCTGCTACTTTGACAGCTATTTTGGAAGAGGGAGACAAGGTGCTTTTGCCAGCTCCTGCTTATCCAGGTTATGAACCGATTGTCAATCTGGTTGGGGCAGAGGTTGTCGAGATTGATACGACTGAAAATGGGTTTGTCTTGACTCCTGAGATGTTGGAAAAGGCTATTTTGGAGCAAGGAGACAAGCTCAAGGCGGTTATTCTCAACTATCCAGCCAATCCGACAGGAATTACCTATAGTCGGGAGCAGTTGGAATCCTTGGCGGCTGTTTTACGCAAGTACGAGATTTTCGTTGTCTGTGATGAGGTTTACTCAGAATTGACCTATACAGGCGAAGCCCATGTGTCTCTAGGAACTATGTTGAGAGATCAGGCTATTATTATCAATGGTTTGTCGAAATCACATGCCATGACAGGTTGGCGTTTGGGACTGATTTTCGCTCCTGCAGCCTTTACAGCTCAGTTGATTAAGAGTCACCAGTACTTGGTCACTGCCGCAAATACCATGGCGCAACACGCTGCGGTGGAAGCCTTGACGGCTGGTAAAAACGATGCGGAGCCTATGAAGAAGGAATACATCCAGCGTCGAGATTATATCATCGAAAAGATGACTGCTCTTGGTTTTGAGATTATCAAACCAGACGGGGCTTTCTATATCTTTGCTAAGATTCCAGCGGGCTACAATCAAGATTCCTTTGCTTTTTTGAAGGATTTTGCTCAGAAGAAGGCCGTCGCCTTTATCCCAGGTGCTGCCTTTGGACGTTACGGGGAAGGCTATGTTCGCCTATCTTATGCAGCTAGTATGGAGACGATCAAAGAAGCCATGAAACGACTTGAGGAGTATATGAGAGAAGCATGATTCAGTCTATCACGAGTCAAGGCTTGGTGCTCTACAATCGCAATTTTCGTGAGGATGACAAGCTAGTCAAGATTTTTACAGAGCAGGTTGGCAAGCGCATGTTTTTCGTCAAACACGCTGGTCAGTCTAAGCTAGCTCCTGTTATTCAACCCTTGGTGCTGGCACGATTTCTCTTACGAATCAATGATGACGGGCTCAGCTACATTGAGGACTATCATGAGGTCATGACCTTTCCCAAGATTAATAGTGATCTCTTTGTTATGGCCTATGCGACCTATGTGGCAGCTCTTGCAGATGCGAGTTTGCAGGACAATCAGCAGGATGCTCCCTTGTTTGCTTTTTTGAAAAAGACTTTGGAGTTGATGGAAGAGGGTTTGGATTATCAGGTTTTGACCAACATTTTTGAAATCCAAATCTTGACCCGATTTGGAATCAGTCTTAATTTTAATGAGTGTGTCTTTTGCCATCGGGTGGGTCAGGCTTTTGACTTTTCTTTTAAATATGGAGCCTGTCTTTGCCCAGAGCATTATCATGAGGATGAGAGACGTTGCCATCTAAATCCCAATATCCCCTATCTGCTCAATCAATTTCAAGCCATTGATTTTGAAACCTTGGAGACCATTTCGCTCAAGCCTGAAATCAAGCAAGAGCTACGTCAATTTATGGATCAGCTCTACGAAGAATACGTGGGGATTCACCTAAAATCAAAGAAATTTATTGATTCCCTAGCAGACTGGGGACAATTACTAAAAGAGGAAAAGAAATGAAAAAAATCGCAGTAGATGCCATGGGAGGCGATTACGCACCTCAGGCCATCGTTGAGGGTGTCAATCAAGCCCTGGCTGACTTTTCAGATATCGAGGTTCAACTCTACGGAGATGAAGTTAAAATCAAGCAATATCTGACAGCGACAGAGCGCGTCAGCATTATCCATACGGATGAAAAGATTGATTCAGACGATGAACCTACGAGAGCTATTCGAAAGAAGAAAAATGCCAGTATGGTCTTGGCGGCCAAGGCTGTCAAAGAAGGTGAAGCAGACGCTGTCCTCTCGGCTGGGAATACAGGTGCTTTGTTGGCTGCTGGATTCTTCATCGTGGGTCGTATCAAGAACATCGACCGTCCTGGGCTTATGTCGACCTTGCCGACTGTAGATGGGAAAGGCTTTGACATGCTGGATCTCGGTGCTAATGCGGAGAATACAGCCCAGCACCTCCATCAATACGCTGTCCTCGGTTCCTTTTATGCTAAAAATGTCCGTGGCATTTCGCAACCACGTGTTGGCTTGCTTAACAATGGAACAGAAAGTAGTAAGGGTGACCCGCTTCGTAAGGAAACTTATGAATTACTAGTAGCTGATGAAAGTTTGAATTTTATCGGAAACGTGGAAGCGCGTGATTTGATGAATGGCGTTGCGGATGTGGTCGTGGCAGATGGTTTCACGGGAAACGCTGTGCTCAAGTCCATTGAAGGGACAGCCATGGGAATCATGGGTTTGCTCAAGACCGCTATTACAGGTGGTGGTCTTCGAGCCAAACTAGGCGCCCTTCTTCTCAAGGACAGCCTCAGAGGTTTGAAAAAACAGCTCAACTATTCAGATGTTGGTGGAGCAGTCTTGTTTGGTGTCAAGGCACCTGTTGTCAAGACTCATGGCTCAAGCGATGCCAAGGCTGTTTATAGTACAATCCGTCAGATTCGTACCATGCTAGAAACAGACGTAGTTGCCCAGACTGCGCGTGAATTTTCAGGAGAATAAAAGAGATGACAGAAAAAGAAATTTTTGACCGTATTGTGACCATTATCCAAGAACGACAGGGAGAAGACTTTGTTGTGACAGAATCCTTGAGTCTGAAAGACGACTTGGATGCTGACTCAGTTGATTTGATGGAGTTTATCTTGACACTGGAAGATGAATTTAGTATCGAAATCAGTGACGAGGAAATTGACCAACTGCAAAGTGTAGGGGATGTGGTTAAAATCATTCAAGCAAAATAGAAATCGAAGTTCCAAGGCATTTGCTTTGGAATTTTTTATTTGGCTTAATACTCTTCGAAAATCTCTTTAAACCACGTCAGCTCTATCTGCAACTTCAAAACCATGTTTTGAGCTGACTTCGTCAGTAACATCTACAACCTCAAAGCCGTGCTTTGAGCAACCTGTGGCTAGCTTCCTAGTTTGCTCTTTGACTTTCATTGAATATAAGTGACCGTTTAGGAACAGATTTAGTCTTTCTAGGGACAGGAGAAATCTGAGGACAAATAAGGGATATAATGAAATCAGAAAAATCAATCTCCCAAAAGGAGATAAGAAATGAAGATCAAAAGAAGAGATAGATTGATTTCCGTTAGAACAAAAATGTTAATATAATCACAATTTTAATTGACTTTCCTTTTTTCTAGGACTATAATGTAGATATAAAAAAGGATTTATTTTATAGTTGGGAGAAGGTGATGGCTATGTACTTTTGATAAACTAGTCTCTATCTTATGTTCGTGGAAATTTTAGGAGGTCTGAGTGGTTCAAGTTCATGAACCTGGTATCTCTTTTGACTTCGTTTCTATTGGATTTTCTTGCTTTGGATTTATCTATTTTAGGAGGAAATGACTATGAAAAAATCTAAATTACTTACACTTGGTTTGCTTGCAGGTGCTGGCCTACTATTGTCTATCAATCAAGTACAGGCTGCAGATACTTGGGTTAAAAATGGTGCTGACTGGAATCTTTCTCAAGATGGCAGCCTCGCTAAAAACAAATGGGTGCAAAATGCTGGCTCTTGGTACCATTTTGACGGTTCTGGTAAAATGCAGACAGGCTGGCTCAAAGATGGTAACACCTGGTATTCACTAGCAGATAGTGGAGCTATGCGCACAGGCTGGTACAAGGAAGGTAACACCTGGTACTCACTCGCAAATAGTGGAGCTATGCGTACAGGTTGGTACAAAGAAGGGTCTACATGGTACTACCTCAAAGGCAGTGGCGCTATGGCAACAGGATGGGCAACTGCAAATGGTCAATGGTCTTACTTTGAAAAATCAGGTGCTATGGTAGCAGATAGAGCTGTTCCAGCCAGCGATGGGGAAAGTTATGTCATTGGTAAGGATGGTTATATGTTAACCAGACTTCCAAGTGAAGTTGAACAAGATCCTTTTGATGATACAGTTATTACAGATATCGTTACTTTGTCTGATGGTTATGACTATCACCTTGTTCATCATAAGAAAGATGGAGTTGTTATCGAAAAGAATGCCTGGTATATCAAACCTATTGTTGAACGTTTTTCTTATCAAAAGATTGGCGATATAAAACTAAATACTTTAGATGCAATTACTGATAATAAAAAACCAGGGGAAGAAATTGATCCTAAAGCTGTCATAAAGAATTTCCAAAACTTACCAAATAAATATTACTTTGGAGCTGATGGACGTAAGGTTGCGAATCTACCAGAATTCACTACTCACTTCCCTATTCAAAAAGTTGGGGCTGAACTTTATCTTAGAAATTCAAGTCCAGTTATTAGTCTAGAATCATCTGGATTTACAATTAATGACAATAAACTTTATCTAAGAGATGTCAATGATCATAATGGTAAACTTGTAACTGGATATTTTACAATGTTTATGGACGGATTATTATCTAAAGATCACCATATTTTGGGCTATGCAGATGAATCTGGTGAAATCGTGAAGATGAAAGTTTTGCCTAATGATCTCAGTGATCTTATTGAAAAGGGAATTTCAGGTTTTTATGGAGAAACTGTTCGATATGACGGTTCAACAGGCAATGTTTTTGTTGTGAAATAAACTATCTGACAGAGTAAAACGAAAAAGCGAACAGCTTTGTATACTAGGAAGTCATGTTCGCTTTTATTCATAAAGTAATAGTTACTATTAGCCCTCTATTTCAAAAAAATCTGCTTGATAATAATCACTAATTTCTCTTTTCATTTCCCTTAGTAATCGACTTTCATCTGTTAATTCGAGTAAGGATAATCCTTTATTAATCATAGCATGATCTTCATTAACGATTCCCAGACGTACTTGAGCTACACCTAATAAATCGTATCTTTTCAATATTTTTGCTAAATCAAGACATTCTTGAATTAAGCATAGACAGTCATCTTTCTTCCCTGCTTCAAGGTACATTCGTGTCATATTGGCTAAAATGGAGTAATGAATACTTTGAATTGGACGATAATCTGTGTATTTATTTAGGGATTTTACAAGCCTTTGACGTAGCATTTCTAATGAATCAACAGGGAAATGGAAAATGATCATCACTAACAACCGTAAATCTGAGAGGAACCACTGATCTCTTTTTTCCAATTCTTTCCATAACTCTTCAGCCAAGGTTTGGGCTTTATCGGAAAACTGATTTTCAATCACTTCTATAAAAATGGTTAGTTCTTTCACAGCATGCTCTATTGGGATATCATTCTGCACTTCATCTAGATAAATTTGACATTTTGATAGCAGTGTCTTCATTTCTTCTAGATTAGGCGAAGAAATGACTTGATAATATTCTGAAAATAATTTCTTACGAGAATCCGTTTGGTAATGTTGACAAATATAATGAAATTCATCGAAACTCATATCAATTTGCCTCAAAAGCAACTCCATAGTATCATACCTAGGAGTAGAATGATTATTTTCAAACTTTGATAAGTTAGAATGAGTAATGTAGTCACCACAGACCTCATTTTGTGTGATCCCTTTTGACTTACGAATGTATTTATAAACTGAACCAATATCCCACCTCATATTTTTGCCTCCAAAAATGTTCCAAAAGTAGAAGTTTTAAGAAAATATTTATATTTAGTATATCATAAAGGTGTGGGGTGGGCAATGATGATAGAAAGAAGGTGTTGGTTGACTCTTAAGGATTATTAGGAGTTATGTAGAATGTTTATGATGGAAAAATATCTTTTTATAACTATTCAATAAAGGAGGAAATGGCTATGAAAAAATCTAAATTACTCACACTTGGTTTGCTTGTAGGTGCTGGTCTACTTTTATCTATAAACCAAGCACAGGCCGCAGATACTTGGATAAAAAATGGTGCTGACTGGAATCTTTCTCAAGATGGCAGTCTCGCTAAAAATAAATGGGTACAAAATGCTGGCTCTTGGTACCATTTTGACGGTTCTGGTAAAATGCAGACAGGCTGGCTCAAAGACGGCAATACTTGGTATTCTCTAGCAGATAGTGGTGCTATGCGCACAGGATGGTACAAGGAAGGCAATACCTGGTACTCACTTGCAAATAGTGGTGCTATGCGTACAGGTTGGTACAAAGAAGGGTCTACATGGTACTATCTTCGTTTTAGTGGTTCTATGCAGACAGGTTGGGAGTTCATAGATAATAATTGGTATTATTTTGAACAATCAGGTGCAATGGCCTCTGATAGAGTTGTAAATTCTAGTGATGGCACAGGCTATATTCTCAGCAAGGATGGTCATATGTTCACTTTACAAAATAGCCCTTATAAAAATGGTGACATTGTTCGTTTAGGCGATGGATATGAATATCTGATTACAGCAAAATTTGACGGAAATAACTTTACTGATGTTATCGTGGATAAAAACACTTGGTATATCAAACCTGAGTTCAAGAAGTTCTCCGACAAATATGGAGATGAGGTTGCAAATACAACCTTAGCTTTAGTAGATAATAAAGAAGAAGGACAAGAAATTGATCCTAAAGCTGTTATTCGTAATTTCCAAAATCTACCAGGTCGATATTACTTTGGAGCAGATGGTCGTAGAGTATTACCGCTTCCAGAGATGACAACTAGATCAGAAATCAAAAAAGTTGGTAATGATCTTTATCTAGAAGACCCAGGTGTACGACTTAGACTTCCATCTACTAGCTTCACCATCAATAACAATAAATTATACTATTTAGATGAAGCTAATGGTAAGCTTAAAACAGGTTACTTTGTATTGATTGATGACGGTATGTCTACAAACCACTATCATTTCCTTGTATATGCAGACCAATCTGGCGAAGTGGTCAAGATGAAACGCTTGCCATCAAGATTTATGGATTATTTTGATAAAGAAATCGATGGTTTCTATGGTCAAAAAATTAAGATTACACAGCCAAATAAGTATGAATATTACAAGGTTCTTGTGGTAAAATAAATAGATAAGCAATCTTCACAACGAATATAAAAAATAAAACGTGCAAATCATTTTCAAGAGGCTTTAGATTTCTTGTATTTTAAAAGAAACTAAAGCCTTTTGTGGATTTATCGTTTTTCAGAAAGTATGAAAAACTAGAGAGTTGTATCGAGTAGAAAAATATTATTAATACTACTTTGCTTAAATAAATTAGGAGCTATTTCATTCTATGGTTATTTTAGAATTTTTATTTTCTGTGATATATATACTATTGGTAGTTATTTCAACCATAGTGCCCACTATTTTTTTAGGCGCTCAAATTTCCCCAGAATTTTATAAAAAACGTTATTGGGTCCTTGTATTTTTAATTAGTTTTTCTGCTCGTCAAACATTTGGAGAATTATTTCATATAGGAATCCTTCTCTTCTTTTACTGTATTTTTTTACTCGTATTGCATAAGAGAAAAGTAGAAGCTCTTTTTCTTTCCCTATATCTTTTTCTCTTCTTTCAAAGTATTCGTTATTTATTTTTGACAATCTGGCTTCGTGTATTATCTGGTGAGAATTGGTTGTTCTTAGATGAGTTTTCGACGCTATATATATCTATATTTGATTTATTATCAATATTTCTATGTTGTAAAATTATGAAGCGTTGGTCTTTGGATTTGGATTTATTTTTTTCAGATGCTTTCAAAAACCACTATCGTAAGAGTTTTTTCATTATCCTACCTCTGACTGGATTTAGGATATTCTCTTCGTTTATGACCAATAGAAATAGTTCTTTCTATGTTCGTTTTGATACGACCATTTCTCTCCTGATTTTCATTCTCTTTTTCTCTTGGCTCTTTTACATCAAGCATTTGGAGCAGGTTTATCGTGATGAGCAGACCATTCAGAGACAGGAAGATGAAAATCGTTCCTTGCAAGGAATGGTGGATAAGCTGGGTCATCTCTATGATGAAGTTCGAGGTTTCCGTCATGATTTTGCAGGGATTGTTGCTAGTATGGAGCCTGCCATAGCGAATCGAGATATGACTGAAGTGTCTACCATTTATCAAGATGTCTTTCTAAAGACCAATGAAAAGCTGAGGAAGGCGGATTACACAGCCTTTAATCTTCACAATATCCATGATATAGCTATTCGCAATACCTTGGCAAAAGCTATGATTGTGGCAGATAAGCAAGGAATTCATTTTAGTTTGGAGACGGTGGGGGTCGTAGAAGAACTGGCATTGCCGATGTTGGAGGCTATTCGTATCCTTTCTATCCTCACGACAAATGCTTTAGAAGCAGCGAGTGAGGCGGAAAATCCGCAGATTCGGGTTGCTTTGCTGGCAGGTGATAGGAGTGTGCATTTTATCATTGAAAACACTCGTAAGAAAGAAGAACTGAATCCCAGCATTCTCAGTCAAAAGGGTTATTCGACTAAGGGAAACCACAGTGGACTGGGCTTAGCGACCTTGGAGGATATGGTTTTTCATTATGATTTAAACTTAGATACTCAGCTAGGAGAAACGACCTTTAGACAAGATTTAGAATTGCCATTTAAGGATGAGGAACGAGGAGGAGAGGAATGAGAATTTTAGTTTTGGAAGACGATAGAGTCCAGCAAGGACGGATAGAGCAGACTTTACTAGATATCGGTCGCTCTCGCAATTTGAGATTAGAAATTGATATTGCGAAAAACTATGGAGATGTTGAAAAGTATTCTCAGTATTTTGACCATTACCAACTCTATTTATTGGATTTAGAGATTGATGGAGAGCGTGAACGGGGCTTTCAGGTTGCTCAACAGGTTCGGGAGCGGGATCCTTTTACAAGCATTGTCTTTGTGTCCACGCACTCGGAGGCCTTGCCTCTAGCTTTTCGCTACCACTTGTCTGCCTTGGATTTTATTTCCAAGGATCAGCCTGAGGAGGATTACCGTCATCAGCTGGAGCGCTGTCTGGACTATGTACTGGCAGTGGATAAGAGGGAAAATATGCGTCTCTTTACCTATAGTTTTGAGGGAAGACGGGGCTTTACTCTGCCCTACCATGAGATTTTAGCCTTTGAAACTTCAGTGGAATCCCACCGTATCAAGGTCTACTATGCCAATCATTCTATCAAGACCATTTACGGCAGTCTCAAGGATATCGCTGCCAAGGCTGAAAAAGATTACTTTGTCTATGCCAATCGCAATACTTTAGTCAGTTTACAGGCCATTGAAGAGATGACTGCCACAGAAGTGACCTTGTTAGAAGGCTTGCATTTCCCCGTATCACGGACAGCCAGAAGAACACTTAAAAAACATCTCAATGTCTAATATCTGTTAGACTTGGATGAGTTTATCAATAAGAATGTCGGAAAATTTTCTGATATTCTTATTTTTTTGACTTCTTTTTCGAATAGATAGGTAAGAGGAAAAGGAAAGGAGCCTATTTCATGTATCTACCAATTTTGTATCCGTGGTTCATTAAATTATTTTTTAAATAAAATTTGATTTAGTTGTTTATTTTCGAATTGTTTTTCGAATAGATAAGTAAGAGGAAAAGGAAAGGAATAAAATAATGAAAGAACATTACTATGGATTTGTTGAGCTAACTTCGGAAGAATTGACCGATATTCAAGGTGGAGAAAATTGGACAAAGACCCTTGTAGATTGGTACATTGGATTTCGTAGAGGTTTTGGTTTTTAGGAGGATAAGAGATGAATGAAATGAATGATAAGTATACTATTGAAGTATTAAAGGAAAGCGACTTAGCCTTGCTGGTGGGTGGTAGCAAGGAAAGCTATCAACGGGGTTTAATTACAGGTCTATTGTTACGTAGTGTATTTATTGGAACTCCATTTTTTAGAGGATAAGATTTAGAAAAAATAGGACAAGAGGAGAAAAAGATGACAAATTTTGACAAAATGGAACAGAACTTTGTAGCTCTTACAGAAGAAGAGTTGGTGAATGTAGATGGGGGGATTGCTTGGGAGGTAGTCTCTTTGAGTATTGCGATAGGCTGGGGGATTTACCAAGCTGGTGAAGCTGCTGGTAAAACATTCTACTATATTACTCATCCATAGTATTTGATAAATATGAGCAAGAAAACATTTTGGATTATACTACTCGTTATTACAATTGTGGTGACTGCCGTTGGTTTAGGATTGTCTGCATATAATTATTACGTTTTTAATAGACCTTTTTTCAATAGTACTACTAAAGGATTGTTATCTGCATTTGTTATGAGTGTATTGATGATTATTATTGGTTTATTAAAAGAAAACTAATTTTTATTATTAAAATGGAGGATAAATATGTCAAATTTACAAACTATTGAACAAAATTATACTACGTTAAGTGATATTGAACTGCAAGAAGTTGATGGTGGAGGAGTGTTACTTTTGGTTGGTGGTGGTATTTTGGCTGTCGGACTGTTAGCTTGGGGTGCGTATAATGGTTATCAGTCGGCATCACGAGGTGGATAAAAAGATGGTAGATTGTTTTTTAGTAAATAGGAGTCTACCATGAAACAATTCTTATTAGGCTTCGCTGAGGGTTATTTTATCGTATCGCTCATAATCTACATCGCAACGTATTTGATTTTGAAAAATCCGATCAATACCCTATTTTATCTAGAAATTTACCCTGTTTTATTTGGGCTCTTTTATCTAGGATATAAGGGCAATAAAAAGCAAGTAGGGTGAACAGTTAAGAATGACTTGTTAGCCTTCGCTGAAAAATGGCTGGGGTAGAATCTAAGGATGCATCACAATGGAGTTTAAAAGGAGTAACTATGAATCGTAATTTAGAACGGTGTTATCTATTCTGACTATGAATAGATCATACCAGAGGTGGCTTAGAAATAGTAGGGACATTAGAAATTGAAGTAATAAATAGGATGTCACAATGTTACTATCAATGATTTATTTGTTCCAAGCTTGCCTAGGGTGTCAGTAAAAAATCACTTTCCTTTCATACCATATTTTTAGTAGGTAGGACGTTTGTTCTGCCTATTTTTATCCCAAAAGTGCAGTTGAGGTGTTTATTTGGAGTTTTACATATATTTTTGATAAAATAGGCGTAGAAATTAGGAAAGTTGAAGAAAAGGAATGAAGAAGGTTTTAAAATATTTTTTAGTATTTATTTTTCTATTTTTGATGAATATTTTCATCTTTAAGATACTAGCAACTCTGGGATTTCAGCTGACAATGAGTGAAAAGAGTTATATTGTACCACCGGTGTTTTCGATTATCGTTTTATATATGATTGACAAAAGAATTAGGAAGAAAAAGAAATAAATATATATTTTAGGCATGACATTTGTTCTGCCTATTTTCTTTATCCTAAAAGTGCATTTGGGAGGGAGATAGGCGCATTTGGGGAGGAAGTCCAGTTTTTGTTTGGGGATTGGGGTAAGATAGTTGTTATCAGATGATACTCTTCAAAAATCAAATTCAAACCACGTCAACGTCGCCTTGCCGTGTAGATGTTACTGACTTCGTCAGTTCTATCTACAACCTCAAAGCCGTGCTTTGAGCAGCCTGCGGCTAGTTTCCTAGTTTGCTTTTTGATTTTCATTGAGTATTAGGAAAAAGGAGATGAATATGAAATTTGGGAAACGTCACTATCGTCCGCAGGTGGATCAGATGGACTGCGGTGTAGCTTCATTAGCCATGGTTTTTGGCTACTATGGTAGCTATTATTCTTTGGCTCACTTGCGAGAATTGGCCAAGACGACCATGGATGGGACGACGGCTTTGGGCTTGGTCAAGGTGGCAGAGGAGATTGGCTTTGAGACGCGAGCGATCAAGGCGGATATGACGCTCTTTGACTTGCCAGATTTGACTTTTCCTTTTGTTGCCCATGTGCTTAAGGAAGGGAGATTGCTTCACTACTATGTGGTGACTGGGCAGGATAAGGACAGCATTCATATTGCTGATCCAGATCCTGGGGTGAAATTGACCAAACTATCACGTGAGCGTTTTGCGGAAGAATGGACAGGAGTGACTCTTTTTATGGCACCGAGTCCAGACTACAAGCCTCATAAGGATCAAAAGAATGGTTTACTCTCTTTTATCCCTATATTAGTGAAGCAGCGTGGCTTGATTGCTAATATCGTTTTGGCAACACTCTTGGTCACCTTGATTAACATTGTGGGTTCTTATTATCTGCAGTCTATCATTGATACCTATGTGCCAGATCAGATGCGTTCGACGCTGGGGATTATTTCTATTGGTTTGGTCATCGTCTATATTCTCCAGCAGATCTTGTCTTACGCTCAGGAGTATCTCTTACTTGTTTTGGGGCAACGTTTGTCGATTGATGTGATTTTGTCCTACATCAAGCATGTTTTTCACTTGCCTATGTCCTTTTTTGCGACACGTCGTACAGGGGAAATCGTGTCTCGTTTTACGGATGCTAACAGTATCATCGATGCGCTGGCTTCGACCATTCTTTCGATTTTCCTAGATGTGTCAACGGTTGTCATTATTTCTCTTGTTTTATTTTCACAAAATACCAATCTCTTTTTCATGACTTTATTGGCACTTCCTATCTATACAGTGATTATCTTTGTCTTTATGAAGCCGTTTGAAAAGATGAATCGGGATACCATGGAAGCCAATGCGGTTCTGTCTTCTTCTATCATCGAGGACATCAACGGTATTGAGACTATCAAGTCTTTGACCAGCGAAAGTCAGCGTTACCAAAAGATTGACAAGGAATTTGTGGATTATCTGAAGAAATCCTTTACCTATAGTCGGGCAGAGAGTCAGCAAAAGGCTCTGAAAAAAGTTGCTCATCTCTTGCTCAATGTCGGTATTCTCTGGATGGGGGCTGTTCTGGTCATGGATGGCAAGATGAGTTTGGGGCAGTTGATTACCTATAATACCTTGCTGATTTACTTTACAAATCCTTTGGAAAATATTATCAATCTGCAAACTAAGCTTCAGACAGCTCAGGTTGCCAATAATCGTTTAAATGAAGTGTATCTGGTAGCTTCTGAGTTTGAGGAGAAGAAAACGGTTGAGGATTTGAGCTTGATGAAGGGAGAGATGACCTTCAAGCAGGTTTATTACAAGTATGGCTATGGTCGAGACGTCTTGTCGGATATCAATTTGACCATTCCTCAAGGGTCTAAGGTGGCTTTTGTAGGGATTTCAGGGTCAGGTAAGACGACCTTGGCCAAGATGATGGTTAATTTTTACGACCCAAGTCAGGGAGAGATTAGTCTGGGTGGTGTCAATCTCAATCAGATTGACAAAAAGGCCTTGCGCCAGTATATCAACTATCTACCTCAACAGCCTTATGTCTTTAACGGGACGATTTTGGACAATCTTCTTTTGGGAGCCAAGGAGGGGACGACTCAGGAGGATATCTTACGGGCGGTCGAGTTGGCAGAGATTCGGGAGGATATTGAGCGCATGCCACTGAATTACCAGACAGAGTTGACTTCGGATGGGGCAGGGATTTCAGGTGGGCAACGTCAGAGAATCGCTCTGGCGCGTGCTCTCTTGACAGATGCGCCTGTCTTGATTTTGGATGAGGCGACCAGCAGTTTGGATATTTTGACAGAGAAGCGAATTGTCGATAATCTCATGGCTTTAGACAAGACCTTGATTTTCATCGCCCACCGCTTGACCATTGCAGAGCGGACAGAGAAGGTTGTTGTCTTGGATCAGGGCAAGATT
Organism: bacterium; assembly: GCA_905221195.1. Classification (GTDB taxonomy): domain Bacteria; phylum Bacillota; class Bacilli; order Lactobacillales; family Streptococcaceae; genus Streptococcus. The sequence goes on from CAJNCF010000005.1 coordinate 38,261, forward strand.
GTTGAAGAAGGAAAGCATGCTGATTTGCTTGCACAGGATGGCTTTTATGCCCATTTGGTGAATAGCTAGAAAGAGGAGAGGATGAAACCAGAATTTTTAGAAAGTGCGGAGTTTTATCATCGTCGTTACCATAATTTTTCCAGTCGGGTAATTGTACCCATGTCCCTTCTGCTCGTGTTTTTGCTTGGCTTTGCAACTTTGGCAGAGAAGGAGATGAGTTTGTCAACTCGGGCTACTGTAGAGCCTAGTCGTATCCTTGCAAATATCCAGTCAACTAGCAACAATCGCATTCTTGTCAATCATTTGGAAGAAAATAAGCTGGTTAAGAAGGGAGATCTCTTGGTTCAATACCAGGAAGGGGCAGAGGGTGTTCAAGCGGAGGCTTATGCTAGTCAGTTGGACATGCTCAAGGATCAAAAAAAGCAATTGGAGTATTTGCAAAAGAGCCTGCAAGAAGGGACGGATTACTTTCCAGAGGAGGATAAGTTTGGCTACCAAGCCACCTTTCGCGACTACATCAGTCAAGCAGGCAGTCTTAGGGCTAGTACATCGCAACAAAACGAGACCATCGCGTCCCAGAATGCAGCATCTAGCCAAACTCAAGCCGAAATCGGCAACCTCATCAGCCAAACAGAGGCTAAAATTCGCGATTACCAGACAGCTAAGTCAGCTATTGAAACAGGCGCTTTCTTGGCCAGTCAGAATCTAGCCTACTCTCTCTACCAGTCCTATAAGTCTCAGGGGGAGGAAAATCCGCAAGCTAAGGCTCAGGCTGTTGCGCAGGTTGAAGCGCAGATTTCTCAGTTAGAATCTAGTCTTGCTACTTACCGTGTCCAGTATGCAGGTTCAGGTATCCAGCAAGCCTATGCGTCAGGCTTAAGCAGTCAATTGGAGTCTATCAAATCCCAACACTTGGCTAAGGTTGGTCAGGAATTGACCCTTCTAGAGCAGAAAATCTTGGAGGCAGAGTCAGGTAAGAAGGTACAGGGAAATCTTTTAGACAAGGGGAAAATTACGGCGAGTGAGGATGGGGTGCTTCATCTTAATACTGAGACCAGTGATTCTACCATGGTAGCAGAAGGTGTCCTACTAGCCCAACTCTATCCGTCTTTGGAAAAAGAAGGGAAAGCCAAACTCACAGCTTATCTAAGTTCAAAAGATGTAGCAAGAATCAAGGTCGGTGATTCTGTTCGCTATACTACGACTCATGATGCCAAGAATCAAATTTTCCTAGATTCTACGATTACCAGCATAGATGCGACAGCTACTAAGACTGAGAAAGGGAATTTCTTTAAAATCGAGGCGGAGACTAATCTAACTTCTGAGCAGGCTGAAAAACTTCGGTACGGGGTGGAGGGTCGTCTGCAGATGATTACAGGCAAGAAAAGTTATCTGCGCTATTATTTGGATCAATTTTTGAACAAAGAGTAATGTTCGTGTTTTTAGAGTTAAATGATTTTAAAACTGTGAGAAAGATACTTCTTGCAGTTTTTTTCTTTATGATTTTTGGAATATATTCGTCATTTATTCGGGTAAATTCTTGTAATTTTAGGTTTTTTATGGTAGAATGTGCTCAAGTAAAACGAAAGGCGAACTTTAAAATGTCAAAACAACTGATCTATTCGGGAAAAGCTAAAGATATCTATACAACTGAGGATGAAAATCTTATTATTTCAACTTACAAGGACCAGGCGACTGCTTTCAATGGTGTCAAGAAGGAGCAGATTGCAGGTAAGGGAGTGTTGAATAATCAGATTTCATCTTTTATTTTTGAGAAATTAAATGCGGCGGGTGTGGCGACTCACTTTGTGGAGAAAATTTCGGACACGGAACAACTCAATAAAAAGGTTAAGATTATTCCTTTGGAAGTTGTGCTTCGCAACTATACGGCTGGTTCTTTTTCAAAACGTTTTGGTGTGGATGAAGGTATCGCATTTGAGACTCCGATTGTCGAATTTTACTACAAAAATGATGATTTGGATGATCCATTTATCAATGATGAGCATGTGAAATTCCTTAAAATTGCGGATGACCAGCAGATTGCCTACTTGAAGGAAGAAACGCGTCGTATCAATGAACTTTTAAAAGCCTGGTTTGCTGAGATTGGACTTAAATTGATTGACTTTAAGCTAGAGTTCGGTTTTGACAAGGATGGCAAGATTATCTTGGCAGACGAATTTTCACCAGATAACTGCCGCTTGTGGGATGCGGATGGCAACCATATGGATAAGGATGTTTTCCGTAGGGGACTAGGTGAATTAACAGATGTTTATGAGATTGTCTGGGAAAAGTTGCAGGGATTGAAATAACAACCTCAAGGCTGTTTGGGAACATTGCAAGAGCTGAAATAAAGGAATAAGAATTGATGGATAAACGTATTTTTGTAGAGAAAAAGGCTGATTTTCAGGTCAAGTCAGAGAGTTTGGTTAGAGAACTCCAGCATAACTTGGGATTGTCAACTTTGAAAAGTATTCGTATCGTGCAAGTTTATGATGTCTTTGACTTGGCGGAGGACTTGTTTGCACCTGCAGAGAAACACATTTTCTCTGAGCAGGTGACGGATCATGTCTTGGACGAAGCGGCTGTGCAGGCGGATCTTGCCAACTATGCTTTCTTTGCCATTGAAAGCCTGCCAGGGCAGTTTGACCAACGTGCGGCTTCTTCACAGGAAGCTTTGCTTTTGCTGGGAAGTTCGAGTGATGTAATAGTCAATACAGCCCAACTTTACTTGGTGAATAAAGATATCGATGTGACGGAATTAGAAGCGGTCAAAAACTACCTGCTTAATCCAGTTGATTCTCGTTTCAAGGACATAACGACTGGGATTGCCAAGCAGGAATTTTCAGAGTCAGACAAGACCATTCCTAAATTGACTTTCTTTGAAAGTTATGTGGTAGAAGACTTTGCTCGCTACAAGGCCGAGCAAGGGATGGCTATGGAAGTGGATGATTTGCTCTTTATCCAAGACTACTTTAAGTCAATCGGGCGCGTGCCAACTGAGACTGAGTTAAAGGTGTTGGATACTTACTGGTCAGACCACTGCCGTCATACAACTTTTGAGACAGAGTTGAAACATATTGATTTCTCAGCTTCTAAATTCCAAAAGCAATTGCAGGCGACTTATGACAAGTATATTACCATGCGTGAAGAGTTGGGGCGTTCGGAAAAACCACAGACCTTGATGGATATGGCGACTATTTTCGGTCGATATGAGCGTGCTAATGGACGTTTGGATGATATGGAAGTGTCAGATGAAATCAATGCTTGCTCAGTAGAAATCGAAGTGGACGTTGATGGTGTCAAGGAACCGTGGCTTCTTATGTTCAAAAATGAAACCCACAACCACCCAACAGAAATCGAACCATTTGGTGGCGCGGCTACTTGTATCGGTGGAGCCATTCGTGACCCATTGTCAGGTCGTTCATATGTTTACCAAGCTATGCGTATCTCGGGTGCTGGTGATATTACAGCACCGATTTCGGAAACTCGCGCTGGGAAATTGCCACAACAAGTCATTTCTAAAACAGCGGCTCACGGTTATTCTTCATATGGGAACCAGATTGGTCTTGCAACGACTTACGTTCGTGAATACTTCCACCCAGGCTTTGTAGCTAAACGTATGGAGCTAGGTGCTGTTGTCGGAGCGGCTCCTAAGGAAAATGTAGTCCGTGAAAAACCTGAAGCTGGTGACGTGATTATCTTGCTCGGTGGTAAGACAGGCCGTGATGGTGTCGGTGGTGCGACAGGCTCTTCTAAGGTTCAAACAGTTGAGTCTGTAGAGACTGCTGGAGCTGAGGTGCAAAAAGGGAATGCCATCGAAGAACGCAAGATTCAACGACTTTTCCGTAATGGCGATGTGACTCGTCTTATCAAAAAATCAAATGATTTTGGCGCTGGTGGTGTCTGTGTAGCTATTGGTGAATTAGCAGACGGTCTTGAAATCGACCTTAACAAGGTGCCTCTTAAATACCAAGGCTTGAATGGTACAGAAATTGCTATCTCTGAATCACAAGAACGGATGGCAGTCGTGATTCGTCCTGAAGATGTGGATGCCTTCGTTGCAGAATGTAACAAAGAAAATATTGATGCTGTTGTGGTAGCGACAGTCACTGAAAAACCAAATTTGGTCATGCACTGGAATGGTGAAACCATTGTCGACTTGGAACGTCGTTTCCTGGATACCAATGGTGTGCGCGTGGTTGTCGATGCCAAGGTTGTGGACAAGGATGTCAAACTCCCAGAAGAGCGTCAAACATCTGCTGAAACACTGGAAGCAGATACCCTTGCGGTTCTGTCTGATTTGAACCATGCGAGTCAAAAAGGCTTGCAGACCATCTTTGATTGTTCGGTCGGTCGTTCTACAGTCAATCATCCGCTTGGCGGTCGCTACCAACTCACACCGACTGAGGCTTCTGTGCAGAAATTGCCAGTTCAGCATGGTGTAACTCATACCGCGTCTGTCATGGCTCAAGGTTTCAACCCTTATGTGGCAGAATGGTCTCCATACCACGGTGCGGCTTATGCAGTTATCGAAGCAACTGCTCGTCTAGTAGCTGCTGGTGCCAACTGGTCCAAGGCTCGTTTCTCTTACCAAGAGTATTTTGAGCGCATGGATAAGCAAGCAGAGCGCTTTGGTCAGCCAGTAGCCGCCCTTCTAGGCTCTATTGAAGCTCAGATTCAACTTGGCTTGCCATCTATCGGTGGGAAGGACTCCATGTCTGGTACCTTTGAAGAATTGACTGTACCGCCAACCTTGGTTGCTTTTGGGGTGACAACAGCGGATAGCCGTAAGGTCCTCTCTCCTGAGTTCAAGACTGCTGGTGAAAACATCTATTACATCCCAGGTCAAGCCCTCTCTGCAGAGATTGATTTTGACTTGATTAAGTCTAACTTTGCTCAGTTTGAAGCCATCCAAGCAACTTACAAAGTGACATCTGCATCAGCTGTCAAATATGGTGGTGTGCTTGAAAGCTTGGCCCTTGCTACCTTTGGAAACCATATCGGTGCAGAGGTGCTCTTGCCTGAACTTGAAGGTTCTTTGACAGCTCAATTGGGCGGATTTGTCTTTACATCGCCTCAAGAAATTGCTGGAGTAGAGAAGATTGGTCAAACAAATGCAGACTTTACACTGACTGTCAACGGTGTGAAGCTAGATGGACAGAAACTTGACAGTGCTTTCCAAGGAAAATTGGAAGAAGTTTACCCAACAGAATTTACCCAAGCCAAAGAACTGGACGAAGTTCCAGCTGTCGTTTCTGACGCAGTCATCAAAGCCAAGGAAACCATTGAAAAACCTGTGGTTTACATCCCAGTCTTTCCAGGAACTAACTCAGAATATGACTCAGCTAAGGCCTTTGAAAAAGAAGGTGCAGAGGTTAACTTGGTGCCGTTTGTGACCTTGAATGAAGAAGCCATTGTCAAGTCAGTTGAAACTATGGTTGACAACATCGGTAAGGCTAACATTCTCTTCTTTGCAGGTGGCTTCTCGGCTGCGGATGAACCAGATGGTTCAGCTAAGTTTATCGTCAATATCCTGCTCAATGAAAAAGTGCGTGCAGCTATTGATAGCTTTATCTCTCGTGGTGGCTTGATTATCGGTATCTGTAATGGATTCCAAGCCTTGGTCAAATCAGGTCTTCTTCCATACGGAAACTTCGAAGATGCCAGCAGTACGAGCCCAACCCTCTTCTACAATGATGCCAATCAGCACGTGGCCAAGATGGTGGAAACTCGGATTGCCAATACCAACTCGCCATGGTTGGCTGGAGTGGAAGTTGGTGAGATTCATGCCATTCCTGTTTCGCACGGTGAAGGGAAATTTGTTGTGACGGCAGAGGAATTTGAGGAACTCCGTGACAATGGACAAATCTTTAGTCAATACGTTGACTTTGACGGCAAACCAAGTATGGATTCTAAGTACAATCCAAATGGTTCTGTCCATGCCATCGAAGGAATTACCAGCAAGAACGGCCAAATCATCGGTAAGATGGGACACTCAGAACGCTATGAGGACGGTCTTTTCCAAAACATCCCAGGAAATAAAGACCAGCACCTGTTTGCATCGGCTGTTAAATACTTTACTGGAAAATAAGACTTGCAGATTTTCTAATAGATAGCATCAGTAATGTAAAAGTCATGTAGATTTATCTCTTGACGATTGCAAATGAAAATTAGGTATAAAAAATGACATACGAAGTAAAATCTCTTAATGAAGAATGTGGTGTTTTCGGTATCTGGGGACATCCAGATGCTGCTAAATTGACCTATTTTGGTCTCCACAGTCTTCAGCACCGTGGTCAGGAAGGGGCAGGAATCCTCTCTAATGATCAGGGACAATTGAAGCGCCATCGTGACATGGGACTTTTATCAGAAGTCTTCAGAAATCCTGCTAATTTGGATAAATTGACAGGAACTGGTGCGATTGGTCACGTGCGTTATGCGACTGCTGGCGAAGCTTCTGTAGATAACATTCAGCCCTTCCTCTTCCGTTTTCACGATATGCAGTTTGGGTTGGCTCATAATGGAAACTTGACCAATGCGGCCTCTCTCAAGAAAGAATTGGAAGATAGAGGAGCGATTTTCAGCGCGACTTCGGACTCGGAAATCTTGGCTCATCTCATTCGTCGTAGTCACAACCCTAACCTGATGGGCAAAATCAAGGAGGCTCTCAGTCTTGTCAAAGGTGGCTTTGCCTATATCTTGCTATTTGAAGACAAGTTGATTGCGGCTCTTGACCCAAATGGTTTCCGTCCACTTTCTATCGGGAAAATGGCCAACGGAGCGGTGGTGGTTTCCTCTGAAACTTGCGCTTTTGAAGTTATTGGTGCCGAGTGGATTCGTGATTTGAAGCCAGGTGAGATTGTGATCATTGATGACAAGGGCATCCAGTATGACAGCTATACAGACGATACGCAGTTAGCAATCTGTTCCATGGAGTATATCTACTTTGCTCGCCCTGACTCTAACATCCATGGTGTCAATGTCCATACAGCTCGCAAACGTATGGGGGCTCAATTGGCGCGTGAATTTAAGCATGAGGCAGATATCGTGGTCGGTGTGCCAAATTCTTCGCTCAGTGCAGCTATGGGATTTGCTGAAGAATCAGGTTTACCAAACGAAATGGGCCTCATCAAGAACCAATACACCCAACGTACCTTTATCCAACCGACTCAAGAATTGCGGGAGCAAGGGGTGCGGATGAAACTATCTGCTGTTTCGGGTGTTGTCAAAGGAAAGCGTGTGGTTATGATTGATGACTCTATTGTACGTGGAACAACCTCTCGTCGTATCGTTCAGCTCTTGAAAGAAGCGGGTGCAACTGAGGTTCACGTTGCTATTGGCAGTCCAGCGCTAGCTTATCCATGCTTCTATGGAATTGATATCCAGACCCGTCAGGAGCTAATTGCGGCCAATCATACGGTCGAAGAAACTCGCCAAATCATTGGGGCGGATAGCCTGACCTATCTTTCTGTTGAAGGATTGATTGATTCGATTGGGATTGAAACAGATGCGCCAAATGGTGGTCTCTGTGTCGCTTACTTTGACGGTGACTACCCAACTCCTCTCTACGACTATGAAGAAGACTATCGTAGAAGTTTGGAAGAAAAGACTAGTTTTTACAAGTAGCCGACTGAAGATTCTCCATAAAAGAAAAGGAATAAACAAATGACAAATAAAAATGCATACGCTCCACGTCTCACTACTGACTAAAAGCTAAAGCATTTGTCAGTAGACGCTTTCTCCTATGGGACCAAAGTTAGAGACCTAACTAGTATTTTTAGATAAAATAATTGTTTATCTAAAAATACGTCGCAGTCTTTCTCAAAAAAAGAAAAGGAATAAATAAATGACAAAAAATGCTTATGCCCAGTCTGGGGTGGATGTTGAAGCGGGTTATGAAGTTGTTGAACGAATCAAAAAGCACGTGGCTCGTACGGAGCGTGCAGGTGTCATGGGAGCTCTTGGTGGCTTTGGTGGTATGTTTGACCTTTCAAAGACTGGGGTTAAAGAACCCGTCTTGATCTCAGGGACTGACGGTGTTGGAACCAAACTTATGCTGGCTATCAAGTATGACAAGCATGATACCATCGGTCAGGACTGTGTGGCTATGTGTGTCAATGACATCATCGCTGCAGGTGCGGAGCCCCTCTATTTTCTTGACTATGTCGCAACTGGTAAGAATGAACCAGCCAAGCTAGAACAAGTGGTTGCTGGTGTAGCAGAAGGTTGTGTGCAGGCTGGTGCTGCCCTCATCGGTGGGGAAACGGCTGAAATGCCTGGCATGTACGGCGAAGATGACTATGACTTGGCTGGTTTTGCGGTCGGTGTGGCTGAAAAATCTCAAATTATTGACGGCTCAAAGGTGGCAGAAGGCGATGTTCTTCTCGGACTTGCTTCAAGTGGGATTCATTCCAATGGTTACTCTCTCGTCCGTCGTGTCTTTGCTGAATATACAGGTGAGGAAGTCTTGCCAGAATTGGAAGGCAAGAAACTTAAGGAAGTTCTTCTTGAGCCGACTCGCATCTATGTCCAGGCTGTCTTACCACTCATCAAGGAAGAGTTGGTCAACGGCATTGCCCACATCACTGGTGGTGGCTTTATCGAGAATGTCCCTCGTATGTTTGCAACTGACTTGGCCGCTGAGATTGAGGAAAGCAAGGTACCAGTTTTGCCAATCTTTAAAGCTCTTGAGAAATACGGTCAAATCAAACATGAAGAAATGTTTGAAATCTTCAATATGGGTGTGGGGCTCATGTTGGCAGTTAGCCCTGAAAATGTAGATCGTGTCAAGGAATTGTTGGATGAACCAGTCTATGAAATTGGTCGCATCGTCAAGAAAGAAAACGAAAGTGTCATCATCAAATGAAAAAAATAGCGGTTTTTGCCTCTGGTAATGGCTCAAATTTTCAGGTGATTGCCGAAGAATTTCCAGTGGAGTTTGTCTTTTCAGACCATCGTGACGCCTATGTGCTAGAGCGGGCAGACAAGCTTGGCATTTTGTCCTATGCTTTTGAACTCAAGGAGTTTGAGAACAAGGCAGACTACGAAGCAGCCCTTGTCGAACTCTTGGAAGAACACCAGATTGACTTGGTTTGCCTAGCAGGCTACATGAAAATCGTTGGGCCAACCTTGCTGGCAGCTTATGAAGGTCGAATCATCAATATCCATCCAGCTTACTTGCCAGAATTTCCAGGAGCTCATGGGATTGAAGATGCTTGGAATGCTGGCGTGGATCAGTCTGGTGTGACCATTCACTGGGTGGACTCTGGAGTAGATACAGGAAAGGTCATCAAACAAGTACGTGTACCGCGACTAGCTGATGATACGATTGAAAGTTTTGAAAATCGGATTCATGAGGCAGAGTACAAGTTGTATCCAGAAGTGTTGGATAGTTTAGGGGTTGCACGAAAATAAGAAGGAAATCAAGTTTTGATTGTGAAATCTTGCTGTAGAAAAAATGATTAATTTGAAATTAGTAGATGAGAATAGTTTTCAGGCAGTGCTGGATTTGAAAATATCTGAAGCTGATGAACGAGCACGTTTCGTGTCTCCAAATGTACGCTCTTTAGCTGACGCATGGCTCTACCGAGAGAATGGGGATGTGTTTCCAATGGCAATTTATTGGAATGAGCTTGTAGTTGGTTTTCTCCTGTTGGAAATAGATAAGGATGAAGCGGAATACTTTATCTGGCGGATAATGATTGACCAGCAGTACCAAGGAAGAGGATATGGACGAAAAGCCTTGGAAGTTCTGATCAAAAAGGCTCAGATGGATAGAGCTTGCAGTCATATTACCGCAGATTATGTGGTTGGAAATGAAAAAATGAAGCACCTGTTGACTAGTCTGGGTTTTCAGGAAACAGGATTTATAGAAGAAAATAACGAAGTCGCTATGCGCTTGGATCTAAAGAAAGAGGAATAGAATGACGAAAAAAGCCTTAATCAGCGTCTCAGACAAAGCGGGCATTGTTGAATTTGCCCAAGAACTTAAAAAACTCGGTTGGGATATTATCTCAACAGGTGGGACCAAGGTTGCCCTTGATACAGCTGGGGTGGAGACCATTGCTATTGATGATGTGACTGGTTTTCCAGAAATGATGGACGGTCGCGTCAAGACTCTCCATCCAAATATCCACGGTGGGCTCCTCGCTCGTCGTGATTTGGATAGTCACCTGGAAGCAGCTAAGGACAATAAGATAGAATTGATTGACCTTGTTGTAGTAAATCTTTACCCATTCAAGGAAACGATTCTCAAACCAGACGTGACGTATGCTGATGCAGTTGAAAACATCGATATCGGTGGGCCATCTATGCTTCGCTCAGCAGCGAAAAATCATGCCAGCGTGACAGTTGTGGTAGACCCAGCTGATTACGCTGTGGTTTTGGAAGAATTGTCAGCAAACGGTGAAACAACTTACGAAACACGTCAACGTTTGGCAGCCAAGGTTTTCCGTCACACAGCGGCTTATGATGCCTTGATTGCAGAGTATTTCACAGCTCAAGTGGGTGAAGAAAAACCTGAAAAACTGACCTTGACCTATGACCTCAAACAAGCCATGCGATATGGGGAAAATCCTCAACAAGACGCGGACTTTTACCAGAAAGCTTTGCCAACGGCCTACTCGATTGCTTCAGCCAAGCAACTCAACGGTAAAGAATTGTCCTTCAACAATATCCGTGATGCGGATGCAGCCATCCGTATCATCCGCGACTTCAAAGACCGTCCAACCGTTGTGGCTCTCAAACACATGAACCCATGTGGTATCGGTCAAGCTGATGACATTGAAACAGCTTGGGACTATGCTTATGAGTCTGATCCAGTATCAATTTTCGGTGGTATCGTCGTTCTCAACCGTGAAGTAGATGCTGCGACAGCTGAGAAGATGCACGGTGTTTTCCTTGAAATCATCATCGCACCGAGCTATACGGATGAAGCGTTAGCCATTTTGACAAATAAAAAGAAAAACTTGCGAGTTCTTGCCTTACCATTTGACGCTCAAGATGCCAGTGAAGTGGAAGCAGAATACACAGGCGTGGTCGGTGGACTTCTTGTGCAAAACCAAGACGTGGTCAAGGAAAACCCAGCTGACTGGCAAGTGGTGACCAAACGCCAACCAACTGAGACAGAAGCGACAGCTCTAGAGTTCGCTTGGAAGGCTATCAAGTACGTCAAATCAAACGGTATTATCATCACTAATGACCACATGACACTTGGTGTTGGCCCAGGTCAAACCAATCGTGTGGCTTCTGTTCGTATCGCCATTGAGCAAGCTAAAGACTGTCTTGACGGTGCTGTCCTTGCTTCAGATGCCTTTTTCCCATTCGCGGATAATGTGGAAGAAATTGCTAAAGCAGGAATTAAGGCGATTATCCAACCAGGTGGATCTGTCCGTGACCAAGAGTCTATCGAAGCAGCGGATAAATATGGCTTGGCCATGGTTTTCACAGGCGTGAGACATTTTAGACATTAAGAAGACAAGAGGGAAGAAAACAGTTTCTTTCCTTTTTTTGCTTAAAAAACGGAATAGAACAAGATTAAAACGAACGTTTATGATATAATGTTAGTAAATAATTCGCAAAAGAGGTTAAGAGATGAAGCTGTTAGTTGTCGGTTCGGGTGGTCGTGAACATGCGATTGCTAAAAAGTTACTGGAGTCAAAAAGCGTTGAAAAGGTTTTTGTTGCTCCTGGGAATGACGGGATGACTCTGGATGGTTTGGGATTGGTAAATATCTCTATTTCCGAACATTATGAGTTAATTGACTTTGCAAAGGCCAACGATATTGCTTGGTCCTTTATCGGGCCAGATGATGCCCTTGCTGCTGGTATCGTGGATGATTTTAACCAAGCTGGGCTCAAGGCCTTTGGTCCGACCAAAGCTGCAGCGGAGCTAGAGTGGTCCAAGGATTTTGCCAAGGAAATCATGGTCAAATACGGCGTTCCGACAGCAGCCTATGGCACATTTTCAGATTTCGAGGAGGCCAAGGCCTATATCGAGGAGAAAGGCGCTCCTATCGTTGTCAAGGCGGATGGCTTGGCGCTCGGGAAGGGTGTTGTCGTTGCTGAGACAGTTGAACAAGCAGTCGAAGCAGCTCACGAGATGCTTTTGGACAATAAATTCGGTGATTCTGGTGCGCGTGTGGTTATCGAGGAATTCCTTGACGGAGAGGAGTTCTCCCTCTTTGCCTTTGTTAATGGCGACAAGTTCTACATCATGCCAACGGCTCAGGACCACAAACGTGCCTATGATGGCGATAAGGGGCCTAACACTGGTGGAATGGGGGCCTATGCGCCAGTTCCTCACTTGCCACAGAGCGTGCTTGCCACAGCGGTTGACACTATTGTCAAGCCAGTCCTAGAAGGGATGATCAAAGAAGGTCGTCCTTATCTTGGTGTTCTTTACGCAGGTCTTATCTGGACAGCTGATGGACCCAAAGTCATCGAGTTCAACGCTCGTTTCGGAGATCCAGAAACTCAGATTATTCTACCTCGATTAACCTCTGATTTTGCCCAAAATATCACAGATATTCTGGATGGCAAGGAGCCAAACATTACTTGGACGGACAAGGGTGTGACTCTGGGTGTGGTTGTAGCATCAAACGGCTACCCGCTAGACTATGAAAAGGGTATTGCATTGCCAGCTAAGACAGAAGGCGATATCATCACCTACTATGCAGGGACTAAGTTTGCTGAAAAGAGCAGAGCACTGCTATCAAACGGTGGACGTGTCTATATGCTCGTCACCACAGCAGACACCGTCAAAGAAGCCCAAAACACTATCTACCAAGAACTCTCCCAACAAAAAACAGAAGGCCTCTTTTACCGAACAGATATCGGAAGCAAGGCAATTAAGTAAAGATATAAGAATAACGCGACGAAGTCGTCAAGTACGATAATGGTCGCATAACTTGCGAGCGTTAGCGAGCTAATATAGAACAATCACCGCCGTTGTGAAAAAACGATTGGATGACAATCCAATCGTTCAGGGAAATTGGAAGACCTTGGGCTTCCGATTTAGGCATGAGACACCTTTGGTGGCTGCTGCCGTCCCTCACAACTTAAGGTGATTGAAAAAAGAAAGGAAAGAAAAGGAAGAATTATGATTAAACCAGTAATTTCCATCATCATGGGCTCAAAATCCGATTGGGCAACCATGCAAAAAACAGCAGAAGTCCTAGACCGCTTCGGTGTAGCCTACGAAAAGAAAGTTGTTTCTGCCCACCGTACACCAGACCTCATGTTCAGACATGCGGAGGAGGCTCGTAGCCGTGGTATCAAGGTCATCATCGCAGGTGCAGGTGGCGCAGCACATTTGCCAGGTATGGTAGCAGCGAAAACAACCCTTCCTGTCATCGGAGTACCTGTCAAGTCGCGCGCTCTTAGTGGCGTAGACTCGCTCTACTCTATTGTTCAAATGCCGGGTGGAGTGCCAGTCGCAACTATGGCTATCGGTGAAGCAGGCGCGACCAATGCGGCTCTCTTTGCCCTCCGTCTCCTTTCAGTAGAAGATCGGGCTATCGCGACAGCTTTGGCAGATTTTGCAGAAGAACAAGGAAAAATTGCAGAGGAGTCTACAAATGAGCTCATCTAAAACAATCGGAATTATCGGTGGCGGTCAGCTTGGTCAGATGATGGCCATTTCTGCTATTTACATGGGGCACAAGGTTATCGCGCTGGATCCTGCGGCGGATTGCCCGGCCTCTCGCGTGGCGGAAATCATCGTAGCGCCGTATAACGATGTGGATGCCCTCCGTCAGTTGGCAGATCGCTGTGATGTCCTCACCTATGAGTTTGAAAATGTCGATGCTGACGGTTTGGATGCTGTTATTAAGGATGGTCAACTTCCTCAAGGAACTGACCTGCTTCGCATCTCCCAAAATCGCATCTTTGAAAAGGACTTTCTCTCAAACAAGGCTCAAGTAACGGTGGCTCCTTACAAGGTTGTAACCTCAAGCCAAGATTTGACAGATATCGACCTATCAAAAAACTATGTCCTCAAGACTGCGACAGGTGGCTACGATGGGCATGGGCAAAAGGTCATTCTCTCAGAAGCAGACTTGGAAGAAGCCTATGAACTAGCAGATTCAGCTGACTGTGTCTTGGAAGAATTTGTCAATTTTGACATTGAAATTTCTGTCATCGTGTCAGGAAATGGCAAGGATGTGACAGTTTTCCCAGTTCAGGAAAATATCCACCGCAACAACATCCTATCTAAAACAATTGTGCCTGCTCGAATTTCAGAAAGTTTAGCAGCCAAAGCCAAAGCAATGGCAGTGCGAATCGCAGAACAGCTCAAGTTGTCTGGAACCCTCTGTGTGGAAATGTTTGCGACTGCTGATGACATCATTGTCAATGAGATTGCCCCACGTCCCCACAACTCAGGGCATTATTCAATCGAAGCCTGCGACTTTTCTCAGTTTGATACCCACATTTTAGGAGTTCTAGGAGCACCATTGCCAGCCATCAAACTGCATGCGCCTGCTGTTATGCTCAATGTCCTCGGCCAGCATGTCGAGGCTGCTGAAAAATATGTCACAGAAAATCCAAGCGCCCACCTCCACATGTATGGTAAAATAGAAGCGAAGCACAACCGCAAGATGGGACATGTGACTTTGTTTAGTGATGTGCCAGATAAGGTTGAGGAGTTTTAAAAAAATTTACAATAGGAGAAATTATGAAATCTATAAAAACATTCTTATATATTGTATTTAATATTTTCTACCCCTTTATAGTCATTAGTATTACTTCTCGATTACTTAATTGTCTTAGAATTTCAAATGAGGATATTGTATCAGCTATAGTTATATCGGTGTTATTAGCTATACCTTATGTTTATCTAACATTTAAAAATAAAGTTATTTCATCGAATTGGTACTTTATTTCGGAAAATGGTTGGCTAGTATTCTTTCTTTTAGTTGGAAGATACGTTGATCTTAATCTTAAATTTGGTTATGAGGTGTGGGGAGTTGCTTTTGTTTTGATGAAAATGTGGGATAGCTATTTAAAAATACGTGCTGAACAAATAAAATAAATATTCAGTTTACTGAACTAAAGGTGTAAAAATAAAAAGGTGATGTACATCTCAGCGTCCGAATTTAGAATGAAGAAAATTTCTATCCTCATGATAATAAACAAGCGATGAATAATAAAAGGAGTTACAAAATAATGTTTGAAAACATTGGAAGAGAGATTTTAAGTCGTGTTAGGAATGATGTTCAAAGTCAATTAGATGATGCAGCGTTTCAAGAGCGCATTATTGGAATTGAAAAGGCTACAATTGCCCTACTAGAAGCACATGTAGATAAAGAATTAATAATTCAATTTTTGCAAAAATATTGGGATTTGCGACTAAGTGAAGCACATGATTGTGTTGATTTTGTAGAAAAATATAGAATATAAGTTCGTTACTATGTGTAAATTAGTTCTAAAAATATTTTTTGCTGAATTTAATCCGGATGGAAATTTAAGCATCTTCAGTTTTTATTATAATACAAGCTCAAATAAACATTTTGAAACTAGAAAGAGTAGGGCTTTTTGTGTCCATCTTAGTTAAATCTAGATATCATATAACTTATGTAATGTATAAAAGAAGGGGATAAGGGCACCTGTATTCACTAAAACTGAATACGGGCTCGGGAGATTGCTATGATTCAAATTCTTGTTAATGCATTTATTGAAAAGGATAAGACTGGAGCGGTTGTCGAAGTCTTGTTTGCTAGTGCTGGCCAAGATAAGATACAATCTAAATATGAGGAACTAGCTGCAAAATGCCCTGAAAACTATTTAGCTATCTATGCTCTACCGCTGAATACGGATTTGAATACACTAGATCACTATCCATCTGTATGGATTGGGAAAGAGGAGTTTGAGGAGGAATTATGAAAAAGCAACTAGAATTGCAAAAACTCATATCTATCATGCTAGGATATCTTGGAATTACGCTATTTATACATCCTAGCTACTTAGTTAAATTAGTAGCGGTATG
Source organism: bacterium (assembly GCA_905221195.1). GTDB lineage: Bacteria > Bacillota > Bacilli > Lactobacillales > Streptococcaceae > Streptococcus. The sequence continues at coordinate 54,245 of CAJNCF010000005.1, forward strand.
TATTTTTGTTGGCTTACTATTTTTTTGGAAAAAGAAAATGGTCAACTGGGTGCAATTAAAATGGGGTTTGTTAAAGGAAATTCGAAGAAGAAAGTATTTTTTTATTACTGAAAAAGGATATAAAACTGATTTAAAGAAAAGGCGGGAATTAGGTGCTGCAGTTTATTATTTAACAAATATAGGTTTTATGGTAATTCTTGTAGTTATTTCTGTGTTAAATTCACTTAATCTAGTGGCATTTAAAGGATTAATTGCTATAGTAGCAATCGGAGCCATGATTATAGCATTGGCTGGCATAATTATTGCAGCTAAAAATTATTTAACAGGATTATATTATTATCTTATTCCTTTAGCAATGCTTTTATTTACTTTAGATTATGTAAAGTCATTTTCAGATATAAAATCTATTGTATTTTACATAATTTTGGTTTTCATAGCATATAGTGTTTTTGCAATATTATTACCATTGCATTCTTTAAGAAAAATAACAAATATGACGTGGCTATTTGGAGTGTTGACTACTTTACTTGTTCCGCTTCTTCTTGAATATTTTTTTCAATATTATATAATAAATGAAATTAATGGACAAATTTCAAATGAATCAATTACACTTGAAACGCTAATGAAGTTAAATTTATCTACAGAGGTTATCTCATTTTTTAAAGAGAATCCTGATGCCATTGAATTAATAAAAAGATTTAGGGAGATGTCTATTTCTTTTGAAATTCATTCCTTAACTTCTGAACTTTCAGTCATAAGGTTTCTTTTACTTACAGCTTATTCTCTTGGAACGATTATAATCACTTCAAAAATCAAATTAGGGAAATCAAAAGCTAAAGACTTATATAATAAGATTAAATCATCTCCGGAAGTCCAATATTCAGAGCTAAGAGACTGTATTTTTTACGGTGGTGAAGAATTCGAAAATAGGATAATGGATAATGAAATTTTGAGATCTAAAATTATCAGTGAAGAAAAATGCGATAAAAATCAAGATAGTAAATGGTGGGAGATATGGAGTGCTAAATTTATTGAAACTTGTAGTTTGATATTTAAAAAAATGATTTAATATAGGAGAAACAACATGATCAACCGTTACTCTCGCCCTGAAATGGCGAACATTTGGAGTGAAGAAAATAAATACCGTGCTTGGCTTGAGGTGGAAATCTTAGCTGACGAGGCATGGGCTGAGCTGGGGGAAATCCCTAAGGAAGATGTGGCTTTGATTCGTGAGAAAGCGGACTTTGACATCGACCGTATTTTGGAGATTGAGCAGGAGACTCGCCACGATGTGGTGGCTTTCACGCGTGCGGTCTCTGAGACTCTTGGTGAAGAGCGCAAGTGGGTCCACTATGGTTTGACTTCTACCGACGTGGTGGATACGGCCTACGGTTACCTCTACAAGCAGGCCAACGACATCATCCGTCGTGACCTTGAAAATTTCACCAACATCATCGCTGATAAGGCTAAGGAGCACAAGTTTACCATCATGATGGGTCGTACCCACGGTGTGCATGCTGAGCCGACAACTTTTGGTCTTAAATTGGCGACTTGGTACAGCGAAATGAAGCGCAATATCGAGCGTTTCGAGCATGCAGCTGATGGTGTGGAAGCTGGTAAGATTTCTGGTGCGGTTGGGAACTTTGCCAACATTCCACCATTTGTAGAGCAATACGTCTGCGACAAGCTTGGCATCCGTGCTCAGGAAATCTCTACACAGGTCCTTCCTCGTGACCTTCACGCTGAGTACTTTGCAGTTCTTGCTAGCATCGCGACTTCAATCGAACGTATGGCGACGGAGATTCGTGGTTTGCAAAAATCAGAACAACGCGAAGTGGAAGAATTCTTTGCCAAAGGACAAAAAGGGTCTTCAGCAATGCCTCATAAACGAAACCCTATCGGTTCTGAGAACATGACGGGTCTTGCGCGTGTTATCCGTGGTCATATGCTTACGGCCTATGAAAACGTTGCTCTCTGGCACGAACGTGACATTTCACACTCATCAGCTGAGCGTATCATCACACCAGATACAACCATTTTGATTGACTACATGCTCAACCGTTTCGGAAACATCGTTAAGAACTTGACAGTCTTCCCAGAAAACATGATCCGCAACATGAACTCAACATTCGGGCTTATCTTTAGCCAACGTGCCATGTTGACCTTGATTGAAAAAGGAATGACCCGTGAGCAAGCCTATGACTTGGTACAACCAAAAACAGCTTACTCTTGGGACAACCAAGTAGACTTTAAACCGCTGCTGGAATCAGATCCAGAAGTGACATCACGTCTCACACAAGAAGAAATCGATGAAATCTTTAATCCTCTTTACTACACTAAACGAGTGGATGATATCTTTGAACGTCTAGGATTAGGATAATTAAAATAAAATCGAGGTTCTATTACTCTATTTACTGGAGTAGAAGAACTTCGATTTTTTTGTTTATTAAAGCTTTTTGATAAAAAAGATTACCAATATTTTAGTAAAATTTCAACAAATTTAATCTATCTTAACTTACATATAGAAAATACATTTTTAATGTCATATAATAAGCATAGAAAAAGCCCAAGCGATTAGGCTCAGGCTTTCTTCTTAATGGTCACGATCACATGAAATGAATTTGATCTTGTAGTAATCCGCTCGTTTATAAGTTTCGCTGTATGCAAGAACCTGACCAGTAGACTCTAGCTTAGTAGTCTTGGTTTGTAAGACGGTTGGGAATTGCTCATCGACTCCTAGGACCAAAGCCGCATGTTCTGGAGTTGGAAATGCTATTTCATTGATTTCTTCAAAATGTTCATCATTCATGTGAATGTGGTAATCCAATTTGAAACGGTTATAGATAGAGCTATAATATTCAAGATTTGGATAATTTGCGTTGATGTATTGTTCTGGAATGTAAGATGTGTGGTAGATGTATACGACACCATTCGTTTCGCGTACACGTTCAATCTTGTAGTAGAACTGATCACCACGTAGTCCAAGTTTTTCTAAGTAGTTTAATTTGTTGCCACGTTCAATAGAAAGGACTGTAACTTTATCATCTTTAGTTTCAAAAACTTCTACATCTGAAAACTCTACGAGTTTATGTTTGCGTGCGCGTGAAACGAATGTACCCTTTCCTTGTTGACGGACAATATAGCCATCTTTGGCAAGGTCGTTTAAGGCGCGGACAACGGTTATAGAACTCACATCATACATTGCAATCAATTCTGCTTCAGTGTAGAATTTATCTCCACTGGCAAATTGACCAGAAATGATTTTGTTCTTCAACTCATCTTTAATATATTGATACTTTGGAATTGCCATATTTTCACCTCGATTTTCCTTTTCCACTAAAAATTTTACCATAAAATTGAAAAGAATAGTAGACTTTTGAATAAAAAAATTAGAATAATAGGGTATAAGGTTAATTTACATCGAAATTAATAGAAAATCATACATTTTTATACATGGTTTTTAAAGTATACATTGTTATAAATTAGAGACTTTTATAAGTTTTTTGTGTAAAAGTTAGTTAAAAATGAAAAAAATTGTGAAAGCCTATTGACAAATGTAAGATATTGAGATATATTTACTATATCAACGAATGAAAGCGTAAACTTTAATTGTCAGAAGGTAAGAATATGACACGATTTGAGATACGGGATGATTTTTATCTCGATGGAAAATCATTTAAGATTTTATCTGGCGCCATTCATTATTTTAGGGTTCCTACAGAAGATTGGTATCATTCGCTCTATAATTTGAAGGCTCTTGGTTTTAATACTGTAGAGACTTATGTAGCTTGGAATTTACATGAGCCTCGTGAAGGTGAGTTTCACTTTGAAGGTTCTCAGGATTTGGAGAGATTTCTCCAGATAGCACAAGATTTGGGTCTATATGCTATCGTTCGTCCGTCTCCCTTTATCTGTGCAGAATGGGAATTCGGAGGCTTACCAGCTTGGCTCTTAACCAAAGACATGAGGATTCGTTCATCTGACCCAGCCTATATTGAGGCTGTCGGTCGCTACTATGACCAACTCTTATCACGGTTGGTTCCACATTTGTTGGACAATGGTGGCAATATTCTCATGATGCAGGTTGAAAATGAGTATGGTTCTTATGGAGAAGATAAGGCTTACCTGAGAGCAATTCGACAGTTGATGGAAGAGCGTGGCGTAACCTGTCCCCTCTTTACATCAGATGGTCCATGGCGAGCTACTCTGAAAGCTGGAACTTTAATCGAAGATGATCTCTTTGTAACAGGGAACTTTGGTTCTAAGGCTCCATATAACTTTTCACAGATGCAGGAATTCTTTGATGAGCATGGCAAGAAATGGCCTCTCATGTGTATGGAGTTCTGGGATGGCTGGTTCAATCGTTGGAAAGAACCGATTATCACACGGGATCCAAAAGAATTGGCAGATGCAGTTCGTGAGGTATTGGAGCAAGGTTCCATCAATCTCTACATGTTCCATGGTGGTACAAACTTTGGCTTCATGAATGGTTGCTCGGCTCGAGGAACTTTGGACTTGCCACAAGTTACATCTTATGATTACGATGCCCTTCTGGATGAAGAAGGAAATCCAACTGCCAAATATCTGGCGGTCAAGAAGATGATGGCGACACACTTCCCAGAGTATCCGCAGTTGGAACCACTCTATAAGGAAAGCATGAAAGTGGACGCTATTCCACTTGCTGAGAAAGTTTCCTTATTTGAAACATTGGATAGCTTATCTAGTCCGATAGAAAGCCTCTATCCTCAAAAGATGGAGGAGTTGGGACAAAGTTATGGCTATCTACTCTATCGTACTGAGGCAAGTTGGGATGCAGAAGAGGAACGTCTTCGTATCATCGATGGACGTGACCGTGCTCAACTCTTTGTAGATGGTCAACGGATTGCCACTCAATACCAGACAGAGATAGGAGAAGATATCTACTGTCAAGGTAATCGAAAAGGTGCTTCACAACTTGACATCTTGATTGAAAATATGGGCCGTGTTAACTATGGGCACAAGTTCTTAGCTGATACACAACGTAAGGGAATTCGAACAGGTGTCTGCAAGGATTTACACTTCTTACTTAATTGGAAACACTATCCACTACCACTGGATAATCCTGAGAAAATTGATTTTTCAAAAGGATGGACTCAAGGACAACCAGCCTTTTACGCTTATGACTTTACAGTCCAAGAGCCAAAAGATACTTACCTAGACTTGTCTGAGTTTGGTAAGGGAGTTGCCTTTGTCAATGGGCAGAATCTAGGACGTTTTTGGAACGTCGGCCCAACTCTCTCGCTTTATATTCCTAATAGCTATCTCAAGGAAGGTGCCAACCGCATCATTATCTTTGAAACAGAGGGTCAATATAAAGAAGAGATTCATTTAACTCGTAAACCTACACTAAAACACATAAAGGGGGAAAACTTATGACAATTGTAGGATGCCGTATCGATGGACGTTTGATCCACGGACAAGTAGCCAATCTTTGGGCTGGAAAACTAAATGTTTCACGTATTATGGTTGTAGACGACGAAGTTGTCAACAACGACGTTGAAAAGAGTGGTTTGAAACTTGCGACACCACCAGGTGTGAAATTGAGTATTTTGCCGATTGAAAAAGCGGCAGCCAATATTCTTGCTGGAAAATACGATAGCCAACGTCTCTTTATCGTGGCTCGTAAGCCAGACCGTTTCCTTGGTTTGGTAGAAGCAGGTGTACCACTTGAAACCCTTAATGTTGGGAATATGTCTCAAACACCAGAAACTCGCGCCATCACACGTTCTATCAACGTAGTAGACAAGGATGTGGAAGACTTCCACAAGCTGGCAGAAAAAGGTGTTAAACTTACTGCTCAAATGGTTCCAAATGATCCAGTTTCAGACTTTTTGAGCTTATTAAAATAGGAAAAAATTTTTAGGAGGTCATTGTTATGATACAATGGTGGCAAATTTTACTTCTCACTTTGTACTCAGCTTATCAAATCTGTGATGAGTTGACGATCGTTTCATCTGCAGGTTCCCCTGTATTTGCTGGTTTCATTACTGGTTTAATCATGGGAGATGTGACTACTGGTCTACTTATCGGTGGTAACTTGCAATTATTCGTTCTTGGGGTTGGTACCTTCGGTGGTGCTTCTCGTATCGACGCAACTTCTGGTGCGGTTCTTGCGACAGCTTTCTCTGTTTCGCAAGGTATCGATACAGCACTTGCGATTACAACAATCGCTGTGCCAGTAGCAGCTCTCTTGACTTACTTCGACGTTCTTGGTCGTATGACCACTACTTTCTTCGCTCACCGTGTGGATGCAGCAATCGAACGCTTTGACTATAAAGGTATTGAACGCAACTACTTGCTTGGTGCGATTCCTTGGGCTTTATCTCGTGCCCTTCCAGTCTTCTTTGCCCTTGCCTTTGGTGGTGCCTTTGTACAATCAGTCGTAGACTTCGTTAAAGAATACCAATGGGTTGCAGATGGTTTGACACTTGCAGGACGTATGCTTCCAGGTCTTGGATTTGCAATCTTGCTTCGTTACCTTCCAGTTAAACGTAACCTTCACTACCTTGCTATGGGATTCGGTTTAACAGCTATGTTGACTGTTCTTTACTCATACGTAACAGGTCTTGGTGGCGCTGTTGCTGGTATCGTAGGTACTCTACCTAAAGATGTTGCTGAAAAAATTGGTTTCGTGAACAACTTCAAAGGATTGTCTATGATTGGTATCTCTATCGTAGGTATCTTCCTTGCAGTGCTTCACTTTAAAAATAGCCAAAAAGTAGCTGTGGTAGCACCTTCTACACCATCAGAAAGTGGGGAAATCGAAGATGACGAATTCTAATTACAAACTTACAAAAGAAGATTTTAATCAAATCAATAAACGTAGCTTGTTTACTTTCCAATTGGGTTGGAACTACGAACGTATGCAAGCTTCTGGTTACCTTTACATGATTTTGCCTCAATTGCGTAAAATGTATGGGGATGGAACTCCTGAATTGAAAGAAATGATGAAAGTTCATACTCAATTCTTCAATACTTCACCATTCTTCCACACCATTATCGCTGGTTTTGACCTTGCCATGGAAGAAAAAGATGGTGTAGGTTCAAAAGATGCCGTTAACGGTATCAAGACAGGTTTGATGGGACCATTCGCTCCTCTTGGAGATACGATCTTTGGTTCACTTGTACCTGCTATCATGGGATCAATCGCAGCAACTATGGCTATTGCTGGCCAACCTTGGGGTATCTTCCTTTGGATCGCAGTTGCAGTTGCTTATGACATCTTCCGTTGGAAACAGTTGGAATTTGCCTACAAAGAAGGGGTTAACCTTATCAACAACATGCAAAGTACCTTGACAGCTTTGATTGACGCTGCATCTGTACTTGGTGTCTTCATGATGGGTGCTCTTGTAGCAACAATGATCAACTTTGAAATTTCTTACAAATGGGCAATCGGTGAGAAGATGATTGACTTCCAAGACATCTTGAACCAAATCTTCCCACGCTTGCTTCCAGCAATCTTTACGGCCTTTATCTTCTGGTTGCTCGGTAAGAAAGGTATGAACTCTACTAAAGCTATCGGTATTATTATCGTACTTGCTTTGGCTCTTTCTGCCTTTGGTCACTTTGCACTTGGAATGGGAGCTAAATAAGCTTTATGGTAAAATCACTAATTTTGGTGAGTCATGGTCGCTTCTGTGAAGAACTTAAAGGTAGCACTGAAATGATCATGGGTCCACAAGACAATATTCATGCAGTGGCTCTTCTTCCAGAAGACGGTCCAGAAGAATTTACTGCAAAATTTGAAGCAGCTATTGAAGGATTGGATGATTTCCTAGTCTTTGCGGATCTTCTCGGTGGAACACCATGTAACGTGGTAAGCCGTTTGATTATGGAAGGTCGTGATATTGACCTTTACGCAGGGATGAATCTTCCAATGGTGATTGAATTTATCAATGCGAGCCTTACAGGCGCAGATGCGGACTACAAGAGCCGTGCTGCAGAAAGCATTGTGAAAGTGAATGACCTGTTAGCGGGCTTTGATGATGACGAAGATGAATAAGATGTGACAACGTGAAAATCACAGGGAAAATAGGCGATAGGAGGATGGAGCGATGCTCCGACGATAATCGGTCTTTTTCCCAAAGATTTTAGTTGGAACTCGATTCAATAAGATGTGACAACGTGAAAATCGTTAGAGCATTTTATATAGAATATACATGGGAATGGGGCTTACTCCCATTCCCATATTTAATAGAAAAAGAGGAACTCAATGCTACATTATACAAAAGAAGACTTGATCGAATTGGGTGCAGAAATCACTACACGTGAAATCTACCAACAGCCTGATGTATGGAAAGAAGCTTTTGAAGCCTATCAAGCACAACGTGAAGAAATTGCAGCCTTCCTACAAGGGATTGCTGATAAACATGACTATATTAAAGTTATCTTGACAGGTGCTGGGACTTCTGCTTATGTGGGAGATACCTTGGTACCTTACTTTAAGGAAGTCTATGACGAACGCAAATGGAATTTCAATGCCATTGCGACAACAGATATCGTTGCCAATCCAGAAACTTATTTGAAAAAAGATGTGGCGACTGTCCTTGTATCTTTTGCTCGTAGTGGAAATTCACCTGAAAGTGTGGCGACTGTTGATTTGGCCAAAGCCTTGGTGGATGACCTCTATCAAGTGACCATTACATGTGCTGCAGATGGTAAATTGGCTCTTCAAGCTCATGGCGATGAGCGCAATCTCTTGCTCTTGCAACCAGCTGCTTCCAATGACGCTGGATTTGCCATGACTTCTAGCTTTACGTCCATGATGCTAACAGCTCTCTTGGTTTTTGATCCTACAGAATTTGCTGTGAAAGCTGAACGTTTTGAAGTTGTATCTAGTCTTGCCCGTAAAGTTCTAGACAATGCAGAAGATGTCAAAGAGCTTGTTGACCTAGACTTTAACCGAGTCATCTATCTAGGTGCGGGTCCTTACTTTGGCCTTGCTCATGAAGCTCAGCTCAAGATTTTGGAATTAACAGCTGGTCAAGTGGCGACCATGTATGAAAGCCCAGTCGGCTTCCGTCACGGTCCAAAATCTCTTATCAACGAAGATACAGTTGTTTTGATTTTTGGTACAACGAAAGACTACACTCGCAAGTACGACTTGGACTTGGTTCGTGAAGTTGCTGGTGACCAGATTGCTCGTCGTGTTGTGCTTTTGAGTGATCAAGCCTTTGGTCTTGAAAATGTCAAAGAAGTGGCCCTTGGTTGTGGCGGTGTCTTGAATGATATTTACCGTGTCTTCCCTTACATTGTTTATGCCCAACTCTTTGCCCTATTGACTTCACTTAAGGTAGAAAATAAACCAGACACACCGTCTCCTACAGGTACAGTAAACCGTGTGGTACAAGGTGTGATCATCCACGAATATCAAAAGTAATACTCTTCGAAAATCTATTTAAACCATACTAGTGTCGCCTTGCCGTATAGATGTTACTGACTGCGTCAGTTCTATCCACAACCTCAAAGCACTGCTTTGAGCAGCCTGTGGCTAGCTTCCTAGTTTGCTCTTTGATTTTCATTGAGTATAATGCAATATTTATGAATTCTTGACAAGAGGATTTGTAAATCATCAGATAAACCATAGATTGTCAGTAGACTTTCTATGGTTTGTTTGCTTGAGAGAAATAGTAAAAGGAGAACAGAATGAAAGCATACACAGAGCGTGTATTTGGAAATGTTGAGGGCAAGGATGTCTTGGCCTATAGATTTGAGACGGACGGTGGCTACCAACTTGAGGTTATGACTTATGGTGCGACTATCTTGCGCTATGTCACACCTGATAAAGCTGGAAATTTTGCCAACGTTATCTTGGGATTTGATGACTTTGATAGCTATGTGGGTAATAGTCCCAAGCATGGAGCGAGCGTAGGTCCTGTGGCAGGACGTATTGCAGGTGCGACCTTTGAGCTCAATGGTAAGACCTATGACCTTGAAGTCAATAATGCTAGCAACTGCAACCACAGTGGCTCAACAGGTTGGGATTCGAGCTTGTTTGAACTAGTTGAAGTGAGTGACCATGGCTTGACCCTCTACACAGAGCGTACAGATGGCACAGGAGGATTTCCTGGTAATCTCAAGATCTGGATCAGCTACCACTTAGAAGAAAATGGAGCTTACGAGATTAGCTATAAAGTAACAACTGATCAAGATACCTTGGTCAATCCAACCAACCATAGCTATTTCAACTTGTCTGGGGATTTCACGCAGACAGTTGACCGCCATGTCTTCCAATTAAATACTAAGGGTATTTACCCAATTGCTCCCGACGGTGTTCCTGCCAAAACTCCAGATGCCAATCGTGATGTGGTTAAGCACATCTACAATGGAGCCTTGTTGAAGGACATCTTTGCAGAGGAAGATGAGCAAATTCAGCTTGTATCAGGTTTGGACCATCCATTTGCCCTCCCTACGGGTCATGACAATGCTGGTTTCCTTTATGACCAAAATTCAGGTCGCTTCTTGCTTTTCAAGACAGAGGCTCCATGTTTTGTGGTCTACACAGCAAACTTTGTGGATGAGAGTGTCATCATAGGAGGTCAGCCAATGGTACAGCACAATGGGATTGCACTTGAAGCACAGGCTTTACCAGATGCCATTCACAGTGACCTCAAAGACCAAGTCATTCTTAAAGCTGGTCAAACCTTCACCAGTAAGACACGTTATGAGCTTGTTGTGAAGTAAAAGAATGAAAGCTTCTACTCTTGCAGAATAGTGATGAGTTTTTAATAGAATAGTATTAGTAGAAACAGACAAGTAGTAGAAAAATATGATATAATCAAGTGTCGAAAAGTGTCTGTCAAGATACCATTCAAATGACAAAAGGAGAAATCAGATGAAGAAAATTGTATTTGCTAGCGCCTTGGCTTTGACTTTGGCTGGAGCAGTTTTGACAAATGATGTTTTTGCCAATGACAGATTGGTGGCGACACAATCTGCTGATGGTAAAAATGAAAATGTATTGAGCTCAGAAGTGTTAAACCCTGCTAGCGGCAATGTTTTGGTTGGAATTAAAGGGGAATTTTTGACTCCAAACAAACAAAGTATCTTAGATACTATTAATGCTATTCGTAAAGAAGCGGCTGACGAAGGTTTAGTAGATAAGTATGTCCCTATCAAATGGTCTACTGACCTAGAAAAGGCAGCTTTTGCCAGAGCTACGGAATCTTCTGTTACTATGAAGCATGAGCGTCTTTCAAATAAAGAAATCTGGAGCGCCTACCCATCTGGAAATAGCGTGCTTGGGGAAAACTTGGGTTGGAACTACGATGGTTTCTTAAAAGCACTTGAAGAATGGCGTGCTGAAAAAGCAGACTACGTGAAGAAAAAGTCAGGTGGTTCAGCAAATGGTGGATCTGGTCACTATGAGTCTTTGATTAATCCTAAATTTACCCACATGGGAATTGCTGCCTTTAAAAATCCAAATAATCCACACAGAGTAGTAACGATTGCTCAGGCTTTTGGTGATGCTGCTACTTCAGAAGAGTTAGTAGGTAGTTATGGTCCTGCTATTCAGTATGCAGAAGTGACTGCATCTAATTTGTCGACAGTTAAAAGTAAAGCAACAGTTGTAGAAAAAGCACTGAAAGAATTTAGAACTTCTAGTTCAGACCAATCAGGTTGGGTACAATCAGGCGGTAACTGGTATTTTTATGAATCAGGCGATTTGAAGACAGGCTGGGTGAAAACAGGTGGTAAATGGTACTACTTGGATGATCTAGGTGTCATGCAGACTGGATTTGTTAAAGTTGATGGTAGTTGGTATTACTTGAGCAGTTCAGGTGCTATGTTTACAGGCTGGGGGACAGATGGTAGCAGATGGTTCTACTTTGATGGCTCAGGAGCTATGAAAACAGGCTGGCTCAAAGAAAATGGAATCTGGTACTACCTTGATGAGTCTGGTATCATGAAGACAGGTTGGTTTAAAGTTGGCCAATACTGGTATTATGCATATGGCTCAGGGGCCTTGGCAGTCAGCACAACAACACCAGATGGTTATCGTGTAAATGGCAATGGTGAATGGGTAAGCTAGGCAACTAGTGAACAAATAGTCTGTTTCAATAGATTTTTATAACGAAGTTGTAAAATTATATAACCTTAAAATGGGGAAGGCTAGTTTGCTTTCTCTATTTTTTTGAAAGTTGTAAACAAAAAATCTACAATGCCTACCTACGTAGCACAGATGATTTCAGAGAATCGATTTATAAACAATAAGAAAACTCCCCCAAGCTATCCTGTCTAAGGCAGTTCATCTTGCAGATGGTCAGTCTTTGTGATAGAATAGCATAAAGTCCTTTTGAGGGGGAACTTGCTAGGAAATCCCCAAGCATTGTAACGGATGAACCACCCTCGCCTTTTTGTGAGGGTGGTTTTTCATTATGTGACTATTAGTCCGTCTCGCTCCGCTAGGTGCGCGTCGAAGGTTATACCCAAAAAACTCCAAACGCGATACAATAAAGATGTTCAAGCCAATTGTAAAGCGAAAGGAGAAAAATATGGCATAAAAGGTACATAGTTTATCGCACACAAAGTGGCACTGTTCTATCACATTGTGTTCACCCCTAAGTATAGACGAAAAGTAATCTATAATCAATATCGAAGTAGTTTAGGAGAAATATTTCATCGCTTGTGTGGTTATAAAGGAGTTGAAATTATCGAGGGTCACTTAATGCCAGACCATGTACATATGTTAGTAAGTATTCTACCAAGGATAAGTGTTTCAAGTTTCATGGGTTATTTAAAAGGTAAAAGTGCACTCATGATGTTTGACAAACACGCCAATTTCAAGTACAAGTTTGGGAATCGGCATTTTTGGGCGGAAGGTTATTATGTGAGTACGGTTGGACTCAATGAAGCCACAATTAAGAAATATATTCAAGATTAAAGAAATTATCCAGTGGATGATTTCTTCACGAGTGTAAAAATTTGAGAACGAGTAAAGCATGATATAGCACTAGATAAATTAAGTGTAAAAGAATATGAGGATCCCTTTAGGGATAGTGGTAAGTAATACTAAAGCCTCTTTAAGAGGCAAGTGACGAGTCAAGAGCAATAAGGCTTGAACAACGTGAAAGCCAGCGTCTTTAGGCGCTGGCTGGTAATTTGGGCTTATAGCCCTGGTTCAAACCACCCGTTAGACGGGTGGTCATGATTTGGAAGTAGAAAATAAGAGAGAAAGAGTGTATAGCATGTCGAGAATTGTCACCATTCACCCAGCCAAGGAAATCCATCGCTATGGTTTTGAGAGTACCCAAGTCTATCGAGCTCGTATAGCACGACATCTGGGTTTGGAATATGTTCACCTTGTATCGAGCCCTCAGCTTCGTCCTGATTGGAAGAAAGATTTAATCAAGTTAGGATTTTTAGAAAAAGAACTGATATGTGTTCCGCATAGTTTTTCAGATATAGGCCATGCAGACTTGTCAGTGAAGCCAGAAAGTTTAACGCTAGCAGATGGGGATCAGGTTGAACTCAATGAAGATGGTTTTGTGGCCTCTGTTACCCTAGGAGATGGTTCTGGTAGATATTACTATACCAAGGGTCCCTTCTTGTTTGAAGATTTCAAGGAAAAGGAACTTCGTTGGTATCATGAAAATGGAGAATTGGCTCTGGAAGGACGCTTTATCGATCCCTTTAAAGAACCCTCTCCTGTCACTATCTTTTACCCAGAATATATCTACCGCATAGGAGGAGAAATCCGTTCTGAAGAGGACTTGCTGGTTAAGTTCTTAGCCAGCTGGGCCCAGCAAACCGACCTCTTCATCCGTGACCAACAAATCGTTCCCAAACCCAGCCTCTGGCGTTATATGGAAAACACGGACAAAAATTACTATGAAGTCATCCATGAAAATGTCATGCGAGACTTACGCCTCGCCAATCTGCGCAAGACAAACAGATACCTGGTTGCCAGTGAAAAGTTGACAGAAAGCTTGGCCAAGGAAGGTTACCAGACAAGATTCCTGCCACCTATGTTTACAGAAAATCCCGGTCAAATCAAAGAAGTGGGACCTGTGCTAGACTATTGTTTAGTGGGTCATATGGGAGAAGGCAAGAACGTTGAACTTGCCATTGAAGCCTTTATCGAACTCTACAAACGTGGCTCCAAGGTCCAGATTACTTTTTATGGTGGTACAGAGGAGCGTCTGGAGGAACTGCGCAATCGCTACGATCTGCCACCAACCATTCACTTTAAAGGTATCGTTGACGAAGTGCCTTATCATCTGCACCAATGTTATCTGTCGGCTAGTTATACAGAGTTATTTGCCAATGCCTGCGTCGAAGCCCTCAATCAAGGTTTACTGGCCTTGTTATCAGATGTGGAAATTGCCCATCGTTTCTATACCAATCAGTCGGATGCCATCAACTTGTTTAAAACAAAATCAGAGCTGATTCAAATGATAGAAGAGATGGAGCAAGCAGACTATAGCCAGTCAAATGCAGAAAATATCGCCCTAGCATCTCACTATTCACTGGGGACAGTGACTCAAGGCTACCGCGAACTACTAGATAGGAACTTATAGGATGTTGTAAGTTGATCAATCTAGCTTTTCTCACTGGTCCAATACAATAGAAAACCAAAGGAAGACTATATGAAAGCAACATCTAAACCCATAGCCGTCATTTTGATCCGTTCGGGTTCACGTGGCTTAGTGGATAAAAATATCAAACCGCTTGCAGGCAAACCCTTGGTATTCTATACTATAGAAGTCGCTCTAGCCTCCAAGCTATTTAGTGAAATCTGGATCTCCTCAGACTCACTAGCCTATCTCGAACTCTGTCACCAAGCCTATCCAGAGATTCATTGTGTCCACAGATCGAAAGAACTAGCCTTGGCAACAACCTCTAGCTTAGAAACCTTACGAGACTTTTTACAGCCCTTTGAGGAAGAGCAGGTCTTCGTGAATCTACAGGTGACCTCACCCCTGAGAGAAGTGGAGCATCTCATTGAGTCCTATCAACTCTACTGTCAGTCTGGAGCCGACCATCTGATTTCCTGTGTCAAGGCGGACAAGAGTCGTAGTCTTTTCTTGCAGCTGGAGGAATCGACTTTTATCCGTCCGCCTCAGGTGTCCAAGCACTATGCTCGACAAAAAGAGCCTGTCTATTACTATCCCAACGGTAGTATCTGGATTTCTCGTAAGGATCTTTACCTGCGGGATGAGACCTTTTATACAGATAAGACAGTAGCTTATGAAATGCCCAAACTCTATTCTTATGATATCGACGATGCCTTGGATTTTGAAGTCGTTGAGACCTTTCTGCAACATCACCACCTAGGAGAATCAAAGAGATGAAACACCTCATCATTGCTACAACGCCCTTGCAGGCTAAGATTGCCCAGCATATCAAGGGACTCTATCCTGATCAGGACTTTGTCAGCCTCTATGTCAGTCCTGTCAAAAATGCCCGTCAGGAACATTATGCTAAGAATTTTGACCATATTCACTATCCTCAAACGGCAGAGGACTTGGCTCAGATCTGCCAGGAGCTTGCTGGAGACTATGATACCATCTTTTATGCCAGTTTTGACAATAGCTTGATTCTGGACTTGGTTGCTAGTTCTACCTACCAGCACCTCATGAGCTTCGATGATGGTTATGCGGATATTTACCCCTTGGGCATGTATGCCCGGCCTCTCCATCCCAGTCAGGTTGGCTCCTTGGGCTTAAGCAGAGATGACTTGATTGAGCGGACGGAAAAGCACTATACCCTCTATCTCAGTGACTACCATGTCGTAGCTAGAGAGAAGCTAGTTTATCTGGAGCATTTTTTTGACCTGCCACAAGCACCCGTCTCAAATGGTAAGACGGTCAAGATCCTGTTGGGGCAAAAGTTCTCTGAAGAGGACGATCAGATTTCCATCCGTTTTATCAGTACCTATGCCAAGGCCTTGGCAATTGATCTCTATCTGCCTCATCCCAAGGAAACCTTCACTATTCCAAACGTGACTTACTTGGAGACGGAGCTGATCTTTGAAGATGTCCTAGCCCAACTCTTTCAAGAATACGAGTTCGTTCAGGTCTATCACTTCACTTCGTCTGTCAGCCTCCATTTGAAAGACCTGCCCCATGTGACCATCACAGGCATTTCCCTCCCCTACTATGAGGACCGTCAAAAAGAATTGCGACGCTTAGGATGTCAGTTTGAAACGATTTCCCTTGGCTGGTAGTATAAATATATATCAGGAAATGTAAATCCATGCACTAGCTTGGATTTTTTTATATTTCAATATACTATAAACAAGTGGTTTGAACTATCAAAAAATTGAGCAATATTCTTGTTTTAGATGACGAAAGGTGTTAAAATAATAACGTTCGGTTTTTACGAGGGGCAGTTATTTATATATAATATGACAACTCATAGATTACGTAAAAATAACAGTAAAGGATAATAAGAATGTTTATAAATAAAAAAGAAAAATTTTCCATTCGTAAGTTTAAAGACGGTCGTTCGGACTCAGTCAAGATCGGTACAGTTGGTCTGATTATCGGTACAGCCCTTGCAATGGCAGGAACGCAGACAGTTGAGGCTGCGATGACAGAAAACAGCGATAATACAACGACGATTTCTAATGATAAGGGATCAGTGATTGTAGATACAGCTAATATTGAGAACCCAGATGCAGGTAGGCAATTTTCAACTGATCCAACTGCAGAGGGAACAAATACAATTACTAAAACAGGAAAAGTAGATTACAAATATGTAACTGCTGAAGGTAATACTGTTCTAGAAGAAAATAAAAACCAAAATTCTGGTGCTGATAAAACAATCGAAACAACATACGATGTATACGGTAAATCAGGAGAAGTTTTCAAAGAAACTACTGGTGGCGATGCAGAAGATAGCGACCTAGATGCTGCTAAAGCAAATGGTAAACAAGGTAAAGAAACTATCGAAAAAGATGGGAAAACTTACCACCTAATCGGAGAGCCTAAGGTTGAAACAACTGGAGATGGTGGTTCAGATTATTCTAGCACAACTCTAGGTGACGTAACTGCGAAACTTACTCCAGAAGGATTAAGTAATGCAGAAGGAAAAATCACTTATGGTACTGTAAAAGCTGGTGGAAAAGCTTGGATCGTTGAACAAACTGGAAAAGGCACATATGGTAAATATGTACAAGCCGATTCAGGTGCAATCACTTCTGATGATAAACTGAAAGAAGTTTTCACAGCTGGTGAAGCAGCAGCAAAAGACTTCAATTCAGCTAATGTAACTGCTGATGGAGGAATTAAAGAAGGAGACTATGTTTTTGTACTTGAGAAAAACACTTATGTGACAGCTAAAACTGAGAGTTTCGCTCTAACAGCACATATACAATTGTCATCTAGTGATAATGTAGCAGATAGTAAAGATGGAACTGGGGCTACTTTAAATAGAACATATGCAATGGTACAAAACTTTAAAGCGGCTCCAGATACTTTAACAGGAGTAGAAAACAAAACTCTTGTAAAAGGATATCTTGCATATCTTCAAAAAAAAGGATTTGAAGATAACCTCCTTAATTTCAAACGATATATTACTTTAGGAATAGAGGCAGAAGGTGGTAATCCTGCGGCGATTAGTGCTGATAATGGAGATCAAGTTGATGCTAAAGGAAGGCCTACAAGTGATATAACAGCAGATATGTCAAGCGTTTCTAACCAAGATACATTGGAATTAGAAGATGGTGTTTTTCTTCTTAGACTTAGTTCTCCTTCACCGGATGTTGAAGAGTATTCTTATCGTGACGAAATCACTCCTCTTCGTGCATACCGTGTAGCAAGTGGTACGACAACAATCACTTACACTTATGCAGAAGAAAAAACTCGTGAAATCGAGAAAAAAGGTTCTGTAGTAGTGAATTACAAAACAGAAGACGGAACAGTATTAAAAGAACCTTATACTGATACTTCTGAAACAGTAGTTGAAGTGGTAACTGAGCATTACTATGTAAATGCTGATGGACAAGAAGTAGTATTAGAAGATAAGACTGTTAGAACGCCTAAAAACGTAACGTACAACACTAAAGAAAACGAAACTGAAAAACCTCAAAAACTTACAGATGCAGCTGGAAATGTTTACTACCTAAATGAAGCAAACACTAAAACTGCTGTAAATGATCAAGAAACTACATCACCAGCTGAAACAGGTACAGTAGTAGAAGGTGTTACAAAAGTAACTTACATCTATGAAAAAGCTGGATCAGTTATTGTTAACTACCAAACAGAAGATGGAACTCCATTAACAGGTACTGCAGATGGTAAAGATGTAGCTTCAGGTGCTAAAGACATTGATAATGGAAAACCAGGTTCTGAATACAATACTGCAGATAACGGAATGAAACCAAACCGTATCACAACTACAGAAGGCAAAGTATACGAACTAGTACCAGCATCAACTAAAGGTGATGAAACAGGGACTGTAGAATCAGGTCAAACTAAAGAAGTAATCTACGTTTATAAAGAAGTAAAAGGTAACGTAGTCGTTAAGTATGAAGATACAGAAGGTAACGTAATCGCTGAAGACGAAAAAGACGAAACAGATGCTTCTTTAAATGTTAAATACGACACAGCAGAGCACAAAAAAGATGAAATTACTAAAGATGGTGTTAAATACTATTTAACAACTAAAGAATTGAAAGATGATTCTAAACCAGCTACTGGAGATGTTGTTGAAGGAACCACTACAGTAACTTACGTTTACGAAAAAGCAGGATCAGTCATCGTTAACTACCAAACAGAAGACGGAACTTCATTAGTAGGAACTGCAGATGGTAAAGATATTGCTTCAGGTGCAAAAGATACTGACAATGGAAAACCAGGTTCTGACTACAACACTGCAGACAACGGAATGAAACCAAACCGTATCACAACTGCAGAAGGAAAAGTATACGAACTAGTACCAACAGCAACTGAAGGTGAAGAAACTGGTAAAGTTGTTGCTGGGGAAACTAAAGAAGTAACATACGTTTATAAAGAAGTAAAAGGTAACGTAGTCGTTAAGTATGAAGATACTGAAGGTAACGTAATCGCTGAAAGCGAAAAAGACGAAACAGATGCTTCTCTAAACGTTAAATACGATACAACAGACCACAAAAAAGACGAAATCACTAAAGATGGTGTTAAATACTACCTAACAGCTAAAGCACTTAAAGACGGTTCTAAAGAAACTGGAGATGTAGTAGAAGGTACTACAGAAGTAACTTACGTTTATGAAAAAGCTGGACAAGTAGTAGTTAACTACCAAACAGAAGACGGAACTCCATTAGTAGGTGTTGATGCAGCAGGTGCTAACGTAGCTTCAGGTGCAAAAGACACTGTAGACGGACGTCCAGGATCAGCCTATGACACAACTGATAACGGAATGAAACCAACCCGTATCACAACTGCAGAAGGCAAAGTATACGAATTGGTCGACGCTTCAACTAAAGGTGAACAAACAGGTACAGTAGTAGCTGGAGAAACAAAAGAAGTAACATATGTTTATAAAGAAGTTACTGGTGACGTAGTCGTTCATTATGTTGACACAGAAGGTAACACTATCGCAGCTGATAAAGATGATCTTAAAGGTGCATCACTAAGCGAAAAATATGACACTGCTGTTGATAATAAACCAGAAAAAATTACTGCAGAAGACGGAACTGTTTATTACATTACTAAAGCTGGTCTTAAAGAAGGTTCTAAACCAGAAACTGGAAACGTAGTAGAAGGTAAAACTGATGTAACTTACGTTTATGAAAAAGCTGGATCAGTAATCGTTAACTACCAAACAGAAGACGGAACTCCATTAACAGGAACTGCAGATGGTAAAGATATTGCTTCAGGTGCAAAAGATACTGACAATGGAAAACCAGGTTCTGACTACAACACTGCAGATAACGGAATGAAACCAACCCGTATCACAACTGCAGAAGGCAAAGTATACGAATTGGTCAAAGCTTCAACTAAAGGTGATGAAACAGGTACTGTAGAATCAGGTCAAACTAAAGAAGTAACTTACGTTTATAAAGAAGTTAAAGGTAATGTTGTTGTTCACTATACAGATGAAGCAGGAAACAAAATTGCTGAAGATGCTAAAGATACAACAGATGGATCAATTAGCACACCATATAACACTTCTGACAACGGAATGAAACCAGAACGTATCACAACTGCAGAAGGCAAAGTTTACCAACTAGTACCAACGGCAACTAAAGGTGCTGAGACTGGTAAAGTAACAGAAGGAACTACAGAAGTAACTTACGTTTATAAAGAAGTAACTGGTGATGTAGTCGTTCACTACGTTGATACAGAAGGTAACGTCATTGCGGAAGATAAAGAAGATACGAAAGGTGCTTCTCTAAACGTTAAATACGATACAACTGACAACAAACCAGAAAAAATTGAAAAAGGCGAAACTGTTTACTACTTAACAGCTAAAGAATTGAAAGAAGGTTCTAAGCCAGAAAACGGTGCTGTTGTAGAAGGAACCACAGAAATCACTTATGTATACGAAAAAGCAGGACAAGTAGTTGTTCACTACGTAGACGAAGCTGGAAACACACTTCAAGCAGATGCTGTTGATACTAAAGACGGTAAACCAGGAGCTAAATACGATACTTCTGATAATGATCTGAAACTAACTCGTATCACAACTGCAGAAGGAAAAGTATACGAATTAGTCCCAGCATCAACTAAAGGTAACGAAAACGGAAGCGTTGAAACAGGTAAGACTACAGAAGTGACTTATGTCTACAAAGAAGTTAAAGGAAATGTAGTAGTTCATTATGTGGACGAAGCAGGTAACACAATCGCAGAAGATGTTAAAGATACTACAGAAGGATCTATAAGTTCAGCATATGACACAACTGATAATAAACTAGCTACAATTACTACAAAAGATGGCAAGAAATACGCATTAGTGCCAACTGCAACTAAAGGTTCTGAGAAAGGTAAAGTAACGGAAGGAACAACAGAAGTAACCTACGTTTATAAAGAAGTCAAAGAAGATTCTACAAATGGAGGCTCACCCGCTCCATCTCAACCAGGTTCTCCAGCAAGACCTTCAACAAATCCAACAAGTCCGGTGAAACCTACAGACCCAAGTCAACCAGAAACTCCAGTAGTTCCTACAGACCCAAGTCAGCCAACAACACCGGCTAACCCAGCTGCTCCAGCAACCCCAATGATGCCCTCAGCACCAGTAAATGGTGAAACACCACAAGCTCCAGCGGCTTCATCAGAAGATAAAGGACAAGCTGAACTTCCAAACACTGGTACAGAAGACAATGCTAGTCTAGCAGCACTTGGACTTTTAGGTGTCTTGAGTGGATTTGGACTTGTTGCTCGCAAGAAAAAAGAAGACTAATTCTAATTAGATTTTCTGACAAGAATAAGGAGTAGGATATCATATCCGCTCCTTTTCTTTTGGGGATTGAGATGAGAGTTATCATAGCATTGGTTAAAAATTTTCGGTGGTTTTATTGTTAATTCTCTGTAGATTTTCTCGTTCTAATCATAGACAAGGTTACAGAATCATTATCTATAAGTTGTCTGGCTTGACTTTCTTGATGGAAGTTATATAATAGTTGTAATAATTATAATTACAATAAGAAAGAGGATCGTTTATGACCTATGACTACAAGAGCCACATTTATTTAGCAGAGGCAGTTTTAAATGTCAAGGACTTGGCCAGTCAAACAGTCTTTTATCAGCAAATTATTGGTTTAGAAATCTTATCTCAAACGGAGACAGAGGCTATTCTAGGAATTGGTGGAAAAGCCTTGGTACACTTGATTCAAGCACAAGAGAGCGGAGAAGTAAGGGAACATTATGGCCTTTACCATCTGGCTATTCTCTTGCCGACACGAAAGGCTTTGGCTGATGTCTTGAAACACCTGACAGATTTACAGATTCCACTTGTCGGAGGTGCAGATCACGGGTACAGCGAGGCCCTTTACTTGGAGGATTTGGAGGGGAATGGCATTGAACTCTATCGAGATAAGCCAGTCTCCACATGGGATATTCGAGAAGATGGACGCATTATCGGGGTGACTGAGGCCCTTGCGGCGCAGGATATCTATGAGTTGGGAGAAAGGGTAGAGCCTTTTATCCTAGCAGAGGGTACGAGAATGGGGCATATCCATCTTTCCGTCAAGGATAGTCGAAAGTCCAGCCAGTTTTATCAAAAGGTGTTAGGACTAGAGGATAAATTCAGTGTGCCTAGCGCTAGTTGGATTGCAGCTGGGGACTACCATCATCATTTAGCGGTCAATGAGTGGGGAGGAAAAGGTCTAGCTCCGCGTAAGCAAGGCTTGCCAGGTTTGGCCTATTATGTCATTGAGGTCGTTAGTAAAGAAGAACTGTTAACGATCGCGCAGCGAGTACAAGAAGTTGATGCACCAGTTAAGTGGTTGACATCTAGCCAGTTGGAAATCACAGACCCAGACGGAATTGTGACCCGTATTCGCTTAGCTCGATAGACAGGATGTGATGAAAATCAGAGCATAAACTGTAGAAAGTGGTTTTTATTCTAGTATTCGCTTCTCCTCAGTTCCTCATCTTCCTCCTTGACACTCTGTCATCTTTTGATACAATAGTACAAAATTAGAGGAGGTGGGCTATGATTCAGAAACATGCGATTCCCATTTTAGAGTTTGACGATAATCCTCAGGCGGTCATCATGCCAGATCACGAGGGACTGGACTTGCATTTGCCCAAGAAGTGTGTCTATGCATTTTTAGGTGAGGAGATTGACCGTTATGCGAGGGAAGTAGGGGCGGACTGTGTGGGCGAATTCGTTTCTGCCACCAAGACCTATCCAGTCTATGTCGTGAACTATAAGGGCGAGGAAATTTGTCTGGCTCAGGCTCCAGTGGGTTCCGCCCCAGCGGCCCAGTTTATGGATTGGTTGATTGGCTACGGTGTGGAGCAGATGATTTCCACTGGGACTTGTGGTGTGCTGGCTGATATAGAGGAAAATGCCTTTCTCGTCCCTGTTCGTGCTCTACGAGATGAAGGGGCCAGCTACCATTATGTGGCACCTTCTCGTTATATGGAAATGCAGCCAGAGGCTATTGCTACCATTGAGCGAGTTTTGGAAGACAGAGGGATTCCTTATGAAGAAGTCATGACCTGGTCCACAGACGGTTTTTACCGAGAAACGGCTGAAAAGGTGGCTTATCGAAAGGAGGAAGGCTGTGCTGTTGTGGAGATGGAGTGCTCTGCACTTGCAGCAGTAGCTCAATTGCGTGGCGTTCTATGGGGAGAGTTGTTATTTACAGCGGATTCTTTAGCCGATTTGGACCAGTATGACAGTCGTGACTGGGGTTCAGAAGCTTTTGAGAAAGCCTTGGAACTCTGCCTTGAGATAGCCTTTCATATCTAGCTACTCTCCTTCTTTTTATGGTACAATGGATGTATGTTATTCAAATTATTTGTGAAAAAACTTGAAAGGACCTTAGGCGAACTTTCGCCAGCTCGTCGCATCTTTTTAAGTTTCGCTGGAGTTATTTTTATAGGCTCTCTCCTTTTGAGTCTGCCTTTTGTCCAGGCTAGTGGTTCGCAGGCTACATATTTTGACCATCTTTTTACGACGGTGTCCATGGTCTGTGTGACTGGACTTTTTACGCAACCAGTGGCTACCACCTATAATGTTTGGGGTCAGCTGATTTGTATGCTTTTAATCCAGATTGGTGGTCTGGGACTCATGACCTTTATCGGGGTCTTTTATATCCAAGGCAAGCAAAAGCTCAGTCTTCGCAGTCGTGAAACCATTCAGGAGAGCTTCAGTTACGGGGAGACTCGGTCGTTGAAGGCCTTTATGCGGTCCATCTTCTTGACGACTTTTCTGGTGGAGGGCTTGGGTGCCTTTCTACTAAGTTTCCGTTTTGTTCCTGAGTTTGGCTGGGGACGAGGCATTTTTACCTCTATCTTTTTAGCCATTTCAGCCTTTTGTAATGCTGGTTTTGATAATTTCGGCAGTAGCAGTTTAGTGAATTATCAGACGGATCCTTTAATCAATCTGGTCATTGCTGGTTTGATTATCACGGGTGGTCTCGGTTTTATGGTCTGGTTTGACTTGGCCACCCAGCTAGGCAAGAAGAAAAAACGTCGACTACGTTTCCACACCAAGTTGGTCCTCTTCTTGACCGCAGGGATCTTGCTGTTTGGGACAGTATCCACACTCTTTACAGAGTGGCACAATCCAGGAACCATTGGTAATCTTAGTGTTCCAGAGAAAGTGCTGGTTAGCTTTTTCCAAACTGTCAGCATGAGAACGGCTGGTTTTGCCTCTATTGACTACACCCAAGCTCGGCCTGTGACCCTGTTTATCTATATCTTACAGATGTTTCTTGGTGGGGCGCCTGGGGGGACGGCTGGGGGTCTCAAGATTACGACCTTCTTTGTCTTGTTGGTCTTTGCTCGTAGCGAGTTGCTGGGCTTGCCTCATACTAATGTTGCGCAGAGAACCATTGAGGCTCGAACAGTCCAAAAATCCTTTAGTGTCTTCATTATCTTTTTGATGACCTTCTTGTTGGGCTTGATGTTGCTGGGAATTACGGCAGAAGGAACACCGCGCTTTATCTATCTCATGTTTGAGACCATTTCAGCCCTTGCGACAGTTGGGGTAACGGCAAATCTGACACCAGAATTGGGCAAGCTAGCCCTCAGCATTGTCATGTTGCTCATGTTTATCGGCCGTATCGGTCCCTTGACCTTGCTGGTAAGTCTAGCGGATTACCAGCCTGATAAGAAGGATTTGATTCAGTATATGAAAGCAGATATTAGTATTGGATAAGAAAGGAAGAATGATGTCAGATCGTACGATTGGAATTTTAGGTTTGGGGATTTTCGGGAGTAGTGTCCTGACGGCCCTCGCCAAGCAAGATATGAATATCATTGCCATTGACGACCACGCTGAGCGTATCAATCAATTTGAGCCTGTTTTGGCGCGTGGAGTTGTTGGCGATATTACAGACGAGGAACTCCTCAGAACTGCTGGGATTGATACCTGTGATACGGTTGTAGTGGCAACAGGGGAAAATCTAGAGTCGAGTGTGCTTGCAGTTATGCATTGTAAGAGTTTGGGTGTACCAAGGGTTATTGCCAAGGTTAAAAGCCAGACAGCAAAGAAGGTACTGGAAAAAATCGGTGCTGACTCGGTAATCTCGCCTGAGTATGAAATAGGCCAGTCCCTAGCGCAGACCATTCTCTTTCATAACAATGTTGATGTCTTTCAGCTGGATAAAAATGTGTCTATCGTGGAGATGAAAATTCCGAGTGTTTGGGCAGGTCAAAGCTTGAGCCAGCTGGATCTACGTGGTAAATACAACCTCAATGTCCTAGGGTTTCGTGAGCAAGAAAATTCACAACTGGATGTCCAGTTTGGTCCCAATGATCTCTTGAAAGCAGATGCCTATATCTTGGCGGTCATCAATAACCAGTATCTAGACGACTTAGCAGAACTAAATTCGTAAAAAAATTAATATAAGTATTTTATAAGAGGGATTTAAGAAAAATTTTAACTTTTTCTTAATCCTTTTTAATTTTAGGAGATTATACTAGAGTCATCAAATAAAGAAAAACTCTAAGGAGAATCCTATGAAATTCAATCCAAATCAAAGATATACTCGTTGGTCTATTCGCCGTCTTAGTGTCGGTGTTGCCTCAGTTGTTGTTGCCAGTGGCTTCTTTGTCCTAGTTGGGCAACCAAGTTCTGTGCGTGCCGATGTGGTCAATCCAACCCCTGCTCAAGTCGTATCAGACGCTGCTTCAGTGAGTGAAAAGAGTGACTTACCAGCAGAACTTCTCAAAGAAGCAGTCGATACAGCTCTCCCTTCAGAACAGGCAGACTCAACACCTAAAGCAAGCTTGGATACTACAAACTCTCCAGAGAAAGCGGATGTGGCTGCTAAAGACCAAGTAGTAGCACCAAAAGAAGAAGTACAAGCAAAACCAGAGTTTAAGAAAGCAACAGAAGATGCGGTTAAGCCTGCGACCAATCCTGCGCCTACAGTTTCTGGACAAGACCGTGAAGTAAATGAAGCTCAACCAGCAACCACCCCAGCTGAAGTCCAAAAAGGTGTAGCCGATAACACCAAAGATAGAGTAGATGTTCCAGCCACTTACTTGGATAAAGCTAACTTCCCAGGTCCATTCACAGCCGGTGTCAACCAAGTCATTCCATATGAATTCTTCGCTGGTGACGGTATGTTAACTCGCCTTATCTTGAAAGCTTCCGACAAGGCTCCATGGTCAGACAACGGTTCAGCTAAAAATCCAGCTCTTCCACCAGTAGAGAAATTAGGTAAAGGCCTCTACTTCTACGAAGTAGACCTAGCAGGAACTCAAGGCAAATCTGATAAAGATTTGTTAGACTTGTTAAAACAAAACGGTACACAAAGCTACAAGGCAACTATCAAGGTGTACGGCGCTAAAGATGGCAAGGCAGATTTGAGCAATCTCGTAGCGACTAAAGATTTGACAGTGAACTTGAATGGCTTGACTACCCCAGCTGAAGTACAAAAAGGCGTGGCTGACAATACTAAAGACACAGTAGACGTTCCAGCTACATACTTGGATAAAGCCAACTTCCCAGGCCCATTCACAGCTGGTGTTAACCAAGTCATTCCATACGAATTCTTCGCTGGTGACGGTATGTTAACTCGTTTGATTTTGAAAGCCTCTGATAAGGCTCCATGGTCAGACAACGGAACAGCTAAAAATCCCGCTCTTCCACCAGTAGAAAAATTGGGCAAAGGCCTTTACTTCTACGAAGTGGATTTGGCTGGCACTCAAGGCAAATCTGATAAAGAGCTTCTAGACCTCTTGAAACAAAATGGCACTCAAAGCTATAAAGCTACTATCAAAGTGTACGGTGCGAAAGATGGCAAGGCAGATTTGAGCAATCTCGTAGCGACTAAGAATTTGACAGTAAACTTGAATGGCTTGACTACTCCAGCTGAAGTGCAAAAAGGTGTGGCTGACAATACCAAAGACATAGTAGATGTCCCAGCTACCTACTTGGATAAGGCCAATTTCCCTGGTCCATTCACAGCTGGCGTCAACCAAGTCATTCCATACGAATTCTTCGCTGGTGACGGTATGTTGACTCGTCTCATCTTGAAAGCTTCAGACAAGGCTCCATGGTCAGACAATGGTTCAGCTAAAAATCCTGCGCTTCCACCAGTAGAGAAATTGGGCAAAGGCCTTTACTTCTATGAAGTGGATTTGGCAGGTACTCAAGGTAAATCTGATAAAGATCTTCTAGACCTCTTGAAACAAAACGGTACTCAAAGCTATAAAGCTACTATCAAAGTGTACGGCGCTAAAGATGGCAAGGCTGATTTGAGCAATCTCGTAGCGACTAAGGATTTGACAGTGAACTTGAATGGACATCAGTCTCTTACTCCGATGCAATCAGGCTTTGTCCCATCTTCTAATGGTTCAGCTATGCCGGCTCCAATGATGAATAGTCATCAAGATGTGTCTAAGATGAACGCTCAAATGCCAGCTGCTAGTCAGGATAAGATGATGCCTAACAAAGAGCAGGATAAAACCATGAATGCTAGCCAGCCTATGGCAACACCAAGCATGAAACAAGATCAAGCTCCAGCAGCCTCAAGCAAAATGTCTGATGAAGGCAAGATGGCATCTACTAACAAGACGTCAAGTCCAATGATGGCTGATCAAATGAAAGAGCAAAAAGACATGCTTCCATATACTGGTGAAGCCCAAACCTCAATGGCTACTATTGGATTCTTTGGACTCGCCTTGGCTGGACTGCTAGGTGGCCTCGGTTTGAAAGCTAAAAAAGAGGAAAATGACTAGTCTAGCTACAGACTTTCTATCTAGGATTTGAAAAATCCAAATAGCGATTAGAATGTTCGTAAAGCGATTAAAATAGTGTTATACTATTGTGGTATAGCACTGTTTTTTTCAAAGGAGAGACAGATGGGAAAGACAATTTTACTCGTTGACGACGAGGTAGAAATCACAGATATTCATCAACGCTATCTGGTTCAGGCAGGATATCAGGTTTTGGTGGCTCATGATGGAGTAGAGGCCTTGGAAATCTTCAAGCGAAAACCGATTGATTTGATTATTACAGATATCATGATGCCTCGGATGGATGGTTATGATTTGATTAGCGAAGTCCAGTATCAATCTCCAGATCAGCCTTTTCTCTTTATCACGGCTAAGACCAGTGAGCAGGACAAGATTTATGGCCTGAGCTTAGGGGCAGATGACTTTATTGCCAAGCCCTTTAGCCCACGTGAGTTGGTTTTGCGTGTCCACAATATCTTGCGTCGCCTTCATCGTGGAGGTGAGACAGAGGTTGTCAGTCTCGGGGATTTACGGATGAATCACGGTAGCCATGAGGTCCAAGTCGGAGATGTGGCGCTTGATTTGACAGTCAAATCCTTCGAACTCCTATGGCTTTTAGCTAGTAATCCAGAGAGGGTTTTCTCTAAGACAGATCTCTATGAAAAGGTCTGGCAAGAAGACTATGTGGATGATACCAATACCTTGAATGTTCATATTCATGCTCTTCGACAGGAGTTGGCTAAACAAGCCAGTGCAGAAACGCCTACTATCAAAACTGTCTGGGGCTTGGGCTACAAAATTGAGAAAGCACGAGGTAGTCAATGAAATTAAAAAGTTATATTTTAGTGGGGTATATCATTTCAACACTCCTAACGATTATCGTGGTTTTTTGGGCCATCCAGCGCATGTTAATTGAGCAAAGAGAAATTTATTTCCTGATTGGCATGACTTTAATCGCAAGTTTTGTCGGTGCTGGGATTAGTCTCTTTCTCCTATCGCCTGTCTTTACATCATTGGCCAAACTTAAGGAACATGCCAAGCGAGTAGCGGACAAGGACTTCCCTGCAAATCTGGAGGTTCAAGGGCCTGCAGAATTTCAGCAGTTAGGGCAAGCTTTCAATGAAATGTCCCATGATTTGCAGGCGACCTTTGATTCCTTGGAAGAAAGCGAACGAGAAAAGGGATTAATGATTGCCCAGCTGTCGCATGATATCAAAACCCCCATCACTTCGATCCAAGCGACGGTAGAAGGGATTTTGGATGGGGTTATCAAGGAAGGAGAACAAGCCCATTATCTAGCAACCATTGGACGCCAGACCGAAAGACTCAATAAACTGGTTGAAGAATTGAATTTTTTGACCCTAAACACAGCTAGAAATCAGGCGGAGACGACTAGTAAAGACAGCATTTTTCTGGATCAGCTCTTGATTGAGTGCATGAGTGAATTTCAGTTCTTGATTGAGCAGGAGGAGCGAGATATCCACTTGCAGGTGATCCCAGAGTCTGCTCGGATTGAAGGAGATTATGCCAAACTTTCTCGTATATTGGTAAATCTGGTCAATAACGCTTTTAAATACTCGGCTCCAGGAACCAAGCTGGAGGTGGTAGCTAAACTTGAGAAGAACCAGCTTTCAATCAGTGTGACCGATGAGGGACAGGGAATTGCCCCAGAGGATTTGGAGAAAATTTTCAAACGCCTTTACCGTGTCGAAACTTCTCGCAATATGAAAACAGGTGGGCATGGCTTAGGCCTTGCGATTGCGCGTGAATTGGCCCATCAATTGGGGGGAGAAATCATAGTTACCAGCCAGTACGGCCTCGGAAGCACCTTTACCCTCGTTCTTAACCTCTCTGGCAATGAAAATAAAGCTTAAAACCCCTTTACAAATCCAGCTATTCATGGTAAAATGGACTTTGTGTGAAATATCAGCAGGAAAGCATGAAGCTCGTCAACAGGTGTCTTATGATAAGTAACCTTGGCTGTTTAGGCGAAGGGCATCTGCACGAATCAGGGCTTTCTAAGTGACTATTTCCACCGAAATATTATTTATATCAGGAGGACATTCACATGTCACGTTATACAGGACCATCTTGGAAACAAGCTCGTCGCCTTGGCCTTTCACTTACAGGTACAGGTAAAGAATTGGCACGTCGTAACTACGTACCAGGACAACACGGACCAAACAACCGTTCTAAATTGTCAGAATACGGTTTGCAATTAGCTGAAAAACAAAAACTTCGTTTCACTTATGGTGTAGGTGAAAAACAATTCCGTAACTTGTTCGTACAAGCTACAAAAATCAAAGGTGGAATCCTAGGTTTCAACTTCATGCTTCTTTTGGAACGTCGTTTGGATAACGTTGTTTACCGTCTTGGTCTTGCGACTACTCGTCGTCAAGCTCGTCAATTCGTAAACCACGGTCACATCCTTGTTGACGGAAAACGCGTTGATATCCCATCATACAGTGTAACTCCAGGTCAAGTGATCTCAGTTCGTGAAAAATCATTGAAAGTTCCAGCTATCCTTGAAGCAGTAGAAGCTACTCTTGGACGTCCAGCATTCGTATCATTCGACGCTGAAAAATTGGAAGGTTCATTGACTCGCTTGCCAGAACGCGACGAAATCAACCCAGAAATCAACGAAGCACTTGTCGTTGAATTCTACAACAAAATGCTTTAATTTTAAGATATATCTTACAAAAAGCCTACAACAGTGGGCTTTTTGCTTTGTCTTAAAAGGTTGATTTCTGGGTTTGTCATCATTTTTGTCATCACTTATAACGAACTCACAGCTTTCACATAAAATGAGACGGCTGTTTTTGCTTTTTCTTTGGAGAGATGACTGTAAGTGTTCATAGTCATAGCTAATGTAGAATGACCTAATTCCTTACCAAATGGTATGGAGAATGAACTTGAACCAAGAGTGAACGCCGAGAAAATGCAAAAAAGCACTTAGAAAAATCTAAGCGCTCAAGAGTAGTGGACGGTGTGCCTGTCCCGTCATCTCATACTATGAAGTTGCGTAGCGACACTATCATTTCTACCTCACTTCTCTTTAAACTAATTATATCATAAAGGAGTAGCAGCTTGACCACTGACGAAGTAGAAAAGAAGCTAAAAAGCTATCGTAATGGTCTCTTGCTGATTGAATATTAGGATAGGAAAGTTTATAATGAAGTGAAAGTAAAGGAGGTTTCGTTTTAGATTTGATAATACCACCAAGCAAAGAGTTATTGATTTTTTATAATCAAATTGATGAGTGGGTTGACCAAGTTTATCCAGACCAAAATAAACCTTCTTTATCGTTTAAGCGAGACACTCCCCAATCTATTTTAGATTTATTTGATAGCATTAAATCGAAAATTGGTTTTGATTCCCTAGAACGCAAGTATTGAAATAATAATTATGGACAAATTAATCATGAAAAATAAGATAATTGATGTTTATAAAATTGCGAATCGTCTTGTTTCAATTACTGTTGAGAATCCTGGTTTTTCAGATTTGAAAATCAATCAGTTTGTTAGAATTGGAGAAAAAGAGTATAGGGTACGTAGTGTCCCTATGATTCATTCAACTCCACCTAAATCGATCTTAGAAATAGATACATTTGCGATTGACTACACTGAGGACGACTTGATGAATAAAGAGGCGGTATTTACACATAGGGAAGTATTTAAAGATGATTAAAATTTCAATTAGTTTGTTACTAGATGCGATTGAAGATAACATAAACGACGAAGAGCTTCAATCTATCGATTTCGAGAGTCATATTAGAAAAATTACAAAAGAATTCCAGGGAGAAAATGGCGAATTCTTAGTAAAAGAAGAAGCGTTTGAAATACTCCCTTTGGACAGAGATAAAAAGGATAAAATCATTGAGCAAATAAAGCAAAATAGTCAAAATGTTTTCAAAGACGATTTTGATACCTTGTTGCAATTATATTTTTGAGCACCAAGAATAATTCAAGCACTTATTTCACACTAAATAGAAAATGACAAAGATTGATAAACAAATTATTACTATGTACAAAATAGAAGATGGAGCCTCTAAGAGGCAGTATTCTATTGTGAGTGGAGGTTGTAAAGGAATTGCAACTATCGATAAAATTACTTTGGAATATAGCTATGTTGGAGATGATTTAGGACAATTCGCTTCGTTTGTAAAAGATACTTTAAGTAAAAGCATTAAGTTAGGAAAAGAATTGCCAGATAAGTTTTCGTATGGCTTTGGATAAGTTTTGGAATATCTTATATAGGAGAATCAAGATATATTATGGCAATATTAGATGATTTACGAGCATTGTATGACAATGGTTGGGACGCTTTTTTTGATTATAAGGGTCAAGTATGTGGTATTTTTCCTAATTCTGTTTATGATATTGTCGTCGTCCTTGAAGATAATGAATATAAAGTGGCATCTTTTGATGAGTTAATTTCTTTACAGATTAATGGGAAAACTTTGCTGGAAATCATGAGTGAGGTTGAAGTACAATATGGTTGAAGTACAATAGAGAAAAAGATAGACAATAAATTCAGATGCACAGATTGAAAGTTGAGAAAAAAGTGCTATAATTAAGATATGAAGGATAGAGGTTGAGAATCTGTCACCAACGCGCCACTTATAGTGGGTCGAGAAATGCAGGAGCCCCGACAGTCCTGCCTATCCTTGCAAGTCAATCAGCTCTTAGAGACGATTCTAGGGGCTTTTTACTTTGTCTTAAAATGTTGATTTCTGGGTTTGTTTAGAGATTTGCTAGTAAGGTTATTTGTGTATCTAAGTCTATCTATTCCAAGAATTATGTGATGTTGATGATATAATATTTTCGCCCCCCTCACTTTAAGGAAGGGAGGTGTTATATATGCTAGAGTTACTTTCCCTTTTTCTAGCTCCGTTACTTGTTAACGTACTATCTGAGCTTTTCAAGCTATGGATAAATAAACGTAGCAAGTAGTTTTTAACTCTTTAAGAGGGTAGCAAAAAACCCCATCGGTGGCACGGTGGGGTTTTTTAGTTACATATGCTAGAAGCATTGTTTTCCCTTTATGTTTTCATTCTAACACACAACCCCCGATATTTCAAGCTTTTGTTTTGTTTAGGCGATATTAGACAGTTGCCAGCTTTATTATTTTGCCAGTCTAGCTTCTTGTTAATATTGAATAAAAGTACTATAATATAGGTTGGGATATTTTATTCTGAATAATATTATTAAAATTATTGTATCCCTTATTTTGTACACAATATTCTTAGAAGATTAAGAAAAAAGGAGTTTTGATAGATGGAAAAGAAGAAATCTATGAGTCGTGTTGAGCGTTTGCATCGTGAGAAGGTGACGCGTTATTCTATTCGTAAGGTCAGCTTTGGTGCAGCTAGTGTAGCAGTAGCAGCCTTGTTTATGTTTTTGGGGAATGGGGCAGTAGCTGCTGCAGAGCCAAGTGTAACTCCAAGTACTGACGAAAAGGAAATTCTAAACCTTCCATCTGAGGAAACAAAAGATAATAGTTATCAGAATGGAGTCAATGCGAAGGATATTGTAACTACAAATCATGAGGGAGCAGTTGGAAACAGTACTGCTACAGAATCAAAACCTACGGAAGTAGAAACTCTGAATAAGAAATCTTTAACAAACTTGATTGCAGAAATTGAAGGTAAGTTTGCTAAAGGTACATACGCTAATAAAACAGAAGATAGTGTGAATCAATTAAAAACAGCTTTAGATGAAGCAAAATCTGTTTTAAACAATGCAAAAACACAAGCTGAATTATCACAAGCACACGCAAACTTAATTGTAGCAACAACAAAATTACAAACAAAACCAGTAGAGAAAAAAGAAGCACTAGCAGTAGATACGACAAATGGAAAGCCTACTGTAGGTAAAAAAGCAACCAATACTGAGAAAGCATCAGACTCTAACTCGATTGCAAACTCAGGTTCTAGAGATGAACGTAACGGAAAAGCGTTGAATACAAATAACCCGTTCCGTACAGATGCGGCTACTACAAATGATGATCCATCTGCGAATCAAACGTATACTGCACCAGCAGCAGATGCTGATTTAAATACTTTAGTTAAAGCATTATTAGCATTAGATCCTACAGTTGAAAATAATTCAAAACTTTCACAAAACATGGATAGTTTAGGTGATAGTAAACAAGTTGCAAAAGGTACTGTAAAAGAAATCACAGAGTTCGGTGGTTGGACAGCAGTAGATGGTGGTGTGTTTGCTATTGCTAGAAGAACTGAAGAAGGTGTATATCCTCTTGAAACAATCAATTCAACACTAGATGATACTGTTTGGTTACAAGAACAAGCTTTTGATAGAGATACTGAGTATACTTTATTATTATCAAAGAGTAGAACTAGAAGTAATAGAGATGAAGTTGCTTATGATAATAGTACTTATAAACCAACTGGTGAAGGTGGAGGAATTACAAAAAATCTTGCGAGATATAAAGGGATTGAAAAAACATTTAAAGCCTATTCGACTAAAGAAGGTTCAGATGTAATTGTTAAGTTTAAACCTGGTTATGTTGGAGATAGTGAAGGTAAAAAAGGTAGATATAAAGTAGAAGTGTATAGTATCGAAGGTACTACGGAAACAAAGATTTATGAGACGACTTTTGATCCTTCTAAAAATATCAATGATACTAAACAGATTGTAACAGCAGCTAAAGATGGAACGAATAAAGCAAAAATTAAAATTTCAGATAGTAGTAATTCGACTACAATAGATTCAGGTGTTGATCACACTGTACGTAAGAATTTCATTGGTAAAAGAGAAGCTGAAAAATTAATGGCACAACCTGGGAATAAACCAAATGGAACTGCTGGAACATTTACGAGTAAGCCTATTGCATTACCTCAAGGTGCAGACCATTATAAGGTTAGAGTAAGTTTAGCAGATCAAGATAAAACAGGGATGAGTTATCAAGCTTGGGATGATAAGTATTCAGTGCCTGTTACAGGAGCTGACTTCTCAATTGCACAAGATACAAGTAATGTAGCAAGAAATCTTTTACAAAGAATTTATGATAAATTAAAAGCTACAGAATCCGCAGATAAAAATGGTAAAACTTCTCAAACAATTCAAGATTATGAAGCAGAATTAGAAAAAGTTAAAACATTATTAGCAAATCCTGCCGCTAGAACTCCTAATTTCAAGCAAGCTTTACAAGATTTATTAGCTAAACAATCAGGATTAAAAACTGATAAAACAGGATTAACGAATTCAAAAGCTGAATTAGATGCTTTAGTGAATGAAGATCCAACGCCTGGAAAAACAACTGATACTGCAAAAGCATATAATGATGCAAAAGAAGCTGCAAGAACTGAAATTACAGCAGCATTGGAAGTTATTAATGATGAAAGTGCAACGCCAGAACAAGTATCTGCAGCTTTAGAAAAAGTGAATGCCAAAAAAACAGCTTTACAACAAGCCAAAGATGGATTAATCGTAGCAGCAACAGCAGAAGAAAAAGCTAAATTAAAAACAGATGCAGATTCATTAGTAAAAGCTGATACAACAGGGAAAACACCAAATAGTATTGAAGCTTATAATACAAAATATGAAGCTTTAAAATCACAATTAGAAGCAGCAAAATCAGAAGCAGCAACAGTATTAGCAAAAGAAAATAATGCTTCTAAAGCAGAGGTACAAGCTGCCCAAGCAAAAGTGGATGCAGTGAAAGCAGAGTTAACAAAAGCAGCAGAAGTATTAGTGAATAAGGCTGATAAAACTGAATTAACAAAAGCAAAAGAAGCCTTAAATACTTTAGCAACAGAAGCAGATCCAACAACAGGAAAAACTGCGGATAGTGCAAAAACATATAATGATGCAAAAACAGCTGCAACAGAAGCGATTAAAGCAGCAGAAACGGTTATTAATGATGAAAATGCTACTCAAGACCAAGTAACAGAAGCTTTAAATAAAGTAAATGAGAAAAAAGCAGCATTAGAAGCTGCAAAACAAGCTTTAGTTGAAGCAGCAACAGCAGAAGAAAAAGCTAAATTAAAAATAGATGCAGATTCATTAGTAAAAGCTGATCCTACTGGAAAAACACCAAATAGTATTGAAGCCTATAATACAAAATATGAAGAATTAAAAACAAAATTAGAAGAAGCGAAAGCGGAAGCTGAAAAAGTTTTAGAAAAAGGCAATAACGCAACAAAAGAGGAAGTTAAAGCAGCTCAAGCGAAAGTGGATGCTGTGAAAACAGAATTAGAAAATGCTAAAAATCTTCTTGTAGAAGCTGCAACTACTGAAGAAAAAACAAAACTAAAAGCAGATGCAGATTCGTTAGTAAAAACTGATACTACTGGTACAACAGCGGATAGTATTAAAGCATATGAAGCAGAATTTGAAAAGTTAAAAACACAATTAGAAGAAGCAAAAGCAGCAGCTGCCGCAGTAGCAGCAAAAGGCGATAATGCAACAAAAACAGAAGCACAAGAAGCACAAGCAAAAGTAGATGCTGCGAAAACAGCTTTAGAAAAAGCTGCAGAATTGTTGAAAGAACTTGACAGAGATGCTGCTAAAAAAGAAATTGCAGATGCCGCTAAAAAAGCAACGGATGCTATTGAAGCTAGTACAAGCTTAACGCCAGAACAAAAGGCGGAAGAAAAAGCAAAAGTAGCTAAAGAAGCAAAAGATGCAACAGATGCTATTGATAAAGCAACAACAGAAGAGGGTATTAACTCTGCAAAAGATAATGGAAAACTAGCTATCGAAAAAGAAGCAGCAATTACAGCAATCAATGCTGAAAAAGCAGCAAAAGAACAAGAAATCGATAATAATTCTAAGTTGTCTGATGAAGAAAAAGCAGCAGCTAAAGCAGAAGTAGCAAAAGCAGCTACTGAAGCAGTAGAAGCTATTAAAAAAGCAGCTACTAAAGATGCAGTAGAAGCAGCTAAAACAAAAGGCGAAACAGCGATTAAAGCAGTAAATCCAATCGGCAAAGAAAAAGCCTTGGAAGCAATTCAAACAGCAGCAGAAGCTAAGTTAGCAGAAATCGATAAGAATACTAACTTATCCGATGAAGAAAAAGCAGCTTTAAAAGCAGAAGTAGCAAAAGCGGCAATTAAAGCAGTAGAAGCCATTCAAAATGCAACTACACAAGAAGCGGTAGATGCAGCTAAAGCAGAAGGTGAAACAGCGATTAAAGCAGTAAATCCAGTGGGTAAAGAACAAGCCTTGGAAGCCATTCAAACAGCAGCAGAAGCTAAGCTAGCAGAAATTGATAAGAATACTAACTTATCAGCTGAAGAAAAAGCAGCCTTAAAAGCAGAAGTAGCCAAAGCAGCAATCGAAGCAGTAGAAGCCATCCAAAAAGCAGAAACGCAAGAAGCTGTAAATGCAGTACAAGCAAAAGGCGAAACAGCGATTAAAGCAGTAAATCCAGTCGGTAAAGAACAAGCCTTGGAAGCCATTCAAACAGCAGCAGAAGCTAAATTAGCAGAAATTGATAAGAACACAAACTTATCAGCTGAAGAAAAAGCAGCCTTAAAAGCAGAAGTAGCCAAAGCAGCAATCGAAGCAGTAGAAGCCATTCAAAACGCAGACACTCAAGAAGCAGTAAATACAGCTCAAGCAAAAGGCGAAGCAGCAATTAAAGCAGTAAATCCAATCGGCAAAGAACAAGCCTTGGAAGCCATTCAAACAGCAGCAGAAGCTAAATTAGCAGAAATTGATAAGAATCCAAACTTAACCGATAAGGAAAAAGCAGCAGCCAAAGCAGAAGTAGCCAAAGCCGCAATCGAAGCAGTAGAAGCAATCCAAAAAGCAGAAACGCAAGAAGCTGTAAATGCTGCACAATCAAAAGGCGAAACAGCGATTAAGGCAGTAAATCCAGTCGGTAAAGAAAAAGCATTGGAAGCAATTCAAAAAACTAAAGAAGCTAAGTTAGCAGAAATCGATAAAAACACTAACTTATCGGATAAAGAAAAAGCGGCAGCCAAAGCAGAAGTAGAAAAAGCATATAATGACGCAGTAGAAGCCATCCAAAAAGCAGACACTCAAGAAGCAGTAAATACAGCTCAAGCAAAAGGAGAAGCAGCAATTAATGCAATAAATCCTTCTGGAAAAGAGTTATCATCAGTGGATATTAATGAAGCGAAAGCAGCCGTAGAAGCTGCAGCAGCAGAAAAAATTGCAAGTATTAAAGCAAATCCGAACTTATCCGATCAAGAAAAAGCAAAAGCAATTGCTGAAGTTGAACGTTTAAAACAAGAAGCATTAAATGCCATTGATAAAGCAAAAACAAAAGCTGAATTAGATAAAGTATTGCGTACTTTCTTATATCAATTGGATCAAGATTCATTAGTTTATGAACGACCATCATTTGATCTTGAAGCATTCATCCAATCATCTATTACTGGAGTCGTACAAGTTGAACTTGGAAAAGCAATTAGTCAAGCTGATATCATTGCTAAACTAAACTTACCAGAGAATGTTACGATCATTAGCATAGAATTACCTGATACAAATACATTAGGTAACAAGTTTGCTAAAGTAATCCTAAGATTAGCAGATGGAACAGAAATAACTGTAAAAGTACCGGTTAGAGTTGTTGCTTCACAAAGTGGGGAGTCTAAACCAGAAACTTCTCTTCCAGATTATGGCAGAAATAACGGAACAACTAACACAGATGTGAAAGTGGATAAAGCTAAGTTAGAAGGCGCTATTCGTCAATTAGATGAATTAATCATCAAAGAATCAGCTAAGCTTGATGCAGAAACTGCAAAAGAAGCTCAAACTTTACTTGCAGAAGCTAAAAATGTATTTGCTAATGCAGACGCAAGTCAAGCAGAAGTGGATGCAATGGTGAAACGTATCGAAGACTTCATGGCGAAAGTTGCTCCATCAACTGATCATGCAACTCCAGCTAACGACCAAGCTGCTCAAACACCAGCTGTAGCTCCAGCTACAACTCAAGCAGCAGCAAATGCTAGTCAAACAGCATCAGCACAAGCAAATACACGTACAGTGGCTAAAGAATTGCCAAATACAGGTACAGCAGATTCTGTAGTATCTATGGTAGCAGCAGCCGCAAGTGCATTACTTGGTCTTGGTCTTGCAGGTCGTCGTAAAGAAGACGAAGAAGCTTAATTTCTTAGATTGTTTGATAAAGATCAGATGATAAATCCGATTTTTAGAGCTTAAACAAGTACCTCTCATAAGAAAATCTTACGAAGCTGGACAAAAAGTCTTTAAATTTTGAAAACGCATAGTATCAGGTATTTAAAACTTGATATTATGCGTTTTATTGTGGGAAGATTTATTTCATTTTCTCTTAAAGTTGAGTTTTTGCCCAGCCTCTCTTTGCTCTGTCTTGAAAAACTATAGAACACTTCTTAACTGTGAAGGAGGATAAAAAAATTCCCTGCAAAATGAAATTGCAAGGAATTTTTGTTAATGGTTATGGGCAAGCCAGGCGGAATATTTTTTTCCGAGCCAGAGAGCAAAGGGGAGATTGATGACGACGATGCCTGAGCCAACTAGTGAAAATAGGAAAAATTCGCTAGTTGAAACCTGCCACAAATGCACGATGTCTGTAATCAAATAAGCACTGATAGGAAAACAAAGGATAGAAGTGATGAGAGCAGGGATATACTTACGGAGAAGAATTGATTGTCCAATATGGAGCAAGAGATGGAGTGCAAAGGCCACAAATCCTCCTAACCAAACTAATTCGAGCGCTCTAGATTGACTAGAATACGCTAATAAAGTGATGGATAAGACAATGATAAACTCCTCAAAAACAGCAAGGGCCAATCCCTCTGTTGTAATTCCTTTGTGAATCTTGAGAATAGCTGGAGTCTTTTGAGCCAGCAAGGTTTCATTGATATGAATCCAAGGGACAAGACCGATAATTTCTTCCATATCGTGAAAGATAAAGAGTAGCGGAAACATCCAAAGATAAAATGCCATAAATCTCTCCTGAAAAGTTATAGATCGCTAACCAATAAAGCAAAAAACGCCCAGAAAGGCGTTTTGAGTTAGGTGTGCTTATTTAACTTCTGTAAACACAACGTGTTTGCGAAGTTTTGGTGAGTATTTCTTCAATTGAAGACGGTCTGGAGTGTTACGTTTGTTTTTAGAAGTAAGGTACAAGCGTTCACCAGATTCTTTGTGTTCAAGTGTAATATTTACGCGCATGGTATCTCCCTTCTATTATTCAGCTGCTGCAGCTTTAGCGATTTTACGTCCTTTGTAGTATCCTTTAAGTGATACACGGTGAGAACGTGAGTAATCTCCAGTAGTTTCGTCAAAGTTTACAGATGGAGCTGTTACTTTGTAGTGTGTACGACGTTTGTTTTTCTTCGCTTTTGAAGTGCGACGTGCAGGTACTGCCATTTTGATTTCTCCTTTAGGTATTTATATTCGATTCAATCTACTGATTTTCATCAACCATACTAGGATAACACATTTTTTTTGTAAAGTAAAGTTACTTGACAAAAAAAGATGAAAAAATTAAAGGCTATCAACTAAATTAATCGAAATTTTCTGAAAATTCAAGAATTTTCTTCTGTTCATTGCTTTTAAAATGTGCTATAATAGTAAAAACTGAAATGGGAGGGATAAGATGACTGAATTAGATAAACGTCACCGCAGTAGCATTTATGACAGCATGGTAAAATCGCCAAACCGTGCTATGCTTCGTGCGACTGGTATGACAGATAAGGACTTTGAAACACCGATTGTAGGAGTGATTTCGACTTGGGCGGAAAATACACCATGTAACATTCACTTGCATGATTTTGGGAAATTGGCGAAAGAAGGTGTCAAATCTGCAGGTGCTTGGCCTGTTCAGTTTGGAACTATTACCGTAGCGGACGGGATTGCCATGGGAACGCCTGGTATGCGTTTCTCTTTGACATCTCGTGATATCATTGCGGACTCTATCGAGGCGGCTATGGGTGGTCACAACGTGGATGCCTTCGTCGCTATCGGTGGCTGTGATAAGAACATGCCTGGTTCTATGATTGCTATTGCCAACATGGACATTCCAGCCATTTTCGCCTATGGTGGAACCATTGCACCGGGAAATCTTGATGGCAAAGACATTGACTTGGTTTCTGTTTTTGAGGGAATCGGAAAATGGAACCACGGTGACATGACAGCTGAGGACGTGAAACGTCTTGAATGTAATGCCTGCCCTGGCCCTGGTGGTTGTGGTGGTATGTATACAGCTAATACCATGGCGACTGCTATCGAAGTTCTAGGGATGAGTTTGCCAGGATCTTCCTCTCACCCAGCTGAATCAGCTGACAAGAAAGAAGATATCGAAGCAGCAGGACGTGCTGTTGTTAAGATGCTGGAGCTTGGTCTCAAACCATCAGATATCTTGACTCGTGAAGCCTTTGAAGATGCTATCACTGTAACTATGGCTCTTGGTGGTTCTACAAATGCCACTCTTCACTTGCTTGCCATTGCCCATGCGGCTAATGTTGATTTGTCACTTGAGGACTTCAATACAATCCAAGAGCGCGTGCCTCACTTGGCCGACTTGAAACCATCTGGTCAGTATGTCTTCCAAGACCTCTACGAAGTCGGTGGTGTGCCTGCGGTTATGAAATACCTTTTGGCAAATGGCTTCCTTCATGGAGACCGCATCACATGCACTGGTAAGACTGTTGCTGAGAACTTGGCTGACTTTGCAGACCTCACACCAGGTCAAAAAGTCATCATGCCACTTGAAAATCCAAAACGTGCAGACGGTCCGCTTATCATCTTGAACGGGAACCTTGCCCCTGATGGAGCGGTTGCCAAGGTATCAGGTGTGAAGGTGCGCCGTCACGTTGGACCAGCTAAGGTCTTTGACTCAGAAGAAGATGCGATTCAGGCTGTTCTGACAGATGAAATCGTTGATGGCGATGTTGTCGTTGTTCGTTTCGTTGGACCTAAGGGTGGTCCTGGTATGCCTGAGATGCTGTCACTTTCATCCATGATTGTTGGTAAAGGTCAAGGAGACAAGGTTGCCCTCTTGACGGATGGTCGTTTCTCTGGTGGTACTTATGGTCTGGTTGTCGGACATATCGCTCCTGAAGCTCAGGACGGTGGACCGATTGCCTACCTCCGTACAGGTGATATCGTTACGGTTGACCAAGATACCAAAGAAATTTCCATGGCCGTATCGGAAGAAGAACTTGAAAAACGTAAGGCAGAAACAACCTTGCCACCACTTTACAGCCGTGGTGTCCTCGGTAAATATGCCCATATCGTATCGTCTGCTTCACGCGGAGCCGTGACAGACTTCTGGAATATGGATAAGTCAGGTAAAAAATAAACTCAAAAAGCAAGCCAATTTCGGCTTGCTTCTTTTTATCTTCAAAAGTAATTTTCCTGCTTAACGAGGTGGCAGTCCAAGGGCAATACGGCCGTAGCGACTGATTCGTGTGATCTTCCAGGCAGGCGACCAGGTAACTTCAACCTTGACATCTTCGATACCCTCGATTTGTTTGAGACCTGCAACGATTTCGATAGGCAGGCTTTCGGCACAATCGCAGGCTGTGTCAGTGAAGGTCATGACAATCTTACAGAGCCCCGTTTCATCCAGATTGATTTCATAAATCAGCCCTAGATTGTACACATCCAATTCCACATCTGTATCAAAAACCTTCTCTAGTTTTTCGATAATTTGGTCTTGTAAGGCCAAAGCGCGGTCATTGATTTTGATATCGTCTCTCATAGCAGTCCCTCCACGTGATAAATATCCTCTATTTTCTCATAATTCTGACAATTTGGCAAGTTTTTGATGAATTTTCTGAAAAAATATGATAACATAAAGAAAAGGCTGAATTAAGGAGAAGTCTATGGAGCAGATTGGAAAAGTCTTTAGACAATTACGAGAGTCAAGAAATATCTCGCTGAGACAGGCGACTGGGGGACAATTTTCGCCCTCCATGTTATCCCGCTTTGAAACTGGTCAGAGTGAGCTTTCGGTGGAAAAGTTTCTATTTGCCCTAGAAAATATATCTGCTAGTGTAGAGGAAATCCTCTTTCTAGCTAGAGGTTTTCAGTATGATACAGATTCTGAGTTGAGAAAAGAAATCACAGATGTCTTGGATATAAAGAATATAGCACCTCTTGAAGACTTGTATCGCAAGGAATATCAAAAGCATGCCCATTCTCAAAACAAACAGAAACATATTTTAAATGCCATTATTATCAAGTCTTATATGAAGAGTCTGGATGAAAGGGTAGAGTTAACGGCAGAGGAAGGGAAAGTCCTTCATGACTACTTGTTTTCTACTGAAATTTGGGGAATCTATGAACTCAATTTGTTCTCAGTTAGTTCTCCATTCTTATCTGTTGCTCTTTTTACTAGATATGTACGAGAAATGGTTCGAAAATCTGATTTTCTAATGGAAATGTCTGTTAATCGAAACCTGTTTCACACCATGCTATTGAATGGTTTTTTAGCCAGCATTGAGTGTGAAGAATTTACCAATGCCTCTTAT
The DNA here is from genome assembly GCA_905221195.1 of bacterium. GTDB lineage: Bacteria > Bacillota > Bacilli > Lactobacillales > Streptococcaceae > Streptococcus. The sequence goes on from CAJNCF010000005.1 coordinate 97,529, forward strand.
TTTAAACGTGTCATCAAAGAGCATTTCTACAAGGAAAATGAGACCTATTTCCGAATTGTCTATTTGTGGGCAGAAGGTCTCCTTGATAGCAAGCAGGGTAGAGTCAAGGAAGGTCAGAAAAAGATGGAAGATGCTGTCCGTATTTTTGAGATGCTTGGCTGTCACAAATCTGCCGAATACTATAGAAAAACGACCGATTGTTGAATATCTGCAAACCAAGAAAATAATTTAAAATTTGAAGCGATAGAACTCTTGTCCTCTCTCATGTCATCAAAGAGATTTTATCGTTGTTTTACTTATTTTGTGTGTTGCATATATTCAAAAGTTTTCCTCTAAAATTTCTAAGTGCTATACTATAGTCATATTTCACATAAAACTTCGAACAAGAAGGGAGATTACCTATGAAATTATTGTTCAGAAATCAAGCTTATCGTCTCTTGACTTTGTCACGCTTCTTCAATGCTTTTGGTGCTTCAATTTTTAATCTGGTATTTATCGTCTATGCATCGACCTTGCCACAAGCCTCTTTTGCGGTTGCTATGGCGAATATTGTCATGATTCTTCCGACTTTCTTTACAGTTTTTGTAGGGATTCGGGCAGATTACACGAGGGACAAGGTCAAATGGATGACTTACAGCGGTTTGTTTCAGGCGGTTTTATTTTTTCTGGCAGCCCTAGTTGTTCAGCAAGCTAGTCTCTTTGCCTTTTCTAGCCTGTGTTTAATCAATGTCATTAGTGATGTCATCAGTGATTTTGCAGGTGGTTTGCGCATGCCTCTCATTAAAGAAAAAGTAGCTGAAGAGGATTTGATGGAAGCTTATTCTTTTTCACAGTTTATCACCTATATTTCAGCCATTGGTGGTCAAGCTTTCGGAGTCTGGCTCTTAGGGCTATCGGTCAATAATTTTTCTCTCGTTGCGGGAATCAATGCCTGCTTTTTCCTAGTATCAGCCGTTATCCTCTTTTTAGGAAAAAGCAAATTGAGCCTGCCAATCTCATCTGCTGATGGTGAAAACCTAAAAAATGAGAAGCTTTCTATCAAAGACCAGTTCCTAACAATTTACCGAAATTTACGTCTCGTTTTTCTTAAAGGTGGACAGAAAAACTTTGGTTTTATGCTCTTTGCAGTCTTGCTTATCAATGCCTTGGGTGGCGCTTTAGGAAGCATCTATAACATCTTCTTTTTGAGCCATTCTCTTTTGGACTTTTCTTATACAGAGGCATTATTTATCAGTCAATTCTGTGCTTTGTTAGCAATCATGATCAGTAGCCTTACGGGCAATGATTATTTTGGGAAGCAGTCCTTGCCTAGATTGATGATGTGGGTGACAGTAGGACTCAGTCTAGTTGGTCTAGCTAATTTATTTAATCAAGTCGTACTTGGTTTACTATTTATCTGTTCAACTCTGTATGTGTCTGGTAAAGTTCAACCAAAGATTAGTGCCTTGCTCCTGAAAAATCTAGCTCCAGAGGTTCTAGCTCGTACCAGTAATTTTTTAGGTTTATTGTTCACCTTATCCATACCTGTGGGAACAGCTTGTTTTTCACTTATAGCTGTATGGAATATACAGTTGACTTGGATGCTATTTGTTGGTCTTTCCTTGCTAGCTATTCTTTTGACAGGTCTTAATCTCAAAAATGATATTTGAATCCTAATTTTATTCATACTGTTTTAATCCTTCTATTTATGGTAGAATAAGACTATTAAGTTTAAAGAGGATTCCCTATGAAATTACAAAAACCAAAAGGAACGCAGGATATTTTACCTGCTGAATCTGCCAAATGGCAGTACGTTGAGGGCTTTGCCCGTGAAATTTTCAAGCGCTATAACTATGCAGAAGTGCGCACGCCTATTTTTGAGCACTACGAGGTTATCAGTCGCTCTGTCGGAGATACAACGGATATCGTGACCAAGGAAATGTACGATTTCTATGACAAGGGTGACCGTCATATCACCCTCCGTCCAGAAGGAACTGCGCCAGTTGTCCGTTCTTATGTGGAAAATAAACTCTTCGCTCCAGAAGTGCAAAAGCCAAGTAAGTTCTATTACATGGGCCCTATGTTCCGTTATGAGCGTCCGCAGGCAGGGCGTTTGCGCCAGTTCCACCAGATTGGTGTTGAGTGTTTTGGATCTAGCAATCCAGCTACCGATGTGGAAACTATCGCTATGGCAGCTCATTTCTTGAAAGAAATCGGCATCCAAGGTGTCAAATTGCACCTCAACACTCTTGGAAATCCTGAGAGCCGTGCAGCCTATCGTCAGGCCTTGATTGATTATTTGACACCGCTCAAGGAGACCTTGTCTAAGGATAGCCAGCGTCGCTTGGAGGAAAATCCTCTCCGTGTCTTGGACTCTAAGGAAAAAGAAGACAAGGTGGCAGTGGAGAATGCGCCGTCTATCTTGGATTTCCTTGATGAAGAAAGCCAAGCTCATTTTGATGCTGTGCGTCAGATGTTGGAAAATCTTGGAGTAGACTATATCATCGATACCAATATGGTGCGTGGTTTGGACTACTACAACCACACCATTTTTGAGTTTATCACTGAGATTGAGGGCAATGACTTGACAGTCTGTGCGGGTGGTCGCTACGATGGCTTGGTTGCTTACTTTGGTGGCCCTGAAACCGCTGGATTTGGTTTTGGACTTGGTGTAGAGCGCCTGCTTCTCATTCTTGAAAAGCAAGGTGTGGCCCTCCCTATCGAAAATGCCCTAGATGTCTATATCGTAGTCTTGGGCGAAGGAGCAAATATCAAGGCTTTGGAATTGGTACAGGCTCTTCGCCAACAAGGATTCAAAGCAGAGCGTGATTACCTCAACCGTAAGCTCAAAGCTCAGTTCAAGTCAGCCGATGTCTTTGCAGCTAAGACCCTCATCACCCTAGGCGAGAGCGAAGTCGAAAGCGGACAAGTGACGGTCAAGAACAACCAAACCCGAGAAGAAGTGCAAGTATCACTTGATGCTATCAGCCAAAACTTCTCAGAAATCTTTGAAAAATTAGGCTTTTAATAGTAGAAAAACTGGTCAGGATTTTACTCCTGACCTTTTTCTTTTGCAAAATGACAAAAATCATAAACTTTTTGACAAATATGCTTGTCAAAAAGAAAAAGATGTGTTACAATAAATTCAAGTTAAGAAATAGGAAGCAGAAAGGAGCTATGATGTGGGTAGTATTTATACTATTTATGATTTTCTTTTATTCTAATAATTCTAAAAAAATCAAGAAACTAGAGAATAAAATCAAAAAGCTTGAGCGAAAAGAGAAAGGAAATATAGAAATGTCAAGATTATTGCAAGAATTAATTGGGAAAAATCCAACAATCGTTGGACAAGTGTTTGGAACATCTTTATGGGAAGTTGTGGATGTTGATGAGGAATGGGTCAAACTACGTAGTGTTGATAAAGAGGGGAAAGAAAAATTCAAACTACAACGCATTGAGGATATCCAAACCGTTGAGTTTGACGGAAAGTAGGTGTGTAACATGCAACTAAAAAATCGTCTAAAAGAGCTGCGGGCTCGCGATGGCCTCAATCAAACCGAACTAGCCAAGCTAGCAGAGGTTTCCAGACAGACCATTAGCCTATTAGAACGGGACGAATACACCCCGTCCGTTGTGATTGCCTTGAAAATATCTCAGATTTTCAACGAAACAGTCGAATCGGTATTTCGCTTGGAGGAGGATGAGTGATGAACATGTATAGAGTGGTTTATTATATGAGTGTTCTTGCCCTTATTGTGAATGCCTTGGCTATGATTGGAACATTACTGGGTTGGTGCTATTTTGTTGAAAGTAAGTATTTGTTTTGGATTAACTTAGTCCTCTTGTCCATTTTCAATCGGTTGAAGAAAAAGGAGAAAGATGATGAACAAGTATAAAGTGATTTATTATGTAGTTGCCATAGCTTTATTAGTCAGCGTGTGTCTACTAATTGGAACAAATCTAGGATGGTTTGATCTCTATTACAGCGACCAATTTGTTTGGGCCTACTTTGCTCTTATCCCAGTCGTTGACTGGATTGAAAAGAAAGCAAACAATTTAGCAAGTGAAAAAGGAGAATGAATATGAAAAAGAAACGTGGATTGTTATTATTTTTAATGTCTATTGTCTTGGGAGGTTTCTTGGGCATGTTTGTAGGGATGTTTAAGGCACGTGCTGAATCCTACGAAATTATGTTAGATGTAAAAGTCTTGATACCATGGATATCAGCTATTTGTTTAGTATTAGGTTTCATTAGCATTCTTTTGACATTCAATTTCCTAAAGAAAAGCAGAAAATTTCATTCCTTGTATCAAGAGGAAATGGATGATGAGCTGAATGAAACCTACTATGTGCAAATGTATCGGAATCTCGAGTTTGGAACTATTGCTTTTAATAGTGCAAGCGTAGCGATTTTATTGGCTCTCTTCATTTCAGGAAGTGAAGTAATTGTACTCGATATAAGCCATATAACCTTATCCCTTTCCTTTTTGGGATTAGTGTTAGTTTTAAATGCTCAAAAATATCTTTTTAAGACCATTGCGATTGTTCGTCAGTTTGATTTAGTATTTTTCTCAACACCAAAGGATATCTTGGACCATTTCGATTCTTATGATGAAGGGGAGCGCAAGGCTAATTTGGAACAGAGTTTTCGGATTTTATTCCAATTAAATAACTATGTCTTGCCAGCTTTGTACTTTCTGATTGCTCTCTTTTCCTTACTGACAGGAGAGATTCAGTTACTAGCTTTCTTGCTTGTCGGAGCTATCCATATTTATATCAATGTGATGCAAATACCTATGGTAAAACGCTATTTCAAATAAAGGAGTTTCTATGATTCGTGTTGAAAATGTAAGCAAAAGTTTTGGGAGCAAAAAAGCTCTTCACCAGATTTCTTTTGAGATTAAGGAGGGTGAAATCTTTGGTTTTCTTGGACCTTCTGGCTCAGGTAAAACAACCATGATCAATGTCTTGACAGGTCAGTTGGCTGCAGATCAAGGTAACACAATTTTGTTAGGCAAGAATTCTCAAGATTTAACCTCAAATGATTTAGAACAAATCGGTATAGTTAGTGATGGCAGTGGTTTTTATGAAAAGATGAGTCTTTACAAAAATCTGCTCATTTACGCTAAGTTATATGGTCTCAAGTCAGATAGAGTAGTTCAGGTGCTCCAACAGGTTGGATTGGCAGATGCTAAAGACATTATCGCAGAAAAGTTATCTACTGGAATGAAACAACGAATGTTCTTGGCCCGTGCCCTTCTTAATGCTCCTAAGATTCTCTTTCTAGATGAGCCAACCAGTGGCTTAGACCCTACAACATCTAAGATGATTCATACCCTACTTCAAGAATTAAAGCAGGCGGGGACAACTATCTTTCTGACCACGCATGATATGCATGAAGCAACTCTGCTTTGTGATCGCTTATCTCTTTTGAATAAGGGGAATTTAATAGAGTATGGAAGTCCACAGGATATTATCCAGAAGTATCATGTGGATAAGAAAGTACATGTGGTTTATAATGATGGACGAGAACAGATAGTTCCATTTGAAGAATTACCACAATTAGACACGACAGATTTGATGGTGGTTCACTCTTGTGAGCCGACTTTAGAAGAGATCTTTATCAGATTGACAGGAGAAAAGTTAGATGTTTAGAAAATTAAATGCCCTACTATGGTTAAGAGTGCAAGTTCTTATTAGCAATTCAAGTTTGTTAGCGACTCTATTGATGCCTTTTGGTACTGCTGTTCTATATAATGAATTGTCAAATAAGAATGGACAATTGAGCCTATTTTTATTATCTGCTAGCTTGACGATGGTCTTGAGCATGGGAAGTGGTTATATGGTATCGATTATGATGGCAGAAGATAAGGAAAAACGAAATCTTAAATCACTCATTCTAAGTGGTGTGACAGCAACAGAATATACTTTCAGTATGCTCGTTCTCCCTATTCTGATAATGTTGCTTGCTATGATTGCACTTCCCATCTATCTTAGAGTAGATGTATCTGGTTATTTATTTGCCTACGTTATCTATTTGCTCCTAGCAACGATTAGTATTATTTTTCTCAACCTTCTAATCGGTGCGGTTTCAGATACTCAATCTAAAGCGCAAGTTTATAGTATCTTCCCTATGTTAATTGTCTCTTTTTTACCTATAATTGCTCTTCAAAATGATACGGCTCAGAAAGTGTTAGATTACTCGTTCGTCGGTCCTATTGTAAATCTTTTAAATAAAAAAGGTGGAGAAATATCTTTTTCTAATATTGGTATGTTACTTGCCTGGGTACTTGTGTTAGGAATAGCGAACCTCTTTGTATTGAAAAACAGCTATAAAGCAAGATAGGAGACCTTTATGAAACTACTTAAAAACCTTGGCTGGTTTCTTCTAGCCATTCTATCCTTTTACTTTATCTATGGTCTGGTTCAGAGCATGGCGCTGTCAGCTCTTGGACTAGGGGCTTCAATCTTTGGAGTCTTACCACTTTATGTCGTCCTGTCAGGGGCCTATGTTTATGGAGTTTACAGATGGTATCAGACAGAAAAGGTTAGCATCCAGACGACTGCTTTTAATCGTCATATCTGGTTGCCTACTCTGGTTTTGCTAGTGGCGATTACAGCCCAGTTCTTTTTACCAGAAGATCCGTCGGTCAATCAACAAATTGTATCACAGCTGACAGTTGCTCAGCCTGTCTTTGGTTTCTTTATGGTAGTGGTCTTTGCTCCTTTGACGGAAGAACTTATCTTTAGAGGGATGTTGGCACGCTACCTCTTTCCTAAACAGGACAACAGCAAACAAACCCTGATTTTCCTTCTGGTAACTAGTGTTCTATTTGCCTTGATTCATTTCCCAGGTGATGTGCAACAATTTTTTGTCTATTTTAGCCTTGGTTTTAGCTTGGGCTTGGCTTATATTAGCAGAAAAGGTCTGGTCTACAGTATTTCTCTCCACGCTTTGAATAATTTAGTCGGCTTTTTGATGATTCTCATGCTATAATAGAGTCAGGAGGTCACATGAAACGAGTAATTTTATTAGCAGTGATTCAAGCAGTTGTTCTATTTTTCATTATTGGAGCGCTAGCTTATGCCTTTAAGGGAGATTTCTTCTACAGCCATCTAGCAGTGGTCTTTGCCCCTATTGCTGGTATCTGGCGTTTTGGGACAGCTTATACGACGGAAATCGTCTTGCCGAGAAAGGCAGCCGAAATTGCTGAAAAGCGTAAAGCAGGCAAAAATTCAAAATAAAAGAGTCCGGTGAAGTTCATCGGATTTTTGTATTGGGGCTAATTTTTAGGGACTTTACCTGATTTTTAAAGACTGGAAAACTTTTCTGATGATTTTCATGAAGAGCCTGCGCTTTTATGGTAAAATAGTAACAGAATAAAAGAGGAGAGAAACAATGAAACGTAGTATGTATGCTGGTCGTGTTCGTGAGGAACACATCGGACAAGAAATTACCTTGAAAGGATGGGTTGCTCGTCGTCGTGATCTGGGTGGTTTGATCTTTATCGATCTTCGTGACCGTGAAGGAATCATGCAGTTGGTTATCAACCCTGAAAAAGTCTCTGCAGAGATCATGGCAACAGCTGAAAGCCTTCGTAGCGAATTTGTTATCGAGGTGACTGGTCAGGTCGCTGCGCGTGAGCAAGCAAATGATAAGTTGCCAACTGGTGCAGTTGAGTTAAACGTGACAGCTCTGACAGTGCTCAATACAGCTAAAACAACACCATTTGAGATTAAGGATGGCATTGAGGCCAATGACGATACACGTTTGCGTTACCGTTACCTTGACCTTCGTCGTCCAGAAATGTTGGAAAATCTGAAACTTCGTGCCAAGGTGACCCACTCTATCCGTAACTACTTGGATGAGTTGGAGTTTATCGACGTGGAGACACCATTCCTTTCTAAGTCAACACCAGAAGGGGCGCGTGACTATTTGGTGCCATCTCGTGTTAATAAAGGGCATTTTTACGCGCTTCCTCAAAGTCCACAAATCACGAAGCAGTTGTTGATGAATGCTGGTTTTGACCGCTATTACCAAATCGTTAAATGCTTCCGTGACGAGGACTTGCGTGGAGACCGCCAGCCTGAGTTCACTCAGGTCGACTTGGAAACGTCCTTCCTTACTGAGCAAGAAATCCAAGATATCACAGAAGGTTTGATTGCGCGCGTGATGAAAGAAACCAAAGGCATCGAAGTAACGCTTCCATTCCCTCGTATGAAGTATGACGATGCTATGGCTCTTTATGGTTCTGACAAGCCAGATACTCGTTTTGACATGTTGCTTCAGGACTTGACAGAAGTGGTCAAAGGTGTGGACTTCAAAGTCTTTTCAGAAGCACCTGCTGTAAAAGCCATTGTGGTCAAAGGAGCTGCGGATAACTATTCACGCAAAGACATCGACAAGATGACAGAAGTAGCCAAACAGTACGGTGCCAAAGGTCTTGCTTGGGTCAAGGTAGTTGACGGAGAATTAAACGGACCAGTTGCTAAGTTCTTGACGGACATCCAAGCAGAATTGACAAAAGCGCTTGCTCTTGAAGATAAGGACTTGGTTCTCTTTGTGGCGGATACGCTTGAAGTGGCTAATGCAACTCTTGGTGCCCTTCGTGGACGTATTGCCAAAGAGCTTGGTTTGATTGATAACGATAAATTCAACTTCCTTTGGGTGGTTGACTGGCCAATGTTTGAATGGTCTGAAGAAGAAGGTCGTTACATGAGCGCCCACCATCCATTTACTCTTCCCCAGGAAGAAACAGCTCACGAATTAGAAGGTGATTTGGCTAAGGTTCGTGCCATTGCTTACGATATCGTCTTGAACGGTTATGAGCTTGGTGGTGGTAGTCTTCGTATCAACCAAAAAGACCTTCAGGAACGCATGTTCAAGGCTCTTGGTTTCTCAGCCGAAGAAGCCAATGACCAGTTTGGTTTCCTTCTTGAAGCCATGGACTATGGTTTCCCACCACACGGTGGTTTGGCTATCGGGCTTGACCGATTTGTTATGTTGCTTGCAGGAGAAGAAAATATCCGTGAAGTTATTGCCTTTCCTAAGAACAACAAGGCAACTGACCCAATGACACAAGCTCCTTCAACAGTCGCTCTTAAACAACTAGAGGAACTCAGCTTACAAGTAGAAGAAGATGAAACAAGCAAAACGAATTAAGCGGTGGCGCTATTATCTGCGCCGCTTTGCTTATCAGATAAAAATTTTACGTGTCTTACAAAGCATCTCTCGCGAAAAATATGATGAGAAGATTTCGGCCTCTCTGGTCTATGGTTTTTTATCAGCAGTAGCGGTCAATTTCTTTTTCCAACCAGGGCATGTGTATTCGAGTGGTGCGACAGGTTTGGCACAGATTATCTCGGCCTTGAGTAATCATTGGTTTGGTTTTCATATTCCGATTTCATTGGCTTTCTACGCGATTAATTTTCCTTTGATGGTCTTGGCCTGGTATCAGATAGGGCATAAGTTTACCGTCTTTACCTTTATCACGGTATCCATGAGTTCCTTCTTTATCCAGTTTGTCCCTGTGGCGACCTTGACGGAGGATCCTATTATCAATGCTCTTTTTGGGGGTGTTGTCATGGGTTTGGGGATTGGTTTTGCTCTTCGAAACAATATCTCCAGTGGCGGGACGGATATCGTCAGCCTGACCATTCGCAAGAAAACAGGTAAGAATGTCGGCAGTATTTCTTTCTTGGTAAATGGGACAATCATGCTGATAGCTGGTTTGACCTTTGGTTGGAAATACGCCCTCTACTCTATGATTACCATCTTTGTCTCTAGCCGTGTGACAGACGCAGTCTTTACTAAGCAAAAACGCATGCAGGCCATGATTGTGACCAATCATCCAGACAAGGTAATTGAAAAAATCCATAAAAAATTGCACCGCGGAGCAACTATGATCCACGATGCAGAAGGAACCTATAATCACGAGAGAAAGGCAGTTTTAATCACTGTCATTACACGTGCAGAGTTTAATGAATTTAAACAGATTATGAAACAGGTGGATCCAAGCGCCTTTGTCTCTGTATCGGAGAATGTTCATATTCTGGGACGGTTCGTTGAAACAGATAATTAATACTCTTCAAACCACGTCAGCTTTATCTCCAACCTCAAAGCTGTACTTTGAGCAACCTGCGGCTAGCTTCCTAGTTTGCTCTTTGATTTTCATTGAGTATAGTAACTAAAAAACCAGCGCGAGCTGGTTTTTATTTTTCAACAATTTTATGTCCAATCAACTGGCGGTAACAAATTTGTTTATTGTTTTTGTTATCATTAATAATCTGGAGGATAGTTTCAAGAGAAACACGACCAAGTTCTAAGCTATTGATATCAACATAGGCCGCCAAGTTGAGCTTGGGATTGACCGAGTCAAAGCTGAGAACAGGGACATCCAGTTGGTGCTTAGCAATATAGTCACAGACCCCTTCGGCTAGGAGACTATCGGTTGTAATGATAGCATCAATCATAGGATCATGTTTAAACAAAAGCTTACTGAATTGATATCCTTTTTCCTCTAGAAATTCATTTGCAAAGTAGGTCAGATTGCCATCAAGAGGCAGTTTGTATTGCTTGAGTGCGGCTTCGTAACCAGTTAGACGGTCTTGCGTTACGAAGAGTCGCTTAGTTCCTCCAATAAAGGCAATTCGTTTGCAGCCTTTTTTGATGAAATATTCTGTTGCATCAAAGCCAGCTTGGACATTGTCATTATCGACAAGAGGAATAAAAGGTGAAATAGATTTTCCTAGGATGAGGAAGGGGAACTGCTCATCAGCGACCAACTTGACCAAAGGATCTTCCTCTTCGGCATAAAGGAAAATCAAACCATCCACACGTTTACCGTAAACCATCTGTGAAATAGCTTTAAGGCGTTCTTTTTCATCTTTACCTGTCGCAATCTGAATGGCATAGTGGTTCTCAGAGGCGACTTGGGCGATACCACGGAGGACAGATGGGAAGAAAGGATTTTGATAGAAGGCGTCTGAGTCGTCAGGAAGCACCAAGCCAATAACTTGAGTATAACTGCTTACCAAGCTACGAGCATTGAGGTTAGGATGGTAATTGAGTTCTTTCATAGCCTTGCGAACGCGTTTTTTTGTTTCGTCGCTAATGGTTGATTTGTTTTGAATAACACGGGTTACGGTTGAAGGTGAAACACCAGCAGCCTTGGCCACATCTTTAATCGTAACGGGCATAAAAATCTCCTATTTATGGTAATCTGGATCACGGAAATGTGTTTTATAAAAAATAGTGACCAGATATAGAACAAAAAGAATGTTTTGTACAGTGATAAGGGTTGTCATATTTTGGCCAAATAAGCCCAAAATAAGCGTAATCAGAGTTGGCAATCCTAAACAGTTCAAGATAAAATGGTAGCACTCTTTAAAGGTCCTAAATGAAAAGAGGCGTGATTTCTTAGTGATATAAAGGAGAAGACTGGCTCCTAGAGAGATGATAAAGAAATTCAAACCAAAGAGGAAGCTGGCACCGAGAACTAGGAAGAGACTGATATAGACACGATTCTGCTGGTACCAGTCTTTAGAAATGGCTTGGCTCAAGCTGTCCTTGCTTTTGAAACTCTCAGTCTGAATGGCTTGGTAAGAGATGCGGGTCAGTTCTTTACTTTCCTTGCTGATGACTAGCTCATTCGTATCGAAATGCAGTTGCAAGTCCTTCGGTAACTCCTTGCTTTGACTTGGACCAATCAAAACAGAAGGGGCTTGACTAGCTGTTCCTGTATAAGTTAACTTACCATCAACAATTGTAGCGTGTTTAGAGAGATCCTGGACAACCTCATCTGTCAGAGGTTCATAGACATTATCGATAAAGGTTTCTAGCGGATAAGTCTCCTGTGAGCTGTTTTGGATGGCAATGGGTACCATGGACAAGCTGATAAGGAAGATACTGGTAAAGAGAAGCTGAAACCAGTGGAGCCCGAAACGTTTGGACAGGGGCTTACGAAATCCCCAAATACTTGAAAAATATGAAAATGGATATGGAAGCATTTGTATCTTTCTAAAAGGTGTTTTCTATATGAGTATTATTATATAGAGAAATGTGCTTTATTTCAAGTCTAGGGGGTAAATTGCTTGTTGTTATACTCAATGAAAATCAAAGAGCAAACTAGGAAGCTAGCCGCAAGCTGTACTTGAGTACGGTAAGGCGACGCTGACGTGGTTTGAAGAGATTTTCGAAGAGTATTAGTATATATTTTGTAGCAATAAGAAAAGGGTGGCGGGGATAGATTATCCCTTGTCGCCACCACTTGTAAGTCCTGAAACAAAGTTCTTTTGTAGGAAGAAGAAGAGAATACAGATTGGAAGGGCAATGAGGATAGCACCTGCTGAGAAGTAGGCAATCTTCATGTTTTTCACATTGTTAACGAAGGTTTGGAGACCAACGGCAACAGTAAAGTATTCTTTCTCACGAAGCAAGAAACTAGATAGGATATAATCTCCGAAAGGTCCCATGAAAGCCCATAGAGCTTGCACAGCAATCATTGGGCGAACAAGTGGGAGAACAATTTGCCAGAAGCGGCGGAAGTGTCCTGCACCGTCTAGTTTTGCAGATTCGTCTAGAGACATTGGGACTGTATCGAAGTAACCTTTCATCAACCAAGCATTCATCGGGATACCACCACCAACGTAGAGGAAGATGAGGAACCAGCTGTGGTTAAGGGCGTTTAACATAAGTGCCATAACGAAGAAGGCTGTCAAAGCGGCCATAGTTGGTACCATTTGGATAATCAAGAAGAAGACCAAACTTTGTTTACGAGCCAAGAAGTTGTAACGGCTGTAGGCATAACCAGCAAGTACGATGATACTTGTTTGAACAGCCATGGTAATCAAGGCGATAATCAAAGTGTTGAGGTACCAAGTACCGTACAAGGTTTCAGAGAAGAGCCCTTGGAAGTTAGCAAAACTAAAGTCGACGTTGCTGTCTAGTTTAAAGGCTACTACGTTACCAGTTTTGAAGGCTGACATAATGGTAATCAAAAGTGGATAGATAATCACGATTGAGAGACCAATCAGGTAAAGGTAAGTAAGGGTTTGAGTCAGTCTACGTTTGAGTTTGATTGAGTTATTCATCTTAGACATCCTCCATATCAAATGCGTGTAGTTTCTTGAATGCGATCATAGAGATTGAGATGACAATGATAGAGATAATCAAGGTAACAGCTGCCGCCATTGAGTACTGAGGAGATGTACCTGTTGTCAAACGGTAAATCCATGAGATCAAGATATCGGTTGAACCAGCTCCACCACCGACACTACCAGGTCCTCCAGCGTTGAAGAGGTACATGATAGAGAAGTTGTTAAAGTTGAAGGTGTATTGGCTGATCAAAGTAGGTGCCGCAACAGCCAAGATCATTGGGAAAGTGATGTTGCGGAATTTTTGCCAAGCATTGGCACCATCAATATAAGCCGCTTCGTAAAGGTCGTTAGGAATAGATTGTAAGATACCCAAAGTCAAAACGTAGATGTATGGGAATCCAAGCCAACCTTGCATCATAATCAAGGCAATCTTAGTCCAAGTTGGGTCTGTTTTCCAAGGAATAAGAGCCCCATCAAGGAAAGGAAGGAATTTAGCCAAGATTGGCAATACTTGAGTGTTGATAGCTCCGACACTATCGTTAAACATGTTTGAGAATGTCAAGATAGTGATGAAGGCTGGGACAGCCCAAGGAAGAAGGAAAATAACACCAAAGATACGTTTTCCTTTGATAAATGGTTGGTTAGCAATGATAGCTGTGAAGATACCGATGACGATCTGTAAAGTTGAGGCAGCCAAAGCCCAGATGATCGTCCAAGAAAGAACGGCACCAAAGGCAGAACGGAAGGTACTCAAGCTCCAGATATTCGTAAAGTTGGTCAAACCAACCCAGTCCAACAATTTGTTTGGTGGCAAGTGCTGGAAGTCGTAGTTGGTAAAGGCAATCATCAAGGTTACGATAACTGGGAAGATAATCGCAAAAGTCATGGCAACATAAGATGGAATGATCAAGAGGTAAGGGAAGCCATTTTCATAGATTCCTTTGATCATATCTTTTAGCGTAAGTGGAACTGGAATACCATTGTTAATGCGTTTTGCAATCGTATGTGCATCTTTAATATTTGAGAAATAAAAGAGTACATAAACGACTACAAAGATTAAATGGAAGGCACCGCGAATCAGCATGAAGAGGGAATTATCACGACCTGGTTTGTCACCAAGAGTAATGAGATTGCTTAATTCAGGGGCTGCAAGTGCTAGGAAATAAAGGATGAAAACAAGAGTTACACCAAGGAAGATAAAACCTTTGGCTTTTTGTTTATTGTAAATCTGTCCTAACCCAGGAATGATAGACAGCAGAGCTGCTTTACTAGGTTGTTGCTTTTCCATAATAACTCCTTTCATAGGATACTGGTTTCTAATCAAAAACCTAAACTATATATGTTTTTTGTTGATAAATTCAAAGGGGGATTTGAATTCCACCCCCCTTGAACAAATTTTTTATTCACCAAATTTTTGTTTGATTGTTTCTTTGATCAATGTTACAGCATCGTTAGCAGCTGTTTTAGCGTCTTTCTTACCGCTTACAGAGTCAAAGAGCATGTTAGCAGCTGGTTCCCAAACTGCAGACATTTGAGAGATGTTTGGCATTGGTTGAGCGTTCTTGAACTGTTTGATAACAGCTGTTGTCAACTCATCGTTTTTACCTTCAGCGTATGAACGAGCTTCAGTGTTAGCTGGGATTTCGTTAGTTGCATCGTAGAAGGCTTTTTGTTGTTCAGTTGAAACAAGGAAGTCTACAAATTTTTGTGCACCTTCAAGGTTCTTAGTGCTTGATGGGATGATCCAAGCTTTACCACCACCGAATGCTGCGTAGTCTTTTCCGTTTGGAAGAGTTGGGATAGTTGCAACACCGTAGTTTACTTTAGCGTCTTTGAAGGCTTGAGCTTTCCAAGGTCCATCAATGATAGCAGCTGTTTTACCTTCTTGGAATTGAGTTTGGATTAAGTTTCCAGCAGCTGTACCATCTTGCATACCTTTAGGCCATTTTTCATACCAAGATTTAGCGTAGTTGATACCTGCGATAGAACCGTCGTTTGCAAGACCGATGTCTTTAGCGTCTTTACCGTTTTGTCCGAATACGTAAGCACCGTTACCAGCAAGAAGTCCATATGCAAAGTAGAAGTTTGTCCAGTCAGCTAGGAAAGCAGAAGTTTTTCCATCTTCTCCAGCGAAAGCATATTTACTATCTTTAGCAAGGTTTTCTAAGTCAGCAAAAGTTTTTGGAGCTTCTTTTACCAAGTCTTTGTTGTAGTACATAACAAGTGACTCGATAACGGCAGGAGCACCGTAAACTTTACCGTCAGCAGCTGTTACAAGAGATTTAGTTTTATCATCTGTTTTAGCGCCGTCGCTCAATTTAACTTCTGAAAGTTGTCCGTCAGTACCAAGGCTACCTACACGGTCGTATGGTGCCATCATAACGTCAGCAGCTTGACCTGATTGGTTGTCAAGAGAAAGTTTGTCAAGACCACCAAGTTGGTCACCAGATTTGATGTTAACTTTTGTTCCTGACTCTTTTTCGTAAGCTTTAGCAACTGTTTCAGCGAAAGCTTTGTATTGGTCTTCAACGTAAAGAGTGATTTCTTTCCCTGCAGATGAACCAGCATCAGCAGCTTTTTCAGCAGGTTTGCTTCCACAAGCTACCAAAAGCAAGCTAGCAAGTGTAACAGTTCCAAGCACAGTAGCGCTCTTCATGAATTTAGATGACATAGTGTATTCCTCCTAAAGAATAACAAATTTTATAATGAGGAAACGCAAACGTTTTCCTTTATGGGACTAGTATAACACAAACAGAAAACGGTTGCAAGCATTTTTTTGAAAAAATCTTAAAAAATTTTATAGAAAAGTAAACGCTTAAACGCCATATAATAGAAGAAAGATTATAAAATATTTTCCTCCTATGAATAAATCAAATAGAGAGAAAACGATTGCTTGATCCATATATGGAAAATAGCTTTACTGTTTTTTAGATGGAATAAGAGAAGTTTTCTATAAGGTTTTATTTTTTTATAAAGAATATATATACAAGTATGAAGAAAAACTTTTAAAAAAATAATCAAAAAAGTTTTTTAAAACCGCTTGCATTTATCAAAAAAATGAGATATACTTATCTTAACGCAAACGTTTGCGTCCGTAAAAATGAAATAACAACTATAAACACATGAGGTGCTTATTATGAAAAAACGTCAAAGTGGTGTGTTGATGCACATTTCTTCTCTTCCAGGAGCATACGGAATCGGATCATTTGGTAAAAGTGCTTACGACTTCGTTGATTTCTTGGTTCGCACAAAACAACGTTACTGGCAAATCCTTCCACTAGGAACAACTAGTTACGGGGATTCTCCTTACCAATCTTTCTCAGCCTTCGCAGGGAACACTCATTTTATCGATTTGGATATCTTGGTAGAGCAAGGCTTGTTGCAAGCAAGTGACCTTGAAGGAGTTGACTTTGGTAGCCATGCGTCTGAAGTTGACTATGCTAAAATCTACTACGCACGTCGTCCTCTTTTAGAAAAAGCTGTGAAACGCTTCTTGGAAGTAGGAGATGTCAAAGATTTTGAGAAATTTGCTCAAGACAACCAATCATGGCTTGAGCTCTTTGCTGAGTACATGGCTATCAAAGAGCATTTTGACAATCTTGCTTGGACTGAATGGCCAGATGCTGATGCTCGTGCTCGTAAAGCTTCAGCACTTGAAAGCTACCGTGAGCAATTGGCAGACAAGTTAGTTTACCACCGTGTGACTCAATACTTCTTCTTCCAACAATGGTTGAAATTGAAAGCCTATGCTAACGACAACCACATCGAAATCGTTGGGGACATGCCAATCTACGTAGCGGAAGATTCAAGCGATATGTGGGCAAATCCACATCTCTTCAAGACAGATGTCAACGGTAAGGCGACTTGCATCGCAGGATGCCCACCAGATGAATTTTCTGCAACTGGTCAACTTTGGGGTAACCCAATCTATGACTGGGAAGCAATGGACAAAGATGGTTACAAATGGTGGATTGAACGCTTGCGTGAAAGCTTCAAAATCTATGATATCGTTCGTATCGACCACTTCCGTGGTTTCGAATCTTACTGGGAAATTCCTGCTGGTTCCGATACAGCAGCACCTGGTGAGTGGGTCAAAGGTCCTGGCTACAAGCTTTTTGCAGCTGTTAAGGAAGAACTTGGTGAGTTAAACATCATCGCTGAAGACCTTGGTTTCATGACAGACGAAGTTATCGAGTTGCGTGAACGTACTGGCTTCCCAGGAATGAAGATTCTTCAATTTGCATTCAACCCAGAAGACGAAAGCATTGATAGCCCACACTTGGCACCTGCTAACTCAGTTATGTACACAGGAACACACGATAACAATACGGTCCTTGGTTGGTACCGTAACGAGATCGATGATGCGACTCGTGAATACATGGCTCGCTACACTAACCGTAAAGAATACGAAACAGTGCCACATGCTATGCTTCGTACAGTCTTTTCATCAGTTAGCTTCATGGCAATTGCAACTATGCAAGATTTGCTAGAATTGGATGAGGCGGCTCGTATGAACTTCCCATCTACCCTTGGTGGAAACTGGTCTTGGCGTATGACTGAAGATCAATTGACACCAGCTGTTGAAGAAACTTTGCTTGACTTGACGACAATTTATCGCCGAATCAACGAAAATTTGGTAGAATTAAAGAAATAATACAATATCAGGAGACACCCTAAACATGTTATCACTACAAGAATTTGTACAAAATCGTTACAATAAAACCATTGCAGAATGTAGCAATGAAGAGCTTTACCTTGCTCTTCTTAACTACAGCAAGCTTGCAAGTAGCAAAAAACCAGTTAATACTGGTAAGAAAAAAGTTTACTACATCTCAGCTGAGTTCTTGATTGGTAAACTTTTGTCAAACAACTTGATCAACCTTGGTCTTTACGACGATGTCAAAAAAGAGTTGGCTGATACAGGTAAAGATTTGATCGAAGTTGAAGAGGTAGAATTGGAACCATCCCTTGGTAATGGTGGTTTGGGACGTTTGGCTGCCTGCTTTATCGACTCAATTTCTACTCTTGGATTGAACGGTGATGGTGTTGGTTTGAACTACCACTACGGTCTTTTCCAACAAGTTCTTAAAAACAACCAACAAGAAACAATTCCAAATGCATGGTTGACAGAGCAAAACTGGTTGGTTCGCTCAAGCCGTAGCTACCAAGTACCATTTGCTCACTTTACATTGACATCAACTCTTTACGATATCGATGTACCTGGTTACAAGACAGAAACGAAGAACCGCTTGCGTTTGTTTGACTTGGATTCAGTTGATTCTTCTATTATTAAAGATGGTATCAACTTTGACAAGACAGATATCGCTCGCAACTTGACTCTCTTCCTTTACCCAGATGATAGTGATCGTCAAGGTGAATTGCTACGTATTTTCCAACAATACTTCATGGTTTCAAACGGTGCGCAATTGATCATCGAAGAAGCGATCGAAAAAGGAAGCAACTTGCATGACCTTGCTGACTACGCAGTTGTCCAAATCAACGATACTCACCCATCAATGGTTATCCCTGAATTGATCCGTCTTTTGACTGCTCGTGGGATCGAACTTGACGAAGCAATCTCAATCGTTCGCAGCATGACTGCCTACACTAACCACACAATCCTTGCTGAAGCCCTTGAAAAATGGCCACTTGAATTCTTGCAAGAAGTGGTTCCTCACTTGGTACCAATCATCGAAGAATTGGACCGTCGCGTGAAAGCAGAAGTGAAAGATCCAGCTGTTCAAATTATCGATGAGAGCGGACGTGTTCACATGGCTCACATGGATATCCACTACGGATACAGTGTTAACGGGGTAGCAGCACTCCACACTGAAATCTTGAAGAACTCTGAGTTGAAAGCTTTCTACGACCTTTACCCAGAAAAATTCAACAACAAAACAAACGGTATCACGTTCCGTCGTTGGCTCATGCATGCTAACCCAAGCTTGTCTCACTACTTGGATGAGATTCTTGGAGAAGGTTGGCACCATGAAGCTGATGAGCTTGAAAAACTCTTGTCTTACGAAGACAAAGCAGCTGTCAAAGAAAAATTGGAAAGCATCAAGGCTCACAACAAACGTAAATTGGCTCGTCACTTGAAAGAACACCAAGGTGTAGAAATCAATCCAAACTCTATCTTTGACATCCAAATCAAACGTCTTCACGAGTACAAACGCCAACAAATGAATGCTTTGTATGTGATCCATAAATACCTTGACATCAAAGCTGGTAACATCCCTGCTCGCCCAATCACAATCTTCTTTGGTGGTAAAGCAGCTCCAGCCTACACAATCGCTCAAGACATCATCCACTTGATTCTTTGCATGTCAGAAGTTATTGCTAACGATCCAGCAGTAGCTCCACACTTGCAAGTAGTTATGGTTGAAAACTACAACGTTACTGCAGCAAGCTTCCTTATCCCAGCATGTGATATCTCAGAACAAATCTCACTTGCTTCTAAAGAAGCTTCAGGTACTGGTAACATGAAATTCATGTTAAACGGAGCTTTGACTCTTGGTACTATGGACGGTGCTAACGTGGAAATCGCTGAGTTGGTTGGCGACGAAAACATCTACATCTTTGGTGAAGATTCAGAAACTGTTATCGACCTTTACGCAAAAGCAGCTTACAAATCAAGCGAATTCTACGCTCGTAAAGCTATCAAACCATTGGTTGACTTCATCGTTAGCGATGCAGTTCTTGCAGCTGGAAACAAAGAGCGCTTGGAACGTCTTTACAATGAATTGATCAACAAAGACTGGTTCATGACTCTTCTTGACTTGGAAGACTACATCAAAGTGAAAGAGCAAATGCTTGCTGACTACGAAGACCGTGACGCATGGTTGGATAAAGTCATCGTTAACATTTCTAAAGCAGGATTCTTCTCATCTGACCGTACAATCGCTCAGTATAACGAAGATATCTGGCACTTGAACTAAGATAAAGATTTATACTAATACATTTTGTAAAAAAAGCGAGTTTCGATTGAAATTCGCTTTTTTGAATACTTGAGTAGAAATAGATCTCTGATACTTTATTGGATAGGGTTGTGGTTTGCACTTGATTTTCATTGAGTATTATAATTATTTTTATCTGAAAATTGTAAGAAAGTGTGTTAAAATGAGAACGTATACAATTGGTTATTTGGATATCAAATTAGAATTTAAAGAGGTCATTATGAGTAACTTAGAGATTGGGAAACGAATTCGCACCTTACGAACTGAAAAAGGATTGAGTAGAGAAGCATTTTGTGGAGATGAAAAGCATCTTACTGTTCGTCAGTTGGGAAGAATTGAAGCAGGAAATAATCTTCCGAGTTTATCTAAATTGGACTATATAGCAGAAGTGTTAGAGGTCCCGATGTCTCAGTTAATTGACGAGGGATTGTTAATTGTTCCTAAAGAGTATTTAAAACTAAAAACGAAATTGATTCGTCAATCTATTCATGGAGATGAAGAAAAAATTCGTCAACGTGAGGAAATCTTTGAGGAAATTCAGGAACGCTTTTATGACCAACTGCCTGAAGATGAGCGAGTAGCAGTTGAAGTCCTACAAGCCATTGATGATGTATATGTTTCTGAAAACGCTGAATTTGGGGAAGGTTTAATTGAGGAGTATTTTGAGCAAACAATGCTGAGAACAGAATATTCGACAAATGATCTACTACTATTGTACTTGTATTTTTTATCTTTAGCGGTTAATGCAGAACGAGATGAAATAACTTTAAAAAAAGTTTGTCTAAATATTGTATCTCAAACAAATTATGATGATACAAACCATATTCACTTGCTTCAAAGGGTGCTAATAGGTTTAGTACTTTATCAGCTTGACATCGATTATCATGAATTTATACCTGAAATATTGAGCATTTTAAGAGAAATTATGATTGACATCGGAGATACTAGTTTAAAACCAACTGTAGACTTCATTGAAGCAAAATATTACTTATACGGAGAAAAAGATAAAGAAAAAGCCCTGCAATACTATGAAAAAGCTATTAATGGGGCAGAATTTTTGAATGACATGAATTTTAAAAATCGAGTGATAGAAGAAAAAAATAAGGATTTTCCATAATTTCAATTTAAAAACAGGACATAAATGTCAGTGGACATTTATGTCCTGTTTTTTTACTCTCGTAAGGGATATACTGTTATTGTAAATAAGTTAAGCAGAACGCAATGCTAGAAACATTTCTATTTAACGGGATGTAGATTAGCAAGCGGGAGGAAAATATGGTAAAAGCAATTGACTATTATATGGATGAAAAGTTTGTCAAGAAGGATTATCTGATTATCAAAAATAGTCTAGATAGCAGACGCCTATGTAAAGTGACACTTGATGAGAAATTGCTCAAATTAGTTCTCTTGCTTCCAAATGAAATGAGAGAAATCAAAATGGACTCCAACTTAAAGCCTAGAATTAGAGTTGTTGACATAACCGATGGGAGTGAGTGAAGTTTCTAAAATACAATTTATCATTAGAAAGAGGTAATACAATGATTAAGGTAGAAAGAGTTACAAAGCGATTTGGAGATAATATTGCTTTAAATCAAATTAGTTTTTCAATAAACGAAGGAGAAATTTTTGGATTCCTAGGTCCATCTGGTTCAGGGAAGACAACAATAATCAATATTCTGACAGGACAGCTACAGGCTAACAGCGGAAAGACAGAATTATTAGGGAAAGATTCTCAAAAATTACTTCCGTCAGATTTTGAAGAGTTAGGTTTAGTAGGTGACACAAGTGGTTATTACGAAAAATTGAGTTTGTACAATAACTTGTTGCTATTTGCAAGACTATACGGAGTTTCAAAATCTCGAATTGAAGAAATTCTAAAACAAGTTGGTCTGTATGATAGTAAAGATACTCCAGCTGAGAAACTTTCTACAGGAATGCGTCAACGAATGCTTTTAGCTCGTGCTTTAATCAATTATCCTAAAGTTCTATTTTTAGATGAACCTACAAGTGGGTTAGATCCCACAACCTCAAAGAAGATTCACAAATTACTACAGGAGTTAAAGGAAAGAGGAACAACCATTTTCTTAACTACTCATGATATGAATGAGGCGACTTTATTATGTGATAACCTAGCTCTTTTGAATAAAGGTGATCTTATTGAACAAGGAAGCCCAAGCGAAATTATCCAAAAATACAACACGGAAAAAAAGGTTGCAGTAACTTATAGTGATTCTACTAAAAAGGTAGTGCGCTTTGAAGACTTGCAACAAGAAGATTATAAAAAAATGATGACGATTCACTCATGTGAACCAACTTTAGAAGATATTTTTATTAAATTGACAGGAGAAAAATTAGATGTTTAAGAGAATTTTAGCCCTTATCTGGTTGAGGACACAAGTATTATTAACAAACAAAAACACTTTGGTGCAGGTAGTATTCCCATTCTTTATGGTTCTACTCTTCCAAAATTTTATGAATACAGATGGCACTCAAGGGAAAACACTATTATTTAGTTCTTTAACAATGGCATTCTCATTTTCTTCTGGGTCAATGATTTCAAACTCTATTGCAGAGGAAAAGGAAAAAAGAATTTTTAAAACTCTCATTTTAAGTGGGGTTCGCCGTGGAGAATATCTTGTTTCCGTGTTGTTTTATCCTGTAATCTTTGCCTTGGCTTCAGTTATTTCCTTCCCTATTATGGTTGAAGTGGATTTCGCAAAAGATTATCCTGTATACCTTGTAGTAGCTTCACTGGTAGCATTATGTACAATCCTCTTAAATTTAGTGATTGGAGCTATTTCAGAGACACAAACGCAGGCTCAGGTCTATGGTTTGATTCCAATGCTTGGTCTCTCATTCTTGCCGATGTTTTCTCAAGTTAGCTCAGAGATTAAGAAATTTATGGATACAACCTTCTTAGGAGTTTATGTAGATTTCTTTAATAAACCAGATTTCAAGTTGAATTTTGACAGTTTGGGAATCACTTTTGCTTGGGTTGTAGCATTACTTGTCCTTAGTTATTGGGGGTTGAAAAATAAAAAAAGAGTACAGTTTGGAAAATTAACAATTAATCAACTTCAAAAACTAACTTTTTTTAAAGCTTAGTGTTAGTAAGCTTTGTAAGAAACCTAGTTTAAAACAATAAACCAGCGCTTAAAACGCTGGTTTTTACTGTCTTCAGCCTTATGTTTCTTCATAGTTGATTACCTCATATTTCTTGTATTCGCTTACATAAAGTATTATAATATGATTGTAGGAAAGAAGGTGTTTTTATGTGGAAAAAATATTTTTCAAAATATAGATGGACAGATTTATTTTGGATTTTATTTGTCATTTTGACCTGCCTCTATATTGGCAATCATGATTTGTTTCCTCTCAATCATCAAGAAATCTCTCTTCGAGGTAGTTTCTGGGGATCTGTACTTGCCTTATTTCACTTGCTATTTATTGATAAATTTGTTATTTCAAATCGAAAATAAATATGAGGTATATGCCTGACTGCCTACTTTTAAGATTGATTTTGGAGGGAAAATTTTGTCTCTATTATTTATTGCTTTAAATTTATTTATTTTGTATAAGATCTATTCTTTGAGGAGGGAGAAATCGAAATACTTGATTTATACGGCTTATATCATATTTGGGGTAAATGTACTATATGGTGTTCAATGGTTATTAAGAGAACTGATTTCAACTATTTCCTCTTAATATGTATGGAAACTATAACAAAACGCATAAGATCAAGATTTTGAATACCTGTTCTTATGCGTTTTTGTAATATTGAGGATTTTCATTAAGTTTTCTACCTTTGCGAAGTCTCGTTTAAAATGCTTTCCCAATCAGAATCTCCGCTTCAATTGTAATCTTTGTCAGTTGGCTCCAGTCAATCTTGGTCTGGTCAATGTGAAAGAGGAGAGGCGTCATACTGAGTAGGGCTTGGAGTTGCTCTGCTGTGATAGTCTTAGTCAGAGAGGAAGTATGGCTAGATAGGATGGTAAAGTGTTCTTGGAAATGATTTTTGATATCTTGATTAGAATACTCCTTGTTTGTCAGCTGGTCTTGTACCTTCTGACGGATTTCTTTGAGGTGATTTTTAGTTGGGATAACCTTGATCAAGATACCGTCTTTGGATAAAACGCGGCGAAATTCTCCATAATTTGCAGGTGAGAAGATATCAAGCAGGATATCCATGATGGCGTCCTTTATAGGAAGGCGAGCTAAGTCGCCGACAAACCAATTGACTGCCCAGTTGGGTTCGCTCTTGGCAGCGATTTGGACTGAATCTTTGGAAATGTCAAAGGCATAGAAGGTTTTTTCAGGGTGATTTTCTTGGAGTTTTCGAGAGTAGAAACCTTCGCCACAGCCGATATCTAAAATTGTTTTGGCACTTTCTGAGCTTGCAAGTAAATCGGAGATGGCCTCTAAGATAGCTTGATAAAAGCCAGCTTCTAGGATCTGTTGGCGGTTTTGAAAGTTTTCCTTGTCGTAGTTGGCAGATTGCTTGATTTGAGGTGCCAGATTGACATAGCCAAATTTAGCCAAGTCAAAAGAATGGCGATTGCTACATTTGAGACTGCTCTCTACCAGAATCAGATTTTCTTGGCAGATAGGACAGGCAAAGGCAGTCGCAGAAACGAAGCGCTGCAGTTTTGGTTTGAGATTTGTATTCATAGTTCAAGTGTATCAAAAGAGACAAATGAAAGCAACTTTAGGATGATTTGTAATAGAATTAAATAGGAGTATAATTACTTTTCAAAGCACTAAAATTAAATTGCTTTTATATACAAATTAATATATAATAATAGTTAGGAGGAAATAAGTATGTTAAAAGAAGTATTAACCGTTGCAAAAGTTGCGAAAAAATCTTCACTATTTTTAGGTGGTGTCGCATTTGGTACCCTTGGTTTGAAAATCTTAGCAAGTAAGGAAGCTAAAAAAGGTTATTCTAAAGCTTTGGCTAAGGCTTACAAGTTGAAAGACGAGCTAGATGCATCTGTTTCTGTTGTGAAGCAACATGGAGATGATGTCTTGCAAGATGCCAAATATTTGTACGAGCAAGAGAAAAAAGAAGAGCAATTAGATAGCCTTATAGGAGAATAATATGTCTTTTAAAGTGCTACATAGAGGATACCAACATATCCGCCTATCATCTTCTTTTTCACTCACCTTGGATATTCAAGACTATCTTCGTTCCTTGGCGAGAGATGAAAAGGGGATTGAGTCTATCCAGTTTTACATGGATCAACAGCACTTTACTCTACGTATAAAAGAAGGCTTCTCCGTATTAGACAATGCAGAAGCCTTTTTAAAAAGAATTGATAAAGGGAAAGTTTCTGAGTTGATGACTCTTCCTGTTCGTAGAGAAGAGAGTGCTTATTCTATTGTTTCAGGTGCAGCGATTAAGCGTGTGCTTTTTCGTAGTCTTGTGCCGTCTCCAATTCGCTATATATGGACTTGTTATCAGGCTTTTGGATATGTTAAAGAAGCCTATCAAACACTAGCGCGTAAGGAACTAACGATGGAAGTCTTGGACTGTTCGGCTATTTTATTGTCTTTGTTTATGAACCAATCCAAGACTGCCAGCAACATCATGTTTATGCTTGATTTGGGGAATCATTTAGATCAGTGGTCCTTGAAAAAAACTGCAACAGATTTAGAACAAAGCCTTCTTGCAAAAGAGAGCGATGTATTCTTGGTACAGGGCGATACGGTCGTTAGTATCAAGAGTTCCGATGTTCAAATAGGAGATGTCTTGGTCCTATCTCAAGGAAATGAAATTCTGTTTGATGGACAAGTAGTTTCAGGTTTAGGTATGGTCAACGAAAGTTCCTTGACGGGAGAGAGTTTTCCAGTTGAAAAAAGAGAGTCTGATTCGGTTTGTGCAAACACAGTCTTGGAGACTGGGGAGCTACGCATTCGTGTAACCGATAATCAGATGAACAGCCGTATTTTACAGCTGATTGAGTTGATGAAAAAATCTGAAGAAAACAAGAAAACAAAACAACGCTATTTCATCAAGATGGCGGACAAGGTCGTCAAATATAATTTCTTGGGGGCTGGTCTGACTTACCTATTAACAGGTTCTTTTTCTAAGGCTATTTCTTTCCTATTGGTCGATTTCTCCTGCGCTTTGAAAATCTCTACTCCTGTAGCTTATTTGACAGCTATCAAGGAGGGGTTGAACCGTGAAATGGTGATTAAGGATGGAGATGTTCTAGAGAAATATCTGGAAGTTGACACTTTCTTGTTTGATAAGACAGGAACAATCACAACTAGCTATCCTATAGTTGAAAAGGTGTTACCTTTTGGAGATTATAGCGAGGAAGATATTCTCAGAATCAGTGCCTGTCTTGAGGAACACATTTATCATCCTATTGCTAATGCCATTGTCAAACAAGCCGAGATAGAGGGAATTGAACATGAGGAAATGCATGGGAAACTCCAATATATTGCAAGCAAGGGAATCAAATCCCATATAGATGGCCAACCAGTTGTTATTGGGAATTATGTCTTGATGCAGGATGAGCAGATTCATATCAGTTCAGAACAAAATGCTTTAATTGAAGAATACAAGAGTCACTACAATCTCTTATTCTTAGCATATCAGAATGAATTGATTGGAATGTTCTGCATCCATACTCCCTTGAGAAAAGAAGCAAAAGTAGCCTTGGAGAAACTTAAGACTCAAGGGAAAAAATTGATTCTGGCAACAGGGGATACCCTGGTTAGGACAGAGGAATTAGTCAAAGATTTGCCCTTTGATCAGGTCTATACAGACTTGAAACCTGATGGGAAATTTGAGTTAGTAGAGGAACTGCAGAAAGCAGGTCACACTATTTTGATGGTTGGAGATGGGTTGAATGACTCAGCTGCTCTAACCCTATCAGATATCGGTGTGGTGATGAATGAGAGTGCAGATATTTCTAAGCAAATGAGTGATATCTTATTGTTAGATAATCGCTTAGATTTCTTCCAAGAGTTGGATTCGCTATCATCATCTTTGCAAATACTCATCAAGAAGAATATTCAAGATACCGTTGTCGTAAATAGTAGTTTGATTGGCTTTGGCTTGTTTAATTGGCTCAGTCCTTCAAACCTCTCTATCTTACATAATCTAACAACCTTACGCATAGTCCTGCGTAGTCTGTCTATTAAGGCTAGATAGATGAGAGTTATTAACAGCAAAAAGGAGTTACCTTTCTTGAGGTTAACTCCTTTGTTTATAGATAAATGTTGAATAGTTTAGTAAGTCAATACAAAGTATTTTTTCTTACCACGACGGATAACAGTCAGTTCGTTTTCAAGCTTATCTGTGTCACTCAAGACATAGTCAAGGTCTTGGATACGGTCGCCGTTGACGTAGATAGCTCCGTTTTGGACGTCTTCACGGGCTTGGCGTTTTGAGTTAACCACACCAGATGAAACGAGCAGTTCCACGATATTGTGGTTTTCATCTGCTTGAACTTGGTAGTTTGGCACACCACGAAGTCCTTGTTTGAGTTCTTTGACAGAAAGGTTTTTGATGTTTCCTGCAAAGAGTTGCTCAGTGATGTTGAGGGCTTCCTTGTAGGCTTCTTCGCCGTGAACAAGTGTGACAACTTCACGAGCCAAGACTTTTTGAGCCAAGCGTTCGTGTGGAGCTGCTTCAAATTGTTTGCGAATGTCTTCAATCTCTTCAAGTGACAAGAAAGTAAAGATCTTCAAGAAGCGAACAGCGTCTGCATCCATAACGTTCATCCAGAATTGGTACATTTCGTATGGAGAAGTCTTTTCAGGATTGAGCCAGACTGCGTTTCCTTCTGATTTACCAAATTTCTTACCAGTTGCATCTGTAATCAATGGAACAGTGATAACGTGGCCAGTCTTGTCAGCCTTACGACGAAGCAACTCAGTACCAGCTGTCATATTTCCCCACTGGTCAGAACCACCGATTTGAAGTGTTACGTTGTGGTCTTGGTTAAGGACGAAGAAATCGTAACCTTGCATGATTTGGTAGGCAAACTCAGTGTAAGAAATCCCTGTTTCAATCCGTTTTTTCACAGACTCTTTACTCATCATGTAGTTGACAGTGAAGTATTTTCCGATATCACGGAGGAAGTCAATGAAGCTGATGCTGCCAAACCAGTCGTAGTTGTTGACCATGACAGCTTTATTTTCGCCATTTTCAAAGTCAAGAAAACGAGAAAGTTGTCCTTGGATAGACTTGACCCAGCCATCTACTGTGTCTTTTGTTTGGAGACTACGCTCAGCATCTTTGAAGGACGGATCTCCGATGAGACCTGTAGCACCGCCAACGAGCGCATAAGGTTTGTGACCTGCTAGCTGCAAGCGACGACTTGTCAAGATAGCGACAAGGTGGCCTAGGTGAAGGCTGTCAGCAGTTGGATCGTAGCCAGTATAATAAGAAACTTGACCTTCTTCTAGGGCTTTACGCAAAGCTTCTTCATCAGTCGTTTGAAAAATCAAACCACGCTCTTTTAGCTCATCAAAAATGTGCATGTGTCTTTTCTCCTTTTTAAAAATATTGTTTCTATCTATTGTATCACAAACTTGAGCAATAGCCTAGTAGAATAGGGGAGAAAGTGGCTATTTTATTGAAAGTTTACCTTTTATGGTATAATAGATAGAGTGAGGAAATCCATGCAAAATCAATTAAATGAATTAAAACGAAAAATGCTGGAATTTTTCCAGCTAGTAAAATCAAACATAAATCATAAAAAATCAGAGAAAGTCTCAGAAGAGAAGAAGTTGGATGGGACAGGTGGGCGAATTTTGTCTATTTTAGGGAGCATTTTAGCTGCTATCAAGGGAACTTTGAATACTCTCTTTATTCTAGGCTTTATTGGTGGGCTTTTTGGTGCTGGTGTAGCTCTTGGTTATGGAGTTGCTTTGTTTGACAAGGCTAAGGTTCCGCAAGTGGAGGACTTGGTCAAGCAGGTCAAAAATGTTTCTTCAATCTCAGAAATTGTTTATGCAGATGGGAGTGTTATTGCTTCTATCGAGAGTGACTTACTGAGAACTTCTGTCTCATCTGAGGAAATATCGGACAATCTCAAAAAGGCTATCGTTGCAACTGAGGACGAACATTTTCTTGAACATAAAGGGGTTGTGCCAAAAGCTGTGATTCGGGCGACCTTGGGAACCTTTGCAGGTTTGGGCTCATCTAGTGGGGGCTCGACCTTGACTCAACAGCTAATCAAGCAACAAGTGGTCGGAGATGCTCCTACCTTGGCTCGTAAGGCTACAGAAATTGTCGATGCCCTTGCTTTAGAAAGAGTGATGGGAAAAGATGAGATCCTAACAGCCTATCTCAATATCGCTCCTTTTGGTAGAAATCATAAAGGGCAAAACATTGCAGGTGTTCAGCAAGCTGCTGAAGGGATTTTCGGTATTGATGCCAACAAGTTGAGTATTCCTCAAGCTGCCTTCCTAGCAGGTTTGCCCCAGAGTCCGATTACTTATTCTCCTTATGAAAATACTGGAGAGTTAAAGAGTGATGAAGACTTAGAACTTGGTTTGAAGCGAGCCAAGGCTGTTCTCTATAACATGTATCGTACGGGTGCTTTAACTAAGGAAGAGTACGACCAGTACAAGGATTATAATCTCAAACAAGACTTCTTGCCATCGGGAACTGTTAATGCTGTTTCGAGAGATTACCTTTACTTTACGGCTATGTCTGAAGCGACAGATCGTATGTATGATTATTTGGTTCAGCAGGACAATGTCTCTAGCCAAGAGTTGAAAAAGGAAGCGGTTCAAAAGGCTTATCATGAGCGAGCGGAGCAGGAACTAAGTAAGGGTGGTTACAAAATCACTACAACGATCAATAAAAAAATTCATAACGCCATGCAAAATGCAGTTGCTAACTACGGTCGTTTGGTAGATGATTCGACTGGGCAGCCTGAAGTAGGGAATGTTTTGATGGACAATAAAACGGGGGCTGTTCTAGGATTTGTTGGTGGTCGTAATTACCAGACAAACCAAAATAATCACGCCTTTGATACCAAGCGTTCGCCAGCCTCTACAACCAAGCCTTTGTTGGCCTACGGTATTGCCATTGACCAAGGTTTGATGGGAAGCGCTAGTATCTTGTCCAATTATCCGACAAAATTCTCTAATGGAAATCCTATCATGTATGTAAACAGTCCAGGTACAGGCATGATGACTTTGGGAGAAGCCTTGAACTATTCATGGAATATCCCAGCCTATTGGACCTATCGCATGCTTCGTGAGAAGGGTGTAGATGTCAAGGGTTACATGGAGAAAATGGGTTACGAGATTCCAGAGTACGGTATCGAAAGTCTGCCTATGGGCGGTGGTATCGAAGTCACAGTTGCCCAGCATACCAACGGTTATCAAACAATTGCTAATAACGGTGTCTACCATCAGAAACATGTAATTTCTAAGATTGAATCATCTGATGGTAGAGTAATCTATGAATTCCAAGACAAACCAGTTCAAGTGTACTCGAAGGCAACAGCAACGATTATGCAGAGCTTGCTTCGTGAAGTGATTTCATCTCGAATCACTTCAAGTTTCCAAACGGACTTGGCTGCTATTAATTCAAACTTAGCTCGTGCAGATTGGATTGGTAAGACTGGTACAACCAATGAAGATGAAAATATGTGGCTCATACTTTCGACACCAAGATTGACTCTAGGTGGTTGGCTAGGTCATGATGACAATCGCCCGATGGCTAAGGGGGCTGGGCATTATCGAAATGCCAAATATATGGCTCACTTGGTTAATGCTATCCAAGAGGCTGAGCCTGGCGTTTGGGGCAATGAACGCTTTAATCTTGATTCTAGTGTAACTCAATCTCAGGTTCTCAGATCAACAGGACAGAAACCAGGTAAAGTAACCGTTAATGGGAAAACGGTGGATCTTTCAGGTTCTACTGTAACGAGCTATTGGGCTAACAAGGCGGGAGCTCCTACGACCAGCTATCACTTTGCTATTGGAGGAAGTGAGTCAGATTATCAAAATGCTTGGTCAAGTATCGTTAGCACCCTACCAACTACTTCCAGCTCAAGCACTAGTTCAAGTAGCAGTTCAAGTGATAGCTCTAACAGTACATCAAGTTCATCATCTACACAACCAAATAGTGGAAGATAGGAAAGTGGCATTGATTGCCACTTTTTTCTTTTGTCCTTTCGTGTTACAATAAAGGTATGAATCAGTATCAGAAAAAGATTGTTAAAGGAACCATTTATTCGCTTCTATCTGGCTTAATCTGGGGAATCTGTGGAATTCTAGGAGAGTATTTCTTTACTCATTATCAGGTTTCTTCGGGCTGGATTACCTCTATGCGTTTAACACTGGCAGGGAGTCTTGTGCTCATTTGGTCAGCAATGCAATTAAAATCACAAGTGTTAGATATCTGGCGAGACAAGAAAAATTACCTGCCTTTCTTGGCCTATGCTATTTTGGGAATTTTCTCAGTCCAGTATTTTTTCTATCTCTGCGTAGAATACTCAAATGCTGCGACAGCAACTATTTTACAGTTTATCAGCCCTGTCTTTATTCTTTTTTACAATCTTTTGGTTTATCAAAAACGAGCGTCAAAAAGTGCTATTTTTTATGTTTTAGTTGCCATGTTGGGTGTTGGCTTGATGGCGACAAAGGGGGATCTCTCTCAGTTATCTATGACACCACTAGCGCTTGTGACGGGTTTGCTGAGTGCTATGGGAGTCATGTTTAATGTCATCTTGCCCCAACCTTTTGCGAAGCGCTATGGTTTCGTTCCTACGGTTGGGTGGGGGATGATTTTGGCAGGTTTATTTAGCAATGTCCTCTCGCCAGTGTATCATCTTTCCTTTACTCTTGATATTTGGAGTATCTTGATTTGCCTCATTATCGCTTTCTTTGGGACGGCTTTTGCCTTTTTCATTTCCATGAAGGCGGTGTCCTTGGTTTCTCCCTTGGTGGTTTCTGTTATCAGTGCCAGTGAACCTCTCTCCTCTGCTCTCTTGAGTGTTTTGTTTTTAGGGTTGGTGGTGGATTGGTCCCTCCTTCTAGCTATGGCCTTGATTATTTTACCCATGATTTTCCTATCGATAGAAGAAGCGAAAGAAAGTAGATAAAAAGTCTTTTCTTAATTCTAAAAGTGTGCTATACTAGAATAGTCAATAAAACACGGGGAGATAGTTGTGAAGAGTGTTTTTAGGTTGTATCGGTAGGGGCTTGCTTTTACCGACAGCACGTTTTATCTCACATCCCTAAAAATCATACCTAAAAACAAACAAAAAGGCTTCAAATTTGAGGCCTTTTTTGGTAGAATAGGTATCATTAAAATGAACTAGGAGGCGCTTATGACTGCTACAAAAATGAACGCACAAGAAATTATCCAATTTATCGCCAATGCTGAAAAGAAAACCAGTGTTAAAGTAACCTTTGAGGGAGAACTTGCAACTGCTATACCTAGCTCTGTTATCAAACTAGGAAATGTCCTATTTGGAGACTGGAAGGACGTGGCTCCGCTTCTTGATGGCTTGGTAGAAAATCAAGACTATGTTGTTGAGCAAGACGCTCGTAATTCTGCCGTTCCTTTGCTAGATAAACGTGCTATCAACGCTCGTATCGAGCCAGGTGCTATTATCCGTGACCAAGTTGAAATTGGTGACAATGCTGTTATCATGATGGGAGCAGTTATCAATATCGGTGCTGAAATCGGTGCAGGAACCATGATTGACATGGGGGCTATCCTTGGTGGTCGTGCCATTGTTGGGAAAAACAGCCACGTTGGTGCAGGTGCCGTTCTTGCAGGTGTGATTGAGCCAGCTAGCGCAGAACCAGTTCGTGTCGGAGACAATGTTCTTATCGGAGCCAATGCAGTGGTTATCGAAGGGGTCCAAATCGGTAGTGGTTCAGTTGTCGCAGCAGGAGCTATTGTTACTCAAGATGTCCCAGAAAACGTGGTAGTAGCAGGTGTTCCAGCTCGCATTATCAAAGAAATTGATGCCCAAACTCAACAAAAAACAGCGCTAGAAGATGCGCTTCGTACCTTGTAATTGTAAATGAAAAATAGAGGCGGAACCCTTTTCCAGCCTCTTTCTGCTATATAGGAGGAAAGATAGATGTTAGATTTGATTCAGACTAGACGAGATTTGCACCAGATTCCAGAGATTGGCTTGGAGGAGTTCAAGACTCATGCTTATTTGCTGGATGTGATTGAGCCATTGACTGCGGGCAAGGAGTTTGTTCAAGTTCGTACTTGGCGGACAGGAATTTTGGTCTATTTGCAGGGAAGTCAGCCAGAGCGTACCATTGGTTGGAGAACAGATATTGACGGCCTGCCTATCGTCGAACAAACAGGACTTCCGTTCGCTTCTCAGCACCAAGGTCGCATGCACGCCTGTGGCCATGATTTCCACATGACCATTGCCTTGGGGTGTCTCGAGCGCGCCCTTGAGGAGCAACCCAAGAACAATCTGCTCTTTCTTTTTCAGCCAGCTGAGGAGAATGAAGCTGGTGGGATGCTCATGTATGAGGATGGCGCTTTTGGAGACTGGTTGCCAGACCAATTTTATGGTCTCCATGTCCGTCCAGATTTAAAAGTCGGACAGATTGCGACTAATACTCATACGCTCTTTGCAGGGACCTGTGAGGTGAAGATTCGTTTCAAAGGAAAAGGGGGCCACGCAGCCTTTCCACATGAAGCCAATGACGCCTTGGTAGCTGCTAGTTATTTTGTGACTCAAGTGCAATCAGTTGTTAGCCGTAATGTTAACCCAATCGAGGGAGCAGTGGTGACCTTTGGTCTTTTCCAAGCTGGAACAACCAACAATGTCATCACAGATACAGCCTTTTTGCATGGAACCATTCGTGCCTTGACACAGGACATGAGCCTCTTGGTGCAAAAGAGGGTCAAAACAGTTGCAGAAGGAGTTGCAGCTGCCTTTGATATGGAAGTCGAAGTGGAACTCAAACAAGGAGGATACCTGCCTGTTGAGAACAATCCAGCCTTGGCGCGTGAACTGATGGATTTCTTTGAAGAAAAAGACGGAATCGAGTTGATTGATATTGAGCCTGCTATGACAGGAGAGGATTTTGGTTATTTGCTTTCAAAGGTTGATGGCGTTATGTTTTGGCTTGGTATTGATAGTCCCTACGCCCTTCATCATCCTCAGATGAGTCCTAAGGAAGAGGCACTAGCTATTGGGGTGGATGCAGTTTCTAGTTTCCTGAAAAAGAAGGCATCAGAGTAGAGGATTTGTCTATGAAAGCAGAACTACGCAAGCAAGTCTTGCAGGAAATGAAGGCTATACCTAGAGAGCAAAAACAGGCTATAGACCAAGCTTTAACAGAAGGACTTTTACAACACCCCTTCTACCAAGAAACAAATACAATCGCAACCTATCTCTCTTTTCCGCATGAGTTTCAAACTCAGGGATTGATTGAGCA
Organism: bacterium; assembly: GCA_905221195.1. Taxonomy (GTDB): domain Bacteria; phylum Bacillota; class Bacilli; order Lactobacillales; family Streptococcaceae; genus Streptococcus. The sequence goes on from CAJNCF010000005.1 coordinate 131,962, forward strand.
GGCGCTGAAGGATGGCAAGAAGGTCCTAATACCAAAAACCTATCCCAAGGGGCGCATGGACTTTGTAGTCTATAATCCGCAGCAGTTGGTCAAAACTTCCTTTGGCTTACTGGAACCACAGGGAGATTTGGAAGTGGTGGATGCCTCTCAGATTGATTTGATTCATGTTCCAGGGCTGGCTTTTACGAGAGAGGGCTATCGGATTGGCTATGGTGGAGGTTATTATGACCGCTATCTGAAACATTTTACTGGTCATACTTTAAGTACGGTTTATCCTTGTCAAATTTGGGATTTTATACCTGAGGACCATGATATTCCTGTTCAGGAGGTATTGATTGATGAAAGAAATCTTTGATAGGCGTTACCCTGTGACGAGTTTCTTTCTCTTAGTGACGGCCTTGGTATTTCTACTAATGTTAGTGACCACAGGAGGAAACTTTTACAGGGCAGATACCCTATTTCGATTTGGGGCAATGTATGGTCCTGCCATTCGCCTCTTTCCTGAGCAGATTTGGCGTCTCTTTTCGGCTATTTTTGTACATATTGGATGGGAGCATTTCATTGTCAATATGCTTTCGCTTTATTATCTTGGAAGGCAGGTAGAGGAGATTTTCGGTCCTAAGCAGTTTTTCTTTCTCTATCTCTTATCAGGAATGATGGGGAATCTCTTTGTTTTTGTATTTAGCCCGAAATCCTTAGCAGCAGGAGCTTCTACTTCTCTCTATGGGCTATTTGCCGCGATTATCATTCTTCGTTATGCTACGCGTAATCCTTATATTCAGCAGTTGGGGCAATCTTATCTGACACTTTTTGTAGTTAACATTATTGGGAGTGTTCTGATTCCAGGAATCAGCCTAGCTGGCCATATCGGAGGTGCAGTTGGTGGCGCATTTCTAGCAGTTATCTTTCCAGTTAGAGGAGAAAGATGGATGTATCGTACCAGCCAGAGGTTGGGAGCGATAGTCTTGTTCGTAGGACTTGCAGTCTTTCTTCTCTACAAGGGAATGGGAATGTGACGAAGTTGAAAGAAAATTTGTGTAATGAAAAAAGATAAGGCATTTTTTGAACCTTATCTTTTTATTTTATTCCTTCTCAGCCAACTCTTTTCCAAGTTGGATGAGGTATTCTTTCAAATCATCCTTGACTTGTGGGTGCTTGAGGGCGTAGTCAATAGATGTTTTCATAAAGCCAAACTTATCCCCAACATCGTAACGAGCTCCTGTAAATTCACGGGCGAAAACACGTTGTGTTTTATTGAGAGTATCGATTGCATCGGTAAGCTGGATTTCATTTCCAGCACCAGGTGCTTGATTTTCTAAGATATCAAAAATTTCTGGTGTGAGAAGATAGCGTCCGATGATTGCCAAATCACTTGGAGCATCTTCGGGAGCTGGTTTTTCAACGAAAGTTTCGACACTATAGAGGCCGTTGATTCCTTCTCCTTGAGGAGCAATGACTCCATATGATGAAACGTCTTCATGTGGTACGGGCATGACAGCAATGGTTGATGCGTGTGTCTTTTCATAATCATTCATCAGTTGTTTTGTCAAAGGAACTGCCTTTTCCTCTGTGATGTCCATAAGGTCATCACCCAGCATAACAACGAAAGGTTCGTTCCCGACAAAAGCTTTGGCTTGTAAGACAGCATCTCCCAGACCACGAGGATGGCTTTGACGAATAAAATGGAGGCGAATGCCAGTTGTTTCATCAACTAATTTCAGTAAGTCATGTTTTCCTTTTTCTTTGAGGTTGTATTCAAGCTCAAAGTTTGAGTCAAAATGGTCTTCAATAGAACGTTTTGATTTACCAGTGACAACCAGAATATCTTCAATGCCTGATTTAAGAGCTTCTTCTACGATAAACTGGATAGTTGGTTTATCTACAATTGGCAACATTTCTTTGGCAAGGGCCTTGGTTGCTGGTAAAAATCGAGTTCCTAGTCCAGCGGCAGGAATGACTGCTTTTCTAACTTTCGGTGCCATAATAATCCTTTCTCTAGAGGGTTAAGACCACTCATTTTCTGCTTTAAATTCATTGTTCATGATGTCATAAATGGCATCTTTGATATTGGTTCCTTGGTAGATAACTTGGTAAATAGCCTGTGTGATTGGCATATAAACCCCAAGCTCTTGCGCTAGTTCATAGGCTGCTCGAGTCGTTGAAATACCTTCAATTACCATGCCCATGTTGGCTTCGATATCAGCTAGGGATTCTCCACGACCAAGGGCATCTCCAGCTCTCCAGTTACGAGAGTGGATGGAGGTTCCCGTTACGATCAAATCTCCCACACCAGATAAGCCACTATAGGTCAAAGGACTAGCCCCGAGTGCCACCCCCAGGCGTGTAATTTCTGCCAAGCCTCGAGCGATGATGGCTGCCTTGGCATTGTCACCAAATCCCAAACCATGTAAAGCTCCAGCACCGACAGCAATAATATTTTTAAGAGCACCAGCGGTTTCAACTCCAATAACATCCGTATTGGTATAAAGTCGGAAGTAGTGATTGCTAAAGAGTTCCTGAACGTATTGAGCTGTTTGTAAATCTTTAGAAGCAGCTGTGATTAAAGTTAGGTCACGCACAATGGTCTCTTCTGCATGGCTAGGTCCTGAGACAACGACGATATCACTGCGGAGCTGTTCAGGAATCTCTTCTTCAAGGATGGTTGATAATCGTTTATGGCTATCAGGTTCTAATCCCTTTGATGCATGCATGATAATCGCCTTATGGTCCAAGGTTTTTGCGACTTGTTGGGCAACAAGTCGTGTCACTTTTGTTGGGACAACAAACAAAATCGCATCTACATCTTTCAAGGCCTCTGCTAAGTCAGTGTAGGCAATGATTTTGTCATCTAGAACGACATCTTTAAAGTAGTGTTTATTAGTATGGTGTGTATTAATTTCATTGATTTGTTCGGGAATATTTCCCCAAATACGTACCTCGTGTCCATTGTCATTTAAGACTTGTGAAAGGGCAGTCCCCCAAGAACCAGGCCCCAAGACGGCGACGGTTTGTTTTTTCATGTTTTCCTCCTTAATAGAGTCCTTTCCATTATTCTATCATATTCTAGAGGATTTTGCACTTGCATTGCTGGGGGAGTGGTAGCTTTGTTGCTTGAAAAATATACAAAAACCGAGGCTAAGTATTAAACTCTTAGTCTCGGTTTTGATATTCCTTAAAGAATAGCTAGGTTTATTTCAATTGATCTGTAATGTCTTTTGATAGCAACATTCCCAGATGATAAGTTTTATTAATGTAAGCAATGACATCATTGATATTTTCAGTCGTTTGAATTTTCTCTTTGATGTCAGCCCTAAATGTTTCATCCTTCAAAAGTTGTTCTTGGTAGAGTCTTTGAAGTCTCTCCTTCTCGTACTTATTGAGCAGAAAAAGGAACACCAAGCTAATTACAACGAGGATATAAGCATATTGGCTCATAAGATATCTCCCTGTATGATAAAGAAGTAGTGAGTAGATTGAATTAGTGAAGCGCCTAGCCAAATACCTGATAGGATTTGGCATTCGTTACTTAGGTTACTTTACAATAAAGTGATTAAAAGATTACGACATGAACCAAACCAAATCGATATTATTTGGTTTGGTAAATTAGTAAAGCGTTTAGACAAGTGTCTCTGATTACGACGTCATGGCTCCTAAATCGATTATATTTAGGGGCCATGACTAGTGAGCAGTTAGCTAGTCCGCATATAAGCGGCTAGCGTCTAACAATTAGGAACTTTAGTTCCAATAAATTTAAGATTACGACGTTTTAGGACATAAATCGATCATATTTATGTCCTAAAACTAGTGAAGCGTTTAGGCAATTCGCCATATAGCGATTGCCGTCAAGAGACTAGGAACTTTAGTTCCAGTCTCTTGTAACGATTTACATCTTCTCTGGCGCTTCTACTCCAAGCAAACGAAGGGCTTCTTTGAGAACGACTGCGGTTGCGTAGCTGAGAGCTAGACGGCTTTCGCGTTCTGGGCTTTCATCCAAGATACGGGTATGTGCATAATATTTGTTAAAGGCTTGAGCCAGGCTAACTGCAAATTTAGCAATGATAGAAGGTTCAAAGTTATCTGCCGCACGGTTGATAATACGTGGGAAGTCTTGGATGAGTTTAATGATTTCCCAGCTTTCAGCATCATTCAAGCTATAGTTGCCAGCTGTTTCAGGTTTGAAATCGGCTTTGCGTAAGATAGATTGGATACGAGCGTAGGCATATTGAACGTAAGGTCCAGTTTCACCCTCGAAGGATACCATGGCCTCTAAGTCGAAGTCATATCCATTTGTACGGTCGGTCTTGAGATCATAGAATTTAATGGCTCCTACCCCGACAGCATGGGCTACCTGATCTTTATTTTCTAGTTCAGGATTTTTAGCTTCGATTTGGGCCTTGGCACGGCTAACAGCCTCTGCAATAGTAGGCTCTAGCAAGATGACATTACCTTTACGAGTAGAGAGTTTTTTCCCTTCCTTTGTAACCAAACCACAAGGAACGTGAGTAATGTCGTCACTCCAGTCGTAGCCCATCTCTTTCAAGACAGCTTTGAGCTGCTTAAAGTGGGCAGATTGCTCTTGACCAACGACGTAGATAGATTTAGCAAATTGGTATTCGTTTTTACGGTAAAGGGCTGCAGCCAAGTCACGTGTGATATAGAGAGTTGCACCATCAGATTTCTTGATAAGGGCTGGATGTTCGATTCCATATTTCTCAAGTTTCACAACTTGGGCACCTTCTGACTCAACAAGAAGGCCTTTTTCAGAAAGAATGTCTACAACTGCATCCATCTTATCATTGTAGAAGGCTTCTCCGTTGTAGCTGTCAAATTCAACCTTCAGTTCATTGTAAAGGCGGTTAAATTCCAACAAACTTTCATCACGGAACCATTGCCAAAGTGCAAGAGCTTCCTCATCTCCATTTTCCAGTTTACGGAACCATTCGCGTGCTTCTTCATCCAAGCTAGGGTCGTTTTCAGCTTCAGCATTGATGCGGACATAGAGTTTAAGAAGTTCATCGATTGGATGAGCTTTTACAGCTTCTTCGTCACCCCATTTTTTGTAGGCGACAATCAGCATACCAAACTGTTTACCCCAGTCTCCCAAATGATTGACCTTGACTGTTTGATAACCGATTTTTTGGAAAATATGTGACAGGCTATCCCCGATAACGGTTGAGCGCAGGTGACCAATCGAGAATGGTTTAGCGATATTAGGACTAGACATATCGATAACAACATTTTCTTGTTTACCAATGTTTTGGTCAGCATAGTGTTCTTTTTCAGCGATAACAGCTTGCAATACTTGAGCAGAAATGGCAGATTTATCAAGGAAAAAGTTGACGTAAGGCCCAGTTGCAACAACCTTTTCAAAGGCTTGGCTGTTAATCTTTTCAGCCAGTTCAGCCGCAATCATTTGTGGCGCTTTACGTTCGACTTTTGCAAGAGAAAAAGCAGGGAAAGCGATGTCTCCCATTTCTGAGTTTTTAGGGGTTTCCAGTAAATTTAAAATAGCCTCTTGGTCCAGGCTATCAATAACGCTAGCCAACTCGCTAGCAATCAATTCTTTTGTATTCATTAAGAGCTCCTTTTTGGACTTTTCTACTATTTTATCACAATTTTAAAGAAAGAAGAAAAAATTTTTGAAATCTCCTATTTTTTTGGTATAATATAGTTATAAAATTAGTTATAAATATTCACATAAGAGGATTTTATGAGAAAAAGAGATCGTCATCAGTTAATAAAAAAAATGATTACTGAGGAGAAATTAAGTACACAAAAAGAAATTCAAGATCGGTTGGAGGCGCACAATGTCTTTGTGACTCAGACCACCTTGTCTCGTGATTTGCGTGAAATCGGCTTGACCAAGGTCAAGAAAAATGATATGGTGTATTATGTACTAGCAAATGAGACAGAAAAGATTGATTTAGTGGAATTTTTGTCTCATCATTTAGAAGGTGTTGCAAGAGCAGAGTTTACCTTGGTACTTCATACCAAATTGGGCGAAGCCTCTGTTTTGGCAAATATTGTAGATGCAAACAAGGATGAATGGATTTTAGGAACAGTTGCTGGTGCCAATACCTTATTGGTCATTTGTCGAGACCAGCACGTTGCCAAACTCATGGAAGATCGTTTGCTAGATTTGATGAAAGATAAGTAAGGTCTTGGGAGTTGCTCTCAAGACTTATTTTTGACAAGGAGAGACGGAAAATGGCGACAGAAAAGCTATCACCTGGTATGCAACAGTATGTGGATATAAAAAAGCAATATCCAGATGCTTTTTTGCTCTTTCGGATGGGTGATTTTTATGAATTGTTTTATGAGGATGCGGTCAATGCTGCGCAGATTCTGGAAATTTCCTTAACGAGTCGCAACAAGAATGCCGATAATCCGATTCCTATGGCGGGGGTTCCCTATCATTCTGTCCAGCAGTATATCGATGTATTGATTGAGCAAGGCTATAAGGTAGCCATTGCAGAGCAGACGGAAGATCCTAAACAAGCGGTTGGGGTTGTTAAACGAGAAGTTGTTCAGGTTATTACGCCAGGGACAGTGGTCGATAGCAGTAAGCCAGACAGTCAGAACAATTTCTTGGTTGCCGTAGATCGTGAGGGCAATCAGTTTGGCTTAGCCTATATGGATCTGGTGACTGGTGACTTTTACGTGACAGGTCTTTTGGATTTCACGCTGGTTTGTGGGGAAATCCGCAATCTCAAGGCTCGAGAAGTGGTGCTGGGCTATGACTTGTCCGAGGCGGAAGAACAGATTCTCAGTCGTCAGATGAATCTGGTGCTCTCTTATGAGAAAGAAGGCTTTGAGGACCTTCATTTACTGGATCCACGATTGGCAACTGTGGAGCAAGCGGCATCTAGTAAATTGCTTCAGTATGTTCACCGTACCCAGATGCGGGAATTGAACCACCTCAAGCCTGTTATCCGCTATGAAATCAAAGATTTCTTGCAGATGGATTATGCGACCAAGGCTAGTCTGGATTTGGTTGAGAATGCCCGTTCAGGCAAGAAGCAAGGCAGTCTTTTCTGGCTTTTGGATGAAACCAAAACAGCTATGGGAATGCGTCTCTTGCGTTCTTGGATTCATCGTCCTTTGATTGATAAGGAACGAATTGTTCAACGTCAGGAAGTGGTGCAGGTCTTTCTTGATCACTTCTTTGAGCGCAGTGATTTGACAGACAGTCTCAAGGGTGTTTATGACATCGAACGTTTGGCTAGTCGAGTTTCTTTTGGCAAAACAAATCCCAAGGATCTCTTGCAGCTGGCGGCCACCTTATCTAGTGTGCCACGGATTCGTACGATTTTAGAAGGGATGGAGCAACCTGCTCTAGACTATCTTATCGCACAACTGGATGGAATCCCTGAGTTGGAGAGTTTGATTAGCGCTGCCATTGCTCCTGAAGCTCCTCATGTGATTACAGATGGGGGAATTATCCGAACTGGATTTGATGAGACTTTAGACAAGTACCGACGAGTTCTCAGAGAAGGGACTGGTTGGATTGCTGAAATTGAGGCTAAGGAGCGAGAAAACTCTGGTATTAGCTCACTTAAGATTGTCTATAATAAAAAGGATGGCTATTATTTCCATGTGACCAATTCACAATTGGGGAATGTGCCAGTCCACTTTTTTCGCAAGGCGACGCTGAAAAACTCGGAACGCTTTGGAACCGAAGAATTGGCCCGTATCGAGGGCGATATGTTGGAAGCGCGTGAGAAGTCAGCCAACCTAGAATACGAAATCTTTATGCGTATTCGTGAAGAGGTCAGCAAGTACATCCAGCGTTTGCAGGCTCTAGCCCAAGGAATTGCGACAGTTGATGTCTTACAGAGTCTGGCAGTTGTGGCTGAAACCCAGCATTTGATCCGACCAGAGTTCGGAGACGACTCACAAATCGACATCCAGAAAGGGCGCCATGCTGTCGTTGAAAAGGTTATGGGGGCTCAGACCTATATTCCAAATACGATTCAGATGGCAGAAGATACCAGTATTCAGCTGATTACAGGGCCAAACATGAGTGGGAAGTCAACCTACATGCGTCAGTTAGCTATGACGGCGGTTATGGCTCAGTTGGGTTCTTATGTGCCAGCGGAAAGCGCCCATTTACCGATTTTTGATGCAATCTTTACCCGTATCGGAGCAGCCGATGATTTGGTTTCAGGCCAATCAACCTTTATGGTGGAGATGATGGAGGCCAACAATGCCATTTCGCATGCGACTAAGAATTCTTTGATTCTCTTTGATGAGTTAGGACGGGGAACCGCGACTTATGATGGGATGGCCTTGGCCCAATCAATCATTGAATATATCCATGAACATATCGGAGCCAAGACTCTCTTTGCGACCCACTACCATGAATTGACCAGTCTAGAGTCTAGCTTGGAACATTTGGTCAATGTCCACGTAGCAACCTTGGAGCGGGATGGACAGGTCACCTTTCTTCATAAGATTGAACCAGGACCGGCTGACAAATCCTACGGTATTCATGTGGCAAAGATTGCTGGCTTACCAGCAGAACTTTTAGCAAGGGCGGATAAGATTTTGACTCAGTTAGAGAGTCAGGGGACAGAAAGCCCTACTCCCATGAGACAAACAAGTACTGTCACTGAACAGATTTCACTCTTTGACGCGCCAGCAGAAAATCCTATCCTAGCAGAATTAGCTAAACTGGATGTTTACAACATGACACCTATGCAGGCTATGAATGTCTTGGTTGAGTTAAAACAAAAATTATAAAGCCAAAAATGACTAGTCATTCTAGCTGTATCAAGGAGACTTCTTTGACAAGTTCCCACTTTTTTGCTAGAATAACATCACACAAACAGAATGAGAAGGAGCTGACGCATTGTCGCTCCCTTTTGTCTATTTTTTTAAGGAGAAAATATGCTGATTCAGAAAATCAAAACCTACAAGTGGCAGGCACTGGCCTCGCTTCTGATGACAGGCTTGATGGTTGCTAGTTCACTTCTGCAACCGCGTTATCTGCAGGAAGTGTTAGACGCCCTCCTTGCTGGAAAATATGAAGCTATTTATAGTATCGGGGCTTGGTTGATTGGTGTGGCCTTGGTCGGTCTGGTTGCTGGTGGGCTCAATGTTGTCCTTGCAGCCTATATTGCCCAAGGAGTTTCATCTGACCTTCGGGAGGATGCCTTCCGTAAAATCCAAACCTTTTCTTATGCCAATATTGAACAATTTAATGCGGGAAATCTAGTCGTTCGAATGACAAATGATATCAATCAGATTCAGAACGTGGTCATGATGACCTTCCAAATTCTTTTCAGACTTCCCCTCTTGTTCATCGGTTCGTTTATCCTTGCGGTTCAAACTTTGCCCTCTCTGTGGTGGGTGATTGTTCTCATGGTAGTCTTGATTTTTGGCTTGACTGCTATCATGATGGGAATGATGGGGCCACGTTTTGCCAAGTTTCAAACCCTTCTTGAGCGCATCAATGCTATCGCTAAGGAAAATCTTCGCGGTGTTCGTGTGGTCAAGTCCTTTGTCCAAGAAAAAGAGCAGTTTGCTAAGTTTACAGAGGTCTCGGACGAGCTTCTCGGTCAAAATCTTTATATCGGCTATGCCTTTTCAGTAGTGGAGCCTTTCATGATGTTGGTAGGTTATGGGGCGGTATTCCTCTCTATTTGGTTGGTTGCTGGGATGGTTCAGTCGGATCCTTCTGTTGTGGGTTCCATTGCTTCCTTTGTTAATTACCTAAGCCAGATTATCTTTACCATTGTTATGGTTGGATTTTTGGGAAATTCTGTCAGTCGTGCCATGATTTCCATGCGTCGTATTCGAGAAATTCTTGACGCAGAGCCAGCTATGACCTTCAAGGATGTCCCAGATGAAGAGTTGGTTGGCAGTCTTAGCTTTGAAAATGTAACCTTTACCTATCCAATGGACAAGGAACCAATGCTGAAAGACGTGAGCTTTACCATCGAGCCTGGTCAAATGGTTGGTGTAGTTGGAGCGACTGGTGCAGGAAAATCAACCTTGGCTCAATTGATTCCACGTCTCTTTGACCCACAGGAAGGCTCTATTAAAATCGGAGGCAAGGATATTCGAGAAGTGAGTGAAGGAACCTTGCGTAAAACAGTGTCCATCGTTCTCCAACGTGCCATTCTCTTTAGTGGAACGATTGCAGATAACTTGAGACAGGGTAAGGGAGATGCTACTCTATTTGAAATGGAGCGCGCAGCTAATATTGCCCAAGCTAGCGAATTCATTCATCGTATGGAGAAAACCTTTGAAAGTCCAGTTGAGGAACGGGGAACCAACTTCTCTGGTGGACAAAAGCAAAGGATGTCGATTGCGCGTGGGATTGTCAGCAATCCACGTATTCTGATTTTTGACGATTCGACCTCAGCCCTAGATGCTAAGTCAGAGCGCCTGGTTCAGGAAGCTTTGAATAAGGATCTGAAGGGAACAACAACTATTATCATCGCGCAAAAGATTAGTTCGGTTGTTCATGCAGACAAGATCTTGGTTCTAGATCAGGGACGATTGATTGGTCAAGGCACGCATGCAGACTTGGTTGTCAATAATGCCGTTTACCGTGAAATCTATGAAACACAGAAAGGAAAGGAGGAGTAAAATGAAGACAGTTCAATTTTTCTGGCATTACTTTAAGGTCTACAAGCTCTCATTTGTGGTTGTTATCTTGATGCTGGTTCTATCAACTCTTGCCCAAGCCCTCTTTCCAGTCTTTTCTGGACAAGCGGTAACAGAGCTAGCCAATTTAGTTCAAGCTTATCAAGATGGCAATCCAGAACTTGTTTGGCAGAGTCTATCAGGAATTATGGTCAATCTTGGCCTGCTGGTTTTGGTTCTCTTTATCTCCAGTGTCATATACATGTGTCTCATGACGCGCGTGATTGCAGAGTCGACTAACGAGATGCGCAAAGGCCTCTTTGGTAAGCTTGCTCGCTTGACGGTTTCTTTCTTTGACCGCCGACAAGATGGCGATATCCTGTCTCGTTTTACTAGTGATTTGGATAATATCCTCCAAGCCTTTAATGAAAGTCTGGTTCAGGTCATGAGCAATATTGTTTTATACATTGGTCTGATTCTTGTCATGTTTTCGAGAAATGTGACGCTGGCCCTAATCACCATCGCCAGCACACCAGTAGCCTTCCTTATGCTGATTTTCATCGTGAAAATGGCACGTAAATACACCAACCTCCAGCAAAAAGAAGTAGGGAAACTCAACGCCTATATGGATGAGAGTATCTCAGGTCAAAAAGCTGTCATTGTCCAAGGAATTCAAGAGGATATGATGGCAGGATTTCTTGAACAAAATGAGCGCGTGCGCAAAGCAACCTTTAAAGGAAGAATGTTCTCAGGAATTCTTTTCCCTGTCATGAATGGGATGAGTCTGGTCAACACAGCCATCGTTATCTTTGCTGGTTCAGCTGTACTTTTGAATGATAAGACTATTGAAACAAGTACAGCTCTAGGTTTGATTGTTATGTTTGCCCAATTTTCTCAGCAGTACTACCAGCCTATTATTCAAGTTGCGGCTAGTTGGGGAAGCCTTCAGTTAGCCTTTACAGGTGCTGAACGGATTCAGGAAATGTTTGACGCAGAGGAAGAAATCCGACCTGAAAAGGCTCCAATCTTCACTAAGTTGCAAGAAGGTGTTGAAATTAGTCATATTGATTTTTCATACTTGCCTGATAAACCTATTTTGAAAGATGTCAGTATTTCCACCCCTAAAGGCCAGATGACAGCAGTTGTTGGTCCGACGGGTTCAGGGAAAACGACTATTATGAATCTCATCAATCGCTTTTATGATGTTGATGCTGGTGGTATTTATTTTGACGGAAAAGACATTCGTGACTATGAGTTGGATAGTCTCAGAAGCAAGGTGGGGATTGTCTTGCAAGATTCGGTCTTATTTAGCGGAACCATTCGAGACAATATCCGTTTTGGTGTGCCAGATGCCAGTCAGGAAATGGTTGAGGCAGCAGCCAAAGCAACCCATATTCATGACTATATCGAAAGCTTACCTGATAAATACGATACGCTTATCGATGATGACCAGAGCATCTTCTCGACAGGGCAGAAGCAATTGATTTCCATCGCTCGAACCCTGATGACGGATCCAGAAGTTCTCATTCTCGATGAAGCCACTTCAAACGTAGATACAGTAACAGAAAGCAAGATTCAGCATGCCATGGAGGCGGTTGTAGCAGGTAGAACCAGTTTCGTTATTGCTCACCGTTTGAAGACCATCCTCAATGCTGATCAGATTATTGTCCTTAAAGATGGAGAAGTCATTGAACGCGGTAATCACCATGAACTTTTAAAACTAGGTGGATTCTACTCAGAACTCTATCACAATCAATTTGTCTTCGAATAAGGAAAAAGTTGTCCTATGTGGGCGGCTTTTTCTTGTCCATAAAAAATTTTTATCACAGCCTTAAAAAAAACATATTAGACGAAAGTCATTCTGAGTGATATGATAGGACTATCGTTAATATTCGAAAGGAGAGACATCATGCCCAGAACGGTTGTAGGAGTTGCTGCAAATCTATGTCCCGTAGATGCAGAGGGCAAAAACATTCATTCATCTGTATCTTGTAGATTCGCAGAGAGCATTCGTCAAGTCGGTGGTCTCCCTTTAGTCATTCCTGTTGGTGATGAGTCAGTTGTACGCGATTATGTGGAAATGATTGACAAGCTTATTTTGACAGGCGGTCAGAATGTCCATCCTCAGTTTTATGGAGAGAAAAAGACCATCGAGAGCGATGATTACAATCTGGTTCGTGATGAATTTGAATTGGCACTTTTGAAGGAAGCTCTCCGTCAGAACAAACCAATTATGGCAATCTGCCGTGGTGTCCAACTTGTCAATGTTGCCTTTGGTGGAACCCTCAATCAAGAAATCGAAGGTCACTGGCAAGGACTACCTTTCGGAACATCTCACTCTATTGAGACAGTGGAAGGAAGCGTGGTGGCTAAGCTATTTGGAAAAGAAAGTCAGGTCAATTCCGTCCATCGTCAGAGCATCAAAGATTTGGCACCTAATTTCCGTGTAACTGCTATTGATCCCAGAGACCAAACTATCGAAGCGATTGAATCTATCGATGAGCACCGTATTATCGGTTTGCAGTGGCATCCAGAGTTTCTGGTTAATGAAGAAGATGGCAATTTAGAATTATTTGAGTATTTATTGAATGAACTGTAACGACTGGAACATCTAGTCGTTCTTTATTTTTTCAAAATTTTTGGAATATGACATTTTTACGCAAACGTTTGAATTCTGATAAAAATTGGAGAAATTCGACAAAAAAACTTGAAAAAAACGAAGGTAAGCGTTATGATATAAAAGAAGAAATATTGGAGGAATAACATGTCACATATTAAATTTGATTATTCAAAAGTTTTAGACAAATTTGTTGCACCACATGAAGTGGAATACATGCAATCACAAGTAACAGCAGCAGATGAATTGATCCGTAAAGGAACTGGTGCTGGTAGCGACTTCTTGGGATGGTTGGACCTTCCTGAAAACTACGACCGCGAAGAGTTTGACCGCATCTTGAAAGCTGCTGAGCAAATCAAGTCAGACAGCGATGTTTTGGTTGTTATCGGTATTGGAGGATCTTACCTTGGTGCTAAAGCAGCAATCGACTTCTTGAATCACCACTTTGCAAACTTGCAAACAAAAGAAGAACGCAAAGCTCCACAAATCCTTTACGCAGGAAACTCAATCTCATCTACTTACCTTGCTGACTTGGTAGAGTACGTAGCTGACAAAGACTTCTCAGTAAACGTGATTTCTAAATCAGGTACAACAACTGAACCAGCTATCGCTTTCCGTGTCTTCAAAGAACTTTTGGTTAAGAAATACGGTCAAGAAGAAGCAAACAAACGTATCTATGCAACAACTGACCGCCAAAAAGGTGCTGTTAAGGTTGAAGCGGACGCTAACGGTTGGGAAACATTTGTTGTTCCAGATGACATCGGTGGACGCTTCTCAGTATTGACAGCAGTTGGTTTGCTTCCAATCGCTGCATCAGGAGCTGACATTAAAGCCCTTATGGAAGGTGCTAACGCAGCTCGCAAAGACTACACTTCAGACAAAATCTCTGAAAACGAAGCTTACCAATATGCAGCTGTTCGTAACATTCTTTACCGTAAAGGCTATGCAACTGAAATCTTGGTAAACTATGAGCCATCACTTCAATATTTCTCAGAATGGTGGAAACAATTGGCTGGTGAATCAGAAGGGAAAGACCAAAAAGGTATCTACCCAACTTCAGCCAACTTCTCAACTGACTTGCACTCACTTGGTCAATTTATCCAAGAGGGAACTCGTATCATGTTTGAAACAGTTGTTCGTGTTGACAAACCACGTAAAAACGTGATTATCCCTACTTTGGAAGAAGACCTTGATGGACTTGGTTACCTTCAAGGAAAAGACGTTGACTTTGTAAACAAAAAAGCGACTGACGGTGTTCTTCTTGCCCACACAGATGGTGATGTACCAAACATGTATGTGACTCTTCCAGAGCAAGACGCTTTCACCCTTGGTTATACTATCTACTTCTTCGAATTGGCAATTGCCCTTTCAGGTTACTTGAATGCTATTAACCCATTTGACCAACCAGGTGTTGAAGCTTACAAACGCAACATGTTTGCCCTTCTTGGAAAACCAGGATTTGAAGAATTGAGCAAAGAACTTAACGCACGTCTATAATAGAAGAAAAGAGTGGTTTGTCCACTCTTTTTACTCTCTTTATCCATAGAAATTGGACTCAGCCAAGACTTGTGATATAATATAGAGAGCAAAAAGGCAGACGCCTAGAGACTTTATAGGAGAAACTATGTCAAAAGATATCCGCGTACGTTACGCACCAAGTCCAACAGGACTACTACACATCGGGAATGCCCGTACAGCATTGTTTAACTACTTGTATGCACGCCATCATGGTGGAACATTTATCATTCGTATCGAAGATACTGACCGTAAACGTCATGTCGAGGATGGAGAACGTTCACAGCTTGAAAACCTTCGTTGGTTGGGCATGGATTGGGATGAAAGCCCAGAAACACATGAAAACTACCGCCAATCTGAACGTTTGGACTTGTATCAAAAATACATCGATCAATTGCTAGCTGAAGGAAAAGCCTACAAATCTTATGTTACAGAAGAAGAGTTGGCAGCTGAACGTGAACGCCAAGAAGCAGCTGGCGAAACACCACGCTACATCAATGAATACCTTGGTATGAGTGAAGAGGAGAAAGTAGCTTACATCGCAGAACGTGAAGCAGCTGGTATCATCCCAACGGTTCGTTTGCCTGTCAATGAGTCAGGTATCTACAAGTGGCATGATATGGTCAAAGGTGATATCGAATTTGAAGGTGGCAATATCGGCGGTGACTGGGTTATCCAAAAGAAAGACGGTTACCCAACTTACAACTTTGCCGTTGTTATCGATGACCACGATATGCAAATCTCTCATGTTATCCGTGGAGATGACCACATTGCTAATACACCAAAACAGCTTATGGTCTATGAAGCCCTTGGTTGGGAAGCTCCAGAGTTCGGTCATATGACCTTGATTATCAACTCTGAAACTGGGAAAAAATTGTCTAAACGCGATACCAACACACTTCAGTTTATCGAAGACTACCGTAAAAAAGGTTATTTACCAGAAGCAGTTTTTAACTTTATTGCTCTTCTTGGTTGGAACCCAGGTGGCGAAGATGAGATTTTCTCTCGTGAAGAACTCATTAAACTTTTCGATGAAAACCGCCTCAGCAAGTCTCCAGCAGCCTTTGATCAGAAGAAACTCGACTGGATGAGCAATGATTATATCAAGAATGCAGACCTAGAAACTATCTTTGAAATGGCAAAACCATTCTTAGAGGAAGCAGGCCGTTTAACTGACAAGGCTGAAAAATTAGTTGAGCTCTATAAACCACAAATGAAGTCGGTAGATGAGATTATCCCATTGACAGATCTCTTCTTCTCAGATTTCCCAGAATTGACCGAAGCAGAGCGTGAAGTCATGGCGGGTGAAACCGTCCCAACAGTTCTTGAAGCCTTCAAAGCAAAACTCGAAGCGATGACAGATGATGAATTTGTGACAGAGAATATCTTCCCACAAATTAAAGCAGTCCAAAAAGAAACAGGTATCAAAGGAAAAAATCTCTTCATGCCAATTCGTATTGCTGTTTCAGGTGAAATGCATGGACCAGAATTGCCAGATACGATCTTCTTGTTAGGTCGTGAAAAATCAATCCAGCATATTGAAAATATGTTAAAAGAAATCTCTAAATAAGAAGGAATCAATAATGGACATCTGGGAAAAGATGTACGAAGAAGCACGGGAACTATACGATCCACATGAAGTATCTGATTTTGTTTACGCTAACCATGTCGTAGCCGCAGTAGAAGCAGAAGATGGACAAATATTTACAGGATTCTGTATGGAGGGAACCTGTGGTGTTTTCCATCTCTGCGCAGAGCGAGCGGCACTCTTTAATATGTACCAATTTTCAGGACAAACTAAGGTTAAAAAAGTATTAGCCTTTCGAGACAAACCGCCTTATGGTGGAAGTTCAGGAATGCCCTGTGGAGCTTGTAGAGAATTCCTTTTAGAGCTTAATGCTGAAAATAAAGATGCAGAATTTATGATGGACTACGATACAAGAAAGACAGTGAAAGTCGCAGAACTAATGCCCTATTGGTGGGGAGAAGAACGTGCTTCTAAGTTTAATAATCAATAGAAGAGTCGGTATAATTCTGGCTCTTTTTACTTAACTTGAAAAAAATAGAAAAAAGTAGTTGACAAGTCTGAAAAAGGCTGTATAATAGTAAGAGTTGAAAATAACAGCTCAGGTCCGTTGGTCAAGGGGTTAAGACACCGCCTTTTCACGGCGGTAACACGGGTTCGAATCCCGTACGGA
>CAJNCF010000006.1 GCA_905221195.1 bacterium
CTGAACTTTATCATCATAAGTTAATTTCATAATAAAAACACCCCAAAAGTTAGATTTTTTCTGTCTAACTTTTGGGGTGCAGTTCAGTTTGAGTGAGTCTGATAGGATGCGTTTTATCATGTAAAGATGTTAGTTGAGTTTGAAGTTGCTTATTTCAAGCCTTTTTGTGCGTCTTCAATCATGAGTTTTGTTGATTCAAGTCCGCCACCACTTAGATACCAGAGGTCTGGTGTTAGTTGGATAATCTTACCATTTTTAGCGGCAGGAGTTTCAGCGATGAGGGCATTTTCTAGGACGCCGTCGTTGCTTGAGTTGTCCCCACCGATGGCAAGGGTACGGTTGATGACAAAGAGGATGTCAGGATTGATTTCTTTGACACTTTCAAAGCTGACTTCTTGTCCGTGGCGTGAGTCTTCAAATTGAGTATCAGTTGGCTTGAATTTCAAGGTTTGGTATAAGAAAGAGAAACGAGATTGGGCACCAAAGGCAGCCATTTTTCCTTCGTTGAGGAGGATGGCAAGGGCTTTTTTGTCAGAACTTTCGTTTTTAGTAGCGACTTCTTGGATGCTCTTGTCTAGCTTAGCCAATTCTTCCTTGGCTTTCTGTGTACCTGTTTCGCCGAAGGCACTTGCTAAGGATTCGATATTAGCCTTGGTAGAAGTCCAGTAGTCGTCCTTGCTTGCTTGGAAAAGAACGGTTGGGGCGATTTCTTTGAACTTGTCTACGAATTTTTGGGTACGTGGTGAAGCGATAATCAAATCTGGTTCAAGAGCAGCAATGGCTTCTAGGTCTGGCTCAACCATGGAACCAACATTTTTGACAGTTCCCGCTAGGTCTTTAAGATAAGTCGGAACAGTTTTTGTAGGCATTCCGACGATATTCTTTTCAAAACCTAAAGCGCGAATAGTATCCGCAGCACCGAGGTCAAAGGTCACAATCTTTTCAGGAACTTTGGGAAGTTTGACCTCATCTAGTGAACTTTTAATGGTTACCTCTGTTGGAGCAGAGCTACTTTTCTCCGTCTTATTAGTGCTTGAGTTGGTACTACATGCACCAAGTAGGAGCAAGAAGCTGGCCGCTAGGGCAGTGAGATAAAGTTTAAGGGATGTTTTCATGATTTCTCCTTTTTAAAATGTGATAACGATGTAGGGAGTCTCTTAGATAGGCTTGTTAGCTAAGAGACTGAGGGTTCTCTAACTCGAGTTTCTGAGTTGCTAGCTATAGATACAGATTTTTTTGCCATTGATATCCGCCAGCGTGATGGGAATCTCATAAAGTTGACTGAGCAGGTCATCCTGCATGATTTGATCTGTCCTTCCCTTGCAAAAGACTTGGCCGTCCTTGAAGGCGACAATTTCATCCGCATACTGGCTGGCCATATTGATATCGTGGAGGACAATGATAATGGTCTTACCGAGTTCTTCCACCAGTCGCCGAAGAATCTGCATCATACTGACACTTTGCTTGATATCGAGATTGTTGAGCGGTTCGTCCAGCAAGATAAAATCTGTATCCTGGGCTAGTACCATGGCGATAAAGACACGTTGGAGCTGTCCGCCAGACAGACTATCGATGTAGCGGTCCTTTAAATTAGTCAGTTCCAGATAGTCCAGAGTTTCTCGGATTTTTTCCCAATCTTCTGTTCTCAGACGTCCTCTACTGTAGGGAAAACGTCCAAAACTGACCAGTTCTTCAACCGTCAATTTGGCTTGGTAATTGATTTTCTGCTTTAGGATAGTCAGTTCTTGGGCCAGTTCTTGCGAATTCCAACTCTCGATTTCACGACCTTTGATACTGAGGATTCCATGATCCTTCTTGGTCAGTCTGCTCATGATGGAGAGGAGAGTCGATTTTCCAGCACCATTTGGACCAATGAAGGCTGTCAGTTTCTGAGGACTGACTTCAAGTGAAATACCTTGCAAAATATCCTGTTTTTGAATGGATTTGTCAATGTTTTCCAGTTTCACCGACGAGCCCTCCTGTAAAGTAAGATAAAGAATAAGAAGCCACCCACACTCTCAATGATCATGCTGATGCGAATTTCCAGAGCAAAGACTCGTTCAATCAGGGCTTGTCCCAAGGTCAAGCTAATAAATCCAATCAGAATGGCTACGATAAAGAGTATCTTGTGCTGATAGTCTTTGACGATTAGGTAGGTGAGGTTGGCCAGCATAAAACCGAAGAAGGCCATAGGCCCTACCAAGGCAGTGGCTGTTGAGGTCAAAAGTACAATGCCCCAGAGGAGTTCTCTCTGTTCTTTTTCAACATCGAGTCCCAGTATCTGAGCCGTTTCTCTTTGCAAGTGCAAGACATCCAGAATGACTGCTTTTCGAAAGAAAAAGATTGTCAAAGCGAGGATGATCAGAGAACCGATGGCTAGGATGGAAGTGTTGAGATGTTGAAAGGAAGCAAAGAGACTGTTCTGCAGTTTATCGTATTCATTTGGATTCATCAGGACCTGAAGGAAGGTACTGATATTTCGAAAGAGACTTCCGAGGGCTAGACAAATCAGCAGGATGAAGACCAGGTCTTGCTTCATCAGTGTCTTCAAGTAGCCTTGTAAGGCGAGAAAGAAGAGGGATTGGACAAGAAGCAAGACTAGGAATTCTAAGATAGGAACTTTCCCAAGCTGAAGAAGTTTACTTTCAAAAACCAGTAGCAGGGTTTGTAGTAGGACATAGAAAGATTCGATTCCCAAAATACTAGGTGTCAGGAAGCGATTTTCCGTCAGGGTTTGAAAACTAATGGTTGAAATCCCAGTCGCGATGGCCACCAAGAGATAAACGACGATTTTTTGGGAACGCAGTTTCCAAGCAAAGGCAGACAGCTGGGTGATGGGCCAAAAGTAGAGGAGACAAGCTCCGACGGCAAGAATAATGAGAAGCCAGAAGAACTTGCTATGTTTGCTTTTAGACAGCATCTTTTCGTCCCCCTCTCCATAGAAGTAGGATAAAGACGAGGCTACCGATGATTCCTAGCAAGAGGCTGACTGATAGCTCATAGGGGCGAATTAAGATTCGAGAGAGGATGTCGCAGGCCAGGACTAGATTGGCACCGACCAGTGCGACCGTGAGTTTGGTTTGGTTCAGATTATCTCCATAGCGTTTGCGAACCAGATTGGGAACAATGACCCCGAGAAATGGCAGGCCACCCACAGTAATCATGGTGACACTTGTCGTTAGCGCGATCAGAAAGAGGGCCAGCTTTTCAAGTAGGGAGTAGGAAATCCCCAAACTCTCACTGGTTTCCTTGCCCAGATTCATGATGGTAAAGGTTTGGGACAATTTCCAAACGGCAATCAGGATAATGAGGCCTAAGAAGAGCCACTCATACTGATGGGTCTGAATCATGGAGAAGGAGCCCTGGGTCCAAGCAGTCATACTCTGAACCAGATTGAACCGATAGGCGATAACTTCTGTCACAGAGCCGATAATTCCACTATAAATAATCCCAATCAGAGGTAACATCCACCTTTCCTTTACAGTAAAAATGGTCATAAAGGCAAGGAAGAAGAGGGTGAATACGATGGATGAAACAAAAGCAAAGATCATCTTTTGGGTCAGACTAGCCGATGGAAAGACAAAGAGGCTCAATACCATTCCTAGTTTGGCGGCTTCAGTAGTCCCAACTGTACTCGGTGCAGCAAACTGATTTTGGGTAATGGTCTGCATGAGGAGGCCTGCCATACTCATGCTAGATGCAGCCAGGAGAATGCTGATCGTCCTTGGGAGACGGGACTCTTGAAAGAGAAGCCAAGTCTGTTGATCAAAAGCAAAGAGTTTTCCCCATGAAAAATCACTGGTTCCAATGCTAATAGAGAGAAAGACTAGGAGTAGAAGTAAGCCAATTAAATAATGAGAAAGTTTCATACCCAGTCCTTTCATGTAGATTTGGTATCGAAAGATACCTGCAGATATAAATGTAACACGATTTTTTTAATCTGTCAATAAATTTTCTGACAATTTAACAAATAAAACAAGGAGAGAGTACCAGGACTTTCTCCTCTGTTATCTTATTCCAAAATATTTTTACCCTCTTTAACTCGCCAACGATAGTCTGATAAAATAATATCTTCGAGGGAGTAGCTAGCTTGCCAGTCAAGATATTGTTTAGCTTTTGATGCGTCTGCTAGGACGCTGGCTGGATCACCAGCACGACGCGCAACAATCTCGTGTGGGATTTTTTGATCCAGTAATTCTTCAGCAGTTTTAAAGATTTCTTTGACAGTATAGCCTTTCTCAGTTCCTAAGTTAAAGATTTGAGAAGAACTGTCTTCTTGAAAGAGATAGTTCATCCCTTTAACGTGGGCTTGTGCAAGGTCCAAGACATGAATGTAATCCCGAATACATGAACCGTCACGTGTATCGTAGTCATCTCCAAATATTTTGAGGCTATCATTTTGTCCCAATGCAGTCTTGTTGATGTTAGGAATGATGTGAGTTGGATTTTTCACACGCAGACCGTTTGAAGCATCCATTTCAGCCCCAGCTACATTAAAGTAACGGAAAATGACATATTTCCAGTCGTAGCGATTGGCCATCCAGTAAATCATTCGTTCACCCATCAGTTTTGTCTCTGCATAAGGGTTGACAGGATCGAGCAAGGTATCTTCAGTTGCAGGCTTGTCAATACAGTTATTACCATAGAGAGATGCAGTTGAAGAGAACATGATTTTTTGAATGCCAACTTCAGATAAGACTTTGAGAACTTGGTTCATACCAGCGACATTGGCAGTGAAGTATTTGCTTGGATTTTCAATACTTTCGCTCACAACAATTTCACCTGCGCAATGCAGAACAGCATCAATCTTATTTTCTTCTAAGTAAGCTTTTAAGGCACTAGCATCATAAACATCTAGTTGTTTAAAGCTAGCACGATTATCCACAGCCGAACGATTTCCTGTAGAGAGATTATCAAGGACATGCACCTGGTAGCCAGCATTTAAAAGAGCTTTAACGGTATGGGAGCCAATATAGCCAGCTCCACCTGTAACAAGAATTGTTTTGGTCATGATTTTTTCCTTTTCCTAGTTTTGTACTATTTTAAAGAAAGAGGAAGGGAAAGTCAACTATTTTCTGCGAATTTTGTGAAAAACTGAATAAATATATTATAGAATTATTTTTTGTTTGGAAAAAATTTGGATTAATCTTGGAATATTTCTTAGATTTTACCTCATATGAAAGAGAATCTGATCTTTTTCTAAGATACAGCAAGAATATGATACTAATTTAGAAATCCACCTTCCCGCTATCCTTCTCCTATAAAAAGTGGTAAAATGGATGAAAGAAAGAAGGAATTGAAATGACAACATTATTTGCAAAAATCAAAGAAGTAACAGAACTTGCTGCGATTTCAGGTCATGAAGCGCCTGTCCGTGCCTATCTTCGTGAAAAGTTGACACCGCATGTGGATGAATTGGTGACAGATGGCTTGGGTGGTATTTTCGGGATTAAGCATTCAGAAGCTGCGGATGCACCGCGCGTCTTGGTCGCTTCTCACATGGACGAAGTTGGTTTTATGGTCAGCGAAATCAAACCAGACGGTACCTTCCGTGTCGTTGAAATCGGTGGTTGGAATCCGATGGTGGTCAGCAGCCAACGTTTCAAACTCTTGACTCGTGATGGTCGTGAAATCCCAGTGATTTCAGGTTCTGTTCCTCCACATTTGACTCGTGGAAAGGGTGGACCAACCATGCCAGCCATTGCGGATATTGTCTTTGATGGTGGATTTGCGGATAAGGCTGAGGCAGAAAGCTTTGGCATCCGTCCTGGTGACACCATTGTTCCAGATAGTTCTGCTATCTTGACAGCCAATGAAAAAAATATTATTTCAAAAGCTTGGGACAACCGCTACGGTGTCCTCATGGTAAGCGAGCTAGCCGAAGCTTTGTCAGGTCAAAAACTGGGAAATGAACTCTATCTTGGCTCTAACGTCCAAGAAGAGGTTGGGCTTCGTGGTGCCCATACATCTACAACCAAGTTTGATCCAGAAGTTTTCCTAGCAGTTGACTGTTCACCAGCAGGTGACGTTTATGGTGGTCAAGGCAAGATTGGAGATGGAACCTTGATTCGTTTCTACGATCCAGGTCACTTGCTTCTCCCAGGTATGAAGGATTTCCTTTTGACAACGGCTGAAGAAGCTGGTATCAAGTACCAGTATTACTGTGGAAAAGGCGGAACAGACGCTGGCGCAGCTCATTTGAAAAATGGTGGTGTCCCATCTACAACAATCGGTGTTTGCGCTCGTTATATCCATTCTCACCAAACCCTCTACGCTATGGATGACTTCCTAGAAGCTCAAGCCTTCTTACAAGCCTTGGTGAAGAAATTGGATCGTTCAACGGTTGATTTGATTAAAAATTATTAAACCATAAGGGAGGTGGTAGGGATGGTAGAACCAAACCTAGAAATCCTTATAAAAGATCTTTACAATCATGCTCGCCATGATTTGAGTGAAGATTTAGTTACTGCTCTCCTAGAGACTGCTAAAAAACTGCCTACTACAAATGAGCAATTGCTGGCAGTTCGTCTCTCAGGTCTGGTCAATCATGAATTGCTCCTAAATCCCAAACATCCAGCACCTGAGTTGCTCAACTTGGCTCGCTTTATCAAAAGAGAAGAAGCTAAGTACAGAGGGACCGCAGCTTCTGCGCTTATGTATGGGGAGCTCTTTAAAATGCTTTGATTCCATTGTGAATCAAAGTGTTTTTTATATGGCAGAAAAGCTATTCTTGATGAGGAGAAGAAAAAAGCCATCCCATTTAGGATAGCTTCTTGGTACTTATACTCAATGAAAATCAAAGAGCAAACTAGGAAACTAGCCGCAGGCTGTACTTGAGTACGGCAAGGCGACGTTGACGTGGTTTGAAGAGATTTTCGAAGAGTATTAGATTTGTTCAGCAATGACCTTTTCAGCTAAATTCATAGCGTGGTCTGATACACGAGTGTAGTGGGAAATGATGTCGATAAAGTTGACCCCAGCTTGTGTTGAACACTCACCCTTGTTGAGGCGTTTGATATGAGTCTTTCTGAGAACACGTTCTATATTGTTGATTTCTTTATGGCGTTCAATCAGACTTTGAGCTTTTTCGATATCATTGTTTTCCACGCTATCAAGGGCATCCTTGATAAAGCCAGTAGTTTTTTGATAGATATCAGCCAATTCTTGCAAAGCAGCTTCAGAGAACTCAACATTTTTACGTTGAAGGTAGTCAGTTAGATTGATTAGCGCTTCTGCGTGGTCCCCAATCCGTTCCAAATCGCGGGATGAATCAAGGATATTGGTGAGCACTTCACTTTCTTTCTGGCTAAGGGCTTCACTTGAAAGAGTAATCAGGTAACGAGTCAATTTTTCATCAATGGTATTGATGGCTTCTTCTGTCTTGTGTCCTTTTTCAGCAACCTTTTCATTAAGGTCAATGATGTAGTTGTATGAAAGGTCAAAGGCTTTAGAAGCATAATTTCCCAAGTGAAGGAGTTCTTTTTTCGCATTTCCAAGAGCGATTGATGGAGCTTGTTTAATCAAATGCTCATCAAGATAAAGTGGCTCGTACTTCACAACTTCATCTTCACCAGGGATGAGCTTGGTTACAAAGAAAGCCAAGGCTCCGATGAATGGAAATTGTACGATAGTGTTACTTACGTTAAAGGCACCGTGAGAGAAGGCAATAGTCATCTCAGGTGAGAGGTGAAGGAGTGCTTGGAAGTACTCAATCATAGCAGTGAAGGGGCCTAAGAAGATTAAGCAAAGAATAGTTCCTAAAACGTTAAAGGTAACGTGGGTTGCAGCAACGCGTTTCGCAGAGACATTGGCTCCAGCTGCCGCAATGATAACGGTTAAAGTTGTCCCGATATTATCTCCGAAGAGAACTGGTAGAGAACCATTAAGGTCAAGGAAGCCACCTGCATAGAGCCCTTGCAAAATCCCGATTGTCGCAGAAGAAGCCTGGATGAGAACGGTAATCACTGCACCAGCAAAAACTCCTAAAATAGGATTTTGTCCCAAGGTTACCATATATTCCTTGAATTGTGGTAAATCTTTAAGAGGGCTCATACCAGCACTGATGAGGTTGAGGGCGTAGAAGATTCCCCCCACACCAAACAGGATGCGCCCGATATTGTTTGCTGTTCTATTTTTTGTAAAGAAGAGGAACATGGTTCCAAGGAAAATCAGGGGTAAAGCATACTCGCCAAGCTTGAAACCGATGATAAAGGAAGTAACAGTGGTTCCGATGTTGGCTCCCATGATAATCCCGATAGCCTGTCTAAGAGTGAGAAGACTAGCGCTGACCAGTCCAACAGTGATAACTGTAACTCCTGTACTTGACTGAATCAGGGCAGTCACGACAATCCCAACTAGAACACCTAAAAAGGGATTGCTGGTGTACTTGTCAATGTAAAAACGAAGGCGATCTCCAGCAGCTTGTTGCAAACCGTCTCCCATGGTCTTGATACTATATAAGAATAGTCCCAGACCACCTAAAAAGTGAAATAAAATTTCCTGCCAATTAATGGACATTTCTTTTTCCTCCGAAAAATAATAACGGAATTTCTCCTATTCTATTTTAAAGGATAAAAGTAAATCTAACAAGTGTTTAGATGAAATTTTAGAAAGAAAATTCGTTAGGAAAGACCTTGATTATATTAATTTTACCAATTTCTAACCTAGATATAGGTATTTCCTTTTATATATTGACATTTAAAGGAAATATTTTAAAATGAGGGAGGAATTATCTTTATCCCTGTGATTGGGATAAAAATTTTACGAAGAAAGTTAAGCGCTTTCTTTAAAAACAAAAAATAATCTTTTAGGAGGAAAAAATGAAGGATCCATTTTTTGAAAGACGTTGTCGTTACAGTATTCGTAAGTTATCAGTAGGGGCCTGCTCACTGATGATTGGGGCTGTTTTGTTTGCTGGTCCAGCCTTAGCATCTGAAACTGCTGTTCCTGAAAATAAGGGAGCTAATACAGAGCTTGTCTCAGGAGAGAGTGAGCATTCGACTAATGAAGCTGACAAGCAGCATGAAGGGGAACATGCTGGAAAAAACAAGCTAGAAAAGGCAGAAGGAGCAGCGACAGCATCTGAAACTGCTTCGCCAGCAAGCAATCAAACCGTAACTACTGAAACTGCAGAAGCAACTAGTGCAACTAAACCAGAGGAAAAAGCAAGTGAGGTGGTTGCAGAAACACCATCTGCAGAAGCAAAATCTAAGTCTGACAAGGAAACAGCAGCAAAACCTGAAGCAGCTAGCCAAGGGGATGAGTCTAAGCTAGCAGAAGAAGCCAATAAGGTTGAAAAAGAAGTTCAGCCAGATGTCCCTAAAAATGTAGAAAAAACATTAAAACCAAAGGAAATCAAATTTAATTCTTGGGAAGATTTGTTGAAATGGGAACCTGGAGCTCGTGAAGATGATGCCATCAACCGTGGTTCTGTTGCCCTAGCTCCACGTCGGACAGGTCATTTGGTCAATGAAAAAGCTAGCAAGGAAGCAAAAGTTCAAGCCCTATCAAACACCAACTCTAAAGCGAAAGATCACGCTTCTGTAGGTGGAGAAGAGTTTAAGGCTTATGCTTTTGATTATTGGCAATATCTAGATTCAATGGTTTTCTGGGAAGGTCTCGTTCCAACTCCTGACGTTATTGATGCAGGTCACCGTAACGGGGTTCCTGTATATGGTACACTCTTCTTCAACTGGTCTAATAGTATTACAGATCAAGAAAAATTTGCTGAAGCTTTGAAGCAAGACGCAGATGGTAGCTTCCCAATTGCCCGTAAATTGGTAGACATGGCGAAATATTATGGCTATGATGGCTACTTCATCAACCAAGAAACGACTGGAGATTTGGTTAAACCTCTTGGAGAAAAGATGCGCAAGTTTATGCTCTATACCAAGGAATATGCTGCTAAGGTAAACCACCCAATCAAGTATTCTTGGTATGATGCCATGACCTATAAATATGGTCGTTACCACGAAGATGGTCTAGGTGATTACAACTACCAGTTCATGCAAAAAGAAGGTGACAAGGTCCCTGCGGATCAATTCTTTGCCAATTTCAACTGGAATAAGGAAAAGAATGACCACTCTGTAGAAATGGCAAAATGGCTGGAACGTAGCCAATATGATGTCTTTGCAGGTTTGGAATTGCAACAGGGTGGTTCCTACAAGACCAAGGTTAAGTGGAATGATATTTTAGATGAAAATGGGAAATTGCGCCTTTCTCTTGGTTTGTTCGCCCCAGATACTATTACAAGTTTAGGAAAAACTGGTGAAGATTATCATAAAAATGAAGATATCTTCTTTACAGGTTATCAAGGCGACCCTACTGGTCAAAAACCAGGTGACAAAGATTGGTATGGGATTGCTAACTTAGTTGCAGACCGTACGCCAGCAGTAGGTCATACCTTCACTACTTCCTTTAATACAGGTCACGGTAGAAAATGGTTCGTAGATGGTAAGGTTTCTAAGGATTCTGAGTGGAATTACCGTTCAGTTTCAGGTGTTCTTCCGACATGGCGCTGGTGGCAAAAATCAACTGGTGATAGGTTGAAAGCAAGCTATGATTTTGAAGATGCTTATAATGGTGGAACTTCTCTCAAATTTGCAGGGGATCTTTCAGGTGCGACCAAGCAAGATGTTAATTTGTACTCTACTCGCTTGAAGGTGACAGATACAACCAAATTGCATGTTGCCCACAAAGGAGGCAAGGGAACCAAGGTTTATGTAGAACTTGCTACCAAGGAAGATTATACCTACGGTGATGAAGCTGCCCGTAAAGAATTGACAGTTTCAGATAACTGGACTACCGATGATTTTGATTTGAGTGCCTTAGCAGGTAAAACAATTTACGGTATTAAACTCTATTTTGAAAATGACAAAGACTTAAAAGGCTATCAATTTAACCTGGGGCAATTGACCATCAGCAATAATCAAGATGCTCCTCAGGCACCAACCACAGTAGCTGTAGCCAAACAAGTCCTTAAAAATGCCCAAGAAGCGGAAGCAGTTGTGCAATTTAAAGGCAACAAGGATGCAGATTTCTATGAAGTTTACGAAAAAGATGGAGACAGCTGGAAATTACTAACTGGCTCATCTTCTACAACTATTTATCTACCAAAAGTTAGCCGTTCAGCAAGTGCTCAAGGTACAACTCAAGAACTGAAGGTTGTAGCAGTTGGTAAAAATGGGGTTCGTTCAGAAGCTGCAATAACAACCTTTGATTGGGGCATGACTGTAAAAGATACCAGCCTACCAAAACCACTAGCTGAAAATATAGTACCAGGTGCAACTGTTATTGATAGTACTTTCCCTAAGACT
Source organism: bacterium (assembly GCA_905221195.1). Lineage (GTDB taxonomy): Bacteria > Bacillota > Bacilli > Lactobacillales > Streptococcaceae > Streptococcus. The sequence goes on from CAJNCF010000006.1 coordinate 11,316, forward strand.
GAAGGTGGGGAAGGCATCGAAGGTATGTTGAATGGTACTATTACTAGTCTATCTGACAAGTGGTCTTCTGGACAATTAAGTGGTAGTGTGGATATTCGTTTGACCCAGCCACGTACAGTTGTTAGATGGGTGATGGACCATGCTGGAGCTGGTGGAGAATCTGTAAACGACGGTTTGATGAACACCAAAGACTTTGACCTTTATTATAAAGATGCGGATGGTCAATGGAAGTTGGCTAAGGAAGTTCGTGGCAATAAAGCTCATGTTACAGATATTACCCTTGATAAACCTATCACAGCTCAAGATTGGCGCTTGAATGTCGTTACTTCTGACAATGGGACTCCATGGAAGGCTATTCGTATCTATAACTGGAAAATGTATGAAAAGCTTGATACAGAAAGTGTCAATATTCCGATGGCCAAGGCTGCAGCTCGTACTCTAGGCAATAACAAGGTACAAGTTGGCTTTGCAGATGTACCAGCTGGAGCAACGATTACCGTTTATGACAATCCAAATTCTCAAACTCCGCTTGCAACCTTGAAGAGCGAAGTTGGAGGTGACCTAGCAAGTTCACCATTGGATTTGACAAATCACTCTGGTCTTCTGTACTATCGTACCCAGTTGCCAGGTAAGGAAATTAGTAATGTCCTTGCAGTTTCTGTTCCGAAAGATAATAGAAGAATCAAGTCAGTCAGTCTAGAAACAGTACCTAAGAAAACAAGTTATGCTGAAGGGGAAGATTTGGACCTTAGAGGTGGTGTTCTTCGAGTTCAGTATGAAGGAGGAGCTGGGGATGAACTCATTCGCCTAACTCACGCAGGTGTATCAGTATCAGGCTTCGATATGCATCATAAGGGAGAACAAAATCTTACTTTACAATATTTGGGACAATCGGTAAATGCTAATTTGTCAGTAACTGTCACTAGCCAAGATGAAGCAACTCCGAAAACTATTTTGGGAATTGAAGTGAGTCAGGAACCCAAAAAAGATTATTTAGTTGGGGATAGCTTAGACTTGTCTGAAGGACGATTTACAGCGGCTTATAGCAATGACACTATGGAAGAACATTCCTTTACTGATGAGGGAGTTGAAATTACTGGTTATGATGCTCAAAAGACTGGTCGTCAAACCTTGACGCTTCATTACCAAGGGAATAAAGTTAACTTTGATGTTTTGGTATCTCCAAAAGCAGCATTGAACGATGAGTACCTTAAACAAAAATTAGCAGAAGTTGAAGTAGCTAAGAAGAAGGTGGTTTATAACTTTGCTTCACAAGAAGTAAAAGAAGCCTTCTTGAAAGCAATTGAAGCAGCCGAACAAGTGTTGAAAGACCATGAAACTAGCACCCAAGATCAGGTCAATGACCGACTTAATAAATTGACAGAAGCTCATAAAGCTCTGAATGGTCAGGAGAAATTTACGGAAGAAAAGACAGAACTCGATCGCTTAACAGGTGAGGCCCAAGAACTCTTGGCTGCCAAACCAAACCATCCTTCAGGTTCTGCCCTAGCTCCACTTCTTGAGAAGAACAAGGTCTTGGTTAAAAAAGTAGATTTGAGTCCAGAAGAGCTTGCAACAGCAAAACAGAGTCTAAAAGATTTGGTTGCCTTATTGAAAGAAGATAAACCAGCAGTCTTTTCTGATAGTAAAACAGGTGTTGAAGTGCACTTCTCAAATAAAGAAAAGACTGTCATTAAGGGCTTGAAAGTAGAGCGTGTCCAAGCAAGTGCTGAAGAGAAGAAATACTTTGCAGGAGAAGATGCTCATGTCTTTGAAATAGAAGGTTTGGATGAACAAGGTCAAGATGTTGATCTCTCTTACGCTTCTATTGTGAAAATTCCAATTGAAAAAGATAAGAAAGTGAAGAAAGTATTCTTCTTACCTGAAGGCAAAGAAGCAGTAGAATTGGCTTTTGAACAGACGGATAGTCATGTCATCTTTACAGCACCACACTTCACGCATTATGCCTTTGTTTATGAGTCTGCTGAAAAACCACAGCCTGCTAAACCAGTAGAAAAGGTTATTTCAAGTAAGGAACCAACTGAAGGTGTCAAGAATTTGGTTCAGGAAACTCCGAAATTGGAAATTGAAGAGACAAGTCTTGCTTTCGAACACCAAGAACGAACAAATCCAAATCTCCCAGTCGGTCAACGTCAACTTGTTCAAGCAGGAGTTGAGGGACAAATTCGCCGCTTGATTGAAGTAGATAGTCAAGGCAATCGTACTCTTCGCTCTACAGAAGTTTTGAAAGAAGCGATTCCAGAAATTGTTGAAATTGGAACAAAAGTAAAAACTGAACCAGCAGTAGCGCCTACACAGGAAAAACCAGCTCAAAATACAGCAGTTAAATCAGAAGAAGCAAGCAAACAATTGCCAAATACAGGAACAGTTGATGCTAATAAAGCCCTAATAGCAGGCTTGGTCAGTCTTGGCCTTGCTAGTCTAGCCTTGACCTTGAAACAGAAAAAAGAAGATGAAGATTAAATATCGAAAAATCTTGTGAAATCTTTCCTTATATTTCCAAAGTGTGATATAATAGTTTCGAATAAAATAAATAAAGGGGTTTTTGTAACATGGCAAAACTTACTGTTAAAGACGTTGACTTGAAAGGTAAAAAAGTCCTCGTTCGTGTTGACTTCAACGTACCATTGAAAGATGGCGTAATCACTAACGACAACCGTATCACAGCAGCTCTTCCAACTATTAAGTACATCATCGAACAAGGTGGACGTGCAATTCTTTTCTCTCACCTTGGACGTGTGAAAGAAGAAGCTGATAAAGCTGGTAAATCACTTGCTCCTGTAGCAGCAGACTTGGCAGCAAAACTTGGTCAAGATGTTGTTTTCCCAGGTGTAACTCGTGGTGCTGAATTGGAAGCAGCTATCAACGCTCTTGAAGATGGACAAGTTCTTTTGGTTGAAAACACTCGTTACGAAGATGTTGACGGTAAAAAAGAATCTAAAAACGATCCTGAACTTGGTAAATACTGGGCATCACTTGGAGATGGTATCTTCGTAAATGATGCATTCGGTACAGCTCACCGTGCACACGCATCTAACGTTGGTATCTCAGCAAACGTTGAAAAAGCAGTTGCTGGTTTCCTTCTTGAAAACGAAATTGCCTACATCCAAGAAGCAGTTGAAACTCCAGAACGTCCATTCGTGGCTATCCTTGGTGGTTCAAAAGTTTCAGACAAGATCGGTGTTATCGAAAACTTGCTTGAAAAAGCTGATAAAGTCCTTATCGGTGGTGGTATGACTTACACATTCTACAAAGCACAAGGTATCGAAATCGGTAACTCACTTGTAGAAGAAGACAAATTGGATGTTGCCAAAGCTCTTCTTGAAAAAGCAAACGGTAAATTGATCTTGCCAGTTGATTCTAAAGAAGCTAACGCATTTGCTGGTTACACTGAAGTGCGTGACACTGAAGGTGAAGCAGTTTCTGAAGGCTTCCTTGGTCTTGACATCGGTCCAAAATCTATCGCTAAATTTGACGAAGCTTTGACTGGTGCGAAAACAGTTGTATGGAACGGACCTATGGGTGTATTTGAAAATCCAGACTTCCAAGCTGGTACAATCGGTGTGATGGACGCTATCGTGAAACAACCAGGCGTTAAATCAATCATCGGTGGTGGTGACTCAGCTGCCGCAGCGATTAACCTTGGTCGCGCAGATAAATTCTCATGGATCTCTACTGGTGGTGGAGCATCAATGGAACTTCTTGAAGGTAAAGTATTGCCAGGACTTGCAGCCTTGACAGAAAAATAAGATTTTATAAACAAATCAAAGAAGAGAGGGATGAAAGTTCCTCTTTTCTTTTGCTTAAAATAAAAACGCTTCCTCTCAACTATTACTCATAAAAATCACCGATTTATGATAAAATGGAAATAGAAAGTTGAGATTATGAGTTATTTTAAAAAATATAAATTCGATAAATCCCAGTTCAAACTTGGTATGCGAACCTTTAAAACAGGTATTGCTGTTTTTCTAGTTCTCTTAATTTTTGGCTTTTTTGGCTGGAAAGGTCTTCAAATCGGTGCTTTGACAGCCGTTTTTAGCCTGAGGGAGAGTTTTGATAAGAGTGTTCATTTTGGAACTTCGCGTATTCTAGGAAATAGTATCGGTGGCCTCTATGCTCTGGTCTTCTTCCTATTAAATACCGTTTTCCACGAAGCCTTTTGGGTGACCTTGGTTGTGGTTCCAATTTGCACCATGTTAACCATTATGACAAATGTAGCCATGAATAATAAAGCAGGTGTTATCGGTGGTGTAGCAGCCATGTTAATTATTACCCTATCGATTCCGACTGGGGAGACGATTTTGTACGTGTTTGCGCGTGTATCAGAAACTTTCATGGGAGTTTTTGTCGCAATTCTGGTAAATTACGATATTGATCGCATTCGTCTCTTTTTAGAAAAAAAAGAAAAATAATGTTACATTTTATAACATTATTAATTGACGTTTGTCTTTTTTTAGACTATAATAGACAGAAAGAAGGAAATTGTAAATGAAGGAAAAAGAATTTCGCCGAAATATGGCTGTTTTTCCTATCGGCAGTGTTATGAAGTTGACCGATCTATCGGCGCGTCAGATTCGTTATTATGAAGATCAAGAGTTGATTAAACCTGATCGAAACGAAGGAAACCGTCGCATGTATTCCTTGAATGACATGGATCGTCTGCTTGAAATCAAAGATTATATCTCTGAAGGTTATAATATCGCTGCCATTAAGAAAAAATATGCTGAACGTGAAGCGAAATCCAAGAAAGCGGTGAGTCAGACTGAGGTGCGTCGTGCACTTCACAATGAACTCCTCCAGCAGGGGCGCTTTGCTTCAGTACGGTCACCTTTTGGTCGCGGTTAGGCAACCGCAAGTAGTCATACATTAAGGAGAAAACTCATGCCAATCACAGCTGCAGATATTCGTCGTGAAGTCAAGGAAAAAAATGTTACCTTTATTCGTCTCATGTTCTCAGATATTTTGGGGACGATGAAGAACGTCGAAATTCCTGCTACAGATGAACAGTTAGATAAAGTCTTGTCAAACAAGGCTATGTTTGATGGATCTTCTATCGAAGGTTTTGTACGTATCAATGAGTCAGATATGTACTTGCATCCTGACTTGGATACATGGACAGTCTTCCCTTGGGGAGATGAAAATGGAAGTGTTGCAGGTTTGATCTGTGATGTCTATACAACAGAAGGTGAACCATTTGCAGGTGACCCTCGTGGTAATTTAAAGCGTGCTCTTCGTCACATGGAAGAAGTGGGATTCAAATCCTTCAACCTTGGTCCAGAGCCAGAATTCTTCCTATTTAAACTGGATGAAAATGGAGACCCAACACTTGAAGTAAATGACAAGGGTGGCTACTTTGATTTGGCGCCTACTGACCTTGCGGACAATACACGTCGTGAGATTGTCAATGTCTTGACCAAAATGGGATTTGAAGTAGAAGCCAGTCACCACGAGGTTGCGGTTGGACAACACGAAATTGACTTCAAGTACGATGAAGTTCTCCGTGCTTGTGATAAGATTCAAATCTTTAAACTCGTTGTTAAGACCATTGCTCGCAAACATGGCCTTTACGCAACCTTTATGGCGAAACCAAAATTTGGTATTGCCGGATCAGGTATGCACTGTAATATGTCCTTGTTTGATGCAGAAGGAAATAATGCCTTCTTTGATCCAAATGATCCAAAAGGAATGCAGTTGTCAGAAACGGCCTACCATTTCCTTGGTGGTTTGATCAAGCATGCTTACAACTATACTGCTATCATGAACCCAACGGTTAACTCATACAAACGTTTGGTTCCAGGTTATGAAGCCCCTGTTTACATTGCTTGGGCTGGTCGTAATCGTTCGCCACTTGTGCGCGTGCCTGCTTCACGTGGTATGGGAACTCGTCTTGAGTTGCGTTCGGTGGACCCAATGGCTAACCCATACATCGCTATGGCGGTTCTTTTGGAAGTTGGTTTGCATGGTATTGAAAATAAAATCGAAGCACCAGCTCCTATCGAAGAAAATATCTACATCATGACAGCAGAAGAGCGTAAGGAAGCTGGTATTACAGACCTTCCATCAACTCTTCATAACGCTTTGAAAGCTCTGACTGAAGATGAAGTTGTCAGAGCAGCTCTTGGAGAACATATCTATACTAGTTTTCTTGAAGCCAAACGCATCGAGTGGGCTAGTTATGCAACCTTCGTTTCACAATGGGAAATTGATAACTATTTAGATCTTTACTAATATAGAGGAAAGATTGCCTGAGGGCAGTCTTTTTTCTTGCTTTTTATATCGAGGTGTGATATATTTTATGTAACGAAGTGCGATATATCGAACTGAATAGGAGATGGCTATAAATGGAATTAACGGATAAGATCCGTCGAGTTTATCTTCCGATGACGGAAACAGGTTTTTATATCTTGTTCTGTCTGCAGAAGGAGAATCATGGATATGGTATTACACAAAAGGTCAAGGAGATGACAGATTCGCAAGTCTTGATTAGTCCTGGAACTATGTATGGAACCTTGTCAAAAATGGAAAAGGATGGTTTGATTTCCTTTGTTCGAGAAGAAGAAAAACGGAAAATCTATCAGATCACAGACTTGGGACGAAAAGTCTTAGATATTGAATTGAAGCGTATTGAACGACTCTATAGAAACAGTCGGGAGGAAGGATGATGGAAAAGAAAATTGTTTATCGGGTTTTTACAATTGCGGATTATGAGAGGGAGGCTCTATACTTTAGAGAAATGCATGCCAAGGGCTGGAAACTTAGGAAAGTAAGCTATTCTATCTTATTGTTTGTAGTTAAGTATACCTTTGAAAAATGTCAGCCTGAGCAAGTATCTTATCAGTTGGATTTTTACCCAATGGAAAAATCAGAGAGAACCTCCTATTTACAATTATTTAAAGATAGTGGCTGGGAGCATATTACAGACTTTAATAGTTTTTCCTATTTTAGAAAAGTACATTCTGAAGTTGAATCGGCTGCAGAGTTTGAAATTTATAATGACGCTGTTGGGAAGTTAGCTATGGTTAATCGCATTTTAAGACTGCGATTAGTACCTGTTTTACTTTTGCTAGTAATACATATACCATTCTTACTTAAATTGCTCAATAGAAGTAATGCGTATGGTCTATGGGGTTTACTTGCGGTCGGGCTAGATGTTTTCTTGTCTTTAATCCTTTTGTTAATAGTTGCCTATATTAGCTGGAAGTTATGGCATAAAAAGAAGGAATTATCAGATTTATGATAGGATAGGTATGCTCAAAATTGGAGGGGAAGTCATGATAAATAAAAAGCAATTTCGAATTTTCACTATTCTTGATTTGGACAAGGAAGAAGAGTATTTGCATGAGATGCACTTAAAAGGTTGGAGGTATAGAACGAGTCGTTTTGGTTTTTTCTATTTTGACCAATGTCAACCGGACGATGTCATCTACCGTATCTATGATTCTAGATTTCTTAAAAAGCATAAGCGTGAACTGCAAGATTTTAGAAATAGCGGTTGGGAATTGATAGAAACAGGTTTTTATTCAATTCTTCGTAAACCAGCTTCTGATATACTTTCAGAGGATCAAGTCTATATTAGTAATAATCTTAGGTGGGAAGTTATGCGATATAGACTTCGTTCCTGTACAGCTACTTTCTTAGGCGGTCTTGTTGTTTGTATGAGTTTATTTAAAGAAGAGCTTTCTATGTCTTTCTTTATTATTTTTCTTTTATATGCCTTTCTGATTTCTTATCTAATCCATGGTTTTTACAGACTTAAAAGGAAATACCAAGTGGGTGGAAAATAATTTTCTAGGTCTTCAGACTGATTTTTAGCACTCTTGGTAAAAGAGTGCTAATTTTTTGAGTTTTTGTCTTGACATTCTCTTCTAAGGGTGTATAATAGAATCATGAGTTAGCACTTGAGTGTGTTGAGTGCTAATTGATCAGACAGAGAGGAGTGATGAGATGGTTACAGAACGTCAGCAGGATATTTTAAATCTGATTATTGACATCTTTACCAAAACGCACGAACCTGTCGGATCCAAAGCCTTGCAAGAGTCTATTAACTCTAGCAGTGCAACTATTCGTAATGATATGGCGGCTCTAGAAAAGCAAGGTTTGCTTGAAAAGGCTCATACTTCAAGCGGTCGCATGCCAAGTGTTGCTGGTTTTCAGTACTATGTGAAACACTCACTGGATTTTGACCGACTGGCTGAAAATGAGGTATATGAGATTGTCAAAGCCTTTGATCAGGAATTCTTCAAACTAGAGGATATTCTGCAAGAGGCTGCTAATCTACTGACAGACCTGAGTGGCTGTACGGTAGTAGCACTGGATGTTGAACCGAGCAGGCAACGTTTGACAGCCTTTGATATCGTTGTTTTGGGGCAACATACGGCCTTAGCGGTATTTACCCTAGACGAGTCTCGAACGGTTACTAGTCAGTTTCTGATTCCAAGGAACTTCTTGCAGGAAGACTTGCTGAAACTGAAAGCAATCATTCAAGAACGTTTCCTCGGCCACACAGTTCTGGATATTCACTACAAGATTCGGACGGAGATTCCGCAGATTATCCAGCGTTACTTTACAACGACGGACAATGTCATGGATCTCTTTGAACACATTTTTAAGGAAATGTTCAACGAAAACATTGTGGTGGCGGGCAAGGTCAATCTCTTGAATTTTGCTAATCTGGCAGCCTATCAGTTTTTTGATCAACCGCAAAAGGTGGCCTTGGAGATTCGTGAGGGCCTGCATGAAGATCAGATGCAAAATGTCCGTGTTGCGGACAGCCAAGAGTCCTGTCTAGCAGACCTAGCGGTGATTAGTAGCAAGTTCCTCATTCCTTATCGGGGAGTTGGAATTCTAGCCATTATCGGTCCAGTTAATCTGGATTACCAACAGCTAATCAACCAAGTCAATGTAGTCAATCGTGTTTTGACCATGAAGTTGACAGATTTTTACCGCTACCTCAGCAGTAATCATTACGAAGTACATTAAGATTGAAATCATTAAAGGAGGCGAACATGGCCCAAGATATAAAAAATGAAGAAGTAGAAGAAGTCCAAGAAGAGGAAGTTGTGGAAACAGCTGAAGAAACAACTCCTGAGAAGTCTGAGTTGGACTTGGCAAATGAACGTGCGGATGAGTTCGAAAATAAATACCTTCGCGCCCATGCAGAGATGCAAAATATCCAACGACGAGCTAATGAAGAACGTCAAAATTTGCAACGTTACCGTAGCCAGGACTTGGCAAAAGCGATTCTCCCTTCTTTGGATAACCTAGAGCGTGCACTCGCAGTTGAGGGTTTGACAGATGATGTGAAGAAGGGCTTGGAGATGGTTCAAGAAAGCTTGATTCACGCTTTGAAAGAAGAAGGAATCGAAGAAATCGCAGCTGACGGCGAATTTGACCATAACTATCATATGGCTATCCAAACTCTCCCAGCAGACGATGAACACCCAGCAGATACCATCGCTCAAGTCTTCCAAAAAGGCTACAAACTCCACGACCGCATCCTACGCCCAGCAATGGTAGTAGTTTATAACTAGGCAATAGAGCTAAAAAACTTGTCCGAAACGACACTAAACTATGAAAGAAAGATAAAATATGTTTGACTTTGCAATAGTGAGCGAAGCGAACCAAAGGCGATACTCTTCGCCGTGGCGCTATTTGCGCAAACTTTGAGACCTTAGGCTCAAAGTTTAGTCAAAGAGATTGACGAAGTCAAGCTCTGACGGCGCCGCCACTTAAGAAGAGTATCTAAAAGAAAAATAGAATATAAAATTTAAGGAGAAAAACACATGTCTAAAATTATCGGTATTGACTTAGGTACAACAAACTCAGCAGTTGCAGTTCTTGAAGGAACTGAAAGCAAAATCATCGCAAACCCAGAAGGAAACCGTACAACTCCATCTGTAGTATCATTCAAAAACGGTGAAATCATCGTTGGTGATGCTGCGAAACGTCAAGCGGTCACAAACCCAGATACAGTCATCTCTATCAAATCTAAGATGGGAACTTCTGAAAAAGTTTCTGCAAATGGTAAAGAATACACTCCACAAGAAATCTCAGCTATGATTCTTCAATACCTGAAAGGTTATGCTGAAGACTACCTTGGTGAAAAAGTAACTAAAGCAGTTATCACAGTTCCAGCTTACTTCAACGACGCTCAACGTCAAGCAACAAAAGACGCTGGTAAAATCGCTGGTCTTGAAGTAGAACGTATCGTCAACGAACCAACTGCAGCAGCCCTTGCTTACGGTTTGGACAAGACTGACAAAGAAGAAAAAATCTTGGTATTCGACCTTGGTGGTGGTACATTTGACGTATCTATCCTTGAATTGGGTGACGGTGTCTTTGACGTATTGTCAACTGCAGGGGACAACAAACTCGGTGGTGACGACTTTGACCAAAAAATCATCGACCACTTGGTAGCAGAATTCAAGAAAGAAAATGGTATCGACTTGTCTACTGACAAGATGGCAATGCAACGTTTGAAAGATGCGGCTGAAAAAGCTAAGAAAGACCTTTCTGGTGTAACTTCAACACAAATCAGCTTGCCGTTCATCACTGCTAGTGAAGCTGGACCTCTTCACTTGGAAATGACTTTGACTCGTGCGAAATTTGACGATTTGACTCGTGACCTTGTAGAACGTACAAAAGTTCCAGTTCGTCAAGCCCTTTCAGATGCAGGTTTGAGCTTGTCAGAAATCGATGAAGTTATCCTTGTTGGTGGTTCAACTCGTATCCCAGCCGTTGTAGAAGCTGTTAAGGCTGAAACTGGTAAAGAACCAAACAAATCAGTAAACCCTGATGAAGTAGTTGCTATGGGTGCGGCTATCCAAGGTGGTGTGATTACTGGTGATGTCAAAGACGTAGTCCTTCTTGACGTAACACCATTGTCACTTGGTATCGAAACAATGGGTGGTGTCTTCACAAAACTTATCGACCGCAACACTACTATTCCAACATCTAAATCACAAGTCTTCTCAACTGCGGCAGACAACCAACCAGCCGTTGATATCCACGTTCTTCAAGGTGAACGCCCAATGGCAGCAGATAACAAGACTCTTGGACGTTTCCAATTGACAGATATCCCAGCTGCACCTCGTGGTATCCCACAAATCGAAGTAACATTTGATATCGACAAGAACGGTATCGTATCGGTTAAGGCCAAAGACCTTGGAACTCAAAAAGAACAAACAATTGTTATCCAATCAAACTCAGGTTTGACTGACGAAGAAATCGACCGCATGATGAAAGATGCAGAAGCTAACGCTGAAGCAGATAAGAAACGTAAGGAAGAAGTTGACCTTCGTAACGAAGTAGACCAAGCAATCTTTGCGACTGAAAAGACTATCAAGGAAACTGAAGGCAAAGGCTTTGATGCAGAACGTGATGCTGCCCAAGCAGCCCTTGATGACCTTAAGAAAGCCCAAGAAGATAACAACTTGGACGAAATGAAAGCAAAACTCGAAGCTTTGAACGAAAAAGCTCAAGGCCTTGCTGTTAAACTCTACGAACAAGCTGCAGCAGCGCAACAAGCTCAAGCAGGAGCAGAAGGCGCACAAGCAACAGGGAACGCAGGCGATGACGTTGTAGACGGAGAGTTTACGGAAAAGTAAGATGTTGAGGCGTTAAGAAAACGAAAGAAAAATAGGAAGCCATCGCCTTGTGCGATGCACAAAAGATGGCTTATCTTTTTTCCGAAGTTTTTAGCCGAAACTCAGTTAAGCCTAACTCGTTAAGAATGACTAATCACAAAGGTGCTTTGTCTAAATGTAATAATGATAAGAAGAAATCCAGAGGTTGCAACCCAGCCTCTGTTTTTCGATAAAATAGAGGATGTTGCGTATGAAAAAAGTACTTTGTATCATTTATCCTAATTTTTCTCTTTATGAGATAACCACTTTAACGAGTACTTTAGCTCTGTCTTTTGATATCACGATTGATTATGTCGCTTCTGAGAATTCGATGGTGGTTTCTGAGGATGGTTTGTCCTGTCAACCGACGAAAACATTGGATCAGATCCGTATAGAAGATTATTCTTGTGTGATTTTGCCAGGAATGGTAAATATAGGTCCTGCTTTACAAGATGAGAAATTGATTTCGTTTTTGAAAGGTCTAGATGCGCAAGGTGTCTTAATTGCAGCTATTTCTTCAGCGCCTCTTTTATTGGCGAAAGCAGGTTTATTAAACGATACGAAATTTACAGGTGGAATTTGGCAAAACTTCTTTGACTATTTTGAATTTCTTCCACGTGAGAATTTCCAACCGAAAGTTCTTGTCCAAGATAAACAAATCATTACGGCTATTGGCTTTGCACATCAAGAGTTTGCAAGAAAAGTGATTCTTAGTCTAGGTTTGGCAGAAAATACTGACAACTATTTTAAAGAACAGAACGAGTATGCTGAAGAGGATTTGATTTTTACTTTATCGGACAAAGAGTTTAATCAAGTGAAGCAGAGTATAGAAAACAGCCTCTAAAGATTTACATGAAAATTATAGAAAGGAACAAAGAGTGTTCGTAACTGAACACGGGTTCCAAAATTTCTGATTCAAATAAAAGAAAGGAATTGAACCCGACCTAAATTCTCGGAAAAAAGATAAATCTGCCTAGGAGCATCGCTCCAGCGTCAGATTTCCTATTTTTCAGTCGAATTTTACGGTCTTGGTATCTTGTATGAACAATACTGAATTTTATGATCGTCTGGGGGTGTCAAAAAACGCTTCGGCAGACGAGATCAAAAAGGCTTATCGTAAGCTTTCGAAGAAATACCACCCAGATATCAACAAGGAACCTGGTGCTGAGGAAAAGTACAAGGAAGTTCAAGAAGCCTATGAGACTTTGAGTGACGACCAAAAACGGGCTGCCTATGACCAATACGGTGCTGCTGGAGCCAACGGTGGCTTTGGTGGTGCAGGCGGTTTCGGCGGTTTCAATGGGGCAGGTGGCTTCGGTGGTTTTGAGGATATTTTCTCAAGTTTCTTTGGCGGAGGCGGTGCTTCGCGCAATCCCAATGCTCCTCGCCAAGGGGATGACCTCCAGTATCGTGTGAACTTGACCTTTGAAGAAGCTATTTTTGGAGCTGAAAAAGAAGTCAAATATAACCGTGAAGCTGGCTGTCGTACATGTAATGGCTCTGGTGCTAAGCCAGGAACAAGTCCAGTCACTTGTGGACGCTGTCATGGTGCTGGTGTCATTAACGTTGATACGCAGACTCCTCTTGGTATGATGCGTCGCCAAGTAACCTGTGATGTCTGTCATGGTCGTGGAAAAGAAATCAAAGATCCATGCACGACTTGTCACGGAACAGGTCATGAGAAACAAGCTCATAGTGTACATGTGAAAATCCCTGCTGGTGTGGAAACAGGTCAACAAATCCGCTTAGCTGGTCAAGGTGAAGCAGGCTTTAACGGTGGACCTTACGGAGACTTGTACGTGGTGGTTTCTGTGGAAGCTAGCGACAAGTTTGAACGTGAAGGAACCACTATCTTCTACAATCTCAACCTCAACTTTGTTCAAGCAGCTCTTGGTGATACCGTTGATATCCCAACTGTTCATGGTGATGTTGAATTGGTTATCCCAGAGGGAACTCAGACTGGTAAGAAATTCCGCCTACGTGGCAAGGGAGCGCCAAGTCTTCGTGGTGGTGCAGTTGGGGACCAATACGTTACCGTTAATGTCGTAACACCGACAGGCTTGAACGATCGCCAAAAAGCAGCCTTGAAAGAATTTGCAGCTGCAGGTGACTTGAAAGTCAATCCAAAGAAAAAAGGCTTCTTTGACCATATTAAAGATGCTTTTGAAGGAGAATAAAGTAAAAAGAACCACTCGGCTCTTTTTAAAGCGTAAACAAGTCATATCCCGTCAACTATACACCACAATTTAGACAACGCATTCATCATTTCATAACTAATACTCTTCGAAAATCTCTTCAAACCGCGTCAACGTTATATGTGACTGACTTCGTCAGTCTTATCTACAACCTCAAAACAGTGTTTTGAGCAACCTGCGGCTAGTTTTCTAGTTTGCTTTTTGATTTTCATTGAGTATAAATCAAATACTTTCCCAGACTTTCCGCCGTAATGAAAACACCTGCAACAATTTGATTTCAGGTGTTCGGAAACTTTGAGACCTAGGCTCAAAGTTTAGGTATGGAACTTCGAAGAAGGTCGCTACCGTCCGTCATTACTTAAGGAAAGTCTTAAAAAATCTATAAACTAAAAAGAGCCGTTGGGCTCTTTTTACTTATCTTCAATTTCCTGTGTTTCTTTGATGACATCTAGTCTAGTATGGATATCTTTTTCTAAGACCTTAAACTTGTAAGTCAGGTCTTCTTGGTATTCCTTGATGAGTTCTTTTTGCTGGTCGATGATTTGCAGGCTGTTTTGGATAATATCCACATCGTCCTTGATAGCTTGAATGCGGTCGGTGGTATTCAAGACTTCATCTGTGATAGTTTGGCGATTTTTTGTGACCAAATAACTTCCAGCTGCAGCTCCTGCAAATAGCAGTAGATTAGATAATTTCATGGCAACTCCTTAGGCGTTTTTGATAGTTTCAGCGACTTGAGCGAGTTTGTCAAAGTCAGGTTCGTGGGCGATAAAATCAATCTTGAGGTCATCATCGGCACTGTAGCGAGGCACGAGGTGAACGTGGGTGTGAAAGACTGTTTGACCTGCGATTTCTTCACAGTTGGCAATGATATTCATGCCAGCAGCCTTAGTGGCTTTCATGACTTTTTGGGCTACTTTTGGAACTTGAGCAAAGAGTTGGCTGGCGCTAGTAGCGTCCATTTCTAAAAGATTGCGATAGTGCTCTTTTGGTACGACCAAAGTGTGTCCTGGTGTCACTTGAGAGATATCAAGAAAGGCAAGGACCTGCTCGTCTTCATATACTTTTGAAGCAGGAATTTCCCCTGCGATGATTTTACAAAAAATGCAATCTGACATAAAATCTACCTCTACTGTATTGAATTTTGATATAATATAGCTACATTATACCAGATTTGGAGAAAATATGTTAGAAATTAAAAACCTGACAGGTGGCTATGTCCATGTCCCTGTCTTGAAAGATGTGTCCTTTACTGTTGAAAGTGGGCAGTTGGTCGGTTTGATTGGTCTCAATGGTGCTGGTAAATCGACGACTATTAATGAGATTATCGGTCTCTTGACACCTTATAGCGGTTCTATCAATATCAATGGACTTACTCTTCAAGAAGATGCGACTAGCTACCGCAAGCAGATTGGTTACATTCCTGAGACGCCTAGTCTGTATGAGGAATTGACCCTCAGAGAGCATATCGAAACGGTTGCTATGGCTTATGGTATTGAGCAGAAAGTGGCTTTTGATCGAGTAGAACCTTTGCTAAAAATGTTTCGTCTGGATCAGAAATTGGACTGGTTCCCTGTTCATTTTTCAAAAGGGATGAAGCAGAAGGTCATGATTATCTGTGCTTTTGTGGTGGATCCGAGTCTTTTCATCGTGGATGAGCCTTTCCTTGGTCTTGATCCGCTGGCGATTTCTGACTTGATTCAGCTTTTGGAAGTTGAAAAGCAAAAGGGCAAGTCCATTCTCATGAGTACCCACGTGCTGGATTCGGCGGAGAAGATGTGTGATGCCTTTGTCATTCTCCACAAGGGAGAGGTGCGTGCTAAGGGAAATCTCCTGCAACTACGCGAAGCCTTTAACATGCCTGAGGCTAGTTTGAATGATATTTACTTGGCTCTGACCAAAGAGGAGGAGTTATGAAAGACTTGTTTTTAAAGAGAAAGCAGGCTTTTCGTAAGGAGTGTCTTGGTTATCTACGCTATGTTCTCAATGACCACTTTGTCTTGTTCCTGCTTGTTCTGCTGGGATTTCTAGCCTACCAGTACAGTCAACTCTTGCAACATTTTCCTGAAAATCATTGGCCTATCCTTTTGTTTGTAGGGATTACCTCTGTTTTACTTTTGATTTGGGGTGGAATTGCTACTTACATGGAGGCACCTGACAAGCTCTTTCTCTTGGTCGGAGAAGAGGAAATCAAGCTCCATCTAAAGCGTCAAACTAGCATTTCTCTAGTCTTTTGGCTCTTTGTTCAGACTCTTTTCTTGCTTTTATTTGCGCCTTTATTTTTAGCCATGGGTTATGGCTTGCCAGTTTTTCTAGTCTATGTGCTTTTATTTGGGGTAGGGAAATATCTGCTCTTTCGTCAAAAGGTCAGCAAGTTTTTCACTGAAACTGGTCTCAACTGGGACTATGTTATTTCTCAAGAAAGCAAGCGCAAGCAAGTCTTGCTTCGTTTCTTTGCTCTCTTTACGCAGGTCAAGGGAATTTCAAACAGCGTTAAACGTCGTGCCTATCTGGACTTTATCCTAAAGGCTGTTCAGAAGGTGCCTGGGAAGATTTGGCAAAATCTCTATCTGCGTTCCTATTTGCGAAATGGAGATCTCTTTGCGCTTAGTCTTCGTCTTCTTTTGCTTTCCTTGCTGGCGCAGGTTTTTATCGAGCAAGCTTGGATTGCGACAGCAGTGGTAGTTCTCTTTAACTACCTCTTGCTCTTCCAGTTGCTGGCCCTCTATCACGCCTTTGACTACCAGTATTTGACCCAACTTTTTCCACTAGATAAGGGGCAAAAGGAAAAAGGTTTGCAGGCTGTAGTTCGAGGATTGACCAGTTTCGTCTTAGTAGTGGAATTAGCTGTTGGGTTGATTACCTTCCAAGAAAAACTAGCCCTTCTAGCCTTGCTGGGAGCTGGTTTGGTTTTACTAGTCTTGTATTTGCCTTATCAGGTCAAACGTCAGATGCAGGACTAACATTGCCTATATGATACTAAAAAAGAAGTTGAGTTCAATCTAGCTCAGCTTCTTTTATTTTCTACAAGAGAATGGTTGGACCGTAAAGACTTAATTTGGTCTTGACTTGGTCAAAGTGGAAACGGTCATAGGCCCGCCAAGCGGCACGAGTAGGAGCATCTGGATTGAGAGCGCTGAGTCCCATGAGAAGACTGCAAGTCTGGTAAAATTTTTCCAGTTCAATCAAGACTCGATTATCCACTGTCTCAGCCTTGGCTAGAAAGCTAAGAATAGAGTTTAATTGCTCCTGAAAGCGGACATCGTCAGCTGTTGCCTGTTTGCATGCTTGATAGGCTTTGTTTAAGTCAGTAATCAAAGTCTGAGCTGTTTTGATGGGGTCTGTGTCTGTCATGAGAATTCCTCCTTTAATCTGGGTGCAAGTCTTACTTCTAGCAACTGTATTTTGGTACTGTTAGTCTATCACTTTTATCTCCTTTTTCGCCTTCAAATCTTTAATTGCCCTTGAAATTTCCTGAATGGTCCTGTTAAGATTTTATGATAAAATAGTGGTAAGATTATCATGCTTATTTGAGGAACAAGACACCTTTCAGGAGCGTTGAAGGCCTGTTTAGGATTTGGTGGGCTTGTGTCAGAGTATTTTTGCTATTCTCTTTTTAGGAAGAAATTGAAACAAGGAGAGTAAGAAGATGAGAATATTTGTTTTAGAAGATGATTTTTCCCAGCAGACTAGGATTGAAACGACGATTGAGAAACTCTTGAAGGAACACCATATCACTCCGAGTTCTTTTGAGGTCTTTGGGAAGCCAGACCAACTGCTGGCAGAGGTGTATGAGAAGGGCGCACATCAGCTATTCTTTTTGGATATTGAGATTCGAAATGAAGAGATGAAGGGTCTAGAGGTGGCTAGAAAGATTCGGGATCGGGATCCGTATGCCCTGATTGTCTTTGTGACGACTCACTCGGAGTTTATGCCCCTGTCCTTTCGCTACCAAGTGTCTGCTTTAGACTACATTGATAAGGCCTTGTCAGCAGAGGAGTTTGAATCTCGTATCGAGACAGCCCTCCTCTATGCCAATAGTCAAGACAGTAAAAGTCTAGCTGAAGATTGTTTTTACTTTAAATCAAAATTTGCTCAATTCCAGTATCCTTTTAAAGAGGTTTACTATCTCGAAACGTCTCCCAGAGCCCATCGTGTTATTCTCTATACCAAGACAGACAGACTGGAATTTACAGCGAGTTTAGAGGAGGTTTTCAAGCAGGAACCCCGTCTCTTGCAGTGCCATCGCTCTTTTCTCATCAATCCTGCCAATGTGGTTCGTTTGGATAAGAAAGAAAAACTTCTTTACTTTCCCAATGGTGGAAGCTGTATAATAGCGCGTTATAAGGTCAGGGAAGTGTCTGAAGCTATCAATAACTTGCACTAAGTGAGGTGATGTAATGGAAATAGTTTGGAAGATAGTATATTCATTTTTGATAGCTGGATTGGAATTGTTTATATTTTTTAAGGTGGATGGAATTGTTCTAACTCTGGAGAGATTTTTTAAAGCTTTTCTTTTTAAGTTACTTTTAGCAGTCGTTTTTGTAACGATTAACTATATAGTAGGAAATACTTACCTATCTTATTTTGTGGTACCCTTGTACGGCATCGGCTTATCTTTCTTATTGTTAAGAGGCCTTCCTAAAAAACTCCTTTTCTTTTATGGTCTTTTTCCAATGATATTGGTGAATCTCTTTTATAGAGGTGTTTCTTATTTTGTGCTTCCGTTTTTAGACCAAGGGCAAATAAATGACAAATACTCATTTATTTGGGTGTTTATAATGATTTTCAATTTCTTCATTTCTCTAGCCTTTTTGAAATGGTTGGACTATGATTTTACTAGTTTGAGAAAGGAGATTCTCGATAAAGCTTTTCAAAAGTCCCTGACTAAGATTAACTGGATAATGGGGGCCTACTTTCTAGTCATGGAAAATCTGTCTTACTTTGAATATGCATACGATATCCAATCAAAGACTGTTCGCCATCTCATCCTAGTCTTTTACTTGCTCTTTTTTATGGGAATTATTAAGAAATTGGATACCTATTTGAAGGACAAACTCCATGAGAGATTGGACCAAGAACAGGCCTTGCGCTACAGAGATATGGAGCGATATAGTCGGCATATAGAGGAGCTTTACAAGGAAGTACGGAGCTTTCGTCATGATTATACCAACCTCTTGACCAGCTTACGTCTGGGCATTGAAGAGGAGGATATGGAGCAGATAAAAGAGGTCTACGACTCGGTCTTAAAGGATTCTAGTGAAAAATTGCAGGACAATAAATATGACCTTGGTCGATTGGTAAATATTCGTGATAAAGCCCTAAAAAGTCTTCTAGCAGGAAAATTTCTAAAAGCAAGAGATAAGAAGATTATCTTTAATATCGAAGTTCCCGAGGAGATTCAGGTTGAGGGGATGAGGCTACTTGATTTTCTAACCATTGTGTCTATCCTTTGTGACAACGCTATTGAAGCCAGTGCAGAAGCCAGTCAACCTCATGTTTCAATTGCCTTTTTAAAAAATGGAGAACAAGAGACCTTTATCATTGAAAACTCTATCAAAGAAGAGAGCATCGATATTTCTGAAATCTTCTCCTTTGGAGCCAGTTCTAAAGGGGAGGAGAGAGGAGTTGGTCTCTATACCGTTATGAAAATTGTGGAAAGTCATCCTAATACCAGTCTCAATACTACCTGCCAAAATCAAGTCTTTCGTCAGGTACTTACTGTGATACATACAGAATAATAAAAAATAAGACCGAGAGTGCTTGTTTCTCGGTCTGTATGGTTGAATAGTCAATCAAAGTAGTTTTAAGTTACAGTCAATTGCTTGTATGAAATAATTTTCTCTATCATCAACTATCGGGAGAGGTTTCTAACTTTTGAAATTTAATTCTGCTATATCTACTTTTTATTTTTAGTTTTTAATAATCCTATTATAGATAGAGTTATTAAAATTATGGACATTAAACTGCTAAAAATAAATACTTTTGATTTTAATCCAATAGAAAATAGTAATATTCCATAAAAAATATTGGATATATAATAAATCTTACTCTTCATGATTACTTGCCTCCGAATATAGATTTTTGCCGTGTTACAAATGTGACAAGTTTAGTATAGCACTGTTTTTAAAAACATTTCATCCAAATCTTGAATGGTTATTGAAACATCTTGAATTGAACAAAGAACTTTCTCCTTACCAAAATAACGAATACCATTCATAAACCGAAAAATAATATATATTATCATTATTTTTTGCTATAATGGTTAATGAGCTTACCTTTCTTGTCTTCAATAAAAAATCAGTATTTGAAGAAAACTAGGAAACTAGTTATAGACAGTACTGCTTTACGGCGAGATGGTTTGCAGTAGTTTGAAGAATATTTCTTAGGTTTGAAATAAAATACTATAGTATGTGAGGTATATTAAATGAATAAGAAATCCTTTTTTATCATCTGTTCTACGTTGATCATAGCTTCGAATCTTCTCATGATTTCCGTGGTGAACAAGGGAGAAGAAACGGGGGGCAATCTGTTTGTGATTGCTATAGCCTGTGTTATGTTACCAGCCTTTTTATATGCAGTTGAAAACAGACTTACTTCAATGGTAAGAGTAGAATCAATACTCCTGATTCAGTTGACAGTTATATCCCTACTCCGTCTTATCAACAGAATAGGGAGTACGCCTGAAATCTTCAACATTATTATTACCCTTATCGCTTTGGCAAGTGGGACAGCTGCTATTCTTGTTGCGATTATGAGAATATATGAAAACATACGGAAGTAAGGCTGAATAGCTTTCGATGTATTTTCACATTGTCAAGTTTCCCCAGGGCAAGTATGTTTTCCATGCTTGCTTTTTAAATTTTTTAACAATTCAAGATGTTTTGATGACCATTTATGATTTGGATGGAAAACTTTAAAAAATAGTAGTATACTAACCTTATTAAGGTTGTAATAGGTCGAAAATAAAAAGAGTATTCCTCGTGAATGCAAAAACAATGTTACCATTGGCTATTATGCTTGCTTAAAGGCTTGAGCCTGTAAGTAGAGGAACTGTACTTGGAGGTAATTATGGATTTCAAAAGTTTTCTTATTGTTTTTGTTGTTGGCATGTTTGTTTCTTTTATTACTTCTTTAATTAGGGAAAAATTTTTAAAATCTCCAAAGAAGAATAAAGATAGATCTAATTAGATAAAAAGATTTTTTATCGCTAGTTTAATCTACAGTGGAGTTTCTTTAATATTGTTTCGCCTATCAAAATGATATGTGATAGCAGGATAAAAAATCTACAAATTAAGTTGGTATCAATATGGTGTAAAGGGCAAGTATGTTTTTCATGCTTGCTTTTTAAATTTTTTACAATTCAAGATGTTTTGATGACCATTTATGATTTGGGTGTTCCAAGGTCAAAATGAGTGCTATACTGGCAGTGTAAAGGTTCTAGCTAAACTAATATAAAGCACACATTTAGGAGGAAATCTTATGAAGAAAAAAATACTTGTCATTTTTATATTGTATCTGATCATGTCCATCTTTCTATATCCGCTTAGGGAGAGTGCTTGGTATCATATATTCTATACCATAGCCTATGTGATTGCAGTTATGATCTATTTTACTTTAATGAAAAAGAAAGGAGCAAAGAAATGAAAACTTTTCTTGCTAAAAAACGGAACATCTTCCTTGCGAGATTGTTCCTAGGTCAGTTGCCCTTGCTTGTCTCTACTTATTTATTTCTATCTCGTCAGTTTTTAAATTTTTCCTTGGTTTTCCAATTTCTTTTAGTGGTTATTAACTTGGCTTCTATTTTGGTCACTGTTTACCTCACTAGGGAAATGAGGATAAGAGAGTTTGAAGATGATGATTTGGTTAGTCCTAGAACCAATCAACTCATGTTCATAGGCTTGACAGGCTTTATGTCTATTATTTGTTTGTATAGAGGCATCACAGCAGGAGAATCCTATCAACAATTAATTGCTTATATTGGATCTATTCTCTGCTTGCTTATCATGCTTTTACTCATTTGGGGCTTGAAGTATTATAAAAAGTAAGTGGATAATGAAGTTTTTGCAATTTAAGATATCTCGATGACAATTCAAGATTTGGATGAAAAACTTTAACAAATAGTGCTATACTGAAATTGTCAAAGTTGCAACGGGTGTTGCTACATTCTGTTAAAAATCGCTCTTGATTGATAAGCTGGATTTGTTAGGAAAGGAGTAAATAATTATGGATAAGAGAAAGATAGTTTCGACTATAATATGTATAGTATTTCTTGTAGTGTCAGTGAATAATTTTTTTAGAGACTTAACCCAATTAATGTTCATTTTAAATATTATTGGTTTATTTTGTTTTTTAGTGTTAACATACATTAACATAAAAGAGATGCTCTTAAATAGAAGTAAATGATGATTTGGTTAGTCCTAGAACCAATCAACTCATGTATATCGGCTTGACAGGCTTTATGTCTATTATTTGTTTGTATAGAGGTATCACAGCAGGAGAATTTTATCAGCAACTAATTGCCTATATTGGCGCTATTCTCTGCTTGATTATTATGCTTCTGCTCATTTGGGGCTTGAAGTATTATAAAAAGTAAGGGCTAATGAAGTTTTTGCAATTTAAGATATCTCGATGACAATTCAAGATTTGGATGAAAAATTTTAAAAAACAATGATAGACTAAATTGGTAAAAGTTGCAACGGGTGCTGCTACATTCTGTTAAAAATCGCTCTTAATTGATAATCTGGATTTGTTAGGAAAGGAGTAAATAATTATGGATAAGAAAAAGATAGTTTCGACTATAGTATGTATAGTATTTCTTATAGTGTCAGTGGATAATTTTTTTAGAGATTTAACCCCGTTATTGTTCGTTTTGAATATTATTGGCCTGACTTGTTTTTTAGTGTTAACATACATTAACATAAAAGATATGCTCTTAAATAGAAGTAAATGATGATTTAGTTAGTCCTAGAACCAATCAACTCATGTATATTGGCTTGACAGGTTTTATGTCTATTATCTGTTTGTATAGAGGCATGACAGCATCCGAATCCTATCAGCAACTGATTGGTTATGTTGGTTCTGTTCTCTGCTTGATTATTATGATTTTGCTCATTTGGGGATTGAAGTATTGTAAAAAGTAGTTTGCCTTCCTCTTCTGACAGAATTTTTGATTAGAAGCTTCTATTAAATCGTTCGTGAAATAAATGAATGGAGGTATTTAATATGAAATACAGATTATTTCTTGTTATTTTCTTGAGTAGTATGTTGAATATTCTTTTAGGAACATTTTTACAAATCTCTAATGTGTCGATTGGGTGGCTTGTTCTCTACAGTGGCTTGTTTGAAGCAGGCGTTTTCCTTCTTGCTAATAAAGGGGTGGCGGTAAAAATCAAGGAAGTAGACATCCAAAATCGCTTTAAATTTATTTTTGGAAAAACGGTATGGTTTCAAATCCTTTTGCTCATCTTTCTGATTGTCAAACTTTATCTTGGTTTGGATGCGAGGTTGATTTTATTCTATGGACATATTTTTATTGTCTTTAATGCCTTAATGTATCTATTATCTAGTAGTGGGGTTAGTCTTAAAAAAAACAAACTGTCTTCTTAATCTTACAGCAGTAGAGCTTGACAAGAGGAGGTCATCATGTATAAACATTTATTTTTCCTAGATTCAAAAACCTTAGACTGGTTGACACCCTACATTCTAGATTGGGCTTCTGACACCATTGCCTTCAATGTTTTTGTGCTAACCTTTGTATCTGTGGTGGTCTTTTATTTCTTAAATCCCATGCTATCTTTAATAGCTATCTTCTTAGGGGCTGGTTATGTTGTCGTATTTTGGATACTCAAATGGTTTGTTTTGGAAAGACTAGAGTTAAAGGATGGCTTGTAGAGAAGTTTGTTGAGGAGGATAGTTTTATGGCCATTTTCAATAAATGTCATGCTTTGTTTTTGGGATTTTTAGTCTTTGCAATCGTTGGTGCAGCGGGATATTCCGTCAATCAAGGAGATTATTTTCAACACCAGTACTCATTCATTATGATAAAGAGTCTCTTGCTTTTCCTTAGTTTTGGCTATGCGAAATGGTTTGATATGATTTCTTTGGGGATGTTAAGCAGGAAACAACTCTTGCTGTTCATTGGAATTTTTCTTCTCACTGTGCTGGTAAGTATTAGCTATCATGCTTTTTTCTCAGTTGTTTCTGGTGCTTCGGCTCAACATCTTGAGGAAGCTAGTAAAGGACTTTCGCTTTCCTTTATTGTTAGTGCTACAGTTTTGGCACCTATCCAGGAGGAATTCATGTTTAGAGGGCTTCTTCAAGGTGCGGTTTTTGACAATTCGTGGATAGGGCTTGTGCTGACATCCTCTCTCTTTTCTTTCCTGCATGAACCTTATGATGTCCCTTCGTTTTTCTATTATCTACTCGGGGGCTTGTTGCTGGGCTTTGCTTATAAAAAGAGCCAAAACCTATGGGTTTCTACTCTAGTCCACATGTTTTACAACAGTTTGCCACTCTTAACTTATATTCAATGAAAATCAAAGGGCAAACTAGTAGCAGGCTGTACTGGAGTACAACAAGGCGACGTTAGTATAAAATGGTTTGTTTTGGAAAGACTAGAGCTAAAGGATGACGTGTAGGAAGTCTGTTTGTTGAGGAGGATAATTTTATGGAGTTTTTTGATAAATTTCATGCCTTTTGTTTTGGATTTTTAGTACTAATAATCGTTATTACATTTCCTTATACGATTAACCATGGGGATTTTTTTCAAAATGAATCTGCATTGATTATTGTAAGTTTTCTAGTAACCTCGCTGAGTGTTGTTTATGCTAGAAAGTTTGAAATGATTTCTTTTGGAATGTTAAGTAAGAAACAACTTTTACTTTTCATTACAATCTTTCTTCTAAGTGTGCTTGAGACGCTGGTTTATATTCATTTCTTCGCTGTTTCTTCTGGCGCGGGAGTTCAACACTTGGCGGAAGTCAGCAGAGGAATTTCCCTGTCTTTGATTTTGACTTCCTCAGTTTTTGGCCCCATCCAGGAGGAACTCATTTTCAGAGGACTTCTTCAAGGTGCGGTTTTTGACAATTCTTGGTTAGGGCTTGTGCTAACTTCCTCTCTCTTTTCTTTCATGCATGGACCTTCTAATGTCCCTTCGTTTATTTTTTATCTGCTTGGGGGCTTGTTACTGGGCTTTGCTTATAAAAAGAGCCAAAACCTATGGGTTTCTACTCTAGTTCACATGTTTTACAATGCTTGGCCACTCTTATATTATTTATAAAAATCATGAAAGGTAAGCAGAAGATGGTGCTTGCCTTTTTCTTTCTAGAATTATAGCCCAAGCCAATCCAGAGGCTTTTCTTTTAGAATCGGGTGTGGAGCGGTTGACGAATAGCCCAAAAACTAGTAGAATAGTAAGGAAACTTTATACGGAGGAAAGAAATGGATT
The DNA here is from genome assembly GCA_905221195.1 of bacterium. GTDB lineage: Bacteria > Bacillota > Bacilli > Lactobacillales > Streptococcaceae > Streptococcus. The sequence goes on from CAJNCF010000006.1 coordinate 36,605, forward strand.
TGGGTGATAATGAGCTAACACTGACTCCCATACCTGGGAAAAGTGGCAAGGCTTATATGGGTAGCTATCCTGATGGGAAGCGCATCTTTGTAAAAATGAACACCTCTCCAATCCTACCTGGTCTAGCTAGAGAACAAATTGCTCCACAGTTATTATGGAGTCGCCGTTTGGCAGATGGGCGTGATATGTGTGCTCAAGAATGGTTGACAGGCAAGATATTGACCCCCTATGATATGAATCGTAAGCAAATTGTCAATATTTTAACCCGTCTACATCGCTCACGTCCGTTGATGACACAGTTGAGTCGGTTGGGCTATGCCATGGAAACACCTGTAGATTTACTACAGTCCTGGCAAGAAACGGTTCCAGACGCTTTACGTAAAAATCATTTTATCAGTGAAGTGATGGCTGATTTACGTCAGACTATTCCAGGATTTAGAGAGGACTATGCGACCATTGTCCATGGAGATGTACGACATAGTAATTGGATTGAGACAGACAGTGGCTTGATTTATTTGGTAGATTGGGATTCGGTTCGCTTGACCGACCGCATGTTTGATGTGGCCCATATGCTCTGCCATTATATTCCAGAACATGAGTGGAAGGAATGGTTGACCTACTACGGTTACAAGTACAATCAGACGGTATTAAATAAATTGTATTGGTACGGTCAATTATCTTATTTGAGCCAGATTTCCAAGTATTATATGAACCAAGATTTAGAAAATGTCAATCGGGAGATTCATGGCTTGCGTCACTTCCGAGACAAGTATGGAAAGAGAAGATGAGAGTTAGAAATCGTAAAGGGGCAACAGAATTACTAGAGGCAAATCCCCAGTATGTGGTCCTCAATCCCTTGGAAGCCAAGGGAAAATGGCGGGACTTGTTTGGCAATGACAACCCCATTCATGTGGAAGTTGGAAGTGGAAAGGGTGCCTTTGTTTCAGGTATGGCCAAACAAAACCCTAATATTAACTATATCGGGATTGATATTCAAAAGTCAGTTTTGAGCTACGCTTTGGACAAGGTGCTTGAAGTTGGAGTGCCTAATATCAAGCTCTTGTGGGTAGATGGTTCTGATTTGACAGACTACTTTGAAGACGGTGAGATTGATCGCTTGTATCTGAATTTTTCAGATCCATGGCCTAAAAAGCGCCATGAAAAGCGTCGTTTGACCTACAAGACCTTCTTGGATACCTTCAAGCGTATCTTGCCTGAAAATGGAGAAATTCATTTCAAGACGGATAACCGTGGCTTGTTTGAGTACAGCCTAGTGAGTTTTTCTCAGTATGGTATGAAACTCAATGGTGTCTGGCTAGATTTGCATGCCAGTGATTTTGAAGGCAATGTCATGACAGAATACGAGCAAAAATTCTCAAACAAGGGTCAAGTTATCTACCGAGTTGAGGCAGAATTTTAAGAAATAGCCTGAAATCAGGCTGTATAAGTGCTTTTGCTTTACATAAGTTGGCAAACGTGCTATACTAAAAGTAAGAATATGAGAAAGTGAGGCGGGGAAATATCTTCGCCTCTTACTTATGAGGAGGTGGACGCAATCGCAACAATCGTAGAATTAGTCAGAGAAGTTGTAGAACCTGTCATCCAAGAGCCCTTCGAACTCGTGGATATCGAGTACGGAAAGATTGGCAGTGACATGATTCTCAGTATTTTTGTAGATAAACCTGAAGGAATTACCTTGAACGACACGGCAGACTTGACAGAAATTATCAGTCCTGTCCTAGACACCATCAAGCCAGATCCCTTCCCAGAACAATATTTCCTAGAAATCACCAGTCCAGGCTTGGAACGTCCTTTGAAAACCAAGGATGCAGTCGCTGGAGCGGTTGGGAAATACATCCATGTCGGGCTCTACCAAGCCATCGATAAGCAAAAGGTCTTTGAAGGAACCTTGTTGGCCTTTGAAGAGGACGAGTTGACCATGGAATATATGGACAAGACGCGTAAGAAAACCGTCCAAATTCCATACAGTTTAGTATCAAAAGCACGTTTAGCAGTTAAATTATAGAAAAAGAAAGGATAGCTTTTGAGGATTCAAAAGTGAAGAAAACATGAGTAAAGAAATGCTAGAGGCCTTCCGCATTTTGGAAGAAGACAAGGGAATCAAAAAAGAAGATATCATCGACGCAGTAGTAGAGTCGCTTCGTTCCGCTTATCGCAGACGCTATGGTCAATCAGACAGTGTAGCCATTGACTTCAACGAAAAAACAGGTGACTTTACAGTCTATACTGTCCGTGAAGTTGTTGATGAAGTATTTGATAGCCGTTTGGAAATCAGTTTGAAAGATGCTCTTGCCATTAATTCAGCCTATGAGCTTGGGGATAAAATCAAGTTTGAAGAAGCACCTGCTGAGTTTGGTCGTGTAGCAGCCCAGTCTGCCAAACAAACCATCATGGAAAAAATGCGCAAGCAAACACGTGCCATCACTTACAATACTTATAAAGAACATGAGCAAGAAATCATGTCTGGTACAGTAGAACGCTTTGACAACCGCTTCATCTATGTCAACCTTGGCAGTATCGAAGCCCAATTGTCAAAACAAGACCAAATCCCTGGAGAAGTTTTTGCTTCTCATGATCGTATCGAAGTCTACGTTTACAAAGTTGAAGATAACCCTCGTGGTGTGAATGTCTTTGTTAGCCGTAGCCATCCAGAAATGATCAAACGCTTGATGGAGCAAGAAATTCCAGAAGTTTATGACGGAACTGTTGAAATCATGAGCGTGGCTCGTGAAGCTGGTGACCGTACTAAGGTTGCCGTTCGTAGCCACAATCCAAACGTAGATGCTATCGGTACAATCGTTGGACGTGGTGGTGCTAATATCAAGAAGATTACCAGCAAATTCCACCCAGCTCGCTACGATGCCAAGAGCGACCGAATGGTGCCAATCGAAGAAAATATCGACGTTATCGAGTGGGTAGCAGATCCAGCTGAATTTATCTACAATGCCATCGCTCCTGCTGAAGTTGACCAAGTTATCTTTGATGAAAACGACAGCAAACGTGCCTTGGTGGTTGTTCCTGATAACAAGCTTTCTCTTGCCATCGGTCGTCGTGGGCAAAACGTTCGTTTGGCAGCTCACTTGACTGGTTACCGTATTGATATCAAGTCTGCTAGCGAATTTGAAGCCATTGAAGAAGCTGGTTCGGTAGATTTGGAAGTAGAAAACGATACTGTAGAAGAATAAAAGCTGCTAGAGGAGGGAAAGATGAAAACGAGAAAAATCCCTTTGCGCAAGTCTGTCGTGTCTAACGAAGTGATTGATAAGCGTGATTTGCTCCGCATTGTCAAGAACAAGGAAGGACAAGTCTTTATTGATCCGACAGGCAAGGCCAATGGCCGCGGCGCTTATATCAAGCTAGACAATGCAGAAGCCCTAGAGGCGAAAAAGAAGAAGGTCTTTAACCGCAGCTTTAGCATGGAAGTGGAAGAAAGCTTTTATGATGAGTTGATCGCTTATGTGGATCACAAAGTGAAAAGAAGAGAGTTAGGACTTGAATAAGCAAAAGATAAGCAATCTCTTGGGACTTGCTCAGCGAGCAGGGCGGATCATATCGGGTGAAGAATTGGTGGTCAAGGCCATTCAAGATGGCAAGGCCAAGATGGTCTTTCTAGCCCATGATGCTGGACCCAATCTAACCAAGAAGATTCAAGATAAAAGTCATTATTATCAAGTAGAAATTGTAACCGTGTTTTCAACACTGGAATTAAGCATAGCAGTCGGGAAATCGAGAAAGGTTTTGGCTGTGACAGATGCTGGATTTACAAAGAAAATGAGGTCTCTTATGGAATAGAAGAGGAGGACATGATTTGTCTAAGAAAAGATTGTACGAAATCGCAAAAGAACTTGGAAAAGAAAGTAAAGAAGTTGTAGCGCGTGCAAAAGAGTTGGGCTTGGATGTGAAAAGCCACTCATCAAGTGTGGAAGAAGCTGTCGCTGCAAAAATCGCTGCCAGCTTTAAGTCTGCTGCTCCGAAAGTAGAAGCAAAACCTGTAGCACCAAAAGCAGGTGCAGAAAAGAAAGCCGAAAAATCTGAGCCAGCTAAACCAGCTGTAGCCAAGGAAGAGGCAAAAGCGGCTGAGCCAGTTGCTCCTAAAACAGAAAAAGTAGTAGCTAAACCGCAAAGTCGTAATTTTAAGGCTGAGCGTGAAGCTCGTGCCAAAGAGCAGGCAGAACGACGCAAGCAAAATAAGGGCAATAACCGTGACCAACAACAAAACGGCAACCGTCAGAAAAACGATGGCCGTAATGGTGGAAAACAAGGTCAAGGCAACCGCGACAATCGTCGCTTTAATGACCAAGCTAAGAAACAGCAAGGTCAGCAAAATCGTGGAAATGAGCGCCGTCAACAAGAGGACAAACGTTTAAATCAAGCGGCTCCACGTATTGACTTTAAAGCCCGTGCAGCAGCCCTAAAAGCTGAGCAAAATGCAGAGTACGCACGTTCAAGTGAGGAACGTTTCAAGCAGTATCAAGCTGCTAAAGAAGCCTTGGCTCAAGCTAATAAACGCAAGGAACCAGAGGAAATCTTTGAAGAGGCGGCTAAGTTAGCTGAACAAGCGCAACAAGCACAGCAAATTCAAGCAGTGGTTGAAGTCGTCCCTGAGAAAAAAGAACCTGCAGTGGATACACGTCGTAAAAAACAAGCTCGACCAGACAAAAATCGTGACGATTATGATCGCGAAGAAGATGGTCCTAGAAAACAACAAAAGAATCGAAGTAGTCAAAATCAAGTGAGAAATCAAAAGAATAGTAACTGGAATAATAACAAGAAGAACAAAAAAGGCAATAACAAGAACAACCGTAATCAGGCTCCAAAACCTGTTACAGAGCGTAAATTCCATGAATTGCCAACAGAATTTGAATATACAGATGGTATGACCGTTGCGGAAATCGCAAAACGTATCAAACGTGAACCAGCTGAAATTGTTAAGAAACTTTTCATGATGGGTGTCATGGCCACACAAAACCAATCCTTGGATGGGGAAACAATTGAACTCCTCATGGTGGATTACGGTATCGAAGCCAAACAAAAGGTTGAAGTGGATAATGCCGACATCGAACGTTTCTTTGTCGAAGATGGTTATCTTAATGAAGATGAATTGGTTGAGCGTCCACCAGTTGTAACCATCATGGGTCACGTTGACCATGGTAAAACAACCCTCCTAGATACCCTTCGTAATTCTCGTGTTGCGACAGGTGAAGCAGGTGGTATCACTCAGCATATCGGTGCCTACCAAATCGTTGAAAATGGCAAGAAGATTACCTTCCTTGATACACCAGGACACGCGGCCTTTACCTCTATGCGTGCGCGTGGTGCATCTGTTACCGATATTACCATCTTGGTTGTAGCGGCTGACGACGGGGTTATGCCTCAGACTATCGAAGCCATCAACCACTCAAAAGCAGCTAACGTTCCAATCATCGTAGCCATCAACAAGATTGATAAACCAGGTGCTAACCCAGAACGCGTTATCGGTGAATTGGCAGAGCATGGTGTTATGTCAACTGCTTGGGGTGGAGATTCTGAATTTGTTGAAATCTCGGCTAAATTCAATCAAAATATCGAAGAATTGTTGGAAACAGTCCTTCTTGTGGCTGAAATCCAAGAACTCAAGGCAGACCCAACAGTTCGTGCGATTGGTACAGTTATCGAAGCTCGCTTGGATAAAGGAAAAGGTGCGGTCGCAACCCTTCTTGTTCAACAAGGTACCTTGAATGTTCAAGACCCAATCGTTGTCGGAAATACCTTCGGTCGTGTCCGTGCTATGACCAATGACCTTGGTCGTCGTGTTAAAGTTGCTGGACCATCAACACCAGTTTCTATCACAGGTTTGAACGAAGCACCGATGGCGGGTGACCACTTTGCTGTTTACGAAGATGAAAAATCTGCGCGTGCAGCAGGTGAAGAGCGTGCCAAACGTGCCCTCATGAAACAACGTCAAGCTACTCAACGTGTTAGCCTTGAAAACCTCTTTGATACGCTTAAAGCTGGTGAACTTAAGTCAGTTAACGTGATCATCAAGGCCGACGTACAAGGTTCTGTGGAAGCTCTTTCTGCATCACTTCAAAAGATCGACGTAGAAGGTGTCAAAGTTACCATCGTTCACTCAGCAGTTGGTGCCATCAACGAATCTGATGTGACCCTTGCGGAAGCTTCAAATGCCTTTATCGTTGGTTTCAACGTACGCCCTACACCACAAGCTCGTCAACAAGCAGAAGCTGACGATGTTGAAATCCGTCTCCACAGCATTATCTATAAGGTTATCGAAGAGATGGAAGAAGCTATGAAAGGGATGCTTGATCCAGAATTCGAAGAAAAAGTTATCGGTGAAGCAGTTATCCGTGAAACCTTCAAGGTATCTAAAGTGGGAACTATCGGTGGATTCATGGTTATCAACGGTAAGGTTACCCGTGACTCTAAAGTCCGTGTTATCCGTGACGGTGTCGTTATCTATGATGGCGAACTTGCAAGCTTGAAACACTACAAAGACGACGTCAAAGAAGTTACAAACGGTCGTGAAGGTGGTTTGATGATTGATGGCTACAATGATATCAAGACTGATGATGTGATTGAGGCCTATGTCATGGAAGAAATCAAGAGATAAGATTTTTGCTCCTTTCTTAGGTGGTGAGGGACGCAAGCAAACCGATGGTTTCATTGCTTATTTTTAAGCCTAGAGTCTCAAAAATCCCCTGTGATGGGACTGATAAATCAGTTCCATCACTTTCACCACAGCGAAAGAAGCGGATGAGTTCAAATTGCACTTCATTTCAATTTGAATTGAAAATCAATAAGTTTAAAAATAGCTAGGTCTGCTGGCCTAGCTTTTGGTTCAAAGTAGAGAAAGGAATATCATGGCAAATCATTTCCGTACGGATCGTGTGGGCATGGAAATCAAGCGTGAAGTCAATGAGATTTTGCAAAAGAAAGTCCGTGATCCGCGTGTCCAAGGTGTGACCATTACAGATGTTCAGATGCTAGGTGACTTGTCTGTTGCCAAGGTTTACTACACCATTTTGAGTAACCTTGCTTCGGATAATCAGAAAGCTCAAATTGGGCTTGAAAAAGCAACTGGTACCATCAAACGTGAACTTGGTCGTAATTTGAAATTGTACAAAATCCCAGATTTGACCTTCGTCAAAGACGAATCCATTGAATATGGAAACAAGATTGACGAGATGCTACGCAATCTGGATAAGAACTAAAGAAGAGGGGCAACCCTCTTTTTTGGTGTGTGCCAGTCATCCTTATGGTATAATAAAATAAATAATATCATTTATAAACGATAATGGAGGTCGTCATGGACAATATCATCGATGTGTCAATTCCTGTTGCAGAAGTGGTGGACAAGCATCCAGAAGTTTTGGAAATCTTAGTGGAGCTGGGTTTTAAACCTCTAGCCAATCCCTTGATGCGCAATACCGTCGGGCGCAAAGTATCGCTTAAGCAGGGTTCTAAGCTTGAAGGAACTCCTATGGATAAGATTGTTCGTACGCTGGAAGCAAATGGCTACGAAGTGATTGGATTAGACTAATGGCAGATGAACGGATTCATGTCCTACGGGATATTTTGTTAGAATTGCATAATGGCGCCTCTCCTGAGTCAGTTCAGGAGCGCTTTGATGCGACCTTTACAGGTGTTTCAGCCATCGAGATTTCCCTTATGGAGCACGAGCTGATGAACTCAGACTCAGGTGTCACCTTTGAAGATGTTATGGAGCTCTGTGATGTCCATGCCAACCTTTTTAAAAATGCTGTTAAGGATGTCGAAGTTGCAGATACCGAGCACCCAGGACACCCAGTTCGCGTCTTCAAGGATGAAAATCTGGCTCTCCGTGCTGCCTTGATTCGCATTCGGAGATTGTTAGATACTTATGAGTCGATGGAAGATGAAGAAATGCTGGTGGAGATGCGCAAGGGCTTGGTGCGTCAGATGGGACTTGTGGGTCAATTTGACATCCATTACCAACGTAAAGAAGAACTTTTCTTTCCTATCATGGAGCGCTATGGACACGATTCACCTCCTAAGGTCATGTGGGGAGTGGATGACCAGATCAGAGAACTCTTTCAAACAGCTCTAACGACAGCCAAGTCATTACCAGAAGTGCCGATTAGCAGTGTAAAGGAAGCTTTTGAAGCCTTTGCGACAGAGTTTGAAAGTATGATTTTCAAGGAAGAGTCCATCCTTCTCATGATTCTCCTTGAGTCCTTTACTCAGGATGACTGGCTTCAGATTGCGGAGGAGAGCGATTCCTACGGCTATGCTATCATCCGTCCGTCTGAGAAATGGGTGCCAGAAAGACAGAGTTTCGTTGAGGAAAAGAGCGCAGAGGAGCCCGTACAGCTAGAAATGGCAGAAGGTCAAGTTCAGCAAGTTATCGATACGCCTGAAGGCCAGTTCATCATTACCTTTACCCCTAAGGAAAAGGAAGCAGTGCTGGATCGCCATAGTCAACAGGCTTTTGGCAATGGCTATCTCTCAGTTGAGCAGGCCAATCTCATCCTTAATCACCTCCCTATGGAGATTACCTTTGTCAATAAAGACGATATTTTCCAGTATTACAATGACAATACGCCAGCTGATGAGATGATTTTCAAACGGACACCGTCCCAAGTTGGACGGAATGTCGAACTTTGCCATCCACCTAAGTACTTGGACAAGGTCAAGACTATCATGAAGGGTCTTCGTGAGGGAGTCAAGGACAAGTATGAAATGTGGTTCAAGTCGGAGTCGCGAGGCAAGTTTGTCCACATCACCTATGCCGCAGTACACGATGAAAACGGAGAATTCCAAGGTGTGCTGGAATACGTTCAGGATATCCAGCCCTACCGAGAGATTGATACGGACTATTTTCGTGGATTAGAATAAGGAGAAAAAATGAGTTACGAACAAGAATTTATGAAGGAATTTGAAGCCTGGGTCAATACCCAGATCATGATTAACGACATGGCGCACAAGGAAAGCCAAAAAGTCTACGAAGAGGACCAAGACGAGCGTGCCAAAGATGCTATGATTCGCTACGAAAGTCGCTTGGATGCTTATCAGTTCTTGCTTGGAAAATTTGAAAACTTCAAGGCAGGTAAAGGATTCCATGACTTGCCAGAAGGCTTGTTTGGTGAGAGAAATTATTAAACGAGATAGATTCTTGATTTTTTACTAAAATCTTGATAGAATATTTATATTAAATCCTTGTCAGAACAGGGGTTTTTTATTGAAAGGATTTTATCATGTCAAAGAAACTCAATCGTAAAAAACAATTACGAAATAGCCTCCGTCGCGCAGGTGCCTTTTCAAGTACTGTGACTAAGGTTGTAGAAGAGACAAAGAAAGTCGTGAAACGTGCAGAGCAGTCAGCAAGCCAAGCTGGTAAGGCTGTTTCTAAAAAAGTTGAGCAAGCAGTAGAAGCTACCAAAGAGCAAGCTCAAAAAGTAGCCAATTCTGTAGAAGATTTTGCAGCAAACTTGGGTGGACTTCCACTTGACCGTGCCAAAACTTTCTATGATGAAGGTATCAAGTCTGCGTCAGATTTCAAAAACTGGACTGAAAAAGAACTCCTTGCCTTGAAAGGAATCGGACCAGCTACTATTAAGAAATTGAAAGAAAATGGTATCAAGTTCAAGTAATCTTTCTTGTCCCTTGCATTTCCGAAAAAATCTTGCTACAATAGAGCCATTAGAGGTGTTTTGAATCCCACATTTTACAGAAAGTGGCGGCGCTGAGAAGTCCACAAATGTGTCAAAACTAGTTGCTAATGGCTGAAAATGAAATAAAAGTGTCTTTTTGTTTTAAAGACGAGAGTTGCGGGCAACTGCCCGAAATTGGGTGGTACCGCGGATAACATATTCGTCCCTGTCATGTAGATGGCAGGGATTTTCTTTTGCGTCTTAGTAAAAGGAGGTTGTTATGAAGCAATCTTTTAAAACAAGTAAACTCTACTATGGTTTTCCTATCTTCATTTTGGGGTATCAGGATCAGAACTTTGAGCAGAATATCACGACCTGCAGTTCCTCTTATAGCTTGGGAGATTGGCTAGTCATTGGTGTTGGTGCTGAGGAAAATGCGGCTGAGCAAATCAAGTATTACCAGAAGTTTACTGTGAATATCCCTGAGGAAAATCTCATGCTCGAGATGGAGCAGGCTGGTTTTATCAGTCATCGAGAGAAATTGAAACACCTGGGGATAGACTACGAGATTTCTGAACGAACTCAGGCACCGATTTTAGAGGACTGTCCAGTCGTTTTAGAATGTCAAGTTGATAGAATTATTGAGGAAGACGGTATTTGTCACATCTTTGCCAAGATTATCGAACGACTAGTTAATCCAGAGCTCTTGGATGACAAGGGGCATTTTAAGAATGACCGCTTTGCGCCGACTTACTTTATGGGGGATGGCCACCAGCGCGTTTATCGTTATCTAGATGACCGAGTCGATCCTATGGGAAGCTTCATTAAGAAAGCGAGGAAGAAGGATGACAAGAGCTGAATTACCAGAAAGAATCGAGACGGAGCGTCTGGTCTTGCGAATCCGTACTGTAGAGGATGCAGATGATATTTATGCCTACGCTAGTTTGCCAGAGGTCGCTTACCCAGCAGGCTTTCCACTTGTCAAGACCTTGGAAGATGAGATTTATTATCTAGAGCATATCCTTCCTGAGCGCAATGAAAAGGATAATCTCCCAGCAGGTTACGGCATAGTGGTTAAAGGGACCGATACTATCATCGGCTCTGTTGATTTCAACCATCGGCACGAAGACGATGTACTTGAGATTGGCTATACCTTACATCCAGACTATTGGGGACGCGGTTATGTGCCAGAAGCGGCGCGTGCCTTGATTGATCTGGCTTTTAAAGAATTGGGGCTTCACAAGGTAGAATTGTCTTGCTTTGGCTACAATGTCCAAAGTCAACGAGTCGCGGAAAAGCTTGGCTTTACCCTCGAAGCTCGAATAAGAGACCGCAAAGATGCCCAAGGCAATCGCTGTGATGATTTGAGATATGGCTTGCTGAGGAGTGAGTGGGAGGTAATTTGATGCATCTTTTCATCATTGGGGCTCCAGCTTCTGGGAAAATGACGATTGGTCAAGAGTTATCTCGACTGACGAATGTTACCCTCTTTTATAACCATCAAGCCATCGATTTTGCACTAGAAATCTATCAGGATTATACAGAGGAGATGTGGGAATTTGTTCGTGGAATGACCTTTTCTTTCCTTGGAGCAAGTGCTAGGAATCAGCGGTCGGTGATTTTAACAGACGTGATTGATTTTTCAAATCAGTACCAGTTGCTGTATTTGAAGCAAATTCAGGATTTGTTGGATGACTATCATCAAGAGATTCTTTTTGTTGAATTGGAAACAAGCCTTGAAGAGCGCTTACGTCGAAATCGAACGGAGAATCGATTAAAGCACAAACCCTTAAAACGACATATTGAGGTATCTGAAAGAGAAATTTTAGAGACAGCTGAAGCACTTCAATTAAATTCTCAACATCAATTGAATGAGTTGCACCACTACTTTAAGATAAATAATACGAATCTATCTGCAGAAGAAGCTGCTAAGCAGATTCAAGAAAAAATGAAAACAATAGAGAAAGGACAAACACATGTCTAAAGAACTTTCACCTAAATACAATCCAGCCGAGGTTGAGGCTGGTCGTTACCAAAAATGGCTTGATGCGGATGTTTTCAAGCCTTCAGGCGATAAAAATGCTAAGCCTTATTCCATCGTGATTCCACCACCAAACGTAACTGGTAAACTTCACCTTGGTCACGCTTGGGATACAACTCTTCAAGATATCATTATCCGTCAAAAACGCATGCAAGGCTTTGATACGCTTTGGCTTCCAGGTATGGACCACGCGGGGATTGCGACTCAGGCTAAGGTTGAGGAGCGCTTGCGTGGCGAGGGGATTAGCCGTTATGACCTTGGTCGTGAGTCTTTCTTGACGAAGGTCTGGGAATGGAAAGACGAATATGCCACTACCATCAAGGAACAATGGGGCAAGATGGGACTCTCTGTAGACTACTCTCGCGAGCGTTTTACTCTTGATGAAGGCTTGTCAAAAGCTGTTCGCAAGGTCTTTGTGGACCTTTACAAGAAAGGATGGATCTACCGTGGTGAGTTTATCATCAACTGGGACCCAGCAGCTCGCACAGCCCTTTCTGATATCGAGGTGATTCACAAGGATGTCGAAGGTGCCTTCTACCATATGAACTACATGTTAGAAGATGGTTCACGCGCCCTTGAAGTTGCGACCACTCGTCCTGAGACCATGTTTGGGGACGTTGCCGTTGCGGTCAATCCAGAAGATCCACGCTACAAGGACTTGATTGGTAAAAATGTTATCCTTCCAATCGCTAATAAATTGATTCCAATCGTTGGAGACGAGCACGCAGATCCTGAGTTTGGTACTGGTGTCGTGAAAATCACTCCTGCCCACGATCCAAACGATTTCTTGGTTGGTCAACGTCATAACTTGCCACAAGTAAACGTCATGAACGACGACGGAACTATGAACGACTTGGCCTTCGAATTTGCAGGTATGGATCGTTTTGAAGCTCGTAAGGCAGTCGTTGCCAAGTTGGAAGAAATCGGTGCCCTCGTTAAAATCGAAAAACGTGTCCACAGTGTTGGTCACTCAGAACGTACAGGTGTTGCGGTTGAACCACGCTTGTCAACGCAATGGTTCGTCAAGATGGACCAATTGGCTAAGAATGCTATTGCCAACCAAGACACAGAGGACAAGGTTGAATTCTACCCACCTCGTTTCAACGATACCTTCCTCCAATGGATGGAAAATGTTCACGACTGGGTTATCTCTCGTCAGCTCTGGTGGGGCCACCAAATCCCTGCTTGGTACAATGCTGAGGGTGAAATGTATGTCGGTGAAGAAGCTCCAGAAGGCGACGGATGGACTCAGGACGAAGACGTCTTAGATACGTGGTTCAGTTCTGCCCTTTGGCCATTCTCGACCATGGGCTGGCCTGATGTCGACTCAGAAGACTTCAAACGTTACTTTCCAACTTCAACCTTGGTAACAGGTTACGACATCATCTTCTTCTGGGTGTCTCGTATGATCTTCCAATCCTTGGAATTCACAGGTCGTCAGCCATTCCAAAACGTTTTGATTCACGGTCTTATCCGTGATGAGCAAGGACGTAAGATGTCTAAGTCACTCGGTAATGGGATTGACCCGATGGATGTTATCGAGAAATACGGTGCCGATGCCCTTCGTTGGTTCCTTTCAAATGGTTCAGCACCAGGGCAAGACGTGCGCTTCTCTTACGAGAAAATGGATGCTTCATGGAACTTCATTAATAAGATCTGGAACATCTCTCGCTACATTCTCATGAACAATGAAGGTTTGACCCTTGAGCAAGCAACTGCAAATGTGGAAAAAGTTGTCAACAAGGAAGCTGGAAATGTCACAGACCGCTGGATTCTTCACAATCTCAATGAAACTATCGGAAAAGCAACTGCCAACTTTGATAAGTTTGAGTTTGGTGTAGCTGGACACATCCTCTACAATTTCATCTGGGATGAGTTTGCGGACTGGTATGTTGAGTTGACCAAGGAAGTCCTTTATAGCGACAACGAAGAAGAGAAAGTCATCACACGTTCTGTTCTCCTTTATACTTTGGACAAGATCCTTCGTCTCCTCCACCCAATCATGCCATTCGTGACAGAGGAAATCTTTGGACAAATCTCAGAAGGCTCTATCGTTACAGCAGAATACCCAACTGTCACCTCAGCCTTTGAAGATCTTGCTGCCCACACAGGTGTCGAAAGCCTCAAAGACTTGATCCGTGCTGTTCGTAATGCGCGTGCGGAAGTAAACGTAGCCCCAAGCAAGCCAATCACCATTCTTGTTAAGACAAATGATAGCGACTTGGAAGCTTTCTTTAACAGCAATGTCAACTACATCAAACGCTTCACAAATCCAGAACACTTGGAAATCGCGTCAACCATCCCTGCACCTGAACTGGCTATGTCAAGCGTCATCACAGGAGCAGAAATCTACTTGCCACTCGCTGACCTCCTCAATGTCGAAGAAGAACTGGCTCGACTCGACAAGGAACTGGCTAAATGGCAAAAAGAACTGGACATGGTCGGTAAGAAACTCTCTAACGAACGCTTCGTAGCCAACGCCAAACCAGAAGTCGTCCAAAAAGAACGCGACAAACAAGCCGACTACAAAGCTAAATACGACGCGACCGTAGCACGTATTGATGAGATGAAGAAGTTAATTTGAAATTTTTAGGGTAAGTAAAATGGGAATTCTAAAGAAAATCTTACAAAACAAAATTGTCAATACAAATGGATATACTCGTTCTGATACTGGTACTAAAGTCCACGCATATCTACGGACTCATCCCAAAAATCAAGGTGCGGGTAAAAAACTTACAAGAAACATTATTAATGCCTTAAAAAAATAATATTAATCTATCAAAACACGGTGTGATGCCGTGTTTTTTTGGTATGATGGAATCAATATCTATTGATGGAGAAAGTGATGTCTAAACACCCGCATTATGAATTGTTATAGTTGGTTGAAGTTAGAATAGTACGTCGTGACTGCTAAAACATTTCTAGAAATTAATTTGACTTTCCTAATCGATTTGTTCATATTTTATTTCAATCTACTATAAATTTAATTGGCTACGGTCTGGCAAAGTTTGACAAGCTTTTTATAAAAGAATTTCAATGTTCTAGTAAGTCGGAGTTTTATCACTATGTGGTTTCTTTGGAAATTGCTGAAACAACTGGAGTTGTAAAAAATAGAATGGATTTATTTGATCCTTATTTTGACAATAATCGAAAAGGTTGGTGGCAGAAAGCTGAAGTTTACCGTTTTCGTAAAGATTTAATTGATATGATGTTTGGAAATGAAGATGTTCATAGTTATGCTGAAATCGTTAAAATGTTACTTGCTAGTGAAGGAAAGAAAATAGGCATAACCATCGTTGAAAAACCAATAATTCGAACTAAATTCAAACGTCTACAAGAAACTGGAATGGAAGCAGAAAATTATTTTATACTCAACTTTGATAAAGAAGAAAAATTCCAAGGTGGACTATTGACCGATGCCCGTATTTATGGTGATGGATATGATTTCCAAGTAGGTGTTCAAGAGTATTCCTACCTTGCTGAAGCTAAAGTGATTCGAAAACCTAAGGGTCGCATTCGTTTGACTGCCAGAGAATATGAAAAAGCCAAAGAGTTTAAATCAGATTTTATTTTATCCTTAGTTACTAACCTAGATGATATTCCAAAGTTAGTGTTAATCGATAATCCTTTAAAACATTTTGAGTTTAAAAAGAATATTATCAAAAATGAAATCATTGAATATAGAAGCTTAGAAGATTTGTATTAGTTCCCCCTTAAGTTTTCCAGTTGAAAGAACGAGAAGTCTTGACAGGTCAACGACTTAATGAACTTGAAATCAACGGCATTCGTTTGACTAAGTTTAAAAATGGGGAAATCGGCATTGAATTCATCTGGATTGATACCGAAAATCCACCAATCGATGCCATCGGCTGGGTAGCAAAGAAATAAAAAGTTCGCTGTCTTTTTGTTTTGTGTTTTACAGTTTTTTCTTGACAAGTCTTTCTTTTTTATGGTATTCTTTATGCAACAAGTGTTGCGCAACGAATGTTGCGTGAAAGGAGTCTTATGCCACCAAAGGTTAAATTTAGTAAAGAGGCTATCATTGGGACAGCTTTACAATTGGTGAGAGAAGAGGGCATGGCTAGTTTGACGGCTCGAGCATTAGCGGAGCAACTGGGAGCCACACCAAGAGTCATTTTTGGGCAATTTGCCAATATGGCCGAGTTACAAGCAGAGGTTATTGGTGCTGCGGAAATGGTAGTGGTGGAGTATATTCGTAAGGCCTTAGAAGATGAGAAGCCTTTTCGATCCGTCGGGGTTGCTTATATCCTTTTCGCCTCAAAAGAATCCCAACTCTTTCAATTGCTTTTCCAAAATCCCAGCAAAGATCCGATTCGTCGCTTTCAAGATTTTCTTCCCATGAAGGATCATAGTTACCAATTGGTTCTGGATTCAATCGTCGCAGACTATCCTTTGAATGTAGAGGAGGCTGGTCGCTTGTACCAGCATCTATTTATCTACTCGCACGGGATGGCCTCAATGGTTGCTTCTGGCATTTATCAATTCAGCATGGAAGAAGTGATTGGATTACTGACAGAGGTTTGTCAATCTCTCATCAAAGAAATGGTAGGAAAGAAATGATTCAACTAGAAAATGTGCACAAAAGTTACGGCCAAACCAAGGTTTTAAAAGGGATTGATTTGCAGATTCAAGACCAGGATGATGTGGTTATCCTCGGTCCTTCTGGATCAGGCAAGTCAACTCTCTTAAACGTTCTGTCAGGTTTAGAAAAGGTAGACGAGGGACATATCCTCATTCAAGGACAGGATTTAGCTCAACTCACAGATACTCAATTGACAGCCTTTAGACGTGAGAAGATTGCCTTTATTTTTCAGCAGTATTATTTATTGCCTAATCTAACAGTCAGACAGAATGTAAAGATGGGGGCAGACCTGGCAAACAATCATGATTTTTTGCAGATTATCGAAGATTTGGGACTTGGCGATAAGCTGGACAAGTATCCGAGTGAATTGTCAGGTGGGGAACAGCAGAGAGTCTCCATTGCTCGGGCCTTGGCCAAAAAGCCAGAGATTCTTTTCTTAGATGAGCCGACGGGAGCCCTCGATGAAGAAACAGGACGCAAGATTCTCGACTATATCTGGGAGTTAAAGGAAAAGCTGGGCTTTACCCTCATCATGGTGACGCACAACCAAAATATTGCGAATATGGCAAGAACTATTATTCGTGTCAATAGTGGCAAGATTACCGAAGTTGTGACCAATGATCAGCCTCAGACTGCTTATGAGATTGGATGGTAAGCCATGTTTTCAGTAAAAGATATTCGAAAATTAGTTGTCGTAGGTATCATTGGAGCTTGTGCGGTCTTTGTGGCCAATCTCTTCTTGAATTTTTACCTTGATATCGAGCAGTTGGAGATTTCTAAAACCAATCCCATGATTCAGACCTACTATGACGCTCAGGTTTCGCTTTCCTGGATGGTGGCTATGGTCAGTGGAGTCGTCTTGTCCTTGACGTCGGTCCTTCTCATGTGTTTTTATATCAAACAATTTGTCGATGATCACAAGGAACAATTAGGAATTTTAAAGGCTTTGGGCTATAGCAATGGCCAGTTGGCTAAACGATTTTGGGCCTTTGGACTCAGTTTTGGAATTGGAGCGCTTCTTGGCTATTTCGCTTCTTTTCTTATGATGGGACATTTTTATGACTTTCGGAATGAAAAGGGGATCCTGCCAGAACTCACCATTCATTTTCATTGGCAGCTCTTGCTTGCTTTTGTGGTCCTTCCAACGGCATTTTTTATGCTTATCGCGGTTGGTTATGCTAGAAGACAACTACAAACGCCGGCTCTTCGCTTATTGAAAAAGTCCCCAACACCAATCAAGGTCAAAAGGAGAAAGAGGGCTCCTAAGAAAGAGAAAGACTTCCTAAAAGAACTGTCTTCGTCACTAATTTGGGGGAGAAAATCTATCCTGTTTTTTGTCGTCTTTGGCTCTATGTGTTTTGCGGCCATGGTTCAATTGTCCTTTGGTCTAAGGGACTACACAGATGACATCATCCAAACCATGATGATCATGATTGGCTTGATCCTTTCTTTCTCTATTCTCTTTTTGTCATTGGGGATTGTCGTCTCAGAAAGTCGCGACACCCTGGCTCTTATGAAGGCTTTTGGCTATACAGATCGTGAATGCCAAGGTCATATCCTATCTCCCTATCGTTTCTGGGCCTATCTAGGATTTGTTCTTGGGACAGCTTATCAGTACGCTATCATGGAAATCTTGATTGGTGTGATCAAAGATACGGTTCCTGAAAAGATTGAGCATCACTTTGATGGGAATGTTTGCTTCTGGACTTTGATCGGTTTTTCTGTGGTTTATGAAAGCCTCTTTTATCTATCCAACAGAAAACTCCAAAAGCAAACCATCAAAGAAGTACTCTTAGCTGAATAAATAGAGAAGGTTGGATTCTCCAGCCTTTTTCTTATGAAACTCATTAACAAGAGAAGGATTTTTCCCTATTCTAGGGAAAATGTAATAAAGGAAAGAAAACGAAGTTACTGGCAGGACCTGAAATGATCTTTTTACTTGATTTGACGCAACAAATAATCCTTTATCTCTGTAGGAATACTCTTGCAGTTTGTGGTTGGCATTGGAGTTGCAGCTCTGAGTTATAAATAAATCAATATACCTGTGGTCATGTTACACAGGTCTTTCAATTAGCTGAAATATTTCACCTTTATTTTTTCTTAACCTTTGACTATTCTGCAAAATTATCGTAAAATAAAGAGTAAATGATAAAATGAGGTCAGAGTCTGTTCGATCTGGCGATAGTAGTATAAATGAGGAGAAACGCTTTGGAATTAGAAGTATTTGCTGGGCAAGAAAAAAGTGAACTATCTATGATTGAGGTAGCGCGTGCTATCTTGGAACTTCGTGGTCGCGATCATGAGATGCATTTTAGCGATCTTGTAAACGAAATTCAAAACTACCTTGGAACATCAAACAGCGATATCCGCGAAGCTTTACCTTTGTTCTACACAGAGTTAAACTTTGACGGTAGCTTCATCTCACTTGGAGACAACAAATGGGGTCTTCGTTCATGGTATGGTGTAGACGAAATCGACGAAGAAATCATCGCTCTTGAAGAAAATGATGACGATGAAGTGGCACCAAAAGCTAAGAAAAAACGCGTCAATGCCTTCATGGATGGCGATTCAGATGCCATTGACTACAATGCAGATGATCCAGAAGACGAAGATGCATACGAAGCAGATCCAGCTCTTTCATATGATGATGAAAATCCAGATGATGAGAAAAACGAAGTGGAAGCTTACGATGCAGAAATCAACGAGATTGCTCCTGATGACTTGGGTGAAGACGTGGATCTTAACGAAGAAGACGACGAGTTTTCAGATGATGATACTGAAAACATCGAGGAATAAAAAGTTAGCTATTGACAATTGTCCTATTTTTAGGTATCATATTGTTCGGGCACCTCTTTTAGAGGTCGGGGCTCCCTAATTCTTAGGGAGCTATTTTTGTTTTTTCAAGAAGTTATTTTCTTGTATTTTAGTTGTGAATCTGGTGCAGTTGTCCCAGATTATTCTTATTAGTAGGGTCTTGTTTCCTATGTCCCCTCGTAGTTGACAAGACCTTGAGCATTTTAGAAAGAGGAATCTATGTCTACGAAATATATTTTTGTAACTGGTGGTGTGGTATCGTCTATTGGGAAAGGGATTGTGGCAGCGAGTCTGGGCCGTCTCTTGAAAAATCGTGGTCTCAAAGTAACGATTCAAAAGTTTGACCCTTATATCAATATCGATCCGGGAACTATGAGTCCTTACCAACACGGGGAAGTCTTTGTGACAGATGATGGAGCTGAGACAGATTTGGACTTGGGTCACTATGAACGTTTCATCGATATCAATCTCAACAAATATTCCAACGTTACAACTGGTAAAATTTACAGTGAAGTTCTTCGTAAGGAACGCCGTGGAGAATACCTTGGGGCAACTGTTCAGGTTATTCCTCATATCACAGATGCTTTGAAAGAAAAAATCAAGCGTGCCGCTGTAACGACAGACTCTGATGTCATTATCACAGAGGTTGGTGGAACAGTAGGAGATATCGAGTCTTTGCCATTCCTAGAGGCCCTTCGTCAGATGAAGGCAGATGTGGGTGCGGATAATGTTATGTATATCCATACAACCCTGCTTCCATACCTCAAGGCCGCTGGTGAAATGAAGACCAAACCAACTCAACACTCTGTAAAAGAATTGCGTGGATTGGGAATTCAACCCAATATGTTGGTGATTCGTACAGAGCAACCAGCTGGTCAAGGAATTAAAAACAAACTAGCCCAGTTCTGTGATGTGGCACCAGAAGCTGTTATCGAATCGTTGGATGTTGAACACCTTTACCAAATTCCATTGAACTTGCAGACTCAAGGTATGGACCAAATTGTCTGTGACCATTTGAAATTAGACGCACCAGTAGCGGATATGACAGAATGGTCAGCTATGGTGGACAAGGTAATGAACCTCAAGAAACAAGTTAAAATTTCCCTTGTCGGTAAGTATGTGGAGTTGCAAGATGCCTACATCTCTGTGGTTGAAGCCTTGAAACACTCTGGTTATGCCAATGACGCAGAAGTTAAAATCAATTGGATCAATGCCAATGATGTGACAGCAGAGAATGTGGCAGAGCTTTTGTCTGATGCGGACGGAATCATCGTACCAGGTGGTTTTGGCCAACGTGGTACGGAAGGGAAAATCCAAGCCATCCGCTATGCGCGTGAGAATGATGTTCCGATGTTGGGTGTCTGCTTGGGAATGCAGTTGACTTGTATTGAGTTTGCTCGTCACGTTTTGGGGCTTGAAGGTGCTAATTCAGCAGAGCTTGCACCGGAAACAAAATACCCTATCATTGATATCATGCGTGATCAGATTGATGTTGAGGATATGGGGGGAACCCTTCGTTTGGGACTTTACCCATCTAAGTTGAAACGTGGTTCTAAGGCAGCAGCTGCTTATCACAATCAAGAAGTGGTGCAACGCCGTCACCGTCACCGTTATGAGTTTAACAATGCCTTCCGTGAGCAGTTTGAGGAAGCAGGCTTTGTCTTCTCAGGAGTTTCTCCAGACAATCGTTTGGTCGAAATTGTGGAAATTCCTGAAAATAAATTCTTTGTAGCTTGTCAGTATCATCCTGAACTGTCAAGCCGTCCAAACCGCCCAGAAGAACTCTACACTGCCTTTGTTACTGCAGCAGTTGAGAACAGTAATTAGTAGAATCAGAACCTTTGAGAAGAATCTCAGAGGTTTTTTGCTAGCATATTTAGGATAATATTTGTAAATTAAAAACATAGTGATATAATTAACATAACAAAAGTTAAGGAGGATTTACAATGAAGAAAATCACACTATTCGGTTTGTCTCTAGCAGGTTTAGCTTTACTAGCTTTTCCTCATTCAGGTCAGGCCTTCGAGCTAAAAGAAGAATGGGTTGTTAAATGTGGCGTTCAGTATCAAGATGGCAAGATTCTTCGATTTAACAATGGACACGAAGTAGATATTAAAGTCTTGGATTTGCCAAAAACCGAGAAAATCGAGTGGACGGTTAGTCTCAATGGTCAAGATCAGACTGCCAATTTCCTAGGTCAAGAAAAGGACAAGTCTATGATGGGGGTAGAGGGGCGTTACCTAAATTTCTATGTTCCATATGGTTATAGAGGAGATATCAAGGTAGAGGCCAAGAGCGGAAATGAAGTCAAGACCTGGTCAACGAAAGTTGTGGATGATATTCATAATGATAGTGGAAAGAGAGGTTACTATCGTATTGAAGAATCAAATGATCAATACACTTACCTCGATGCTAAATGGGACTATCAAACCAAGACTTACACTGCTACTTTACCAGAGACTGTTAATGGTCAAAAAGTTTTTGGTTGGGCAAATTATGATAATGACGCGTTGAAACTAGAAAAAACAAAATCTATTAGTCATAAATATGATGATGGAGGATCTTTCAAAGAACTTTATCCGATTGTAAAAGCAGAAAGCTGGCTAAAATCAGACCAAAATTGGTACTATCAAAAACAAGGTCAATTAGTACAGAACGATTGGGTTAAGGACAAGGGAACTTGGTACTTTATGAACGATAAAGGAGTCATGTTCAATCAAACTTGGCTCTATCAAGGTGGCAACTGGTATGCCTTTAAATCATCAGGAGCTATGATTGCTAGTGACTGGCTTTACGACCAAGGCAAGTGGTACTATTTATCAACTTCAGGTGCTATGAAAGCAGGCGCTTGGGTTTATGACAAGGGAGAATGGTATTATGTAAGTTCTTCTGGTGCCATGATTGCGAATGATTGGGTCAAAGACAATGGTAAGTGGTATTATCTAGCTTCATCAGGTAAGATGCTTCGCAATACCTACACACCAGATGGCTACTACGTTGGCAACTCAGGTGCTTGGCAATAAGAATAAGAAGTCCTTTTCCTGCAAGGAAGAGGCTTTTTACTTGCTTTTCTGCTGCTTCCTCATTTGTCCTGAAGCGTTTTTTGTGTTAAAATGAATGGTATGAAAGCTAAAAAAATGTGGATGGCAGGCTTGGCTCTGCTTGGTATTGGTAGCCTTGCCCTTGCTACGAAAAAAGTTGCAGATGATCGCAAGCTCATGAAGACTCAGGAAGAATTGACAGCAATTGTGCGAGACCATTTTTCAGATATGGGAGAAATTGCGACCCTCTATGTTCAAGTTTATGAAAGCAGTCTGGAGAGCTTGGTTGGCGGCGTCATTTTTGAGGATGGCCGTCATTATACCTTTGTCTATGAAAATGAAGACCTGATCTATGAGGAGGAAGTCTTATGATACAACCAGCAAGTTTAGAAGAATTGGCATCTTTAGTAGAAAAAGATGGGAAGAAGGTCTTTCTTTTTGTGGCGGACTGGTGTGGCGATTGTCGTTATATCTATCCTGCCTTGCCAGAAATTGAGGAGACCAATCCAGAGTTCACCTTTATTCGAGTGGACCGAGACCAGTATATGGATTTGGCCAAACTCTGGGATGTTTATGGAATCCCTAGCCTTGTTGTTCTAGAAAAGGACAAGGAAATCGGCCGTTTTGTCAATCGCGACCGTAAAAGCAAGCAACAAATTAATGACTTTTTAGCAGGACTGAAATAGGAGAAAAAGGAAACAATGATTTTTACATATAACAAAGAACATGTCGGTGATGTCCTTATGGTCATCGTGAAAAATAGCGGAGATGCTAAATTGGATGTGGAACGCAAAGGCAGGGTAGCCCGTGTTTTTCTCAGAGAGAATGGAGAAACAGTAGCTTGGAATATTTTCGAAGTTTCAAGTTTCTTTGAAATTGAAGAGCGTGGTCAAGTATTTTTGACAGATGAGCAAGTCGCTCGTTTGAACCAAGAGTTGCAAACGGAAGGTTTTACAGAAGAAATTATCAACGACAAGGAACCTAAGTTTGTTGTTGGTGAGATTGTCGAGATGGTAGCCCATCCAGATAGTGACCACCTCAACATCTGCCAAGTTGCAGTCGCAAGTGACAAGACAGTACAAATCGTTGCAGGGGCTCCCAATGCGCGTGTCGGTCTGAAAACCATTGTGGCTCTTCCTGGAGCTATGATGCCAAAAGGCAATCTCATTTTCCCAGGCGAGCTTCGTGGTGAAAAGAGTTTTGGGATGATGTGTAGTCCTCGTGAATTGCATTTGCCAAATGCTCCGCAAAAACGAGGGGTGCTTGAATTATCAGAAGATCAAGTTGTCGGAACCCCATTTGACCCAGCCAAACACTGGACTGCTTAGGAAGTTGTCAGTATCTAATAGACCAGATAGAAGGATATAAAATGGCAAAAAATGTAGTGATTACAGGGGCGACATCAGGCATTGGTGAAGCGATTGCGCGTGCATATCTGGAGCAGGGGGAGAATGTTGTTCTAACAGGACGACGGACAGACAGATTAGAGGCTCTCAAGTCAGAGTTTGCAGCAACCTATCCAAATCAAACAGTCTGTACTTTTCCACTAGATGTCACGGATATGAGCATGGTAAAGACTGTCTGCTCTGATATTCTAGAAACGATAGGTCAGATTGATATATTGGTCAATAACGCTGGACTAGCTCTAGGTTTAGCACCTTATCAGGAATATGAAGAGTTGGATATGTTGACAATGTTGGATACCAATGTTAAAGGTTTGATGGCAGTTACTCGCTGTTTCTTGCCAGCAATGGTAAAAGCCAATCAGGGTCATATTATCAATATGGGATCAACCGCAGGAATCTATGCCTATGCAGGTGCAGCTGTTTACTCAGCCACCAAGGCAGCGGTTAAGACCTTTTCAGATGGACTGCGAATTGATACCATCGCAACGGATATCAAGGTGACCACCATTCAGCCAGGGATTGTCGAAACAGATTTCTCAACCGTACGTTTTCATGGAGACAAAGAGCGAGCTGAGGCGGTCTATCAGGGAATCGAAGCCTTGCAAGCTCAGGATATCGCAGACACAGTAGTCTATGTGACCTGTCAACTGCGTCGTGTGCAGATTACAGATATGACCATTATGGCCAATCAACAGGCGACAGGTTTCATGGTTCATAAAAAATAAAAAATTTTCTCGAAAAGTTACAAATTTCTGTAACTTTTTTTGATTTCCTGCGAATAGATAAGTAGGAGGAAGAAAATATGTATAATAAAGTTATCTTAATTACTTTGACTAAAATACAAAAAGGCGCTAAACCCTTTAGAAGTCTAGCGTTATCGTCATATCATCTTTCGTGACAACTATCTCTTTTATCACAGATTTCACTATTTTTGAAGCCTCTTCGTAACTTAATTTTTCAATATCAAAATCTTTTAACAAGCGAGATAACTTTCTCTTTCTAAGACTCATCACATTTGATTTTTGATTTTCAAGCTGTTCTTCCAGATACTGTCTTTCTGTTTTTATTTTAGCATTTTTCTCGTCCAACTCTTTCCGAGTGATGATTTCATCCAAGTACAACTCTGTTAATTTTGAGACTTGATTATTTATCCGTTCGAGTTGTTTCTTTATCTCCTCGACCTTGATTGTCTCTTCTTTCTTAGCAAGTGTCTCATTTTTATATTTTGGATCAAATTTAATTCTTTCAAGTTCCTTGATTACATCCCTTTCAAGTTCCTCTTTAGAATACCACCCTGATTCACATCTTTTTTCTAAATCTTTGCTGTGTCGATTCCTGCATTGGTATTTGTGATGAGAGATTCCATTTTTGTCTTTTTTTGTATATCTCAGACCAAGTGAAGCACCACAATATCCGCATTTCATCAATCCTGAGAGCATATATTTGGCTCTGAATGGTCTTGGATTATTGTATTTTTCAAGCGCTGAAATCTGTCTCTTTTCGACCTCTAACTGGACTAAATCGAATAATTCTTGGGTAATGATTGGTTCATGTTGCCCCTCGTAGACCTTATCTTTATACTTTACTTTTCCTAAATACGTTTCATTCCTCAGCAAGTATTTGGTAATTGTTTCGCCCCAAGGTCGTTTTCTTCCAACGTGACCTTCAGCGTTTAGGTCTCTGATGATCTTGACTACTGGCTTACCATTCAAGTATTCCGTGAAGATACGGTTGACAATGAGCGCTTGGGTTGGATTGACTGTTAGGATGCCAGTTTCTTTTGAGTAGTCGTAGCCAAACGGAATGGTAGTCCAAGACATGGATTTTCCATTCTTTGCCCGTCCTTCTTTCCCCAACATCATACGCTCTTTAATCTGCTCACGCTCCAGCTGAGCGAATACTGATAGCATACCAATCGAAGCTTTGCCAAAAGGTGTAGAAGTGTCAAAGTTCTCTTGCAGGCTGATAAATGATACGTCGTTCTTGGTAAATACATCTTCAATCAGAAATAGAGTATCTTTCTGGCTACGACTGAGACGGTCTAGCTTGTAGACAAGTACGATATCAATTTTCTTACGTTTGGCATCTGAGATTAAACGCTCCAATTCAGGTCTTTGAGTGTTAGCGCCAGAGAAACCACCATCAACGTAGACATCGTAGATTTTCCAGTCTTTGATTTTGCAGTAAGCTTCAAGCTTATCTTTCTGTTCATCGATTGAGTACCCTTCCTCAGCCTGAGAAGAAGTTGAAACCCTGACATAGATTGCTACTTTGTTTCGCATTGATTTTACCTCACTTTTTTTGATAAAATGGGTATAGTAAAGAGGGCTTTTTAATGCCTTTTACTATACTGGATATCCTCACACTCAAGTTTTGGCGATGGCGAGTGTGGGGATTTTTTTGGCGAGACGCCATACTGTTAAATCTAGGTAGTAAATTAAGTCACTTTTACAAGAAATCATCATGGAAAACAATCTTATCAACACTAGAACCGCTATAATTATCTATCTTTTTCTTGTTTTGCAGTGAAATGTCCGAACAAAAACATCATGAAACTAAAGATCAGAAGTATGACTCCGAAAGGAGGAGTCAGAAAAAGCAGTATTATAGAAATTACTAGATAAAAAAGCGATGCCTCTTTGTAATCTTTTGCTGTGTGTTGCTTCTTGCTATTAGACGTAAGAATAGATTGCTGTTTGTTGGTGACTACTTTCTTTTTTCTCTTTTTGGATGATTTAAACAAATCTGAAAGTCCAAAGGTTGTCTTATGATAAACCTTGTTATACATGGCTTTTTTTGGATTTTTAATCCATCCCATCCCTTTCTTACCATATCCTGGGATAATAGCTTTTTTGATCTGTCTTTTCCATTTACTAGTGGTTCTAGCTTTTAAACTTCTGGTTAGACTTGGTTTTCTCATTCCTATTTTCATGTTTTTTTCTACCTATCCTACAAGTGCTAAATACTCTTCCTTAACCATAACTTCATCAGCTATAGTTTTTAAATTGTATTTTTCCATAAATGCTAAATAATTGAAGGTGCTAGTATCTTCAGCGATATCTAGTTCTGCTTTCATGAGATGATGAATCATGTTGCGATTTGCTTCCAGCTCGCACTTCTCACGGAAATTTTCGTAAATATCTGGCGAATGATCGCGATGTCCTATTTCATGTAATGCTACCTGGACTCTTTTATCTTCAGAGATTGCGTCACTTAAAAACATTGTTTTTAAATCAGGTATATAGAATGCCTCGTCAGGAAAAAGAACATCTTCAAATATGTGAATTTTGATACCTAAATTATAGGCTAATTCCTTTTCTGTCATAAATCATTTATCCTTTTCGTAGATAAATTTCGATAATATTCTGGATTGCTTTCTTATCTTCATCTGATAATGGTTTACCATTGAAGCGCATAGCAGTCGAAGCGAGTTCCTCAACATTGACCTCTTTGCCCTCAAAGAAGAATTGCTCTTTTGAGTTTGCGATATTTGGATTATCCGTACGTCCAAGCAGGTAGTCGGTGGACACGTTAAAGTAGTCTGCGATTTCTTGCAGACGATCAGAATTTGGGGTTTTCGTTTTTAAAGTATAGAAATAATTGGTACTATAACCTAGACTTTCTTCTAATTTTGCTAAAGAAATGCCTCTACTTTTTGCTAAATCTTTAATTTTTTCTAGCGTCGAAAACATTGATACATCAACCTTTCTAAGACGTCACAAAAAATATTCTAAAAAATCTAGAAAAAAGTATTGACATAATCTAGAAAAAAGTATAGAATAGTTTTTGTAAGTGAGTTACAACTAAAAAAACAACTAAAAATAAATTATAAAAAATGTTTTGGCGAACGGTATTTATAGATTTATTAGTGTTTTTATTATGCTTTCATTTTAGACTTTATTATAGAGTTTGTCAAGCAATAACACAAAAAAAGTTTAATTTTTAGTTGTTTCTTATTTACAAAAAAAGTAAAAAGGAGGAACGTATATGCCAGATATCGCAAACGGTCGTGAGAAAGTCAATGCTTTTTTGAAAGACAAAGGCATTAAAAAAACAACTCTAGCGGTTGCTTATGGCTTTAAACGACAGGAAGTAACAAATATTCTGAGTGGGACGACGAAGGGACCACGAGCTAACAGTTTTATTCTTCAGGTTATTGAAGATTACGGGATTGAATAGCATAAAAAAGCACCTAACAAAGTCAGGCGCTAATCAAAATAACTAACTGAATTATAACACGAAAGGGGTAAAAATGAAAGTAACAGTATATGCTTACGGTCGAAAATTAGATCCAGATGAAGAAATCGTAGTTCCAGCGGGACATCAATTCTACAACGTTGTAGATGGAATTATTGAAAATATGGAGAATGTGGCATGAATTTACTAGCCAAAATCAAGAACAGATTGTATAGAGAATTTAACACAGACTGGAAAGTTGTTGCTATGGATTTAAATCAAGACAATGATGAAATAAGAACTCAAATGAAAGCATTGATACAAGAAAATGTGGATTTGAGAAGAATTTTACAAATGTATAAGGAGAAAGAAAGTGTTTGAACCACCGATTTTAAACCAGTTGATGGGTGTTGGAGGCTTACTAATCGGGTTTCTAGGAGCAGGAATCCTAGTGTACCAACGAGAACAACAGGAACTTGAAGAAAGACGACTTCAGGAAGAGCAGGACACGCAAGTGATTAGAGCTTGTAATGAATTGCTTGAGATGGGGCGTGAGATTGAACGTCAAGAAATCCGCAAGAATATTCGTAGAGAGTTTCCAGGATTCACCTACGACAACGAACCGCCTCAAGGATTGCGTCCTGAGCCGTTAGCATTACCAGAGCTACGGAGAGTGCGATATGCAAATCAAAGAAGCAAATAAATTGATGAAAGAGGTGACGAAGTAGATGGTTCGAAATAAATTGACAGATTTAACCAATACTCTTTTTGCTCAACTGGAGACTCTGGATGACAGGGATCTTACTGCTGATGAATTAAAAGTGGAATTGCAGCGCTCGAAACAAATGGTCGCTATCTCGGGTCAAATCCTTCAAGCTGGCCAGTTGGCGCTAGATGCCGAAAAATTCAAAGACAAGGTAGGTGAAGTCGATGCCCCGATCGCTTTGCTGGAAGGATGAGTACACACAGTACATGCATGAAATATGCCCTGGTCGATTAACTCCCGAAGTAACTAGGTTACTAAATGAGAAATTTGGGACAAACTATACCAAGGCTCAAATAGGCGGCGTACGCAACCGCCTTGGATTACCAGTTGGGAAAATCTATCAAGGCAGATTGCTGACGAGGGAGCAACATGATTATCTTGTGTCAATTCAAAAAAATAAGATTTCTCGTGATGTCGCAAATGAAATGAACCGAAAATTTGAATTATCACTAACAGAGAAACAGATTAGGAATTATCGGAGAAGGAATAA
This sequence comes from bacterium, assembly GCA_905221195.1. GTDB lineage: Bacteria > Bacillota > Bacilli > Lactobacillales > Streptococcaceae > Streptococcus. The sequence continues at coordinate 65,589 of CAJNCF010000006.1, forward strand.
TCTACATAGTGGGTTGACAGGGAGGTTTGAGAAAGGTCAGACTCCTCACAATAAGGGGAAGAAATACCCAAATATGCCAAAAAACAGCGGGCAGTTCAAAAAAGGTAATCGACCTCCGAATTATGTACCTGTCGGAACTATCAACTACACAACAGACGGTTATCCAAAAGAAAAGATTGGAGAACCTAATCAATGGGTTTTGAAACATCGTAAAGTCTGGGAGGGCCATCACGGACCGATACCAAAAGGGTACTCAATCGTTTTTCTGGACGGTGATAAAACAAACTATGATATTTCAAACCTGGCATGTTTATCTAAAAACGAAATTGCTAGAATGAATCAAAATCATTTATTCACGTCCAATGCTGATTTGACTAAATCTGGTATTGGACTAACAAAACTTACAAACAAAATTAGAGAGGTAGAAAAAGATGGCTAGTTTATACGAACTGACAGGTCAGTTCCTTACAATTTATCAAATGGATATTGATGATGAAACAAAAACGGACACACTTGAGGCTATCGATTGGCAAGAACAATTCGAACAGAAAGCAGAAGGATATGCCCATGTTATCAAGAATCTAGAAGCCGACGTGGCTATGTACAAGGCTGAGGAAGAGAGCTTCAAATCCAAGAAACAGGCGGCACAGAAAAAGCTGGATTATGTCAAGGATAACATTATGACAGCTATGAATATCACAGGTCAAACCGAGGTCAAGAGTGGTGCCCTGATTATAAAAATTGCTAAGAATCCAGAATCAGTCAAGGTCAACGAAGATGACCTTCCGAAAAAATATTTTACAAAAAAAGTGACGCTTGCGCCGGACAAAAAAACACTCAAAGAGTTGCTTAAATCTGGCAAGAAAGTCAAAGGTGCGGAACTTGTCCGGACAGAAAAGTTGGTGATTAAGTAATGGAATTGATGAATAAAACACGAGTAACGGATTCACTAGCAGTTGTGATTGGACCGGAATCAATTGAAGTACTTGTTACTGAAGGTTTTCTATTCGATGTTGCGATTCGTTTTGTGAAAGTGGATGAAGCAAATCTTGATCAAGGAAATGAAAAGCCAGTATTCACTCCGGAATACAAGCTGGTCACAGTTGCTAAATACAAGGGGAAACCTATCTTTGAATCAGAAGAAGATATTCGAAAATTTGAGAAGCAAGCAAAAGAAGTTAAATCGCTATTTGCCTTTGCAAAGGTAAATAAACAAAATTGGTTTAACACTGCCCTTTATCCAGGTGTGCTGACGGAGAAAGTTGGTGTCTGATGAAGATTTTAGCAATTGATCCATCAAGCAACAAAATTGAAACCAGTACAACAGGGGTTGTCTTGTTGGATAATGCAAAGCTTGTTGACTATTGGGTAGTGCCTTATGGCGCTCAAAACTTTAAAACCTGGTTCAAAGAGATTGGTCGGAGTCTTGAGTTCGACATAGCGGTCGTTGAAAAATTTGAGGTTAGGGACAATGATTATTCCAGAGACAACTCAGTAGTTGAGACCATTGCAGCTATCGAACTATGTTATCCAGACTTGGTTTTGCAGCGAAACGCAGGTTATCAGACAGATATACCAAATGACTTGCTGAAAGCTCTTGGGTTATGGTCCTTTGAAAAAAGCCACCACAACGATGTGAGGGCAGCTGCAAGGCTTGGGCTCTTCTATGCCCAGAGAAATGACCTTGAGGAGGTGATTGTGGACATTGGTAATCGAATTACGAAAATGGCAAGCCGAAGCAGTTAAACGGAGCGACCTTGATTGCCCTGGTATTTTCCTTGAGGCGTATGGAGGGCGTGGCAAAACTATCTGTGCTTTTGAAATAGCAAAGTACAAGAAAGCTAAAAAAGTCCTAGTAATCAATAATCGCTTAGCTATTTTGGATGGCTGGAGCAGCACTTATCAAAATCTAGGCTACAATACTGATTTTGAATTAGAAACGATGACGGACCGCAGATTGCAGAACAGACTTGCAAGCGGTGAGTCTGTTGAGTGCGATGTGTTCATTATTGATGAGTGGCAGAATATGTCTAGTGATGCCAATGTGAAGGCTTATCGAAAGGTCAAACGTGGCTATACTGTAGGGCTGTCAGCAACTCCTATCAGGAAGAAGGGGCAAAACTTCTATCCGCTTGAAAAAACATTTTTTGGAATGGCTGATCCTAACCAAAAGGAAAACTGGCAACTAGCTCACGGGAAGATGAAATATTCCAAGTTCAGCTATTCTAAGCAAGAGTGGGATGACTTCCGAGACTATGAAAGCTACGTGGCTAATCTGCCCAATTTTTTCCGCTGGGAGGAAGTAGAAGCTATTGAGGAAGCCGAAGAAAACAACGGATTTGAGGTTATTTTTGAGCCCGTCTGGTGCCTAACTGCTAACCCGGAAGAACTGGAACAATTTAGGAGATTGAATATTGTTGGAAAAGATGGCAAGTACGCCATGGCAAAGCAGACATTTGGCCGAAAGACTTTCGAACGATATTTGATCCAGACAGGTTTTGAGGTTGACTTTCCAAAATTGAAAGCAGTTAATGCAGATACTCCAATGTTGCTACAATTGGATCTTCTGCTGGCTAGTAAGACAGAAATGTTGATAGTCAGTAAATCCAAGCAGATTGTAGAGGTCATTCGAGAACGTCATCCAGAAATTGGTATTTGGACCGGAGATAAGAAGGACTCCCTTGAACAGACAAACGTTGTGGCAACCAGCCAGGTGTTGGGTGTAGGTGTAGATGGCCTACAACATAAATTTAAGACTATTGTAATTTTAGATCCTGTCAGTCCGTCTGACGGAGATTATGACGATTATCGCCAACTTCTATGGCGAGTAACAGGCAGCCGTCAACAACATGACGTGCGTGTCATTGAATTTTATTTCTAAGGAGAATCAAAATGAAACTTTCAAGTGATTATATTGTAATGCGTAACAAAGAAAACGGACAGTTTTTAAATGAACTCAAGAACAATCGTTCTTCATTAGCTACAAAGGCCGTTTTTGTGGACAATATTCAAAGTGCTCTTACAATGCCATACAATTCTTATCTCGAACAGAAAACAGCGGTAAAAGCAGCGGCCAAAGTACACGGAATGGAGATTGTTCGGGTTAAGGCTACATTTGATCTAACTTATCCAAATGGTGGAGAAGTTCAAAAAATCGAGTGTGAGAATAAAAATATTGGTTTGTTTGACCTATTGAGAAGTTTATAAAAGGGGAATTTATGGTAACAAAACAACAATCCTCAATCTTTGTCACTTTACAGAGCATCCAGCAGAGTTTGGTTGCTCCAAAAGGGCAGTATAACAGTTTTGGGAAGTATAGCTATCGGAGCGCTGAGGACATCTTAGAAGCGCTGAAGCCAATCTTGCAGGAACACGATGCAGTATTGATTTTACAAGATGGAATTGTACAAATCGGTGATAGGTACTATGTTGAAGCAACTGCGACTTTGTATGCAGTTGGTGAAACTATTGGGACTACAGCATATGCTAGAGAAGATGATAGCAAAAAAGGGATGGATGGTAGTCAGGTTACAGGGGCGGCTTCAAGTTATGCACGTAAATACGCGCTAAACGGACTTTTTATGATTGATGACAACAAGGATCCTGATACGGATGAATATCACAATCAGAATAACCAGGGATCAAGCAAGCAGCAAAAACCGGCTGGCCAGAAAGAACAATCAACTAAAACTCCTTCAAAAAGTAACGGGGCCAAAACCATTACGGGAGCACAGGCAAAGTCACTCCGAACAGAAATCAAAAATATAGCGGAGGCGACCGGAAGCCCAGTTGTTGCGATTGGCACATGGTTTGTCGGTAAGATGGGTGTTGAGAAAATTGAACAGATTCCAGCTGACCGTTTGAAAGAAGCTGAGCAGATTATCGCAGATGCGAAGAAAGCGAAAGGTATTGAATAAGTGATTAATCTAGAAGAATTCAAGAAAATGCGAAACGAAAGTACCATACCTGAAAAAATAAAACAAGTTGAAGAAATAATCGATTTTTATTTAAAAAAACTTGCTCATACACCAGAGAGGGATTCAGACGGTATATTTAATTTAAGGAAATTTTATTTGCCTGAATTAGAAACATCTCATAGTGTAAAAGCTGGTAGATTGACAGAACTTGGGAGAAAAATGTGTGCTATTGATCCTGAGTTGCGTAGTATTGTACGAAAAAATATTGTCTCAATGTACTCTTCGTCTGGATATGAAATTACTTGGGAAAAAGAAGATGTTGGATTTGAAAAAAGAGCATTTGTAATTCGTATAAAAAACATCTAAAGGAGACTGAAATTAATGATCAATAATGTTGTACTCGTAGGGCGTATGACACGTGACGCTGAGTTGCGTTATACCCCATCAAATGTAGCAGTTGCGACTTTTACTCTTGCAGTAAACCGTACATTTAAGAGTCAAAATGGCGAACGTGAGGCTGATTTTATCAATGTCGTTATGTGGCGCCAACAGGCTGAGAACCTTGCTAACTGGGCTAAAAAAGGCTCGCTTATCGGGGTGACAGGTCGTATCCAGACTCGTAGTTACGATAACCAGCAAGAACAACGTGTCTACGTGACAGAGGTCGTGGCTGAGAATTTCCAAATGTTGGAAAGCCGCAATCAACAAAGTTCGAATGATACATTCGGGAATGACAACCCGATGGATATTCAAGACGATGATTTGCCGTTCTAAGGAGTAACTAAAATGGGAATGAAAGAATATGCTCTCAAATATCAAAAAGCGGGGTTTTCCGTAATTCCCGTAGTGCCTAACGGAAAGCAACCAGCGATCAAATTTGCTGATAAACCAGCTATGACTGCTCAGGAAATTGAAGACTACTGGAATCAGTATCCGGACAGCAACATTGCTGTTCGGACTGATAAATTCTTCGTTATCGATGTGGACCTGCACGGAAAGGCTAATGGTTATGAGAGTCTGGCTAATTGGGAGCATCTTAACTTGATAACTCCAACACTGCAGGCTAAGACAGCCAGTGGCGGTAAACATATTTTTTATTTTAAACATCCTGATGTGTCCATGACCCAGATGATTAAATTTCTGCCTGGTGTGGATATCAAAGCGCATCCAAACAATTACGTAGTGGTAGCTCCGTCTAAAACTCCTAAAGGTGTCTATGCTTGGGACAAGAAAAAGTCCAAAGAGGGGGGCACGATGGTTACTGCTAGTCGAGCACTTGTCATGGCCATTAAGAAGGAATACAACAAAAAGAACTCAGGTAGCGACCTGGATAATATCTACTATCAAATCAGTAAAGGTGCTGGTAAGCGAAACCGTACCACAGAACTCTTTGAAATGGTTGTTCTGGGGTTTGGTGATGAAGGCAGTAGGAATGACACACTTGCAAAATTTGTCGGCGGACTCTTGAGTAGGTCAGTTGATCCGAACTGTATCTTAACACTTGCAGAAACAGCCAATAATAATTCGGTAGAACCTCTTAGTCACAAAGAATTAAGTAGGACTGTCGAATCCATGATCAAGAAACACATGAGGGGGGGTGGCCATAATAGGTGATGTCGTGAACATTTCAATCAAGCAGTTTTCACGCAGGAAGAAAAAAATATTGAATGAGGAAGGCGAAGAGATTGAAATTGAATCTATCGTGGCCGACAGTCCTAGAAATGTACTGCTTGCAATGAAGAGCGATAACAAGCTCAACGACTTTTTCAGGCACAATGAGTTTACTGGAGAACACGAAATTGTGGAGGATATCAAACTGGATGCTATCCAGTTGAGAAAGGGGCAGCTACCGTCTGCATTTGAATCCTATTTGAGTGTATACTTGGAAAATCACTTCAAGACAGTTTTCAAGGCAGGAGCATTAAGAGACGGTATCGAAGCATTTTTTGCAGAAAAGACCTACAATCCTGTTAAGGAATATATGGAAAATGCTTATGAGTCATGGGATCATAAAGAACGACTTTCCCAGGTATTTCAAACTTGGTTGGGTGCAGAGGATAGCATCTTCGTTCAGAAAATAGCTGTTATGTTCTTTGTTGGTGCGGTTTCTAAGGTTTTTAATCCATGGGTTAAATTTGACTACACACTGGATCTTGTGGGTGGCCAAGGGGCCGGTAAGACCACCTTCTTGCAAAAGATAGCAGTTGACTGGTACACGGATTCAGCTAAAGATTTTATGGATAAAGATAACTATGAGATTATGCTGAAATCACTGATCGTCAATGACGACGAGATGGTCGCTTCCAGAAAGACTACTTTTGATGAGTTAAAAGCTTTCGTGACTAAAACAGAACTTTCTTTCCGTAGATCCTACGGTCGAAGGGCTGAAAAATTCCCTAAAAACTTTGTGATTGCAAGGACCAGCAATAAAATTGAGTATCTGGGAGACAAGACTGGTGAACGGCGCTTTCTGCCTGTGCTTGTGGATGCAAGCCAGCAGTTTGTAAAACCTTTTGATATGACTGAGAATGATGTGCTCCAACTTTGGGGAGAAGCAGTGGCTATCTACAAAAAAGGATTTATCCTTACCTTTGATGATGAGTTCGAAAATGAGCTTGCGGTCTATAAGGAGCGCTTCACTTATAAAGATGAGGCAGAATCACAGGTATACGACTATCTTGAAATGCTGGTTCCAGAAGAGTGGGAAGATTTCTCAGTCACTCAGCAGCATCAATATACCTGGTTCTATTTCAATGATGGCAGCTATCGCAATGAGTCTGGTCTGATATATGAAGGTGTAAAACTTCAATCGAGCGTATCTGCTAAACAGATTCTAAAAAATGTTTTCGATATTGATAGCGCGAGAGGTGAAAAGATTGCAAGGAAAATCAAGTTAATTATGGACAACAATCAGGATTGGGAATATAAAATTAAGAAGGTTAAAGGGAAAACAATACGTGCATATTTTAGAAAAAATATACAAACAGAAGTGATGTAACCTCTGTAAAAGTGATGTAACCTTTTGGGTAAAAAATGGTCAAAAACCATGCTTCGGTTACATCAGGTTACATCATTGATGTAACCGCAAGAAAAGCCAGTTATATCAATGGTTTGAGTGCTGTTTTTGATGAAATTTTAAAAAAAGTGATGTAACCCTCCTAAACCCTTGATAATACTGAGTTTTTGAGGTGTATATTAGTAAGGTTACATCATTTATATAAAATATTTAATAAGTAAAAATAGCAAGTGCTAGAAACGTTGATATAACAGCATTCTTGTTTTTTATAAAATATGTTTTTTGAAAAGTGATGTAACCTGTAACCGTATGAAAAATATTCATGAAACAAACATATTTTTTAATAAATTAAGGAGAAGAAATGTCATACATAGTAACATTATTTTTTGACAACATGGTAGATGAAACCCACTTTTTTAAGAAAGAAGGTGATGCTGCCAAATGCAAGGCTCAGCTCGAGAGCAAGTATCGAGGTGATCGAATGTATAAAGTAAAGATTGAGGAGGTGGAGTAATGAGTTATGATTTGGAAATCTTAGCGAAAATAGAGAGCGGAGATTATATTTGTATCGCTGAACCTAAATATAGTTCTCCGACCTACAATCTTGGAAAAATGTTAAGGGTGGCTATGGATTGGGATTTCGACCAAGGCGCTATATACAATATTGCTGATATTGTAGATAACATTCAACGCGGTATATCTGAACTAAAACGGTCCCCTGGAAAGTATGTACAGTATGAACCTGCAAACAGATGGGGAACAGTTAGCGATGCGCTAGAAGTTTTGAAGTCGTTGAAAGAGTGTATTTTAGAACAAGATATTGATACGAAATATTTATATGTGAGGTGGTAATATGAAACGACCAAACAGATACCCTTACACACGAAGTCAATGGGCTGAAGAAACCGTTAATCACTATACATATAAAAGTGATATTTGCTATACAAATCACATTTTAGAAAATAGACTTACTGGAGAAATAAAGATCAAGGAGGGGGAGTGATGGCTAAAATCATGGTACCTGAACATGTCGGGGAATACATAGATGAAGCTAAAAATAGGAAGTTGTGCTTGGACGACGCTATAGAATTATTGAAGCAAGGGACAGCGAGTCCAAAAACCGGGGAATGGCTCTTTAAGTATAAAAATATGGGTGCTTTCGCCCGAGCGTGGTTAGATGGATTTCAGCTACCAGGCGAAATACAATTGCCTGAAGGAGAGACAGAACTGGAGTACTACGAACGAATACTTAAAATGCTACCACTATATCCTAACCCTCTTTTGACACATGCTATGGCTTATGTTAGTACCAAAATTGACCGATTGAAAGAAGCTGAGAAACGAAAAAATGAGCTGGATATTGTTTTGGAGGTGGAGTGATGGAATTTTTACTAACAAGCACAAGCGGGTGGGTTGAAAATCAAATCCCTAACGCCGTGATTAAAAAATACACAAAAATACAAGTTAGATGCTGTTCGACATTTGAAGAATTTGATGAGCGATTTTCTAGGATAGAGGGTGATTGGCTTTCTGAAGGAGTAAATCATAAAGCGTCTAAAGGTCGAATACAAAGAGAATTCCCGAACGGCGCAGAGGGGTATTTTATCGAAATCAATTCGATAGAGGAGTTGCTAGAATTTCAGAAAAAAGTTGGAAACGAGCTAATAATTACTTCTGCTATTGATAATGAATCAATTCCAGCTATTGAAATTTACAATAATTACAGGGAGTGAACATGAAACGATTCATAGCTATTTGGATTCTGCTATCTGCTGGATTAAATATTTGGCAGAGTATCCACATTAAAAAACTAGAAACAAAGCGCCCGATTGTCGTCTATAAAGCTGATAATCAAGGTGCAGAAATTAAAGGCAGAGTCTTACAAAAGGAGAAAATTGACGACATGTACACTATCACAGTACAAAATTATGGAGTGTTCGTAGTTACTAAAACAAACTATGAATCTCTAAAAATAGGAGATGAGGTACTACTATGATGAAGCCACAAAGATATCCTTTTGCAGGAGCAAAAAAAGAAGATGAAATCAAGAAAATTGCAGGCATGTTTAAAAAGGTGAATTTGCCAGATTTTAAATTGAGTGGAGGCTGGGAATATGATCGTTTAATGTCTTGGACACGAGTATATGTAGAGATAGCAGGTTTTGGCAAGGTTTTCCATTCAAAGCTTATCCTACAAAGTGTAGATTTTGATAAGGACACTATGACACACTTTAAAGTAAAGGTGATTGAAGAAATCTTGAAAATGACGGTATATGAATTTAAGGAAAAAGGAAGTTATGCTTGGGCGAACACGTTCGGAGACCTACTCACTAGCATTACAGACGCAGGTTGCGCACGACTACCTATTGGAGGTTTTAAGTAATGATGATCAGAATGAGAGCATACGACAGAGAAGAAAAACGTTTTTTGGATTTTGAAGACGTTAAAAAACATTTGACTTTTGCAGACTTGAAAAATCCCCGCTACCTTTTTGCCCGCTCTACAGGTTGCTATGACAAAAATGGGGAAGAGATTTTTGAAGGCGATATTATCAAGATTTTTGACTTCAAGGGGAGCGTAAATTTTGGTAAGTATGAATTTGAGCATACGAGCTACGGGGCATACCAAGAATTTGAAGGCATTGGCTTTTACTTAACATTTTTTGAGGAAAAAGATAAAGACGGCAATTATAAAAAAGCTGTTTTGACGCAAGATATGGTAAATGTTGGAGAGTTGGTACAGGTATAATAACACTAGTTTTTGATAGGAAAATAATTTAAAAAAGGAGTAAAAACAATGTTTACACAATACAATTACGAAACAGGAAAAACGAAACTTACAAAACTTGCTAAAGGCGGCATCATTACAGTTGCAGCTGTTGCTTCACTTGGTATTTTTCGTCTCACAGCCGTGAAGCGTATCCCAGCTAATACAGTTGGAGTTAAGGTTAGCGCAATTGGTGGTGTACAAGAAAATACCCTGCAAACAGGATATCATCTAAAAATGCCATTTATTGACAAAGTCTACACCTTATCGACATCTGTTCAAACAAAAACAATGGAGAAAATCACGACTCAGACAAAAGATGGGCAATGGCTGAATACTAACATTGATGTAAAGTATCGAGTAAATAAAGAGAAAGCTATGACAGTTTTCTCAAATTATACGACTTTAGAAAATGTAAATGATAGTGTAGTATCTCCAGCTGTTCAGCGTGCTATTGAATCTGTAACAGGTAATTACGACATTTACGATATTCTCGGTAATAAGCGTACAGAAGTTTATGAAATGATCGACAAAGCTCTTAAGGAGAAATTTGAGTCTTACGATTTGGAGTTTGTATCCTTTACCATCACAGACCAAGATGCAGGAGATGAGATTGAAGCAGCAATCAAAAATGAATCTGTAAAACAAAAGGAAATTGATACAGCTAAACAGGAACAGGAGAAGGCTAAGGTTGAAGCTGATACCAAGAAAGTGCAAGCTCAAGCTGAAGCGGATGCTGGCATCATCAAAGCAGAAGGTGAAGCCAAGGCTAACAAAGCTAAGTCAGACTCAATCACAGACAATCTTATCCGGATGAAAGAAGCAGAAGCCAGAGATAAGCATGGCTGGGTCACTGTTAACGGTGCAGGTAGCGTGATCACGAATAAAGAATAAAATAAAAAAGCCAAGGCACTCTCTGCCTCAGCTATAATCTCAATAATATTATTATATCACAAAGGAGATAGAGAGTGAACAAGGCTAAAGAGCTATTGAAAGAATTACAAGACCTTGACATGGACATCCAAAGCCGTATAGATGAAATCAATGAGCTTGAGGCAGGTTTGCTCTCAAGTCCTAAGTGGTCAGATGTCAAAGTCCGAGGTGGACAGACTAGAAAAGTTGATGATGTTTATACTCAGTTGGTAGTGATGAAAGAGGCTATAGAACAGGATGCAAAAGAGGTTATTAACAGAAAAATTGAATTAGGTAGAATGATCAATAAGTTAACGAATCCGAAACATCGGACAATTTTGAGAATGACATATATTACTAAAACGTATATCGAGGATATTTGTGATAAGTTATCAATCAGCAAGAGCTCGTATTACAGCATGCGTAAGGTCGCTATTGAAGAGCTGGAGGTAATTTTGGAATAATTTGGAATTTCTTGAGTTATCTTGAGAATATCTTGAGAATTTGTGTTAATCAAAATAATCTTGATGTGCACTGTAACGATAATCTGTTAGAATGGTAGTGTCAAGAATTGAAAAGAAAGGTCTCAGAATTTGGTAGATGGTTACCTGAAATCAGGGTGTCGTAAAGGGCATTGAGGGTTCATCCCTTCCTCTATTTCGTTCATTGATGTCTCCTTTATAACTTTTATAATATTTTTGAGGTTTCGGCCTCTTAGACAGTAAGGACAGGTTAGCAGGTTGTTTGGGTCTCCTTGAAACTTTTACCAAACGTGCGTTTTACTGCTAGACCAGTTGGTTCGATTCCAGCTACTGTCATTTGAGTAATTGTGTCCCAGAATGGGGTAGGCAGTAGGCTTAGCATTCACATATTACTCATTAACTTACAAATGGTTGCGGAGCGACTGGACCTTGCATGGTTGCGTAGCTAATTATATTCCGGATAAGTTATAAGCTAGAGGGTTTGATTCCCTCAGAGGTTGTAAAGACTACAAAAAAATAAATCAGAAAATTTATTTCTAATTAACACGCAAGGTTGTAGTCGCCTTGCATTTTTTAGGGCTTAGCCTAGATAATCTGTGGTAACGCAGGAAAAGGATGTTTTTAATCTATCAAGCATCCTGCCAGCAATGGTCAGTCTAAGCAATGCAATCTTAACTATTTCAGTTTTGGAATAGGTAGGCGAAGTTAAAGCAGAGAGATTCCAACGGCAAGGTGCTGAGGAAATGCAAACGTGGCAGTTTGGCTGTGAAACGAGTCTATAAGATGAAAGAGGTATTTTGTTCGAGGTGCAACAAGAGCTTAATACCATATCTTACAAAAATTGGGTGCCTCCCAAAAGTATGTAAGATGAGTCGATTGTCCGCAAAACAATTGATAATAAGCAGGCGCTGTGCATTTTGTTCTTCAAAAGAGAATGAAACACATGGCGATGCGTGTCTGTGATAGATAAAATGATGATTTTTATATTTTAAAAGCTATTCAAGATAGAAAAAATTCAAAAAAAGCAAAAGTCATCGCCCGTCACAAATGAAAGTGTACTTCGGCAATTAGATTGCCTACTCAAATCTCGCAAGGATAAGAGTAAAGTCAAAGAGTAAAGCAGCTTAGACTTTTAGCGGGGTCTTCGTTAATTGAAAAATGGCTTAGTAGTTTGTGATGTAAGAAGTGATTGGTCTAACCAATCGTGCATGAGTGATACAAGTAGGAATATTTGTGGACAAGGTAATAAACTATAAGTTATCAAAAGTCACTCGTTTAAAGCAGTAGTCTCATGCTGGTTAATGGATATATGGTAGACGGATTAAATCCTATTTTAAGGAATTGAGATGTCACAGGTTCGAATCCTGTCGTTCCAATTGCGATTTTAATTCGCAGAGAGGTCTTGAAAAGGTCGCACATCGTGTGGCTTTTTTTGATTATTGAAAAGGTGGTGATGGAAAATGGGATGACCGAAAAACAACAGAAATTTGCCGATGAGTACATCATCTGCTTAAATGCTACTCAAGCATATAAAAAGGCTTATCCGAATATTAAAAAAGATGAGGTTGCTCGAGCAAATGGAAGTCGATTGCTAGCAAATGCTAACGTCAAAGCTTATATAGACGAACGACTGGAAGAATTGAAGTCTGAACGTATCGCAGATCAGCGAGAAGTGCTTGAGTTTTTAACGTCAGTTATGCGTGGCGAGGTGACTGAACCGTTGTTAGTTTTGGATGGCGAGGGCATTCAAAAGGTTGTTGAAGCTAAACCGAATGTATCTACAAGAAAGGGTGCAGCAGTTGATTTAGGTAAACATTACGGATTGTTTATTGAAAAACAAGAATTGACATCAAATACCGTAACACAAATCGTATGGGATATTCCGAATGAAGATGATTGAAAAAATTAGCTTAAAAGAGAAGATAAAACCTAGTTTCTATAGCGTAGCGAGATCAACAATGAATCCCAAAATACTGCACATTGCTTGTAAAGGCGGTCGTGGTTCTGGTAAATCATCCGATATCGCTATTTTGCTTGCAATTTTAATAAAGGCTTTTCCGGTAAATGCCGTATGTATTCGTAAGACAGATAATACGCTAGAACAATCGGTTTACGAACAATTGAAGTGGGCAATTTCAGAGTTAGGTTTGACAAGTGAGTTTAAATTTAACAAATCGCCTTTGAGAATTACTTATGTTCCAAGAGGCAATTATATCGTTTTCCGTGGTGCTCAAAATCCAGAGCGTATCAAATCCTTGAAAGATAGTCGCTTTCCATTTGCGATTGGCTGGATTGAGGAATTAGCTGAGTTTAAAACTGAAGATGAAGTAAAGACAATCACCAACTCCCTTCTTCGTGGAGAATTGGCTGATGGTCTTTTTTATAAGTTCTTTTACTCTTACAACCCACCAAAAAGAAAACACTCTTGGGTAAACAAGAAATATGAAAGTCGATTTCAGCCTGAGAATACATTTGTACACGCTTCGACATACAAAGATAACCCTTTTATCGCCAAAGAGTTTATAGAAGAGGCAGAGGCCACGAAAGAGCGTTCAGAGAAGCGTTACCGTTGGGAGTATCTGGGCGAGGCTATCGGTTCGGGTGTGGCACCGTTTGAAAACCTGGTATTCCGCAAGATTACAGACGAGGAAATAGCAAGGTTTGATAACATTCGACAGGGTAACGACTTTGGTTATGCTAATGACCCTCTAGCTTTCGTAAGATGGCATTATGACAAGAAAAAGCGAGTTATCTATGCTATTGATGAAATTTACGGTGTGAAGATTAGCAACCGTGAATTGGCTGAAAGAATCCGTGAGAAAGGCTATCAATCTCAGATGATAACCTGTGATAGCGCAGAACCTAAGTCGATTGATGAGTTAAAACTGCAGCTGAATATTCCGCTTGTTCAAGGCGCTAAGAAAGGTCCTGATAGTCGCGAATATGGAGAACGCTGGTTGGATGATTTGGATGCGATTGTGATAGATCCAGAACGCACACCAAACATTGCACGAGAATTCGAAAGCGCCGACTATGCAGTTGACCGTGATGGAAATCCCAAACCCAAGTTAGAAGAGGTAAATGACCACACAATTGACGCTACTAGATATGCGTTTGAAGACGATATGAGACAACCAGGAATATCATTCTGGTAGGAGAAGGAGAAATGTTGAGTAATTGGTTTAAATGGTTAATCAGGCGGTTGTTGATTAAGAATACAACCCAAAATGAAATACTAGAGATTGAGATAAGAGAACATCAGGCATCTGAGAAAGTAAGCACAATGAAAGAGGCTTACAACTACTATCGAAACCGCACGGATATCCGAAATAAGAAAGTAGATGTAGACTGGCGGACGAACTCAAGGATTGAATTAGGTTTATTTAAGAAACTGGTAGACCAGAAGGTTGGTTATCTGTTTTCGAAACAGCCGACAATCTCGCTTGAGGGAGAAGAAACCCAAGCCTTTTTAGATAGCGTGTTTGATGAGGAGCTTTTATCTACGATTAAATCACTCGGTAAGGAAGCGGTGATGAAAGGGATAGCTTATGGCTTGCCTTATTACGACGAGAACGGCTGTCTACGCTTGTTTAAAATCCCAAGCGAACAGATTATCCCTTTCTGGAAAGACGAGCGTCATTTGGAACTATCTGCCTTCGTGCGTGTCTATAATCAAGCAGTCTATGAAAGCGGAGTGAAGAAGACCAAAACATTTGTAGAATACTACGACGAACAAGGAATTACAGATTATATCTGGACAGGTTCACACCTTGAACTCAATCCACTGTCTAAGGAGACCAAGGGGAATTTTTATTATGTCAACTCTGATGGCACACGGATTCCTTACACTTGGGAAAAAGTGCCTCTGATTCCATTCCGCTATAACGAGTATGAGGACGGTCTTTTAGTCCAAACCAAGTCTTTGATTGATAATATTCAACTTCAAATGTCTACTAACGCTGATATGTTAGCGGATATACCGAAGCTGATTTATGTTTTGAAAAACTATCAAGGTGCAGACTTGGGCGAGTTCATGAATAATCTGAATAAGTTCCGCTCTATTAAGGTTTCAAGTGATGGTGGTGTAGATACCTTGCAGGCAGACAATGATACCAGTGGAGTTGAAGCGGATATCGAACGCTCTCGTAAGTTCTTATATGAGGCTGCACGAGCCATTGATACCCAAGATGATAATTTAGGTAATGCTAGTGGTCAGGCTCTTAAATGGCGCTATACAGACCTAGATTTGGATTGTAATGAGCTGGAAAATGAGTTCCAAAAAGGTATCAAGCAATTCCTTTGGTTTGTAGAACAGTATGCAGCTAACAAAGGAGTAGCGTTTGACTCATCTAAATTCACTTATGTCTTTAATCGTGACATCATTTCAAATGAGTCTGAAGCTATTCAAGATTGTGTGAACTCAATCGGTATTTTAGATGACCTAAGCATTCGTGAACAACATCCATGGTATCAACCAGAGGTTGAGAAACGCTTGAAAGAACAACAGGAACAAGGACAAGATCCATACTCTCAAACCAATTTCAAAAAGGTAGAGGATGACCATGACGAGCGAGAACAAGAAAAAGATAGATGAGTACTGGACTGAGCGTGCTTTACAACAGGAACAAAACGCTCAGATAGTTGCTGATAGGTATATGGCCCAGATTGGCCAATCCTTAGCAGACTATAAACACCAGCTAGTTTCTGAAATAGAGAAGTTCTATGCCAGGTATGCAGTTGATAACAAAATGACTCATGCGGAGGCCAAGCAATATCTGACGGATAAAGAGCGTAGAGAGTTTAAGCATGTAACTCTTGAAAGGTTCCGTGAAATGGCCTTAAATCCTGATACACCGACACCTTTGTTGGACGCATTGAGCTACCGCCATCGTATCAGTCGCAAGGAGGCTTTGCTTGCCGAAATTGAGCGTCTAACGGCTGAGCTATATGGAAAGCCAGACGGCATACATGACAAAGTCACAGAGGCTCTGAGCGACGTCTACATCAAAGGTAAAATCCATCAAGCTAAGAACTTGGCACATTTTGGAATCATAGAGAAACCAATATTGGGTGTCGATGCGGTTAAGCATAAGATGGCTAGTAACTGGAGTGGTAAGACATTCTCAACAAATGTGTGGGGACACGATGCAGCTGTCTATAAATCTATCAGCGATACTATTAACAAAGGCCTAACAGGAGGCTGGTCTATTGATAGAATGGCTAGAGCTCTTTCTGAACGTACAGGGGTCGCCTATCATCGAGCAGATACGCTTGTCAGGACTGAGACGACCTTTTACAATAATCTTGCGACGCTAGATACTATTAAGGAATTAGGTGGTGACCACTACGAAATTGTAGCGGTCTTAGACAGTCGTACAAGTGAGACTTGCAGGTTAGAAAATCACGAGGTTTATTCTGTTAAGGAATACGAACCAGGGCGAACCGCACCGCCTTTTCATGTCCGTTGCCGTTCTACCATCAGGCCTGCAGTCAAGTCCGATAAGAAAGGCAAGACTGATAAGACTGACAGGGCGGAAGAAGCAGAACAGATTAGTCCGTATCTCGACATATTACTAAATAACGCCCCTGTAAAAATGGCAAAAGAGAAACGTTCCCTGGACGAAATCTTTGCAGGATGGGAGCGTGAAGGGGAAGCGATTAAAGAAAAACTGTTTGCGAAAGACTATAAGGAAGATACGAAATCTACGGATAAATTCTCTGAAGGATTAGATACAAAGATAAAAACTTTAGCAAATTTCTCTAATAATTCTAGAAAATGGTATAATGATTACGTAGAGAAAACTTTGTCTATTGAAGATATTGAAAATGTTAGCGAAAAATTAAAAGAAGTTTTCGCTAATAGCAGTTATGCTATGCGTTTCAAATCTGAAAATATAGATAAATTGATAGATTCAAGTAGATTTTTGAACCAGTTTGAAACTGGAACAAGCGGTGGTACTGTAAATGCGAAGTATCGTCGTCAAGCAAATGAACAACTTTTTGGTTTGCAAGGTAAAAGGCTGAAAAAACCTGAATTTGAAAAGTATGGCTACTTTGGAAATAAAGATCCTTATGAAGATTTTATCTATAATCTAAAAGCCTACGCTGGTGTTGAACAGTATGGTGATATTATCGTTCATTTTTCAAAAGAGAAAATAGCTGATAGAACAACCTTTACAATAAACAATAGTTTGGGTCCAGCCGCTTTCAAAGACCTTGTTGCTGACAATCCTAACAAACCTCGTCTTGTAGGAATCGATAAAGATTATCTGGAAGATTATACTTCTATCTTGAAAAACACGAATATAGACACTCCAGAAAAAGTAAGTAAATCATTAGGAATAAGATATGTTGAAGCTCAATATCATGGAGAAGTTCTCTTATCTGATGTTTCTAGCATGTATTTTACAGACAGCAAGCCAACAAATAAACAAGTGGAAGCGCTGAAAAAAATCGGAATAAAATTATTTATGAGAGAAGGTGATAGATTTGTTCGAATTAAATAATATAATCGGGTTAGATATTGCAAGGAAAAATATGCTAGTAACCTTAGTGGACGGACGTTGCGCTTTGGTTGATTTGAAAAGAAGGGTTTTTGTTGTTGAAATCTTGTTAGATTCTTTTTACAAATGGATGGAATTTCCTAATTCTCCAAGTGAGGAAGATATAGATACTGTAAGAAAAATACTGCAACATCCGGAAAATGTAGGTTATGGCCCTTTAGCTGAAAAATACATGTTGAATCCTAAAGTAAAAAGTGATTTCGACAAAATGAAAAAAGAAGCTGGATATAATTACTAAGAGCACCTAGAGAAATCTAAGTGCTTTTCTTATGCTTAGAAAGGAACTAGAAATGAAATACCGTAAAAAGCCAGTAGTGGTTGAAGCTGTGCAGTTTTTAGATACAGAAGAAGCTATAGATGAGCTATGCGATTTTGGACTAGGCCCAGTACGGATTGACTACGCTGATTTAAGCAATCCCCTTTTAAAAATCGAAACGCTTGAAGGATTGATGATTGCAACAGAAGGTGACTACATCATCAAAGGTGTGCAGGGCGAGTTTTATCTATGCAAACCTGACATCTTTAAAGAAACATACGAAAAAGTAGAGGAGTAAAAACATGTTTATCTGGGATTGGGTATCAATTTTATTTGGTTGGATTATATTTTTTGCATTAATTTCGTTCGTAATAATTAAATTATTTGAAGTCATTTCAACTCTAAAAGTCGGAATTGAATGCAGAAAGAAACTGAAACAATTGAAAAATAAATAATCTAACCGCATCGAAATCGAGGCGGTTTTCTTTCGCCCTGAGCATGGCGTTAAAAGGCTTTTTTACTTTACCAAAATGTCGTGGTCGTTGCCACGTTAAACAAACGTACAGGAGGAAAAGAAATGAATCGTAAATTTTTGGAACAGTTAGGATTGACTGAAGAACAAGTTGAAGCAGTTATGACCGAACACGGGAAATCAACTCAGGACCTACAAGCAAAGGTGTCTGCTGCAGAAGATAATGCCAAGGGCTTGCAAGATCAGTTGGAAGAGCGTGATAAGGACATGAAACAGCTCAAGAAAGACGCTGAGGGCAATGCTGACCTACAACAAAAATACTCAGACTTGGACAGCAAGTACAAGACACAACAGAAGGAACATGAACAACAACTCAAGACAATGCAGTTAGATCATGCTATTGAAATGCACTTGAGTGGTCAGGTTCATGACGCTGGAATCGTGTCTAGTCTACTAGACAAGTCTAAATTAGGATTAGGTGACAACGGAGCGGTGACTGGATTAGATGAACAGTTGACGGCTTTGAAGGAATCTAAAGGCTTTTTATTTGCTCCAGAAAAGGCTATAGAACCACATATCGCTGGTGCTAAGCCACAAGGGGCAACACAAGAAGAAACAGTTGCTAACGACCTGACAACGCAGATGATTAACGCGTTTACGTCAGATCTATAATCAAAAAATAGAAAAGAGGAACAGATATGCCAGCAACATTGAACTATGCACAGGCTTACCAACAAGGTTTGCAAAAACGCTACAGTGAAAACGGATTGTTATTCACTCAAAAGCTATGGAACTCTCCATCAAACACACTTTTGAAGTTCACAGGAGCTAAGGAAGTAAAAGTACCCCGTCTTTTGATTAAAGAAGGACGCAAGGACCGTACACGTCGTACCATCACGAATATTGATGCTAACTATGAAAACCAATGGGAAACATACACATTGACCAATGAGCGTTACTGGTCAACACTAGTAGACCCGTCAGATGTTGACGAAACTAACTATGTTACTTCAATCGCTAACATTACCAAAACATTCAACGATACTGAGAAAGTTCCAGAAATGGATAAATTCATGGTATCTAAATTGTTCTCACGCAAAAAAGAACTTGATACAGAAAGCAAACAGATCAAGTCATTGAATTTGACTGAGGAAAACTTCCTCGCAACATTCGATGAGTTGATGGAACAAATGGATGAAGCTGGAGTACCAGCTGAAGGTCGTGTTATTTTCTGTACACCAGCTGTTAAACGTATGATCAAGAACATCAAGCAGTTTGGTCGCACTGTTAATATTCACGGTCAAGGTACAGTTATTGACCGTTCTATTGGTCGTTTGGACGATGTGACGATTGAACCATCTATTCCATCTGATCGTATGAAGACCGTATACAACTTCACAAATGGCGCTAAGGTTGACCCAACTGCTAAACAAATCCATTTCTTCTTGATTCATATTCCATGTATGGCAGCGCCACAAAAATATGAATTTGTAGGACTTGACGCACCAAGTGCTTCTTCAAGCGGTAACTACTTGTACTATGAACAATCTTACGATGATGTATTGCTATTCAAGACTAAGCACGAAGGTCTAGCATTTGTCGTCGCACCTTAAAAGGAGGATAGAAAATGTTAACAGTAAAAAAGGATAACCGTGTCCTCAACATTGACGAGTTGGAAAAAGTAACCTTCTTGGAAGATGGTTATGATGTGGTTGAAGTTCGTGACGGTGAGTATGCTGTGGTTGAACCTGCTACAGGCGGACGCACTTATACCATTCAAGAGTACAGAGCAGTAGTTGCAGAACGTGACCAAGCTCTAGCAGAACGTGACCAAGCTCTAGCAGAACGAGATAAAGCTCTTGCAGAGCTTGACAAATTAGCTAAGAAATCCGCTAAGGACGATAAGTAGAAAGAGAGGTTCTGCTGATGGAGAAGATGACATTTGAAGAAATCCAAAAGCATAACGAAGATGCTAGACAAGCCTTGATTGACTTGTATGAACAACGTTATCCAGGCTATCCAGAAGAGTTAGTGGTCGATGAAGTCATGCAGAACATTCTTAACTACTGTAATCGTGAGGATTTTCCTTTAGAGTTGCGATTTGTGGCCATTCAGATGGTTTATGTTGTTTGCAATCCTGACCAAGCTGTCCAAGGCAAGAATATTTCTGTTGGAGATACTCGTGTCGAATTGAGCAAGTCGGATGTTGCCAGACGTGCTGAAAGTGTCTTGCTGGACTTTACCAGTCAGCTGCAACGATTCAGAAAGTTGAGGTGGTAGGATGAATATCAATGATGTCTTATCTCAGGCAACACCAAGTATTGAATGGACCTATGATAAAAAGATGGATGTGTTTGATACCGTCGAGGGTACGAAGCCTAACGGTGCTGATTTCGTAGAGTTCAAAGAAGTCTACAAGAAGGTTCCCTGTCGTGTCTCTGTTCGCAACTTAGTGAATACAGACCAAAACGAAGCGCATCAACTCAAGACAGAACACAAGATTTTCTGTTCGCCTAAATTTACTATCAAAGCTGGTAGTAAAATGATTGTGGATGGTGTTAAGTACTCGACCAGTGAAGACCCAATGGTTTATGTCACACATCAAGAAATTGTGGTGAGACGGCATGAGTGGCTATGATGATAGTGATGTTCAAGAGTTCTTGAAACGACTTGAACGAGCTCAGGCAATCATTGATTCTGAGTTTATGCAGGCTGCCAAAGATATCGGCCTAGCCTTTTTGAAAGAGGTCAAGGAACGAACACCAAATGGCCTAACAGGTAAGCTCAATCAATCCTGGAAGATGGAAGTAAGCAAAAATGGGAATGTGTACGAGGTTATCGCATTCAACCCTATGGAATATGCTTCATTCGTCGAAAGCGGACACCGTCAGAAAGTAGGGCGATATGTTCCTGCAATTGGTAAACGCTTGGTCAACCCTTGGGTAGAAGGGCGCTTTATGATGAGACTGACAGAAGAACAGATTAAACAGAAAATCCCACAAATCACGCAACAAATCGAAGAGAGGCTAAAGGAGGAACTAGGTGGATTATAGTATTAGACCACTCGTCATCAAGCAACTCAAAGATGTGTTTGGGTGCAAGGTGTATGACGAACAAATCCAGCAAGGATTGAAAACACCTTGTTTTATTGTAGATGTAAAACCTGTGACTCGGAAGCGGTTGGCAAACCAAAACGATAAGCAGGTTTTTATTGTCTTGCTGCATTACTACACCGAAAAAACAACAGACTTATACCAAAAGTTTGAAGAGATTGAAACGATGTTTAATTCGCCTTCTTTTCGATATTTGGGGGATAAGTACCCTATCAATGATTTGAAGGTGGAATACAATGCGAATGACTTGATATGTACATTTACAATCACTCGATACGTTCGATGGGTTGAAGAAGAACCAAGAATGCAAATATTAGAAAGGATAGGTGAAACTTCTCATGGAAATGAATGAAGAAGTAGGTTATGTAACCGAACCAGTGGTACCAACCACTGAAGATAAATTTGGCAAAGAGGCGCTACTCAAGTATTTTGAAGATGATGCAACTTTGTTAAACATTTTGCTGGAAGATGACCAGTCATACTCACTAGCAGAAGTAAGACGCATTTTAGAAGACTGGAGAAAGGGTGTGGCTAACTAATGGCACAATGGACAGTACAGAATAAACGAGTTCCAAAGGCCTACATCAATTTTGTATCAAGAGATGATGTGATTATTCCTTTGGAAGATAATACGATTGCAGCAGTTATGATTGCTGGATCTTGGGGAGAACCTGGTGCTTTCACACTTGTTGATGGTACAAGTAACTTCCGCCGACTATTTGGTAAACCGATTGATGAACTCCTTCCGATTCGTGAAGCCTTGAAAGGGACTGGTAAGGTCCTTGTCTACAATGGTGTGAATAACACTGGGGTGCAGGCAACGAAAACAGAAAGCGATATGGTTGTTACAGCTAAATACAAAGGATTGGCTGGTAACCATATTCATGTTATCTTCAAGAAACAAGTCGAGACAGGCTTTGAAGTGACAACCGTTTTCTTTGGAAAAGAAGTTGACAAACAAATCATCACAGCCTTGCCATTTAAAAATGACTATGTGAATGTAACAGGTACTCTAACAACAGAAGACAAAACAATCTTGCTTGAAGGTGGTACTGATGGTGCTACAACCAATTCAGAGGTTGAGGATTTCCTCAATGCACTCGATACTCAAGACTTCCGTGTCTTGGCTCTGGGTACAGATGAAAGCGCAACGAAAGCACTTGTTACAGCTCACATCAAGAAATGGCGTGACGCTGGTCGTTCAGTTATTGCAGTCTTGAATGATTACACGGACGCTGACGATGAAGGTGTTGTATCAGTCGGAAACGGAGTTACGTTAAGTGATGGTACGAAACTAAGCGCTAAAGACTGTGTATACTTCGTAGCTGGTAAGTATGCAGGAGCTGGCTTGCAATCTAATACATTCAAGTCTTACCCAGGCGCTATCGACTGTGAACGTAAGAACGAAGCAGAGGCTGAAAAGCTCATCAATAAAGGTCAGCTTATCTTTGCCTATAGAAATGAAAAAGTTATTATCCTGTCAGATGTGAACTCATTTACTAGCTATACGGCAGAACACAGCCGTATTTTTGGTAAGAACAAACTTGTCCGTACTATGGATAATATCAATGCTAACGTCAAGTATATCTTTGAAAACTACTTCATCGGTAAAGTACCAAACAACGTGAATGGTCGTGAGTTGTTTAAACAACGAATCATCACAATGGTTCTTGACCCACTTGCTCAAAAGCAGGCTTTGGAGTATAAAGCGAAAGATATTGAAATTTCACAAGGTATTACTAAAGAGTCTGTCGTGGTTAACTTGCCAGTTGTCTTGACTGACGCTATGGAAATCTTGTACATGACGGTTATCTGTGATTAAGAAAGGAGAAACTAGCTAATGGCTATTATGAACCAATTAGATGCTTTGTCTGCTAAAGAAGGAACGGTTTTCTTTACAATCAATGACAAGCAGTACGAACTAGCAGAGCTTATCTCTCTAGAAGCTAAAATTGAATATACAAAAGCTGATGTGACCCCTCTTAACTCTCGTATGAAGGGTGGTAAGATTGTCGGTGCAGAAGGTACAGGAACTGTGAAGATGTATTACCATCGTCCTGAATTGAAGAAAATGGCTCTGGAATACGTTAAAAACGGCTTGTTGCCTCGTATTGATATCAAGTGTACAAATGAAGACCGCACATCTCGTGCAGGTCGCTACACCATCGTTTTGAAAGGTGTTCTATTCAAAGAATCACTTATCTTTAAACTAGATGGATCAGCTGATGAGGTCATTGACGAAGAAACTGACTTCACGTTCCAAGATTTTGATATCTTATCAGAATTCCAAGAAATTACATACTAACACAAGGAGGAAATAGTGGTGAGTGGATTACAAGCGTTTTTGAAACAAAATAAAAAAGGGGAGCAGACTAAGGATGTCTTGCTTCCTTCTTTTGAGGAACCAGTTAAAATTCGAGTATTGAGCGCTCGTGAAGCGGACTTAATCAATGACCGTTGCTTTGTCAATAAGCCTGGTCGTAACGGACGTCAAGAGCGTGTCTTTGACGGTGTTAAATATAACCGTGAAATCTGTATTGCGTCTATCGTGGTTCCTGACCTTAACGATAAAGAATTGCAAGATTCTTACGGAACAATGGGAGCGTCTGAATTGTTTGGTACCATGTTTAACTGGGGGGAAAGCGCCTTGATTTTGGAAGCTGTAACCGAACTCAGCGGTATCAACCAAACTTTCCAAGACAAGGTTGACGAGGCAAAAAACTAATAAAAGAGGACGCGGAGGCACAACTTGCCTACTTCGCCCTCGTTAACTATTACATTCGCCCTAGTGAATTTGTGAATATGGATGTAGAAGAAAAAGCCTTTTTCGCTGCAGTCATGCACGAAGAGGCGAAACAACGTAAAAAAATGAAGAAGTGAGGTGATTCTATTGGCAAATATACAAACAACCATGTCTTTGACCGATAGAGTCACAGGCACTTTAAATAAAATCTATGCGACTATGGAGCGTGTCAAAAACGCAGGTTCTGGCATAGACAAAGCTATGAAGGCTCAAGAGTCCGCTATGAAAAAAGCTGGTGATTCTGGCCAATATTTCGTCAATAAAGCTGGGCGACTCATTGATATTAACGGTAGGTTTGTCAACAGTGCAACGCTAGCAGCTGCAGGGCTCAAAAAAGAAGAACTAGCACTAAGAGATTTGGGGAATGCTTCGAATAACGCTTCTAACAAACTAAGTAAGTTAGTATCTTTGAAAGGTTTACTAAAGACTGCTTTAGCTGGTATTGCGGTTGGTGCAATTACCAAGCAAGCTATAGGCATGTCAGACGAGTATGCCAATATGCACGCCCGTTTAGATATGATCCGTGACAGCACGCAGACGACAGAGGAACTGCAAAAGTCTATCTATACATCGGCACAGCGCACAGGTTCAGCCTATACAACCATGGCGAACGGTGTCGCTAAGATGCGGATGCAGGCTGGTGATGTTTTCCAAAATAACGGCGAGACAATTGCCTTTTTGGAAACCATGAACAAGTCCTTTGTAGTCGGTGGTGCCAGTATCGAAGAACAAAAAAGCGCCATGCTTCAGCTTACTCAGGCTATGGCTAGTGGTAAGTTGCAGGGTGATGAGCTACGTTCTCTAGCTGAAACTTCACCAGCCTTAATCCAAGCCATCGCAAACAAGTTAGGCGTCAGTCGTGGCGAGGTTAAAAAACTTGGAGCAGACGGGAAGATTACAGCTGACATTGTCAAAACTGCTATGCTGGATGCAAGTGATGCAATTGATCAACAATTCCGCAACATGCCTATGACATGGGGCAGAGCATGGCAGAACTTCCTTAACTTTGTGACCAAGGCATTTGAGCCAATATCGGTTAAGATTAATCAGATAGTGAACTCATCCGCCTTCCAACAGTTTGCCCAGATTGTAGCTACGGTGCTTCAATATGTCGTTCAAGCGGTTATCTTTGCCATGGATATGATTGGGGCTGTTTGGAATATGTTGGCGCCGATTGCTCAATTTGTCGCAGACAACTGGTCTGTGATCCAACCGATTGTCATTGCTGTAGCAATCGCCATAGGCACCTATATAGTTGCGATGAATGCAGCAAGTATAGTGACTAATCTATTTAGTATCGCGACAAATGTTGCGAAAGCTGCTATGGCTGGTTTAAATGCAGTTATGGCAATGAACCCAATCATGTTGATTGTTATGGCGGTCATCATTCTGATTGGTCTCTTCTATGCTTTGGTTGCATGGTTTAACAACCTTACTGGTGCAGCCCTATCGGCTACAGGAATCATCATGGGAGCAATATTCGCCCTTGGTATGATGATTTGGAATGTGATTCTTGGGATTATCAATATTATTATCTTTGTAATTAATCTTATTATGCAGGTAGTATTTGGATTAATAAACGGAATCATGGCAGTTGGAATGGGAATCTATAGTTTTATCTTGACGTTGATTGCTGGGCTACTTCAATTAATCGATGCATTTGTTACTGGCATTGTAAATCTTTGGAATGAGATGGCCTTTATGTGTCAAAGTGCTTGGTATGATATTGCTCAAGGAGGTAAATCTATGGCTGTTGCTATCGCAGGTTTCGTTGATAGCATGGTTAATAGTGTTATTAGTGCAGTTGAGGGCATGATTAACTCTGTTCTTAGCGGATTTAATAGCATGATTGGCTTCTTAAATGGGTTCGGTCTAAATCTAAGCGCTGTTGGAACGGTTTCTCTTGGCCGGACGAACTTCGCTGGCGATATTGCTGGAGCTATCGGTGATATGGAGAAACCAGTCAAGAAAACCTTTGAAGGCTTGCATTTAGCGGACGGAATCCTCCAACATCAAGCTAATTTAAAAACACCACATTTTGATGCTCCAAAACTGGATTATCTTGAATTCGGTAGCGTCGGTGGAGCATTTAATAACGGTTATAATTTTGGTCAAGGTATCGATAAGGCTGTTGGTGGTTTCTTCAAAAGTGCTGGCGATAGCAACGGTGCAGGAAATAACTTCTTAGGCGACCAAGGAAAAACACCTTACGAACTCAGCCCAGCAAGCTCAGCCCCTGGACAAGGCGACGGAGGAAAAGGCGGTGGCGGTGGCCACAATCCTACTGGTGGTAAATTAGACAAAGTCGGCAAGATTGAAGATGAAATCAAGCTGGACGATGAATACATCAAGTTAATTAAGGATGTTGCGACCATGAAGTGGCAACAGAACTTCATTACCTTGAAACCAGAGATTGTGACCAACATCGACTCCATTAACAACGCTGGTCAGTATGCCAACGTATTGGATGATTTGAATGCAACGATTGTAGACGCTTTGAATAATGGGGCTGACGGTCTCATGGCTTACTAGGAATGAGGTAGCAAATGTTTATATTTATTGAAGGTATTAAATTGCCAGTGAATCCAGAAGAAATCAAACTGGAGGACAAACAAGGAATTGAGACAGTCGCTATCATCGATACTGGTAATGTTCCGCTTGTCGGAAATCCAGAGCTTCAATCGATTGAGTTTGAATCCTTTATTCCTAGTGGAAGATACGACGGAAACTACCAACGAAATAGCCGAGTCTCTCCAGAATCCTTTGTATCATCTATTCGTAAATTTAAGACTGAAGGCACTCCTATTCAACTAATGATTGGGGGTGCTTTTGGTTCTGCTATTAACGGGAAATTTCTCGTGGAACAGTTCGATGTCTCTACCAAGACAGGGTATGAAGATGACCTGATTTATAAGATTAAGTTCTTACAATATCGGTCTCACAAGCCACGAAAGGTCACCATAAAAGACAAGCAAGCGCTTGAGGCTACTAAAAAGAAGCCACAGGCGAAAGCTACGGAGGAACGTAGCGCCACAACAGAGAAACCTGCTCAAAAAAGCCATACGGTTGTAAGCGGTGATACTCTGTGGGGGATTGCTCAGACTTTTTATGGAGACGGCAGCCGATATACTGAAATCTACGAAGCTAACAAAGACAAAATCGAAGACCCTCATTGGATTTACCCTGGACAGGAGTTTGTGATACCATGATGCAATTATTCTATCAGAACAATAAAACTGGAGATACATGGGATTTAGCAACTGTGTCTGAAAAGGTCGAATTCAAGACAACTAGAAAAGGGTCAGCTTGGAGCGTGGAGATTAGCTTGTACAACTCTACAAAAGTAGCCTTTGA
The DNA here is from genome assembly GCA_905221195.1 of bacterium. Classification (GTDB taxonomy): domain Bacteria; phylum Bacillota; class Bacilli; order Lactobacillales; family Streptococcaceae; genus Streptococcus. The sequence continues at coordinate 93,242 of CAJNCF010000006.1, forward strand.
ATACGGTTCGCCGCTCGCTTTCAAACTAGATGATAAAGAGGTATTCTTTGGTTATTTGACGAAAATCAAGTACGAAAAAGATACCAAAACAACCTTGACCTTCCATGACCAGATAAAGTACTTACTACGCAATATCAACTTTGTTGCCCGGGATAAAAACGTTAATCAAATTGTCTCGGCAATCGCAGGAGATTTTGATTTGAAGATTGGGGAACTAAAAGCCCCAGCCGTGACCTTATCCCCTCAGTTGAAGGAAGATAAGAAGGCTCTGGATATTATCCAAGAGGCCATGGACGAGACCTTGGTACAAAGTGGAGAGTTGCTGGTCCTATATGACAAATTCGGCGAGTTGACACTAACAACTCCGAAAAACTTACCAATCCAGTACATTATCGGCAATGAATCTTTTATGTCTAGCTTTGAGTTTGAAGGTTCGATTGAGGATAGTGCCAATATTGTCCGCTTGATCCAAGAGAACAAAGAAACTAAAAAGAGAGAGGTCTACATCTATCAGGACAGCTACAACATCGGCGCTTGGGGAAAACTCCAGTACATGAAAAAAGTGGATGAGAAAGCAACTGAGGGGCAAATCAAACAATGGGGCGAAATGCTCTTGAAGATGAAAAACCGTCCCAAAGAAACGTTCAGTCTGAAAGCTGATATTGGAAGTATTGACTTTTTAGCAGGGCACGCAGTCTATGTGGATGTTAAGGATATTGAAAAGAAGGGGTGGTATGTCATTGAAGAGGCAACTCATTCCTTCAGTGCAGAAAAGCACACAATGGAAATTAAATTATTCATGGCAGGGAGCGAGTAGATGGAAGTGATAGAAAATCTAAAAAAATTGATTAGCAATTTCATTGAAAATCGCCAGTTCGCAAAGATAACGACTGGTGTAGTTTTATCGGTTTCTCCGCTCAAAATCCAATTGACCAATGAGTTGATTTTAGATGATTCTATGCTTGCTGTCACATGGACCGATGAGGCATTGGATCCTGAGTATGTTGGGCAAACCCTTCATCTCATCAGACAAGATGGTGGAGGGTTTTATTATGTCTTGTACAAGAAAATTTTCCATTACAAGCGCAAAGCGAAAGGGGGGTCTGATGAATGAGTACTCCTAAAACAAACTTTTTAAACATCGCTAAAAATGTTGTTGAAGCTAAGAAGCAGCCTAGCTTAACACTAGATGAAACCAATATCTTGCTGGAAACAGATGGCATCCACGCTTTGAAGCAATCAATCAGACGCATGCTGACAACTGAACGGTTCATCTATACAATTTATGACCATCGCTACGGTGTGGAGTTAGATGCTTTATTTGGTGGAGATATGGATTATGCCCAGATGGATATTGCACGGCGCATAAAAGAAGCCTTGTATGAAGATGACAGGATTCACGAGGTTCATTCTTTTTCTACTAAGGTAAAGAAAGATGAGTTTTATGTGCAGTTCATGGTTGATAGTGATTTTGGAACATTTGAAATGGATTTGGAGGTGAAACGATGATAAAGGTAAAAACATATCCAGAGATTTTAGAGGATATGCTGGCCTTGTTTGATGATAAGTACGACAAGAGACAAGGTTCTGTCTTGTACAATCTAGTTGCGCCCGCAGCTAGAGAAGTTGCCATTCAGTATACGGTTTTAAAATCGTATGAGGAAGTCAACTTTTTAGATACGAGTACAGGAATCTTCCTAACTCGTTTATGTAGGCAGTTCGGAGTTGAACGCTTGCCAGCTACGGCATCGGTTCGATTGGTTCAATTCAAGCAGGAAATCCCACTTGGGACTCGTTTCAGTGTGGTTAATAGTGAGTATAATTTCCGTGTCTTGGAACGTCGCTCTGGATTTGAGTACAGTGTAGTAGCTGAACAAGTCGGAAATGCTCCTAACTATGTAAGAGGTCAACTCATCAATATTGATGTGCTAAGTGATTTTAAAGGGGCAGAAATCGGCTCTGTTATCGTTGTAGGCGAAGATGAAGAGACGGATAAACAACTCCGTAAGCGTACCATTGAGTACTTGAAGACACCGACTTTAAACGGGAATATTGCTCAATACAAGAAATGGGCAAGTGAGTTTGTTGGTGTTGGTTCGGCCTTGGTTGAACCGCTCTGGAAGGGTGAAAATACTGTACGTGTATCTATTACAGACGCTGACGGTAACGAAGCTAGTTCAGAACTTGTGACTAAGTTCAAGAATTACTTAGACCCTGAACCAAGTGGTCACGGATTAGGCGTAGCTCCGATTGGTGCTTATGTGACTGTGCAGTCTGTAAGTGGCTACGACGTTCGTATTACTGCAACGATCAAGATTGATGAAGATGTAGATATCGAAACCATCAAGCACGAGGCGAGAACTCAACTTATCAAATACTTACGTGAAGAAGCATTTGAAGAGAAAGAGGTTCGGAACTATAAAGTTGCTACAATCATTGACAGAATTAATGGTGTTCGCGATGTGGACCGTATTTTGTTGAACGATAGGGAACAAAGTATTGAACTTTCTACCAACATGCTTCCGAAACTAGCGGAGGTAACTATCAATGTCACAAGTTAGATATCGTATGTTATCGGCTTTGCCAGAGGTCTTAGATCCAACAATCAATGATTTGTTTGAAACTGAGATTCCAGAGCTGGAATTGATTACAGACTTAATCTTTGACACAAGACGGTTGATGTTGTTGCCAGAAGCGACTGAAGACTGGATTACACGTTGGGAAAAAGCCCTCCAGGTAAAACCGAAAACAATTGATTTGGAAGAACGAAGGCGGTATCTAATCACTTTAATTTCTTCCAAGATTAAAATCAACTCAGTGAGTTTACAAAAAATTACAAAGAGCTTTACGAATGTCAATAATTTAGTAACGGTCAAGGGTTCGGCGGTACATATCCGATTTTTAGGGGAACTACCGACTGGATATTTGAACCGTTTTTTAAAGTATGTGCGTGAGTTGATTCCTGCTCATTTAGGAATCCAATTCTCCGTTGAAGCACCTATGATGAACGCAATTTATATCGGCGCTCACACATTCAGAGACATTCGTTCAGTTCGATTTGAATAGGAGGAAATAAATGGGATATTTTATCCAGCCTATTGTGACCGATAAAGCAATTAGTGAGACAGCTTTAGCAATTCAAAATAGAGAACCACTGGTCTTTACTCGAATAGCTTTGGGTAGCGGACGACATCAGACAGACGCAGGCAAGAAGAATGACGTAGCTCAAATAGTTCATTCTTTGCAAGTCGCGCAGTCTTTATCAACTGATATCGCTGATACGATTCGTCTCACGGCACGGTTTGATAATTCACGAATTGAACGTGAAATGGTTGTCAATGAAATCGGTGTGTTTGCAAAACGTGGAAATCACGAAGAGTTCATGTATATGTATACCTGGGCAGAGCAGGGAGATGTGATTCCTCCTAAAACATCTGCTTATGTATATCGAGACTATGATTTCAATACGACTATTAGCAAAAATAGTCAGATCACCATTCAATACAATGCGACTGATTTGGTTTATGCGACTGTTCCTGAATTGAAGGAGACAGAAAGAAAGTTACAAACCAATATCGATAATCATATTGAAGACACTGCCCGTCACGTCTCCGACCAAGAACGGACACGCTGGAATGGGAAAGCCGACGCAACTCATCGTCATAAGGTATCTGATATTGACGGTCTTGAAGCGATTGTCGGCAACCAAACAACAAATAAAGCGAATCAAGCAGACCTTACTGCTCACATCCAAAACCAAAACAATCCACACAATGTTACGAAGCAACAAGTGGGGCTAGGGAATGTTACGAATGTTGAGCAAGCAAGTAAGCAAGATTTTCAAAATCACTTAAACAATCGCAACAATCCTCATGGAGTGACGAAATCCCAAGTTGGTCTGGGCAACGTAGACAACGTAAGACAAGCAAGTTATGAGTCAGTAGAGGCTTTGAAGCGTGAGTTCCAGGAGCACGAAGATAGACTAAACGCTATCGAGTACATGTTCTTGCAGAATGACTTCACTGTTCCAATTCGTACAGAAGATGGTACAGAACATACCCTACTTGCGGATGAAAATGGTCATGTAATTGTTGCAGATTGGAAATATAGAATGGAGGTATAACATGGCAGTAATTAGTACACAGACACGGAAAGTAACTGATTTGCCACAGGCTAGTCAGGTCAACAACTCGGACAACATCATGATTCATGATGGTCGTGGGTTGAAAAAAGTGTCTGTGCAGACTTTTAAAAACGGAGTGAGTTCAACTCCCGCAACAGCAACAGCTGGCTCAAACGGAGTTGTCAGACCTGATAACTCAACGATTACAGTTGATAGCTCGGGTGTTTTACGAGTCAACAGGTCAGCACTTGGGATTCCAAGTACACCGTCTGAAGTAGTTGCAAATAAGCTGATTAACCAAAATGGGAATCAGCAAATGAAGTATTGGTTTGGCTCGAAATCCCAGTATGAAGCAATCAGGACGAAAGACTCAAACACAATTTATGATGTGTATGAGTAGGTGATGTTATGGCTACAAGAGAAGGTATCTATGTTGGTGACAAAAATATTGTCGAGAGATATGTGGGTGACAAACTTGTTTGGAGCAAGTGGGTCTATGTTGGATATTACCAAAATCTAAGAACTCCGTATTACTCACAAGGCTATTTGATTTTCAATCCAATAGGTTTAGGCAATTTCAACGATAACTATCGTGATATGAGCAGAGTAAAGGATGTTAAAGTACGGATTCAACACCGTAACGATACAATTACAACTGTTTATGCGAAGTATGCGCAGTTGTACACTAGGAACACAGGAGAAGATAATTACAGCACAGGAAAATCGCTCTATATCTCATTTAAAGACGATAATCAGAGACAAGTATTCGAAAACAATTTCTCTAACGGCGATTCACTGTTCTTTTATTTTAGATAATCAGGAGAAAATTAACATGGAATTTGTATTAGTAAATAAATTTTTTAGAGTTGGCAAGACGGAAGTCTCTATTCAATGCGACAAGCCGTTAACTTTTTTCACTCGTGAGTTAGAGGGTGACCATTTGGGTGATACGGATGAAACACTCATTGAAGCAGTCAAAGAGATTCTAAGAACCGAATTAGACCCAACAAGTGCGATTGTGCAAACTCAAGCTAAGTTACAAGAAACTCAAGCTAAATTAGAGCAGAATGAACAGAAATTGGCTCAGACAGAAGCCAAACAGACAGCTACAGAACAGAATGTTCAGAAGAATAAAGAAGACACTGACCGTTTTGGTAAAATCAGCCATGCCTTAGTGTTAGCTTTGGTAACTGGTAAGGTTATTCCTTACGGTACAACATACAAAATTTTGGCAGATTTAATTCCAACTGCAGAAATTGGTAAACGTTATATGGCAAATGATTTAATTGCTATCGAAGACCCAGCTCATGTTGAGGTGGACGGAGAAGGCAAGCGTATCTTGGTTCAGTTGAATAAGGAATTTACATACAACGGTGAACCTGTCAGCGACTTTGCCCGAAACGGTCGTCTTGAAATGGACGGAACAGGGGCCGCTTGGAAGTACGAGCCTAAAGGGTAGAGGTGCCTATGGACGTCTTACAACAGATAGAACATTTCTTCATGAATGTGCTACCATCTGCTTCACCGATTATTATCGCTTGGCTTGGCTACAAATTGCCGAAAAAAGCCAAAGAAGAGACGGATAAAATCGTCTCGGAACTAACCAATGTCAAGAAACAAATCAAAGATGTCCAAGAAACTGCATGCGACAGCAACACCAAAATTGATGAAGTACAAGCGAAGCTAAAACTGCACGACGAAGCGCACCTTGTTACGATGAGGATGCGCCTTGATCGTGATATTCGCAGGGCAATCCGTCGTGGTTTTACTACCAAGGATGAGTTCTACGTGGTCGAAAACATGCATAATAGTTATAAAGCTCTTGGTGGCAATGGCTACATAGACCACTTGTACAACAATTTTGAAGCGTTGCAGATTAGAGATGACATCTTAGTTGAAGATGAGAAAGGGGCGCAGAATGGTCTGTAATCTCAATACGACCAATCTTGCTCAGGTTGATGGCGGTTACCTCATCAAGCAGGGTGATGTAGCTTCTACCTTTGGCTTCGTCCTCTTAGACGAAGATTATCGAACCATCTCCTCTCTTGAAGGGGAGGTGGCGGTCGTTAGTCTGACCATGGACAAGCACCAGTGGAAGAAGAAGGTGACTGTCACGAACTCAAGCGTGAATTTTAATCTGGACGCTATCTTGCCAGTCGGAAAATACCGCTTAGAGATTAGCGCTGGCGGATATATTTTTCCAAGCGATAAGGCTACGCATATCAAGATAGTGGCTTCAGATAAAGAATTGGTCACAGAGGAAGTCCATGCTCTCAAAGAGCTGGATATCGCAAAAGAAGTAAAAAAACAACTTGCAGAACGACATGTAAGCGAAGGTGGAGCATGTCAGGAAATCCCAGACTTGCTTTTTTACTATAATATTGGAAAGGTATAGAAAATTATGGATACAAGTAAATTAATTGCATTCGCACAAGCGGTTGGGGTTGACATCAAGGAATTGAAACAACTGCTAAATGGTAAAGTTGACAATGCGACAGTAACACAACTGATTGAACAAGCTAAAACCGCAGTTAAGAATGATATTTTGGGCGAAGGCGTATCTGAAGATTTGAACACGCTCAAGGAAATTGCGGATAAAATCGCAAGCATGAGCGGTGACACGCAAAGCGCAGTTGTTCAAAAGATTTCAGATTTAGGCACACGTATTGACAACATTGCAAACCTAGACTTAGTCGCAACCTACAACGCAGCGAAAGCGTGATAGCTATGAGCAATCTAGAAGAATTCGCTCAAGCGGTTGGCCGTGATGTGAAGGCTATTAATCAAAAGCCTGAACCAAGGCTGACCTTGACAGGAAATACCCTTGGCATCGTCGGGGGTAATAATGTCACTCTACCTCTGCCAACAAACGTAGGGCAAGAAATCCGTGGTACAGGCTCACCAGAAGGACGTATAACGGCCGAAATCGGTACGACCTATGTAGATGTTAATGTCACGAATGGCGCCCTCAAATGGATAAAAGAGAGTGGCAATGGAAATACTGGTTGGCGCGTTCTAATCGGCGACACTGGTTGGAGGACGTTGAATGCAGTATCTAAATTAGGGAACTCGTTCGTAAAAATAAGACGAGTTAACGATGTGGTCACGTACCAGTTCGGAGGATTGTCCTGGGGTTGGTTTGGGATTGTAAGACGCGATGGGGCAGGATATCAATCTCAAGAAAGCGATAGAGAGAGGAATGTCTTTATTTTAGGCTATCATGGCATACCACAAGGTTTTAAAACACCTAATTCGTTAATTGGCTCTATATACAATGATAGCGGAATACCTTACGGCACATGGTATGTTGCTAACCCAGCAGACACAAACCATCTGAGATTTCAGTTCTTAAACCCAGTGCCAACAGATAGGGATATTGGTGATATCCGTGTAAGCACAATATCCTACTATACTGACGACCCTTGGCCAACAACATTGCCATAATAGAAAGGAAAAATATATGACACAACTAAATGAATTTATGATTGCTTTTGCGACAGGATTTTTAGCAGTAGCAATAGGCAGTATCGTGAAAGCAGTGAAAGACTATCTTTTACGTAAAGGCGGAGAGAAAGCGGTAAAAATCGCTGAAATCCTAGCTAAAAATGCAGTTCATGCCGTTGAGCAGGTAGCCTCTGAAACAGGCTACAAGGGCGATGAAAAGCTAGAGCAAGCTCGTGATAAAGTCCGAGCTGAACTTACAAAATACAACATCAGCATGACTGACAAAGACTTAGATACCTTTGTAGAGTCTGCCGTGAAGCAGATGAATGACGCTTGGAAGGAGTAAGTATGTCTAAGAAACAAGAAATGATTCAATTCTTCATCGACAAGGCCAACGCAGGAGATGGAGTGGATAATGATGGAGCTTATGGCTTCCAGTGTGCCGACGTGCCTTGTTACGGGCTTCGTCATTGGTACGGTGTTACACTTTGGGGCAATGCCTACGACTTGCTTGAGTCAGCACGCTCTCAAGGACTGAAAGTCGTGTATGACGCTGACTATCCAAAGGCAGGTTGGTTCTTCGTAAAATCCTACGTAGCTGGCGACGGTGTCAATTATGGCCATACAGGACTTGTCTATGAGGACTCAGACGGAAATACCATCAAGACGATTGAGCAGAACATCGATGGCAACTGGGACTACTTAGAAGTAGGAGGTCCTTGTCGCTACAATGAGCGTTCAGTAAGTGAAATCGTTGGGTATATCGTACCGCCTGAAGAGGTTGAAGCAGGATGGCAACAGAACCAGTACGGTTGGTGGTGGGTTCGTGAAGATGGCTCATACCCAACCGAGAAATGGGAGAAAATCAACGATGTTTGGTACTATTTCGATGATAAAGGCTTCATGAAGCGTAGTACCTGGTTGAATTACAAGGAAGACTGGTACTGGTTCACGGATTCGGGATCTATGGCCACTGGCTGGGCTCGTATCAACAACGCTTGGTATTACTTTGATGAAGACGGCAAGATGGTCACTGGTTGGATTAAACACAAACTTACCTGGTACTATCTCGACCGTAAGGATGGCGCTATGGTATCAAACGCCTTTATCCAATCAGCCGATAAAAAAGGCTGGTACTACCTTAAAGCAGACGGAACAATGGCAGACAAGCCAGAGTTCACAGTTGAGCCAGAAGGCTTGATTACAACTAAATAATTTTAAAAAATAAAATGAAAGGAAAACTTTTCTAAAATGTGTATCTACCGCAGGCTCAGGCTTGCGGTTTTTTGTTTGCTCTGAATCAAGAAATTATAACTGACCGACGTTGATTTCGGTCAGCAAAATAACTGGTTTGCTCTGAAATTGACTTGTTGACATCAACAAATAGTATTAAAGCTCTTGGTTGCCAGTTTTGTTGACGTCAACAAAATTAGAGCTTGTATTTCTATTTTGCAAAAACACGCATTTTGAACAATTAGAAACCAAAATCTCAATCCTATTGTTCAAAAAAGCGTTTTCTTGAAGAATAGAAAGGGGAATCGTGGCGCATTATTGTCAAAAACGCCATTTTGTTAATAATAGATCATTTTCATTTTTTAATTATTGTCAAAAACGGTGTTTTGTTAAAATTAAAAAAATAATGATTTTTTCGTAACTTTTTATTTTCTTTTACGAATAGATAAGTAAGGAGGAAGAAAACATGAACATTTTAAACATTGAACTTACGAGTGTAGAGCAGACAGACTTAGGTTTTGAACATTGGATAGTTGTAACTTACCAAGTGCCGATTTTGAAAAACAAGTATACAGTTAAACTATTACTTCTTATGGAATTCAAGGTAGAGGACCAGGAAGTAATTGAGTATCTGGTATCAACATGGAAGTATCGGGATCTCGTGCTGCATTCGGTGCAGATGTATGAGGTTGAAAATACTGTTACTAACTCTAACTTATCATAATCGGACGCTTGACGTCTACACCAGAATTGCACAAAACCAACAATGACAAGTCAGTAGCACGAGCAACTATCGCTGTGAACCGTCGTTACAAAGACCAAAACGGTGAACGCGAAGCTGACTTTGTCAACGTTGTCTTATGGGGAAGACTAGCAGAAACCTTGGCAAGCTACGCAACCAAAGGCAGTCTCATTTCCGTTGATGGAGAATTGCGTACCCGTCGCTTTGAGAAAAATGGTCAAATGAACTATGTGACGGAAGTCCTTGTCACAGGATTCCAACTTTTGGAAAGTCGTGCCCAACGTGCTATGCGAGAAAATAACGCAGGTCAGGATTTGGCAGATTTGGTCTTGGAAGAGGAAGAATTGCCATTTTAAGCATTAAAAAGTCTGAGTTGGTCTCAGGCTTTTTATCTTGCCAAAGTCAGACTTTTTTCTTGACTATTTCTGACCAAGTGATACAATAGAACTATGAATTAGCACTCAAGTGCAAAGAGTGCTAATAATATCTATCTCATCATGGAGGAAAGCAGATGTTGAAACCATTAGGAGACCGTGTGGTCTTGAAAATCGAAGAAAAAGAACAAACTGTTGGAGGTTTTGTCCTTGCAGGCTCAGCCCAAGAAAAAACAAAAACAGCCCAAGTTGTAGCTACTGGACAAGGTGTTCGTACCTTGAACGGTGATTTGGTGGCTCCAAGTGTTAAGCCTGGAGACCGTGTCTTGGTTGAAGCTCACGCAGGTCTTGATGTCAAAGATGGCGATGAGAAGTACATCATCGTTGGCGAAGCGAACATTTTGGCTATCATTGAAGAATAGAAGGAGAAAGTAAGTATGTCAAAAGAAATTAAATTTTCATCTGATGCTCGTTCAGCTATGGTCCGTGGTGTCGATATCCTTGCAGATACTGTTAAAGTAACCCTAGGGCCAAAAGGTCGTAATGTCGTTCTTGAAAAATCATTTGGTTCACCATTGATTACTAATGACGGTGTGACCATTGCCAAAGAAATCGAGTTGGAAGACCATTTTGAAAATATGGGGGCCAAATTAGTATCAGAAGTAGCTTCAAAAACCAATGATATCGCAGGTGACGGGACTACAACTGCAACTGTTTTGACCCAAGCGATCGTCCGCGAAGGAATCAAAAACGTCACTGCTGGAGCAAATCCAATCGGCATTCGTCGTGGGATTGAAGCAGCAGTTGCCACAGCAGTAGAAGCCTTGAAAAATAATGCTATCCCAGTTGCCAACAAAGAAGCCATCGCTCAGGTTGCTGCTGTATCTTCTCGTTCTGAAAAAGTAGGCGAGTACATCTCTGAAGCCATGGAAAAAGTTGGCAAAGACGGAGTCATCACCATTGAAGAGTCACGTGGTATGGAAACAGAGCTCGAAGTCGTGGAAGGAATGCAATTTGATCGTGGTTACCTTTCACAGTATATGGTGACAGATAGCGAAAAAATGGTGGCTGACCTTGAAAATCCATACATCTTGATTACAGACAAGAAGATTTCAAATATCCAAGAAATCTTGCCACTCCTCGAAAGCATTCTCCAAAGCAATCGTCCACTCTTGATTATTGCGGATGATGTGGATGGTGAAGCTCTTCCAACTCTTGTATTGAACAAGATTCGTGGAACCTTCAACGTGGTAGCAGTCAAGGCACCTGGCTTTGGTGACCGTCGCAAAGCTATGCTCGAAGACATTGCCATCTTGACAGGCGGAACAGTTATCACAGAAGACCTTGGTCTTGAGTTGAAAGATGCGACAATTGAAGCACTTGGTCAAGCAGCGAGAGTAACTGTGGACAAAGATAGCACTGTTATCGTAGAAGGTGCTGGAAATCCTGAAGCGATTTCTCACCGTGTTGCGGTTATCAAGTCTCAAATCGAAACTACAACATCTGAGTTTGACCGTGAAAAATTGCAAGAACGCTTGGCGAAATTGTCAGGTGGTGTCGCAGTCATCAAGGTCGGAGCTGCAACTGAAACAGAATTGAAAGAAATGAAACTCCGCATTGAAGATGCCCTCAACGCTACTCGTGCAGCTGTTGAAGAAGGAATCGTTGCAGGTGGTGGAACAGCCCTTGTAAATGTTATCCCAGCCGTGGCTGATTTGGAATTGACAGGAGACGAAGCAACAGGTCGCAATATTGTTCTCCGTGCCTTGGAAGAACCAGTCCGTCAAATCGCCCACAATGCAGGATTTGAAGGCTCTATCGTTATCGATCGTTTGAAGAATGCTGAACTTGGCACAGGTTTCAACGCAGCAACTGGCGAATGGGTCAATATGATTGATCAAGGTATCATCGACCCAGTTAAAGTGAGCCGTTCAGCCCTTCAAAATGCAGCATCTGTAGCCAGTTTGATTTTGACTACAGAAGCAGTCGTAGCCAATAAGCCAGAACCAGTAGCCCCAGCTCCAGCAATGGATCCAAGCATGATGGGCGGCATGATGTAAAAGCAACTTATAAAAAATACAAAAGGAGGGATGCGTATTTCCTCCTTTTATGTTTTTCTATTCTAAATAGATTTGAGCTCTCCTAACTTATATGATAAAATAAGACTAGAAAAAGGAGAAGAACATGATCGATGTAGAAGAAATTCTGAGCAAGATGAACCCCAATCAGAAGATTAATTATGACCGTGTCATGCAGAAAATGGTACAAGTATGGGAGAAAAATGAGCAGCGGCCAACCATTCTCATGCATGTTTGCTGTGCCCCTTGCAGTACCTATACCCTCGAATATTTGACCAAGTATGCAGATGTGACCATCTATTTTGCCAATTCTAATATCCATCCCAAGGCAGAATACCATAAGCGTGCCTATGTGACTAAAAAGTTTGTCAGTGATTTCAATGAGCGAACTGGTAATAACGTTCAATACCTAGAAGCTCCTTATGAACCTAACGAATATCGTAAACTGGTTCGAGGTTTGGAAGAAGAGCCCGAAGGTGGCGACCGTTGTAAGGTTTGCTTTGACTACCGTCTGGATAAAACAGCGCAAGTGGCTATGGATTTAGGCTTTGACTACTTCGGTTCGGCTTTAACCATCAGTCCTCATAAGAATTCTCAGACCATCAACAGCATCGGAATCGATGTACAAAAGATTTATACCACCCACTATCTTCCCAGCGATTTCAAAAAAAATCAGGGCTACAAACGTTCAGTAGAGATGTGTGAAGAGTACGACATCTATCGTCAATGTTATTGTGGATGCGTCTATGCAGCCCAGGCTCAGAATATTGATTTGGTTCAGGTCAAGAAGGACGCCACAGATTTCTTGCTGGATAAGGATGTTGAAAAAGACTATTCCCACATCAAATTTACTGTTACGAAATTAGATATATAAACGAAAACTTGCCTCAAGGCAGTTTTTTTGCTAGTAGAAAAGCGATAGATAGAAATCGTTGGACTAATCTTTGAATTTCTAGTCCAAGATTTGTGAGTCTTCAACAAGCCTTGGACTCTTAAAAAAATGAAGTTATGCTATGCTTAAACAAGCTTTTTAAATCAAAACGAGCAATTATCGGTTCAAACCTTTTCAAAAGAAGAACGGATAAATTAATCGATGCCTTGTTTTTGAGTTAGGAAGTAAAGTATGCTAAACTGAGTCGTGAGAATAAATTTCTTTATAGAAATGTATTGCAACTCTGCTATAATGGACTATTCTTTTTTTGCATTTATACAACTTATTTAACACTATCTTTATTCTTGTGCTATAATGTCAAATTATAGAGTGGAGGTCATTTAAAATGATTGATGAAGTAATTGAACAATATAAAAGTCATGATAATCTTGATATTCGAGTAGAATTGCATAAGAAGTATTCAAAAAATAAATTGGGATTTAATAATTGGATATTTTCTAACTACCAAATTACTGATAAAGTAAAGGTTTTAGAATTGGGATGTGGTACAGGAGAACTATGGAAAAGTAATAGTGATTCTATAGATAAAATGAAGCAGTTGATTGTTACAGATTTTTCTAAAGATATGGTAAAATCAACGAAGTCAGTGATTGGAAATAGAGACAATGTCAACTATGAGATAATGGATATTCAAAAGATTTCTTTTGAGAATGAAACTTTCGATATTGTTATTGCTAATATGCTTCTACATCATGTGAATGATATTCCTAAAGCTCTCTCTGAGGTCGATAGAGTCTTAAAAACAGGAGGTGTTTTTTACTGTGCTACATTTGGTGAAAATGGAGTTGTAAATTATTTGGCAAATTTATTTAAAGATGAGGTTAATCAAGATTTAGAAAATAAAACGTTTACTTTACAAAATGGCAAAAGGTATCTGAGTAGGTATTTTAACTCTGTAGATACATTACTCTATGATGATGAGTTACAGGTAACTAGTATAGATGACCTAGTTCAATACATCCAATCGTTTAAAGGAATTTCAGAAATAGGTTCACTAGAAGAGGAAATAATACGTAAAAGATTGGAAAGTGAGTTTAATAATGGTATGTTGATCATTCCTAAAGAATATGGTATGTTTATCGCTCGAAAAGAAAGTTAAGGGAATGAAAGTGTGAAAAATTACGGAGAAGCTTTTCGATATTTTAGAAAATAAAACGGATATTCTTTAGAGTATGCTGCAGCTAATTCTATATCAAAATCTCAACTTTCTAGATTTGAAAGAGGAGAAAATGAAATTTCTCTTTCAACGTTCTTTAAATTATTATCAAATATCAATATTTCGATAGAGAATTTTTGTAATTACCTAGAACATTATAAAAGATCGGAGCTCGATGATTTTTTAGTTAATTTATCTCCAAATTTTTATAGTTTGAATACTAAAGGATTGGAGGAAATAAAAAATGAGCAACAAAAACTTTTTGAGAAGAGTGGGGAAAAAACTTATAAAATAAATACAATAATGGTTCAGGGATTATTAAATCAGATAGATTGTAATCATGTAGTTAGTAGAGATGATCTAAATTTAGTATATGACTATTTATTCCAGAAGGAACGATGGGAGTTCTATGAGATAACGCTGATTGGTAATTTATATCATCTTTTTGAAATAGATTATATTTACATGGTCGGAAAAGAAATACTAGAGCGTACACATTATTACGAAAAAATCGGCAAGAATAGAAATTTAGTTGTGTCAGCTTGTTTAAATTTTTGGTTCTGTTGCCTTGAAAATTCACATCTAGTATATGCAGACTACTTTGAAATGAAATTAAAAAAATTATTAAAAGATGACACAAAAGTTTTTGAAAAATCTACATTCAAATTTGTAGAAGGATATAAAATATATCTGACTGAATCTAAAGAATCTGGAATTAAGCAAATACAAAATGTTATTAAATATTTTGAGTTTATTGAGTCTAAAAATATTGCTTTATATTTTCAAAAACGATTAAATGAGTTGGTAGATTAAATAGCATTTTCTCTGTTAAGTCATTTTTTCCAAAGATTGTTCTAAAGGATTGATGCTATGTAGAAAGACAATACTAAATATTTTGATAAGAAGGTGATTTGTATTTTTTTATATCGATTATCTTCGTATTTTTTGTATTAAACGATAGAAGATTGTTCTTAACTTACAAGGAACAAAGACATATCAGTAAAACTATTTGTTTTGAATATCACGTGAATTCTGCATAAATCTCTTTCTAGTAATGTGTTGTAACTCTACTATAATAGATTTATTCTTTTTTGTGTCTACACAACTTATTTTACACTATCAAAAAAACAAGGTCAGGATTTTGTTCCTGACCTTTGACAACTTTACCGATTCTTTAGTTCTACATAGCGCTTGTACCAAATGTTTATATAGGCTTCTGAGAAAGGACCACGTCCATTGTTAATCCAATCAACAAGAATTTTGACATGTTCTTTTAAAATATAGTCCAAATCATCAGAATAATTCATTTTGCGTTTGTGACGCTCATATTCCTCAACGTCCAAGAGACGTTTTTCCCCATCTGTAAAAATTTTAACATCCAAATCGTAATCAATATACTTCAGAGCTTCTTCATCCAGATAGTAGGGGCTGGCCATATTGCAATAGTAGGAAATTCCATTATCACGAATCATGGCAATGATATTAAACCAATATTTCTTGTGAAAGTAAACAATAGCTGGTTCTCGAGTGACCCAACGACGACCATCACTTTCGGTAACAAGTGTATGATCGTTGACACCAATAATGGCGTTTTCTGTTGTTTTTAGTACCATGGTGTCCCGCCAAGTTCGGTGGAGACTCCCATCATGCTTATAACTTTGAATTGTAATAAAGTCGCCTTCTTTTGGAAGCTTCATAACTAACCAACTTTCTACAATTTATAAGTTTATCGTTTACTATTGTACCATAAAATTACCTAAAATCTGTGAATTTTACATGAAAATATTAAAGATATTCTCTGAGAGCGCTTGCTATATCCGAAAAATCGTAGCCTCTTCGTGCTAAAACTTGAGTTAAACGCTGTTTAAGTTCGTATCCTTCATACTTTCGGGCATACTTAGCATATTGCTTATCAAGTTCCTTGAAGATGAGTTCCTGAGTCGTTTCTTGGTCAACTTGACTATCCAAGTCGTCAAAGGCAACTTTAGCATCAGAGTAAGAGAAGCCCTTGTTGGTCAGGTTCTGGATAATCTTATCTTGCAAGGCACGAGCTGGAAGTTTTCCCTCATATTTTTTCAATAGTTTATTAGCTACACGTTGAGCAACTTCCGAAAAATCAAATTCTTTCAGAATTTCTTCTATAGTAGATTTTGAAATTCCTTTTTGTGCTAATTTCTGAGTCAGTACATAAGGCCCCTTGTCTCCTGAAAGTTGATTGGCATTGATGATAGCATAAGCGTACTGGCCATCATTAATCCAATTATCCTCTTTAAGATTAATAATGACTTGAGAAACGATGTTTTCATCAATATAGTATTTTTTCAGATATTCTCTGACTTCTTTTTCAGTGCGAGCTTTAAAGGATAGGTGGTAGAGGGCTAGATTCTTACCATAAGAAAATTGAACAAAGTCCTGAATCTCTTTCAATTCCTCTTGGCTTATCACCTTATCTCTCGATAACATAAAGCGAACAATTGTATCTTCAGTGATGTAGCATTTGTCGCCATTATCAAGCTCCATCAGATAGAGTCTTTTTTTCTTTTCAAGTTTTGTGATTTTCATAGTTCTATTATAACTCAAAATGTGAGAAAAAGCTGAAACCCCTTGATATAGCCGTTTTTTGTCCCTTAATGATGAATTTTAAGAACTTTTTAGGAACTTTGTAAATTCTCAATGGCTTTTTCATAAAAGGAAGTCGCCTTTTTCTTATTGTCTTTGGATAGATGACTATAGATATCCATAGTCATTGAAATTTTAGAATGGCCTAGCCGTGTTTGGATTTCTTTGTATGGCAGGCCAGCATTAAGCAATAGACTAGCGTGGGTGTGTCGGAAGGCGTGGAAACTCAAACGAGGACATCCAGCCAGTTTTAAATGCTTTTCTAGTCTAAATCTAAGCGCCCCAGCTTCTCTATAGTTGTCAAAGGTATCAGAGAACACTTTTTCAAAAGTTATCCCTATTTCCCTACCTATTTGGGATTGTCTTGCTTTATAGAGCCGAAGCATGAGTACCGTTTTGGTATCCAGTGCTATTTCTCTAATGCTACTTTTACTTTTAGGGCTAGTGATTTCCTTGAGGGTGTTTAAAGTCTTGGTAACTGAAATGCTACCGTTTTGTAAGTCAATATCAGACCATTTCAAGGCTAGACACTCACGAATACGCAAACCAGTCGCTAGAAGTGTCTTATATAACACCGTATCAGAGAAATTTTTGTAAGTGTTTGGCAACTGATCCAGATAATCTAAGAATTTTTTCAAATTGTCGTCATCCAGATATTTCAGTTTTTGCCCTTCTTTGGGTTTACGCCGTGGGACGATGATATCACTAGCTGGATTTGAAGCAATGACTTGCAAGGAAACGGCATAGGATAATATGCGTTTATTTAAGGCATGGAGTTGGTTATATTGCTGATAACCTTTTCCTAGTTGATTGTAATCTATTGCCCACTGGTTTACCTGGTGCTGAATGATTGGGGGCGTTAGTTTATCTAGTTTGTAGTCTCCAAAGGCTGGTAGGAGATACTTTTTTATGTTGTTTTTTGCGCCTATAAGGGTGCTATGTTTGACTGTATGGCAATAATTTTCTAGCCAGAGGTTCGTCAATTCCTGATAGGTGGTAACATTAACGGTTTTTGTGACTGTTGAGCCGTTTTTTTCAAACTCTACCTTGGCTTGGATAGCCTTGTTTTTGAGTCTATTCTTAGTTCTGTCTGAAATAGTTGTCTTGACTTTCTTACCTGTTACGGTATCGATGCCAAGATAAACGCTGGAACGGTAAACTACTGATCCATCTTTCTTTTTGTATTCTGTAATCTTCATGGTTTTACTCCTTTTCCATCAGCAGGCAAGCAATTAGAAAAGGTTTTGAGTTTATACCATGCGAGGAGCTACGAGAATGCCCCTATTTTCGATTTTAAGCAGTTAGATGACAAATTGTACCAGAAAAGGGAATAAGGCGGATATGGGGTTTATATAGGCTTGATTAGATGATTTATTATTTTTCCAATTCTTGTTTTAATTCATCTAAAGGGTAGTTCATTTCATTGGCTAATAATTCTAAATCCTCTTGATAGTTTTCACAATGTTTTTTAATTGTATAGGATATATAAAAATCTAGATTTAGTTTAGCCATTCTATTATCAAAATAATTCAATATTTTTGATAGTGTATAAAGGTCACTCTGTCCTAAGCCAATACGATATCGAGCCTGTGTTATATTTATTTTATTGTGAAAGGTGTAGTTATATTGTATTTTATGGATAGACGACTTAAAATTGAATATTCTTCCGCTGTGAGCCGATCTATTTCTAAAACTATTTACAACAGAAAGAGTATCCTTAAAGAGAGCTTTTAAATCGTCTGTTACATCTGAAATATCAATGCCGTAGCAAATTGAAATAACTTTATCCTTTTGAGGGCCTTTCAGAAGTTTAAAAATATATTTTAGGTTTCCGAAAGTACTTTCTTTTAATAAAATCCAAGGTGGGATATGACCATGGTTAGTTCTATAATGATTAAATGGTTCTATATTCCTAGTCAGAATATGATTTAATTTGTCAAGAAGTATAGCACGTTCATTGGTTGGCTGACCGTTGCTCCAAGTGGTATCCCCTTGTCTAAAATTTTTATAATATAAATACTGACGTTCTTCTACGCCGAAGTCTTCAGCAAGTGTATAAGCTATAGCGGTTCTAAGTGATAATTCTATTTCTAGTGAAGCTTGAATAACACCATTTCTAATACTTTTATCAAGTTCATATAGAGCGGTTAAGTGTTCAAAAGTGGCACCTAACTTATACCGTTCTCTCGTGCTACTATCTTCCAATAAAAACATTTTATATCCGTTTACGATTTCATAATAACCGTAGCGCATCAATACTCTTTTTGCTTTATTTTCATCTAGAAAAAGTAGATTTCTAGATTTTAAGATATCTATTTGTTTATTTTTATCTGCAAAAGGTTTCATTAATTCCTCTTTCTACAACGCAAAAGGGCCTCACAAAGTGAAGCCCTTTTGGTGTGATGCTAAGCGCATCTATTCATCGATTACGTTAATTATAAGGGCTTTTTTTTATCTTGTCAAGTATTTTTGTTAAATTTAAGATAGATTCTATTATATTTTTTGATAAAATCATTCTAAATCAGTCGCGTTTTTAACTCCCTAATGGTATAATAGTAGTGTTTTTAGGAATCCAGATGGATTTTGTGGACTTTTTCTTGTTCCTTTCTCAAAGTCAGCCGTGTGCTGGCTTTTTTTCGTCCTAAAACTGTCCCTTCCGTGTTGTTTCGTAGTCCATGATTCTCCGTTTTATTTGTCAATTTTGCTGTTTTTTGCGCTTTAGTCTGTAAAATAGGCTTTCTATTCTTCAATTTCCTCCATTTTTGCACAATAGACCTTTGAAATAGGGTTGCTATTGGCGAATATGGGGGATTTTTATAGAATTTTTTCAAATACCATTGTAGCCTGGATACGATCTCCACCGCCTAGCCCTTTACTTCCACCATTGGCGGTTGTGATTGTATGCAGGCGGTAGCCTTTTGCTACTTGGGTGTTAATAACGTTTTCTAATTCTGTCAAGTTTCCTGATCCAGTACCAAAAAATTTCTCTTTTAAGGTTACTTGAAGGACTACATAGTGTAAATCAGTAGCATTTGAAGCAGTTGAGTGAGTGCTAGCGTCTTTAATGTTATCAAAAAATCCCATGTGATTTCTCCTTTGTTTTAAATATTTTATTTTTTATTATCAAGTTTTAAAAAAGAAACAGCATCGTTTTTAGCAAATTTTTTTGCAATCTCTCTTAATAAATCTCTCTCTTCTTCTTCAGAAAAAGAATAATTAAGAATTAATTCTAGCAAAAGGGGTTCTACTTCTTTTCTTAATGTTTGATACACATCAAAGTCTAAGTCCGTTTTGGAAAGTTGCATATAATCGAACTCTCTCCAAGAAGCAAACTCACGAGGAGTAGGAGTATATTCTTTGAATGGAGTTTCCGGATCATCACTATATCCTAGTAGATAAGCAACATTTACATTAAAGTAATCAGCTATCAATTGAGCTTTTTCTGGTTTGATTTGGCTTTTCCCATTTTCCCAGCGTTGTATGGTTCTATATGGTATTTTGATTTCTTTAGAAAATTCTACTTGAGTTAGTTTTTTGTCTTTTCTTAATTCCTTTAGTCTATTCATTTTATTATTACCTCGTAGCAATTATAACATTATACGCCACAATTTGGCAATTTTTTTAAAAAAATAATAAAAACGCTTGACAAAGTATCATTAAGTGGTGTATCATTGATACGAAAACGCCACAATGTGGCGAAAAAGAAAGGAGAAACTTCATTGCTTATTACCTCAACACAAGCAAAAGCAATTCGCCGAAAGCAAGCGGACAAGAATTTGACTGCTAAAAAAGCCAGTGAGGAAATTGGAGTCAATCCAATTACTTACAGGAAAATTCGAGACGGTGGCGAAGTAAAGCCTAGCATTTATCAAAAAGCCATGCAGTGGCTTGCGGAAGATTATTAGAAAGGAGCGAACTAATCGCAATACTACTCTACATTTACAGATTTCTCATGTGGTGCTTTACCACTGGGGATTGATAAACGGATCTAGCTAGCTATTTGCTGGGTAATTTGCTTGCTACCTATGGCAGTATTAAGGAACTATTCTCCTGAAGCATATCTCATGCTTTACCTTGGTACTGTTTTAGGTGGCAAGCACTGACAAAAGAAGAAAGGAGCGAACCAATGGAACTGGTTTATATGGACGGCAAGAAAGAGCCGTACACTACGAGCGAGATTATCGCTGAATGTGCTGAAGTACAGCACCATACTATTACACGCTTGGTCAGAGACAATAAAGCTGATTTTGAAGCGTTGGGAATACTTGGATTTAAAATCCATAAATTAGATAAGAGAGGGCAACCTAAAAAATGCTATATTCTAAACGAACAACAGGCTACCTTGCTGATCACTTATCTAAAGAATACCGAACCTGTACGGCAATTCAAAATGAACCTAGTTAAAGCATTCTTTGAAATGCGTGATGAACTTTCTAAACGTTATCTTCAAAGAGAACTGGAAAAGCCAAAGCGCAAGACCTTAACCGAATCTATCAAATCATGGGAGAAAGCACCCAAGCATGCCTATAGCACTCTTACAAACCTATTGCTAAAGGGAGCGACTGGGAAAAACAAAGCCCAACTCATGCAAGAGCGAGAAAGTGAAAACGGTATTGACAGTTTAACCAGTGATGAACTGACAAACTATCAGCGCTTGGAGGATATAGCAATAGCGATGATCAACTTGAATATGAGATATTCAGAAATTAAAGAACTAATTTTTAAAGCATAGGAGTATAGAAAATGGAAAATGATTTTAAGACAGTTACAAATGCCAAGGGAGTAGAAATTCCTAAGTATTTCAAGGATTTTAAAAAGCTAGTCGAGATGGACAGACAATTAGCTGAATATCTTTGTATGAACTACGAGTTATTGGACAGTGAAGACCTGGGCGCATTTCTTGAAACAGTGGAGCAGGGATTCAGCTGGATTCTGGATCTTATTGAAAGTAAAGACTTGCTTTATAGCCCTCAGACAGGGAAAAAAGCGTGAAAAAGACAACAAAAAAGTCACTTGCGGAAAGTTTGGCGACCGAAGCAAGCGACAAGATTAAGGGTATAGATATTTTTTCTATACCTTGATTATAGCATAGAAAGACAAGGTATACAATGGGAAAACAACATCAAGCAGTAAAATTCAAAGATATTGCTGAAAAATTGTCCGAATTAGAGGGCAAAAATTTAGAAGAAATTGCTGGAGTATTAGGCTATCGCAACTTGGAGAGTTGTAGGGTCAATCTTTACAATCTGAGACAAAACAAGCGTCTAGGATTTGAAGTGGAAAAAGGGGTGTACTCCAAGTTCGCACTCTTGGACGATTCGGTAAAAGAGGAACTGGAAGATAAGGAATTGTCAGACCGTGGGCGCTATTTGAAGAGCGTAGACCGCTATAAGGCAATGCTAAACGCTTTTTCTATCGCCTTTGATAGCACAGTCAAGGCGGAAACAAGACAAAAAGCAGAACACGACGGCTTGAAAGCCTTGGACAGAATCCCAGATAAGCATTACGCCCTACTTTATGACATGATGGAGGGCTAGGATGGAAGTGAAAACCCACTTTGCTAGATTCATGCGTCGAGGGATGGAACTAGCAAGGCAATTACATAGTAAAGAAATCCAACGTGATGAATTTGATAGAGCCTGGAAAAGATTAGGCGATCAAATCGAAAACGAAACGAAGAAAAACTAAGAAAACCGAAGTGCAGGCAAGCAATTAGAAAAGGTTTTGAAAAATGAGTGCTGTCACGGCGAGTCTAAGCACTTGTTTAGCAAAAATGTGGGTGATTACCCACGAAACATCACTACATGCGTCCGTCAACTAGGGGCAAAAGCCCAGCGTTTGGAGTGGTGGCAATCGTGTATAGGAAACAGGCAAACCAAAAGAAAAAGGTAAAAATATGAATGACTATTTTAAAGAATTTGAAAAAGAGTTGGTACTTGTAGAGGAAAAGCTAGATATTTTATCAGAGTGGCATAATTCTAAGAATCATATTGGCGCAATGGAAATTGTTGAAGACTGTAATTCAGTAATTAGTGATCTATGGATAAGTTTTTATAAATTATCTGAAGCGTACAAGATGCAGGAAGCTAGTCATGAAGAATTTTATAATAAGAATGTTGAGAACTTACTGGGAGAATTAAAAAAATATGACGATGAGTGTACAGAAATGTACAATAAGAAACCTGACTGGTTGCTATTCAGTCTTTTAAATCAAGCAATACAAGAAAACAAATTAAGTAATGGGATTGAACATATAACTGCTTCAACATGGACGTATTTACGAAGTTTAGTAGTTTCTGATTTACAAAAAAGAGGGATATTAAAATGAATGAACTAGATTTAAGCAATACACAGGCGCTTATTTTTACCGTGATTTTGATTGGCTTTCTCATATATCTAAATCATCTAGACCGCAAAAAGTGCGCTCAAATGGAGCTAGAAAACAGGAAACTAGGAGAAAGACCGAGTGAAAGTTTAAGCCCTGACTATGGGCGATATATCCAGCTTGCAGGCATTAAGCCGTGGAGGTGATGATATGTTTGAAAGGATGATTGAAGAAATTCAAATAAAAATATTAGAAGCCTTAGAACGTTATCTAAAAAGTCATGAGAAAATACCTCCCCGAATTATTGGACTGATTTCCGCAAAACGAGTACAGGAAGAGTTAGATATAAAATACCTGACCTTACAAAAATGGGAAAGAATGGGCTTGAAGCGTTATCAGCCTCCAGGAGACGATAGCAGAAAAGTTTATTATAAGGTGGACGAGATCCGTAAGTTTATGGGGGTGGGAGAATGAGAGTGATAGAGTTAACCTTGTCTAATGACAAATTGGCCTTATTTGGCTTTCTCAAGTCTACCCCTACCCAAGCTTGGAAGAATGGGGAACACTTCAAATTCATCTACTTTGAACCGATAGGCGAGGCGCTGACGGATTTTCACTATAAAGGTTTGTATGTGGCTGTCAAAGACGAAAAAGAGCAAGTAGAGGGTTGGAAATTAATTAGAGACTTGGAGATAGTTTTGGCCAGTTCGGACTTGCTGACGATTCTGAAAGAATTAGAGGTAAACAAATTGACCGAGAAACGGCAGGGGCTTGGAGTGGAGTTAAAAGGCTGGGTTTTTGACCTGATTTGTAATGGCATTTATACCAGGTATGAGACTTCACTTTTTGTCCGCTTGCTATTTGTCAATGGCTACAGTTTTAGTCAGCTGGTAGACCTATTTTCAGCAATCGTTAAACGGAAAGACCTAGCCAGCTATTTCCTAGAAGTAGCGACAAAATTCTATAAGGAGGTGGCTTTTGAATAGTGAAGAAATTGTAAATGAAATCATCAAAGAGAATCAGCAACAAATACCACCTACCGTGGTGGACTTGACCCAAGCAAGGGAGACCGACGAGGAACACAATAGCCTGAACTTGACAAAAAAAGCAAGAGGGGATGGCTTTGCAGTCAACTTGGACAATCTCAAGAAGATTTTGAGTGGGGATAGTAAGCTAAAGGGGGCGATACAGTACAACACTTTTACATATGAAATTGACGTTACCAAGTCTATTAAGTTAAATGGTAGAACCTTGAGCGGTACAATCGATGACCTGATTATCAGAGAGATTAGGGCTTATATTGCTACCAAGTATAAGATGGATTATAAAAAAGGGGATATCGCTGATATCTTAGAAGTGGTGGCTGGAGAACACAGCTACAACCCCTTAAAAGACTATCTGGAATCTTGCGAAAGCGAGTATAAAGAGTTAGTGAATCAGCGTGATCCCTTTGATATTTTAAGGCATTATCTCAATATCAAGGATGACGAATATAACCGTATTATTATGGACTTGTTTTTCCGTGGAGCGGTTGCCAAGGTGTTTGACCCTACTGTTAAGTTTGACTTTGTGCTGGACTTGACTGGAAGGCAGGGAGTAGGAAAGACCCAATTTTTTGAGGGACTGTTTACTCACAAGTATTTTACAACTGTTGAGACATTCACAGACAAAGATGACAAGGCTAGAATGGTAAGAAACTGGTGTGTATTTGATGATGAGATGGTGGCCAGTAAAAAGGCTAGTTTTTCAGAATTGAAGAAATTCATCACAGAAACAAAGCTAGAGTTTAGACCGCCTTACGCTTCCAGTGATAGGCGACTCCCTAAGAGTTTTATCATTGTGAGAGCAACCAATGACCACGATTATTTGAACGACTTGACAGGAGAAAGGCGCTTTCTGGTTGCAGAAGTCCACAAGGACACCGCCTATAAGGGAAGGAAGTGGACAGAAAAAGACCGTAGAGCCTTTTGGGGTGCTATGGTGATGGCTTGGAGAGCTAACCAAGTGTTGAACCTGACAGACGAGCAGGAAAAGCTAGTAAACGAGGTTAGAAGCCGTTATAAGTTTGTTGATGAAATTCTTGAGGATGTGGAGCGCTATTTAGGTACTCCTTACCCAAAAAGAATGTATCAGTTCCCGATGACCGACAGGACGCGTTGCTATTATATCTATGATATGATGAACGAGGGATACTATAGAAATAACAGGGGTGGAACAGTTGAACTGGACACAGACACCTACGGCGAACTGGTAGACAGGGATAAGATGACCATTAACCTATTTTTTCAAGAGGTGTATTTGACG
Organism: bacterium; assembly: GCA_905221195.1. Classification (GTDB taxonomy): domain Bacteria; phylum Bacillota; class Bacilli; order Lactobacillales; family Streptococcaceae; genus Streptococcus. Next base: position 118,592 of record CAJNCF010000006.1, read on the forward strand.
GACAAAGTACCGCCAAAGGATAAGGCTAAGGTTAAAAAGTACATGCAAAACCGAGACGGCTGGGAACATAGGCGATCAACAAGATTTGGTAAAAGTATTAAACCAGCTTACGTTAAAAAAATGTAGTCAGTGTAGTTTATTTTTAAAAAGTGACTACATTTTAAATAGGAAGAAAACTATTGATACATAAGGGGTTAGAAATAAGTGTTGTTTTTTACTATTTTACTGACTACACCCCTAAACCCTTGGTATTATTGACTTTTATTTAAAAATGTAGTTATTTTCTATTTATTAAAGAGTATATGAAGATAAGAGATAAAAGGCGTTTATTGTTTATTTTTTTTGGGAGCAAGGTGACTACATGACTACGCATGGCGAAAAGCCTTGGGACTGTAAGGTGGATAGCGTAGTCACTAGATATCCCAAAATGACTACACTTTTTTATGAACTCTAAGAATTTTTTTAAGAGAGGTTTGAAAATGAAAGTAGTAGACCCTATTAGAGATACTGATGACATTGAAAGAATTAAGGACTTTTTGAGAAGGAAGAATGAACGAGATTACGTATTATTCCTATTTGGAATTTATACAGGTTTACGAGTTAGTGATATTATTCCAATTAAAGTCAAACAAATCATGGGGGATAAAATTGAAATAAGGGAGAAAAAAACAGGCAAAATAAGACGTTTTCCAATAAATCAACAATTAAGAAATGCCTTAAATCAATACATTGAGAATAAACAACTCAAAGAATATAATTTTTTGTTTCCGAGCAGAAAAAGAGAGAATGGCAAGGGAGTAAAAATTTGTCATATTTCAAGAACCCAAGTGTATAAAATTTTAAAAGAAGCTGGGAATAAATGTGGGATTGAAAATATAGGAACCCACTCAATGAGAAAGACATTCGGCTATCATCATTACAAAAAGAATGGTGATGTAGCTATTCTACAAAGAATATTTAACCATTCAACACCAGAGATCACACTTGGATATATCGGCTACACTCAAGACGAACTAGACCAGAGTATACTAACATTTGACTACTAAATAGCCGTTCTATTTTACATAATGAGAAAATGTAAATTCAAAAACAGAAAACAGGCCTATCCCCTTGATATAAAAGGGATTATAAAAAGTGCTTGAAAGTCACAAAATAGAAGATATGTTAAATATATGGCACCCAAAAAGAGAGGAAAAACAGATGAATCCAACCAAAGACTACACTCCATTTTTACAGGATAACTTTATTATCTTTAACAAAAATGGTATAATAGAGATGAAGAAAATACCAGACTTCGGAAGTGTGGCATTTACAAGTCAAGATGGCAACATTGTCCAGATTGAAACAACAATTAAAGAAAGATAGCTGACTAGACAACTAGAGGCGTAACATTAAAGCTAAGTAGCTTTTTTGTTGCGTCTCTTTTTGTTTTGAGAAAGAGGAAGTAATGAGGAATAAAGATCCAGTAGAGAGTTTAAACCAATAAGCACGATCAAAAGAATCAAAAGAAATGAGGAATAAAAGAACATGGAAACATTACAAACTATTGAAACTAAAATTGACAAACTGATTGAACAGAACAAGAAAGCTATTGAGATGACTGAGGCGGAACTGGTTAAAGCAAACCAAGCTATTTCAGACGCTCAAGCTAAGCTGGTACAGGCTCAAAAAGAAATCAACTCTGAAAAATACGTTGAGGCAAAAGGTGACCTATGGACGGCAGAACGTACAAAAGAATTTCATGAGGGACGTTTGAAAGAATTGACTAAAGACCCTATAATCACTTATGATGAATACCATGCGATGGTTGCAGAAGTCTATAAATTGGCTGATGAACAACAAAAAACATTCTATATACCAGCGAGAAAGAAAGTGATGGAGATTATAAAACTTGGAGATGACTCTTTGAAAGAAGTAGAGTATGTTGATACTATACTCAAAAAACTTGAAAAGGATATCTCTAAAAATAATGAAGCTTATAAAAAAACTAAGAGTGGTGGGATTTTAAGTGGTTTCTTTTCTGGTTTATCCTATGAACCAAGAGATGCACTGTACGGACATAGATATAGATTGAATGAAATGGCTGAGAATTTCAAAAGGGAATAAAATTAAAATACCCCCCCTTCAGCTATCCCCCCTACTAACAAATAGAAAGATGAGGTATATAGAATGACCCTACCTACTGGTAAATTTGATTTAAACGAATACGGGAAGTATTTAGCGGAAAAGTCTGCTGAGATTTATGAAGAGAAAACTAAACAAGCAGTTGACGCGATGGAGCGACATAGACAAGAATGTTTAGCAAGAGACGCCAAGTGGCAAGCTATCATAGATCGTTCTGGTGAACTATTAAAAGAAAAGAAGGAAAGAAAGCACCAGCAAGAGATTGAACGCTTGACGGAAGAGAAGCGCAAGGAGATTGATAGAGAAGTTAGTCAGCGCCTATCAATGCCTGATGAACACCAGCAAAAACTCAACAAAGCGATGAGCGAAATGCTGAAAGGTTTATCTTAAAGATTCTATAAAAGTAATTAGAAAATATTTTAAAAAAATTTTTTAATAAAGTGAATCGGAAAAAATATTTTTTGTGAAAGAGCCTGAAGCAACCAGGGAGAAGATGGGGGGATATCCCCCTCCCCCTCGGAGCTCCCGGACTACACGCCATCACTGTACATATTTTCTCGCGAGCGAGAAAGGTAAAAAGGAGTAGATAGGATTGAATGAAACTACTGTAATTAGAAAATGCTCCAAGTGTCACGAGACCAAAGAATTATCTAGCGAAAACTTTTATAGGAAGCATTCGGATAAGAAGGGCTTCTCAAAAGTATGTAAGTTATGTAATAAAAAGAAAGACGCAGAGCGTTACCAAAAGAAAAAAGACAAGATATTGACCCAAAAGAAACGATACTATAGACGGCAGAAAGAGCGCCAAAATGAAAAAGGCGGTTTACTGGAAGGAGATGAAAAGTAATGGAAGATATGTTTCCTAGTCTACTCCAGAAAATCAAGGCCGAATTTGAAAAGGCTAGGCTTGATAGTGAGATTCTGGAAGAGTTACTAGAAAAGCTAGAAGAGAATAAAGCTAATTATCTGGACGCCAATCAATATGCTATAGAAATTGGTGAAATACTCTCAAAGGTTTTAGGAACTTACTTAAGTAATGAAAGCCTACCAGATGGCAAGATGTACTATAATATCGCTAAACGATTGCTAGAAGATGTTTTAGGTCGAAACTATGACCTTGTAAGTGATTATACTGAAAAAGTTCAAGAAGATTTAAACCTTAGGGCTAACCTTCGCATTCCTGCTCAAGTTCCTGAGTTGAATCAAGATAGGATTGACGGCTTAGTAAATCGTTTAGCTAGTGAAGACGATTTTGGAGCTGTAAAATGGTTAGTAGGTGAAACGATTGTTAATTTTACCCAGAGCATTGTAGATGATACGATTCAAAGAAATGTGGTATTTCAGTATAAAGCAGGACTTAGCCCTAAAATCACTAGGCGAACGGCTGGGAAGTGTTGTAAGTGGTGTCAAGAACTGGAAGGCAGTTATAAATATCCTTCTGTTCCCCATGATATTTACAGACGGCATAGTAATTGTAGATGTACCGTTGAATATTATCCGCAAGATGGTAGACGGCAGAATGTACATACCAGAAAATGGAGTAATATCAATCAAGAAGATGTGGAGCGTCGAAAACAGATAGGTATAGAGTCTGCTGAAGAACGTAAAAGAAAACGAGATGAAAGGATTGCCAAGTTTGGGAATCCTAAAAGAAGATTAAGATAGTCCTGAGGTATAGGAGTAGAAAGGTTGTCGTTAAAAATGGAGCTGGATAAGTTTAAAACGATGATGAACGTTAGAAAGCGGATGACTTACTTTCTGAGATTCCAGAGGATGGCAGGAAGTGAAAACCAGGTTACGATAGATGAACAGGCTTGGAAACTTGTCTTACCTGATCAGTGGAATTTGACTAGTAAGCATGAAAAAGTAATCAGAGAGGGTTTAGAAACATTTGTCCATGATATCAATAGGATAGAGAATGAACGTGCTAGAAAGTGTTTTATCATTCATTATTGCTACATGAGAAGACAGACGGCAAGTGAATGTGCTAAGATTGCTGGGGCTAGTTCAACTAGCTATCAGAGATACAAACAGATAGCCGTCTTAAACTTTGCGAGAATCCACGAGAACGGAGAACTAGAAGCCTATAAGTAGCTATCAGCGGAATGATTGCAGTCTAGGGCGCCCCGCTTTAGGGCTTCATCATATAAAACTCCATGAATAAGTTAGAAGCCCTTGGAAATGAATCTAGGGGCTTTTAGATTTCCGAATATATAGGTTGGCGATAGTGTGGTATAATGGTGCTAGGTAATAAAAAAGCACGTTTGACCGTGCTAGTTTCTTGCCTGCTGAACTCATCATATAGTATAGTGGCTCCTTTGTGGGGCTTTTTTTGTGAACATTTTTAGGAACTTTTAAAGAATTTAAAGAAAATATAAGGAAATGTGATTTTAAAGAAAATCAGCAATATAAAGGCTTTTGCTTACTAATGAAATATAAAAATCAAGCGGTAGCGGAATAACTCAAAATGTGATAAGATAGGGGTATGAATCTGAAAGTGAAACAAAAAATACCATTAAAAATAAAGCGCATGGGAATTAATGGTGAGGGAATCGGCTTTTACCAAAAAACCTTAGTCTTTGTACCTGGAGCTCTCAAAGGAGAAGATATCTATTGTCAGATTACTTCTATTAAACGCAACTTTGTTGAAGCAAAATTACTAAAGGTTAACAAGAAGTCTAAATTTCGAGTTGTGCCAGCTTGTACTATTTACAATGAATGCGGAGGTTGCCAAATCATGCACCTGCATTATGATAAGCAGCTGGAGTTCAAGACGGACTTGCTTTATCAAGCGCTGAAAAAATTTGCCCCTGCAGGATATGAAAATTATGAAATCCGTCCGACGATTGGTATGCAGGAACCAAAATATTACCGTGCCAAGTTACAATTTCAGACTCGAAAATTTAAGAATCAGGTTAAGGCGGGCTTATATGCACAAAACTCTCACTATTTAGTAGAGTTGAAAGACTGCCTAGTACAAGACAAGGAAACCCAAGTGATTGCTAATCGTCTAGCGGAATTACTTACTTTTCACCAAATTCCAATCACGGATGAGAGAAAAGTTCTAGGTGTTAGAACTATAATGGTTCGACGAGCAAGAAAGACTGGACAGGTTCAGATTATTATTGTTACAAATCGTCAGCTTAATTTAACCCAACTAGTGAAAGACTTAGTTAAAGATTTTCCAGAAGTTGTGACAGTAGCTGTGAATACAAATACAGCTAAAACCAGTGAGATTTATGGTGAAAAGACAGAGATTATCTGGGGAGAAAAGAGTATTCAAGAAGGTGTTCTCGATTATGAATTTTCACTATCCCCTAGAGCTTTCTATCAATTAAATCCTGAACAGACAGAAGTCCTCTATAGCGAAGCGGTAAAAGCCTTGGATGTTACTAAAGAAGATCATTTGATTGATGCTTATTGTGGTGTTGGAACGATTGGATTTGCCTTTGCAAAGAAAGTTAAAACACTAAGAGGTATGGATATTATTCCAGAAGCTATTGAAGATGCCAAGCGAAATGCTAAAAGAATGGGATTTGACAACACACATTACGAAGCTGGAACAGCAGAAGAGATTATTCCTCGTTGGTACAAGGAAGGCTACCGAGCAGATGCTCTTATCGTGGACCCACCACGTACAGGTCTTGATGATCAGTTATTAGATACTATTCTTACCTATGTACCAGAAAAAATGGTTTATATTTCTTGTAATGTTTCGACCTTGGCTCGTGATTTGGTAAGGTTAGTAGAAGTCTACGATATCCATTATATCCAGTCGGTCGACATGTTCCCACATACAGCACGAACTGAGGCTGTTGTAAAATTAATTAAAAAAAAATAGAAAAAGTAGTTGACAAGTTTGAAAAAGGCTGTATAATAGTAAGAGTTGAAAATACAGCTCAGGTCCGTTGGTCAAGGGGTTAAGACACCGCCTTTTCACGGCGGTAACACGGGTTCGAATCCCGTACGGA
>CAJNCF010000007.1 GCA_905221195.1 bacterium
TCCGTACGGGATTCGAACCCGTGTTACCGCCGTGAAAAGGCGGTGTCTTAACCCCTTGACCAACGGACCTGAGCTGTTATTTTCAACTCTTACTATTATACAGCCTTTTTCAGACTTGTCAACTACTTTTTTCTATTTTTTTAATTTTTTTGCATAGCTTCCTACCGGCTACGGATATCAAACTCTTTAAACACAATACGTAAGTCCCTTAGGACTCTTTGACGTCCTCGGAATCGTTCTTCTCTTAAAACGCGATCTAACTCTTCTTGGTGTTCTTTACTTTGTTTGTTTCTATAATCTCTTAGCGTTTCATGAAAGAGATAATAATCATCCAGCCAGAGACCTCCCTCGCTTATACGATGACTAATCTCCCCCACTTCTTCATAGGGTTCTTTATCATATCTACGCTTCTGACTTTCTTGTTTACGGAGATAGTCTAGAATTCGATTACGAAACTTGGTCTTGAAATATTTACGTAAGCGTGGAATATCTTCTACTAATCCTTCTTCTCTACTGATCAATTCATGTAGACATATCATTCCCTCTTGATCCCAATCTGATAGCTCCCACAAATGAAGGTAATATTCATTTCTACACTTATATACAATACCCTGGACTTCTTCATACAATTCTTTAAGCATAAGCTTCCCCTTTCTAGATACAGTCTATCAAATCAAGAAGCTAATTGGGGCCATTTCATCCATTCTGCACACTTTACCGCCTCAACTGCACAAAAAAGAGAGGGCTTGCCTCTCTTTGGGTTATTTCTCATCATTCATTTTTGACTTTACTTCATCATAGGATAGTGCATGAGATTCCTCCTCGACTGTTTCAGGCATCTTTCCTGTTTCGTAAAGAGATTTAATTTGTGTACTATCCAATGTTTCGTATTTCAATAATGCTTCTGCAATCAACTTGTGAGTTTCACGATTTGACTGAATAATTTCAGCGGCTTTATTTCGTGCCTCATTCAATAATGAACGAACCTCTTCGTCAATTTCATAAGCTGTTTGTTCCGAAATTGATTTTTGAGGGCTTTGTGCACCAAACATGGCATGATTTCCTTCATATTGAACTGGACCAAGTTTTTCACTCATCCCGTACTCTGTAACCATTGCACGCGCCATTTGTGTCGCTTGTTCAAAGTCGTTTGAAGCTCCAGTAGTTTGGACGTTAAAGATAATTTCTTCGGCTACACGTCCACCCATTAAGCCAGCCAATTGCTCTTTCATATCTTCTTTAGATAGAAGCATTTGATCTTCCTTAGGAAGTGCAATCATGTAACCACCTGCACGACCTCTTGGTACAATTGTAACCTTATGAACAACACGGGCATTCGATAAGACTAGGCCAACAATGGTATGTCCAGCCTCATGGTAGGCAACCAATTCACGTTCTTTTTGTGAAACTGTCTTATCTTTCTTAGAAGGTCCAGCAATAACTCTATCTTCTGCTTCATCAATATCTGAGGCATCAATGATTGATTTATTGCGACGAGCAGCAACTAGAGCCGCTTCATTCAATACATTCTCTAAATCAGCACCAACAAAACCTGGAGTTTGTTGAGCAACTAATTTCAAATCAACATCTTCTGCTAAAGGCTTGTTCTTAGCATGAACTTTCAAGATTGCTTCACGACCTTTAACATCAGGGCGACCAACCAAGACTTTTCTATCAAAACGTCCTGGGCGCAGAAGGGCAGGGTCAAGTACATCTGAACGGTTTGTCGCAGCGATAACAATAATTCCTTCATTTCCCTCAAAACCATCCATCTCAATCAAAAGTTGGTTCAAGGTTTGTTCACGTTCGTCATTACCTCCACCGAGACCGACTCCACGTTGACGACCAACAGCATCAATTTCATCGATAAAGATGATAGCTGGTGCTGCTTTTTTGGCATCTTCGAAAAGAGAACGAACACGACTAGCTCCAACTCCGACAAACATTTCTACAAAGTCAGAACCTGAGATACTAAAGAATGGAACACCAGCTTCTCCGGCTACTGCCTTAGCAAGTAACGTCTTACCTGTTCCCGGAGGTCCCTCCAAAAGAACACCTGCTGGAATACGGGCCCCAAGTTTTGTAAATCGTTTTGGATCTTTTAAGAATTCAACAACTTCAACTAGTTCTTGTTTTTCTTCCTCAGCTCCAGCAACATCTGAAAATCTTACTTTAATATCTTCTTTATTTGCAGCTTTGGCCTTACTACGTCCAAAACTCATCGGGTTACGGCTACTATTTCCTCCCATATTTCCCATCATAGAGAATAGGAAGAAGAAAAGAATACCGAATGGCACAATGGATACAAGAATATTAATCCACATACCACTTGAACTTTCATGCTTAACAGTTACTTCCGCTTTATGGTCAGAAGCAAGTTTTTGCAATTCGGATACTGTCGTATCTGAAGGAAGAATGATGCTTGAAAATTTCTCTACTGTTGTGGCAGAAGGAGAAAAGAACTGAATGCCTGTTTCTTCTTTACTTATTTTAGGATTTTTATAAACACCCGAAACCTCGATAACACTGCCATTTGGTTGGTAAGTTAATTCTTTTACATTGTCATCGGTAATTTCTTTTACCAATTCTGTATAATTAATTTGCTCACTTTTCCCTGCAACACTACCTGTACTAAAATACTGATAAGCTGTAACTAGGAAAAAAATAAGTAATAACCATAGAAAAGGATTTTTAATTAAACCATTATTTTGTTTTTTCATTAAAAATTGTTCTTTCTAATTTGAATACACTTCTTCTTTCAATACTCCAACATAAGGAAGGTTACGATAATTTTCTTTGTAATCTAAACCATAACCTACTACAAACTCATTTGGAATAGTAAAGCAGGTATAGTCAGCTTCAATTTCTACAACACGTCCCTCTGGTTTATCCAACAAGGTTGCAATTTTAACAGAAGCAGCTTCTCTTTCAATAAACATATCTCGTAAATTTTTCAAAGTTTGACCTGTATCAATGATATCTTCTACAAATAGAACATGTCTTCCTTTGATATCTTGAGTCACATCTTGTTTAATATTGATCACACCGCTACTTGCTGTTCCACCATGATAGCTAGAAACCATCATGAAGTCCATTTCAATATGTGTGTCGATATGTTTAATCAATTCAGCCATAAAAGGAATAGATCCTTTTAAAATCCCAACTAAAATTAGATTTTTTCCTGCATAGTCTTTAGTGAGTTGAGCACCTAATTTTTTAGCAGCTTCTGTAATTTCATCGTGTGAAACGAGGATTTTTTTAATATCGTTTTCTAACATTTTTTTACCTATCTATTTTTTCTATATAAAGTACAGTGTTCATTATATCATTTTTCGTGTTTTTACTCAAATTACTGGTCGCAATTCCCAAAATTGAGACAATTTCACCAAATTGCTCAATAATCAGAGCAGATTTTCTCTTTTCCATAGGGATTTTCGAATCAATAAATAGACGTCTGAGTTTTTTTCTATGCCCATTTTGAATCAAAACATCTCCTGGTTTTCGATGACGAATGTGTATGGATGTTTCGTGTGAAACAGGTATTCGCTGAATTGATTCACCCTCTAAAGGAAGTCCAAAGGAAAATAAATATCCTTTATAAGCTACCTGATTTTGATAGTGTAACACAAGTTCATCTTCCTTTTCATCAGCCTGCGGACTGATTTTACAAATCCGAAACCGTTGGTACTCTTTTATCAATTCATAGCCATTTTTAAGCGGATGACGATACTGGCTTTTAGTTTTTAAAGTCTGCCGAACTTCATCAAACTGAGCTTTTGTAAGATTCAAATCTGGAAAATGATTCAGATAAGTTTGAAGTAAAACTCTTTGTGTCGACTCAGAATAAGACAATAGCTGCTCTAAATTTTCTACATCAATATTCTTTGATAATTCAGCTATTGCCAAATCATAATCTAAAATTTCATTTCCGATACTTAAGATTGCATCTCTAAATCTAGGATTTTCTTTTTCTAATTCTGGTAAATAAGAATTTCGAATACGATTACGAAAATAATGATTTTCCTTATTTGATGTATCTTCAAAGTGAAAAATTGATGGAAAGTCTTTTTTCTGAAAATACAAGAAGGGACGAATCATTTCTATATCCCCGACTACTTGCTTCTCCTTAATTCCTGATAGATAGCGCAAGCGAGTACCTCGAATCAAGCGCATCAAAATCGTTTCCACCTGGTCATCCGCATGGTGGGCAGTGACTAAGGCTGTCGCACCTGTCTTTTTCATGACCTCTTGAAAAAAATCATAACGAAAATTTCGTGCACGCGCTTCTGAAAATTCTCCTGAAAAATTGCTGATATAAATAGGAAGTCCAGCTTCAGCAGCCAACTTCCTTAACTCCTTTTCTTCCCAATCTGATTCTACTCTCTGCTTATGATTGACATGAGCTAGAATCAATTCGATTTCTAACTCTTCTTGATAAGTAGACAATACCTTAAATAGAAACATAGAATCTAATCCACCAGAAAGAGCTAGCACCACTTTAGCATGCTTTTTGAAATATCCTCTTTTGAGAAAATGATTTAAAAAATCCTGTTCCCTCATTTTAGAACCTCATAAACATCTTTAGCTATCTGAGAAATCGTATCATAATCAGAATTTTTAGTGAAAATAGAAAGAACAAATGGAGAATCTGCATAGACAACACCCGTATCATGCTCAAATTCGTCCGCATCCCCAATTTTATGAGCTACCTTCACAGAAACACCTTTGGCAATTCTTTCATTATCAAAATCTGTTTTAGTCAAAGACTCCAATACAAATCCATTTTGATTATAAATAGCTTCCATAACATTCCCAGCCATTTTAGCAGAAATTAATTTTTCTTTCGTATCCCAATCATCTCCCATAATAGCAGACATCTTGGATTTAAATGTTGCATCAGATTGGTTTGAAAGGTAATATCCCAATATGTTATGAGCTACATTATCAGATTCCTTAGATACTTTCGTTATTAAGTCCTTGAGAGAATACTCTTTATTATCTTCTTTTTTAGGGAGGCTACCACTTCCCTCTGGTTTATAAGAACCCGGAAAATCATTGACCGCAGATACGTATTTTACAGTCGTATCTAACTGATAAAGACCCTCATTTATTTTTTCTTGCGTATAGTAGAGATAAGGGAGTTTTAAAACACTAGCTCCATACATCTTTTCATCTTGATTAATGCCAGCTTCTTTTCCAGTAGCCAGTTGCTTAACATAAATAGAGAAAGAATCTTTTTGATATTTTTCAGATAACATTTCTTGGACTTTACCCATCCGATTATCTTCTTCAGAAGTTGATTCTTTAGCTACCCATCCAGCCTGATCAATGTGTAGAAATTCTCTTCCTTCTACAAACATGGTCTTATCGATTGATACCTGAGAATAGGCTGATAAGGATGATTTCACTTCTTTTAAATCATAAGGGCTATTGTACAGTTTAAAATCAGATTCTAACCATACTTTTTTTATTGTAGAAGTTACCTCTGACTGATCGTATAAAAAACGTTTGTCTGCAGCTATAAATTGATGGTTGGATAACTTAAATACTGGAATTCCTTGTTTATTTAAGCGCCACTCAGTTATTTGGAAACTTGTTTTTGGAGTTAACTTTCCAGATTCTACAACTAAATCTTCATTCGCATAAACAGGAACTTCTCCATAAACCATAGGAGAATTTAGCTTTTCTCTAAAATAAATACCAAAGTCAGATTGTGAAAGGTAATAAATTTCTTTCGAAGTATAGACGACTTCTTTTTCTGTGCTAACAACTTTTGAAATTGTCAAAAAACTCGGTAGCAACAAAATAATTAAGAACTTACGCATTCTTCCTTTCCTTTTCTTCTTGTAAACGCAATAATTGATTTCTCTCAGCTAACTCTTCCAGCTTTTCATCCGATAGACTCAAAAATTGCTCAATTACATCTAATAAATTTTCCATTTTATCACCTTGGGAGCAAGTCAGGAATCGTATAAACAGCTTCCCGATTCTTAGAATAATAATATTTTGCACGCATGTATTTAGCAGCGTAATCTTCATCTTTCAGCTTTGTTGCAAAAGCTGTCTCCTTATCCTTTTCATCACTCAAGGTTTGATACTGAGTTTGCAAGTCTGATAATTGTTGACGTCTTTGGAGTAATTGCTGATAGCTTTGAGCAAGATTATAAGTTGGTAAAATGAACAACAAAATCATCAAAATGAGAACCCAACCCATGAAACGATTACGTTTTTGTCTTTCCTTCATCAGATAGCGACGACGTTGGTGTTCATTTTGAATAAAAGAATTATTCAATTGTACGATATTTTTAGACATTTTCTTCTACCCGTGTTTCGCTGATAATTTCATACATGCCCGTTGCATCTTCTTTTTTTGTGCTATCTTTCATCTCCAGTACTTTTACAAGTAGCAACTTATTACCAAAACGAATTTCAACTTGGTCATTAACTTTCAAATCCGTTGAACTTTTGGCCAAGATCCCATTCACCTTGATTCTGCCTTTATCTGCTACTTCCTTTGCAACTGTACGACGCTTGATAATTCGTGATACTTTTAAATATTTGTCTAATCTCATCTTTATTACCTCAAATTATTATTGTACCATTTTTATCTATTTTATAGAAGAAAAATGTTATAGGGAATTACCGTCTTTCAACTCTTTTATCTCTAATAAACTTTCTCCAAAAATCAGCAGACCTTCTAAAATTTCATAGTCCTTCTTATTTCGAACGTCGAATACGACTTCCATTAATCCTTTGTTCTCAGCTATGGCTGCTTTTAAGTTCGTTGCGGATAAAGCTTTAAAATAATCTTGAGCCAAGAACAGTCGCTGAGTGACTTTTTCAAATTGAACTGTAATCTTATTCTCTTTTCTTTCCACACGTTGAACAAAGATCTTGTCCAAATATGACTTGACCAAACCAATCTCTAAAAGATAGGCTACTACGTCTGGGTATTCTCCAAAGCGGTCCATCAACTCTTCTTGTAACTCTTCATAATTGACACGGTTGTCAATTTGACGAATTTTTTTATAAATTTCAATCTTATGTCGTTGGTCTGAAATATAATTATCAGGAAGATAAGCATCAATTTGTAAAATCAACTCAGCATTCCCTTGTGTTCTTGTATTCCCATTACCGTTTCGTTTAGCAATTGCTTCCTCTAGTAACTGTGAATATAATTCAAAACCAACAGAATCAATGAAACCAGACTGGGATTTTCCTAGGAGATTTCCTGCTCCACGAATAGAAAGATCTCGCATAGCAATCTTAAATCCTGAACCCAATTCTGTAAATCCTTTGATTGCTTCTAATCTCTTTTCAGAGACTTCACTAATTGATTTTTCTGGACGATACATGAGATAGGCATAAGCAATACGATTACTACGACCTACTCTTCCTCTTAACTGATACAAGGTTGACAAGCCCATATGGTCCGCATTTTCAATAAATAAAGTATTGGCATTTGGAATGTCCACCCCTGTCTCAATAATGGTAGTCGTTACCAAGATATCGTATTGCCCCTCAATAAAATCTAATAGAGTATTTTCCAACTGGATTTCACTCATGCGACCATGAACATATCCAATCGAAGCCTCTGGAATCAACTCCTGTAATTCTGAAACCTTCTGGTCAATTGTGTCAACTTTATTGTAAAGATAGTAAACTTGACCTCCACGCTCCATTTCACGCAAAACAGCATCACGAATGACACTATCATTTTTTTCCAAAACATAGGTCTGAACAGGATAGCGATTAGTCGGCGGAGTTTCAATAACAGACAAATCTCTGATTCCCAGCATAGACATATGAAGCGTACGAGGAATTGGCGTTGCTGTCAAGGTCAGGACATCTACTTGTTTTTTCAGTTCTTTCAAGGTTTCCTTATGCTTGACACCAAATCGCTGTTCCTCATCAATAATCATCAAGCCCAAATCAGCAAATACAACATCTTTTGACAAGACACGATGTGTTCCAATCAAAATATCAACTTGACCGTTTTTCAATTTTTCAAGTGTCTCTGCCTGCTCTTTTTTACTTCTAAAGCGACTCAACACATCAATATTAACTGCAAAATTTTGGAATCGTTCCTTAAAATTCGTATAGTGCTGTTGCGCTAAAACCGTCGTCGGAACTAGAACGACAACTTGTTTGTGATCATTGACTGCCTTAAAGGCTGCACGCATAGCAACTTCAGTCTTTCCAAAACCAACATCCCCAACTAAAAGTCGATCCATTGGTTGAGAAGCCTGCATATCTCTCTTGATTTCCTCAACACTACGAAGTTGATCATCCGTTTCAACATAAGGGAAGGCATCATCAAAAGCATCTTGCTCTTCATCATCAGCTGAAAAAGCATAACCTTTCAACTGACTACGCTCAGAATAGAGTTTGATTAAATCGTCTGCTATATCCTCTACCTGATTCTTAACTTTTTGCTTGGCTTTTTTAAAATGACCATCATTTAATTTATTGAGTTTAGGAGCTTTCCCATCACTTGAAACATATTTAGACAGTAGATGAATCTGTTCTACTGGGATGGAAATTTGATCCCCATTTTGGTATTGGACGCTTACATAATCGCGGTGAATCCCTTTGATTTCAATGGTTTCAATTCCTAGATATTGACCAATTCCATGAATATGGTGAACAACGTAGTCCCCTTTTTCAAGTTCATTATAATCTTTTAATCTCTCTGCGTTTGAAACATGTTGTCTGCGAAAACGACGTTTCAATTTCTTTTGAAAAATCTCATGTTCAGTTATCAATAAAACCTTTTCATCTATAAAATGAAAACCATGTCTGAGGTTACCCTCAATTAAGTTTACAGATTCTTGACAGATTCTTGACTTATCTCTAGAATCCAATTTGATCTGATATTCCTCTAAAACATCCTCCAATGTTTTACTTCCCATTGAATTGCTAGACTGCAAGATAATAGTGTAGTCCATTTTTTTATATCGTTCAATTTCTTCTTTTAGAAAAGAAAATTGATTGAAAAACTCTTGCATGGGATATTGATTAAATTGATAAATGTGATCAAACTTGAGATTTCCTAACCCCTTTTGCAGATTAGAGAAAAAGGTCACTGGACTTTGTTTTTTATAGATTTGCTCAGTATCTGCAAAATAGTGCATCTCAGAAAATGCTTTACTATTCTGTAACTCTTCTGTAAAGTATTGCGCTAATTCTCTTTCAAAGACTTCATACTGATTCATCAATTTTTGATAATCATCAAAGAATATTGGAGTATCTTTTTCAATATAATCAAAGACAGTCCATGTCTTGTCATAGCATAAAGATAAAAACTTCCTAGAATCTAAATGCACTTGTTTTTGATGAAAACTTGACAAAATTTCTTCTAGATAGGATTTTAAAATCGGTGATAGAGTCTTTGAAATTTGCTTTTCTAAAGCTGACTGTCCTCGTTGATAATCCTTTTCTCTCAAAAGCATATCACTAGCTGGAAAGATGGTAAATTCTGACTGATTTTCTTTCGATAATTGTGTTTCGACTTCAAAAGTACGAATTCCATCTACTTCATCACCAAAAAACTCAATTCGGCAAGGTTCTAACCGGGATATTTCAAAAATATCTAAAATATCTCCTCGAAGACTAAATTCTCCTTGAGTTTGTACTTGTGTAACCTTTCGATAACCGATTTCTTTTAACTGATGGATAAGTGCGTTTTGGTCATATTCTTCACCCACTGATATTTTTACAATACTATCTTTAAATACATTGGGAGAAGGTAAAAACAATCGACTTGCTGCAATATTAGAAACTAAGATCCCTTTCTTAGACGGATCACTCAAAAAACGCAAGGCTTCAATCCGTGAGATAATTTTTTCTTGTGAAGACATTAAAAACTCGACCATAGGAGAATCATCTACCAAAAATGGATAGACAAATTCCTCACCCAAGATAGAAATAAGATCACTAATAAGCCCTTCTGCTTCTCCATAAGTTGAAGTCAATAAAATAATCTTATCTTCTTTCTTCAAACTACTAGCGATTGCTAAAGCTTTTGTAGAAGTTGATAAACCTAACATTAATTGTCTTTTCTTATCTGTCAGATTTTGATGCCATTTTTTTATTTGATCATTTTCTGAGAATAAATCTAATAAGGTCACCATTTATCCGTTATACCTCTGCATCGTTTTTTCAAAGTTTTTCTCTTGTAAATAGTAGTTTACAGAATCGTCAACTTTGTCAATAGACTGTAAAATACCAATATAATCATCCTTATCAAAGGTACTCAAAACATGGTTAACAACTGACATGCCATTTTTAGGTCTTCCGATTCCAATCTTGACACGATTAAAGGTCTGAGTCCCTATATGTTGAATAATAGACTTGATACCATTATGACCACCTGCTGAGCCCTTTGCTCTTAAACGAATTTTCCCAACTTCCATGTCAAGGTCGTCGTAAATAACGAGTAAATCTTTAATATCCAAACCATAGTAAGCCAATAAAGCATGAACTGCTTTTCCACTTTCATTCATAAAGGTCGTTGGTTTGACTAGATAAATTTTTTCTCCATTGAAGAAAAAAGATGCTAGATCAGCTTGAAATATCTTATCATTTGTAAAAGTGACATTCTGTTTTTTCGCTAGTTGGTCAATCAACATAAAACCAACATTGTGTTTTGTTTCAAAATATTTATCACCTGGATTTCCCAAGCCTACAAGTAATTTGGTCATTTATTTTTCCTTTCAAAAGCCAAAAGGGCTGGAATTTTTTTCCAACCTAATTGACACTATTCATTAAATTTTTTAGACATTAAAGCGGAATTCCATGATATCGCCGTCTTGGACGATATATTCTTTACCTTCTTCACGCAAACGTCCAGCTTCTTTTACAGCCTTTTCAGATCCGTATTTCACTAGATCCTCATATGACATGGTTACTGCACGAATAAATCCTTTTTCAAAGTCTGAGTGGATAATACCAGCTGCTTGAGGAGCTTTCATACCACGTTTAAAGGTCCAAGCACGAACTTCTTTTTCACCAGCTGTGAAGTAAGTTCCAAGTCCAAGTAAGTGATAAGCTGCGCGAGTTAATTTGTCAACGCCTGATTCTGTCAACCCAAGTGCTTCAAGAAACTCTTGCTTATCTTCATCGTCTAACTCAGAAATTTCTTCCTCAGCACGCGCAGAAATAACTACTACTTCAGCATTTTCTGTCGCTGCAAATTCGCGAATTTGTTTGACATAGTCGATAGAATCTGAATCTGAAACTACATCCTCATCTACATTGGCAACATAAAGAACTGGTTTAGTTGTCAAAAGGAAGAGACCTTTGACAACTTTTTGTTCTTCATCTGTAAATTCGATGGTACGAGCTGATTTTCCATCTTCAAGAACAGGTTTAATCTTTTGAAGAACATTAAATTCTGCTACTGATTCTTTATCTTTTTGCGTACGTGCCATCTTTTCTACACGCGCATAGCGCTTATTAACTGATTCTAAGTCAGCAAGAATCAATTCTAGGTTAATGGTATCTATATCTGCAAGTGGATCCACAAAGGCATCTTCACGTCCTTGCTCGCGCATGACATTTTCATCATCAAAAGCACGAACTACATGAACAATCGCATCTACTTCACGGATATTGGCCAAGAATTTATTCCCTAGCCCTTCTCCTTTTGAAGCTCCTTTTACAATCCCTGCAATATCTGTAAATTCAAATGTTGTGGGAACTGTCTTTTTAGGAGTAATCATTTCCGTTAGTTTTTGTAGGCGTTCATCTGGAACTTCCACCATTCCAACATTTGGATCAATCGTTGCAAATGGGTAGTTTGCTGCCTCTGCTCCTGCTTTTGTAATTGCATTAAATAGTGTTGATTTACCAACGTTTGGCAAACCAACGATACCTGCTGTTAAAGCCATATTTTCTCATTCTCCGTTTTCATTTCAATCCCTAATATTATAACACAAAAAGGGAAAACTTGCTAACCCTCTAACTAAGGCTTCTTAGTCAATAATTTTATTCATTTTTCGATCAAAATCATAGCGCCCCATCATGACAACATGGTCACAATTACTACATTTGATTTTGATATCTGCTCCTACACGTGTAATTTCCCAACGATTAGCCTTTTTACCTGTTGACTTGATGGTACAAGCGTGTGGTTTTTTCATTTCAACAAAATTTCCAACTTGATACATAGCTACTCTCCTTTTCTTTTTCGATTATATCATAAAAGAGGCGAGCTAGGCTCAACCTCTTTCACTTAATTTGTACGAACTGGGGTGATAAGTTGCATGAAGTCCTCATCAGTATCTGCTGGCACAAGAGTAAATGGACGAACAGCTGAGATAAAACTAATGGTCACCTTTTCGCTATTTAAAGCCTTAAGAGAATCAATCAAATAAGTTGGGTTGAAACTAATAGTCAAATCTTCACCAGTCACCTGATCAGTATCAATTTCTTCGTTTACTTTACCAACTTCTGGAGAGTGAACATGAGCACTAACAACCCCACCTTTAATTTCAAGTTTCACAGTACCATTTTGAGTCGCACTTGATAAAAGACGAGCACGTTCCATTGACTGACGCAAGTTTACCACATCAAAAGTGATTGTAGTATTAAAGTCTGTTGGAATCAAGCGATCTGTATCAGGATAGTTACCTTCTAACAAACGAGTATAGAAGCTAATATTTTCACTTCTAAAGAGGATTTGATTGTTGGCAAAGAAAATCTCTACAGTTTCAATATCATCTGTAAATACCGCTGAAAATTCGCGTAGAGAACGACTAGGAATCACTACATCAAAATCATCACTATTTTTCTCAAGCGTTAATTTCTTCTGACTTAGACGATGAGAGTCTGTTGCAACTGTTTTTAACTCTTTGTGTTGGCTCAATACAAAATGAACACCTGTTAAAATTGGACGACTCTCTTGTGTACTTGCAGCAAAAGCTGTTTCATTGATAATTTTCTTGAGTAATTTTGTTTCAAGAACCAAAGGAGTGCTTGCTGAAATTTCTTGGATTCGTGGATATTGTTCGCTATCTTTTCCTTTTAGGGTAATTTCTGATTTGCCGCTGGTTAAAACAATTTGATTTTGTTCAATTTCTTTAAAATCAAGAGTCACATCTGGAAGACTAGATACAACATTGATAAAGAAAGAAGCTTCAAGAAGGATCGAACCTAAAGAAGTAATTAACAAACCAGCATCTTCATTTTTTTGAGAAATAAAATTTTCAATTGAAATTTGACCATTTGAACCAATTAAAGTAACACCTTCATTGGTTACGTCAATTTTAACAGTTGATAAAATAGGAATGGCATTTTTAGAACTAATAGCTCTCTTAGTAGTATTTAAGGCTTGTAGAAATAAATTTTTATTAATTGAAAAATGAATCATGGATTCTCCTTTATTTATTTTTAGTATTAGAAGGATAATAGTAATAATAGAGTCTGTGAAATCTGTGGAAAACAGACTGAAAGTAAGTTATATCAAGTTTTTTGGCTTGTTTAAAAAATGTGGATAAAAAAGATAGAAAAGCGAAAGTTATCCACAAGTTATTTGATTTTCTTTCTGATTGATTCAATTTCTAAACGTAAATTATCGTCTTCATCAATCAAAGATTTGATTTTTCCATGAGCGTGAATGACCGTTGTGTGGTCTTTACCACCAAACTCTTTTCCAATCTTAGGAAGGCTATTATCAGTCATTTCTCTGGCTAGATACATGGCAACTTGACGAGCTAAAACGATATTTTGAACACGTCTAGTTCCTTTCATTTCCTTGACACTAACACCATAGAAGTTTCCAACTTCTGTCTGGATTTTATCAATTGGAATTACAATCATTTTGCTAACGTCTTGTTTACGAGCACGAATAGCTTCAGCTGCAATGTCAACTGTGATATCGTTAATCTTTTTGACTTTGGCCATTAGGCTGATATCGTTGAGTGCTCCCTCGAGTTCTCGCACGTTAGAGTCAAATTGTCCAGCCAAATATTCGAGTGTATCATTCTGAAAGTGATAGTTGAGATGTTCAGTCTTACTCTGTAAAATAGCAATACGTGTTTCAAAATCAGGTGGTGTGATATCTGTCGTTAATCCCCACGAGAAGCGCGTGACCAGACGTTCAGGCAGACTCTCTAAATGTTCAGGTCTACGGTCACTCGTCAAAACAATCTGTTTATTATTATTGTGAAGGGCGTTAAATGTATTGAAAAACTCTTCCTGAGTTTGTACCTTCTTTCCACTAAGTGATTGAATATCATCAATGAGTAGGAGGTCTAAACTACGGTAAGTTTTCTTGAATTTTTCCATATCATTTAGTCTCAAATGCTCTAGAAATTCATTAATGAAACTTTCAGCAGGTATGTATTTTACACGCGCATTTGGACTCTTTTTCAGAATTTCATTCCCAAGGGCATTTAACAGGTGAGTTTTTCCAAGTCCAGGCCCTCCGTAGATAAATAGAGGATTGTAAGTTACTCCTGGATCTTCATAAACAGCCAAAGCAGCTGATACAGCCCAAACATTTCCATTCCCTTGGATAAAATTATCAAAGGTATACTTCTCTTTTAATCCAGTCTCCGAATAAGGAATAGATGATAACTTTGGACTATAGTTATATAAAGTTGAATTTGTAGCTTCTTCAACTTGTGAGATAGTCGTATCTTGAGGTTTTGTGAAAATATAGTGGGGAGTTATTTCAGCATCATAAATCTCAAAACCAGCTACTACAATGATATCTTTTAGTTGTTTTTCCCAGACCATTTCCATTTCAGATCGTGGTAAAAATATAGTAGCAACATTTTCTTCTACCTTGATGAGTTCAGCTTGAATAGCATAGAAATCATACATAGATCGAGTTAGTCTTTCTTGCGCAAATTCTAAGATACGATTCCAAAATTGTTTTTCTTTCAATCCGTTCTCCTCCTTTACTACTTGTTTAAAAGTTTAATGCTAGACTTATTTTACCATAGATAGCAAGAATTTTCCACAAGCTGTGAAAAATAATCCACAATGTTATCAAGTTTTATCCACAGGTTGGGGATAAAATTAAAAACTATTGATTTATTAAGCTTTTTATCGAAAAAAATAGTGGATAACTTTGTGAGATAAAAAAATAAAAGAACAGCCTTATTTCAGGCTGTTGATAATTCTATTATATTCTTCTTGATTTGAAAAAGAAATAATGATTTTTCCACTGTCTTTTTTAGACAGTTTGATTTCTACATCTAATCCGAGTAGTTTTTTTAACTGTTCTTCTTCATTTTGTATGAAATGATCAGTTTTTTGCTGTTTCTTTTGTTTTTTATCTGTCAGAAGAGCTTCTAACTTCCTT
Organism: bacterium; assembly: GCA_905221195.1. Taxonomy (GTDB): domain Bacteria; phylum Bacillota; class Bacilli; order Lactobacillales; family Streptococcaceae; genus Streptococcus. The sequence goes on from CAJNCF010000007.1 coordinate 15,314, forward strand.
ACAGAAATGTCTTCCTCCATAATTCGTTGAAAGAAATAGTCTTGTTGTTCCTTATTTAATCCAACTAGAGAACGCGCATGGGCTTGTGATAGTTTGCCACTTTCTACTTCTGAGAGGATTTGTTCTGGTAAGGAAAGTAAACGAATGGAGTTGCTGATATAGGGACGAGACTTGCCCATTTTATCTGCAATTTCAGTATGGGTAAATCCTTTCTCTACAAGAGATTCATAAGCGCGTGCTTCTTCTATTGGATTTAAATTTTCTCTTTGTAAATTTTCAATGATGGACTGGACCATCATCTCTTGGTCTGAAAGTTGTTTAACAACAGCTGGGATAGACGTCAGACCAGCTAAAAGTGAAGCCCGATAGCGTCTCTCTCCTGCAAGGATTTCATAACCAATCACAGGAGATTGACGAACAATAATCGGTTGAATGACCCCATTTTCTTTGATAGACTGTGCTAGTTCATCTAGTTTTTCTTTATCAAATTCTTTTCGAGGTTGATAGGGATTTTTTTGTATATCCGTAATAGAAATCATTTCAAATTTTTCCATGATTCTACACTAACACATCTTTTCTCTTATGTAAAGTTTTCTTTACATAGATGTCAATTAAGATTCTAAATCACTTGAATTTTTGTCAAGTTTAATAGATGTAGTGTCTTCTTTACCGTTACGATAGTAGGTTATCTTAATGGTGTCTCCGATAGAATGATTGTAAAGAGCACTTTGTAGGTCTGTTGATGAAGCAATCTCTTTGTCATCTACTTTTGTAATAACATCGTATTTTTCAAGGTGACCATTGGCGGGCATATTACTTTGCACAGAACGAACAACTACACCAGATGTTACATTGCTTGGAATATTCAGTCTTCTAATATCACTTGTATTAATATTTGAGAGATTGACCATTTGAATGCCCAAAGCTGGACGAGTCACTTTTCCGTTTTTTTCTAATTGTTCAATAATATTGATAGCATCATTTGCAGGAATTGCGAAACCAAGGCCTTCTACAGATGTTCCTCCATTTGTGGCAATTTTACTTGAGGTAATTCCGATAACCTGCCCTTGAATATTAATCAGTGGGCCACCAGAGTTACCTGGGTTAATAGCAGTATCAGTTTGGATGGCTTTTGTAGAAATGGCTTGTCCATCTTCAGATTTTAAAGACACATTCCGATTTAGACTAGATACAATACCCTGAGTGACAGTATTTGCATATTCAGAACCCAATGGGCTACCAATAGCAATGGCAGTTTCTCCTACGGTTAACTGACTAGAATCACCAAATTCAGCTACTGTTGTCACTTTTTCTGAAGAGATTTTGACAACAGCAATATCAGAGAAAGTATCCGCTCCGACGATTTCTCCAGGCACTTTAGTCCCATCTGACAAGCGAATATCTACTTTGCTAGCGCCATTTATAACGTGATTGTTTGTGACAATATAAGCTTCTTTATCATTCTTTTTATAAATAACCCCAGATCCTTCACTAGAGATTTGCTGAGAATTCGTGTCAGTATCATCATTGCCAAATACGCTATTTTGTCTGTTTGTTGAATAGGTAATAACAGAAACAACAGCATCTTTTACTTTGTTAACAGCCTGAGTTGTTGAATTTTCGTTTTTATAGGCAGTCTGTGTGATAGTGCTATTATTATTCGAGCTACTTACACCACTTTTTTGAGTTAGTTGGGTTATTGAAAAACTACCCAAGGCTCCACTAAAAAAGCTAATGACGATAACGATTAATAATTGAAACCATTTTTTATAAAATGTTTTTAAATGTTTCATATTTGCCTCCATATGTTTGAAATTACTGAAAGTATAAACTGACTAACTTAATTATAACTTAAACACAAAAGTTTTTCACAGATTGTGGATAACTTTTGAAAATCTGTGGTTTTCTAGGTGAAAATTAACTTTTTGTTTTGTGAATAAGATGTGAAAAAAATCGAGAATATGTTAGAATAGAGTCATGAAAATTAAAGTTGTAACAGTTGGAAAACTGAAAGAAAAGTATTTAAAAGATGGTATTGCAGAGTATTCAAAACGAATTTCTCGATTTGCTAAGCTTGAAATGATTGAGCTAGCAGATGAAAAAACACCAGATAAGGCCAGTGAATCAGAAAATCAAAAGATTTTAGAAATAGAAGGTCAGAGAATTTTATCAAAAGTTGGTGACCGTGATTTTGTTATTGCATTAGCTATTGAAGGGAAAACTTTCTCATCAGAAGAATTTAGTAAACAATTAGAAGAAGCTTCTATAAAAGGATTTTCTACTCTGACATTTATTATTGGGGGGAGTTTAGGATTATCATCAGCTGTAAAAAATAGAGCCAATCTTTCTGTTAGTTTTGGCCGTTTAACCTTGCCCCATCAATTAATGAGACTAGTCCTTGTTGAACAAATCTATCGCGCTTTTACGATTCAGCAGGGATCACCCTATCATAAATAGAAAATTGACTTTTAATTGAATTTTTGGTAGAATAATTGTGTTAGGTCTCATAGCTCAGCTGGATAGAGCATTCGCCTTCTAAGCGAACGGTCGCAGGTTCGAATCCTGCTGGGATCAATATAGTAGCAAAGCTGGGAATTTTCCCGGCTTTTTTCTTAAAAAAGTACACTTGGGGAGAAAAAAATGACAGTTGAGAAAATTTTATCTAAAATGAAATTCCATTTTGTATAATAGTTTTTGTAAGTTAGCTTACAAGAAAAAAACATTTAAGGAGATTTTATTATGAAAAACACAGTTAAATTGGAACAGTTTGTAGCCTTGAAGGAAAAAGACTTGCAAAAGATTCAAGGTGGGGAGATGAGGAAATCAAATAGTACTTTCTTTCATTTCTTAAGAAGAATATAAAGGGGTGTCAGAATGGATTTTTTCTTATTAGTAGATTTTATAGTATATTTTTTTATTATTAGTCACAGTTACCGTTTAATTTGTAAAGGTCAAATAAATAGAAAAGAACTATACGTTTTTGGTGCTTATACATTACTAATAGAAGTAGTACTTGGCCTTCCCTTCTATCTTCTACATATAGATGAAATAGGGATTGTAACATTTTTATTTCCTTTGGGATTATATTCCTATTTTCGATGGATTAAACAGTATGAGAGGGATAGAGGACTATTTCTAAGTTTACTACTATCTCTTTTATATGAGAGCACTCATACTTTTTTGTCCGTAACTTTCTCCTCTATAACAGGAGATAATTTTGTTTTACAATATCATGACCCATTCTTTTTAGTTGTAACGGTATTGACCTATTTTATTATCTTAAAAATCATTCATTATTTCCACTTGGAACTAGCCTATTTTGACAAGGACTACCTTTATCCTTTCTTGAAAAAAGTATTTTTTGCTTTATTATTGTTACATGTTGCATCTTTCGTTTCAGATATGGTAAGTACGGTTAAACATTTGAATAGTTTTGGAAGTATTTTGTCATCTATTGTCTTTATCTCTCTCCTTTTGACCTTCTTTACAATGAATTCTCATAAAGAACAAATGGAGAAAGAGATTGCCTTGAAGCAGAAGAAATTTGAACAAAAACATTTACAGAATTATACAGATGAAATTGTTGGCTTGTATAATGAAATTCGTGGTTTTCGACATGATTATGCTGGTATGCTTGTCAGCATGCAGATGGCAATTGACAGTGGTGATTTACAGGAAATTGACAGAGTTTACAATGAAGTTTTGGTCAAAGCAAATCATAAACTGCGTTCAGATAAATACACTTACTTTGATTTGAACAACATAGAAGATTCAGCTTTACGAAGTTTGGTTGCTCAGTCTATTGTCTATGCTCGAAATAATGGTGTAGAGTTTACACTTGAAGTAAAAGATACGATTACCAGGCTCCCAATTGAACTATTGGATTTGGTTCGTATCATGAGCGTTTTATTGAACAATGCTGTTGAAGGATCAGCTGATAGCTATAAAAAGCAGATGGAAGTAGCAGTTATTAAGATGGAAACTGAAACAGTTATTGTGATTCAGAATTCATGTAAAATGACGATGACTCCTTCAGAAGATCTATTTGCCTTAGGATTCTCCACTAAGGGAAGAAATCGCGGAGTCGGCCTAAATAATGTGAAAGAACTACTAGATAAGTACAACAATATTATTTTAGAAACAGAGATGGAAGGCAGTACATTTAGACAAATTATTAGATTTAAGAGGGAATTTGAATGAAAGTTTTAATTTTAGAAGATGTTATTGAACATCAAGTGAGACTAGAGAGAATATTGGATGAAATTTCGAAAGAATCGAATATTCCAATATCATACAAGACAACGGGAAAAGTCCGTGAATTTGAAGAATACATTGAAAATGATGAAGTAAATCAGCTTTATTTCCTAGATATCGATATTCATGGGATTGAGAAAAAGGGATTTGAGGTTGCTCAGCTCATTCGTCATTACAATCCTTACGCTATTATCGTCTTTATCACCAGTCGATCAGAGTTTGCGACTTTGACCTATAAATACCAGGTATCAGCCCTAGATTTTGTTGATAAGGATATCAATGATGAGATGTTTAAGAAGAGAATTGAGCAAAATATCTTCTACACGAAGAGTATGTTACTTGAAAATGAAGATGTTGTAGATTATTTTGATTACAATTACAAGGGAAATGATTTAAAACTCCCTTACCATGATATTTTGTATATTGAAACAACAGGAGTCTCTCATAAATTACGCATTATTGGTAAGAATTTTGCCAAAGAGTTTTACGGTACCATGACAGATATTCAGGAAAAGGACAAACATACCCAACGATTTTATTCTCCTCATAAGTCATTTTTGGTAAATATAGGCAATATTAGAGAAATTGACCGAAAGAATCTAGAAGTTGTTTTCTATGAAGATCATCGCTGTCCTATTTCAAGGTTAAAAATTAGAAAGTTAAAAGATATTTTAGAGAAAAAATCTCAAAAGTGATTGACAATTAGTAAGAAATTGATATAATGGTTATATCTGCTACAGATAGAAGGTCCGTTGGTCAAGGGGTTAAGACACCGCCTTTTCACGGCGGTAACACGGGTTCGAATCCCGTACGGACTATTTTATCCGCCATAGCTCAGTTGGTAGTAGCGCATGACTGTTAATCATGATGTCGTAGGTTCGAGTCCTACTGGCGGAGTATAGATAAAAGGGAACACAACTGTGTTCCTCTTTTTATATCAATTTGTATCACCAAGCATTTTCATAAGGAAGTCTGTTATTTCTTGAGGACTTTCTTTTTTTCCATGTGCAATCCAAGTTTGACAGACACCAAAAAGTGCATGAGTTAGATAGATGCTACTATATTCTAATTCAGTGGTATTGAGATTTAGTTGCATAAAGCGTTTTTGTAAATCCGTACTAAGCATGATATGAAGTTTATTTCGTAAGAAATTTTGGATTTCTTTAGTCCCATTTTCAGAAAGAAGGGCAGCCAGAAGTGGTTCTGATTCTAGATATTCAAATACTTCTAAAATAGCGTCTCTTTTGTGATGAGCATGTTTTTGAAAAATATATTCAAATGTATGGAATAGCTTGCTTTGATAGTGCTCAATCATATCATACTTATCCTTATAGTGAGTATAGAAGCTGGAACGACTAATTCCGGCTTTGTCTGCTAACTTGACAGTAGAAATTTGATCAAATGGTTGTTCCATCAGTAGTTGTACCATAGCATTTTCAATAGTTCGCTTTGTTTTTAAGCGTTTGTTACTTTCTTGCATATTTCCTCCTTGTAAACAAATTAGACTATCTGTCTAAAAATGGATTTTTTATCTTGTAATTTAGATTTTTTAATGTATAATCTATTATATCAAAATTTTAGACAATATGTTTAAAAAAGGAGAAGATATGTTTAAAGAATGGAAAGCAATTTTTAAAAAACCAACATTTATTATTGTTATGATAGGGATTTCTCTTATTCCAGCTCTGTACAATATCATATTTTTGTCATCAATGTGGGATCCATATGGGCAATTGTCTGACTTACCTGTGGCAGTTGTCAATAATGATAAAGAGGCTTCCTATAATGGTAATACGATGTCTATAGGAAAAGACATGGTGTCCAATTTAAAAGAAAATAAAACTTTAGATTTTCATTTCGTAGATGAAGAGGAAGGTAAGAAGGGATTGGAAGATGGCAATTACTATATGGTAGTGACTTTACCAAGTGATTTATCTGAAAAAGCAGCTTCGATTTTAACGGATCATCCAGAGCAAATGAAAATCGATTATCAGACTTCAAGTGGTCATAGTTTTATTGCTAGCAAGATGAGCGATTCTGCGATGACACAATTGAAGCAGAATGTTTCTACCAATGTAACCGAGACCTATACTAAAGCTTTATTTGATAAGATGGTCGAATTAAAGGATGGTATGAGTCAAGCAGCTTCTGGAAGTGAAAAACTAACTGATGGAGCGGATCAGTTAGTGGCAGGAAGTCAAACATTAACTTCTAACCTAAACTCTTTAGCAGATTCAAGTTTAACATTTTCAAATGGAACGGAGCAGTTTACTAAAGGATTATCTGCTTATGTTTCTGGTGTTGAACAACTTCATCTTGGCTTAGGAAATTTTAATAGTGGTTTAGTTACATATACTGGTGCAGTGAGTCAATTAGATAGTGGGTTAGGTCAATTATCTTCTAAAAGTCCTGAATTAGTAGGGGGAATCAATCAGTTATATACTGGTGTAGAGGCCTATACTGGAGGTGTTTCTCAGCTAAATACTGGTCTTAACCAATTTTCATCTGGTGTTAATGCCTATACAAATGGAGTAGGAAATCTTGCAACAGGTGCTAATCAGTTATCTAATCAATCAGCTACACTTCGAGTGGGGGTGGAGCAATTAAGTGAAGGGATTCAACAACTTTCTAGCAAGTTAGATGCTTCGTCTGGGAAAAAAGATCAAATTAATCAATTATCTTCTGGTCTGAATCAGTTAAATCAAGCTATTCAAAATATTGATGTTGGAGATACAAAACAATTAGATTCTGTTTTATCAAGTATAGTATCTCTTTCTAATCAAATGTTAGCAAGTGCTCAGTCTGATAAAGCAGCTACATTAGCAAATATTCAATCGACAGCAGCTTATCAATCCTTGACAAGTGAGCAACAAGCTGAGATAAGTGCTTCTGTATCTCAAAATTCGACTGATAGTATTCAATCGGCTCAGTCAATTATAGCTTTAGTACAAGGTTTACAGGGAAGTTTAGAAAACTTACAAAATCAATCTTCAAATCTTTCTACATTAAAAAATCAAGCTAATCAAGTATTACCTATTGCTTCTACTTCTTTGACAGGATTATCAAGTGGATTAACAGAAATACAGGGAGCAGTGACGAGTAAATTAGTTCCTGCCAGTCAGTCGATTGCATCAGGTATAAATGCATATACTGCAGGTGTTGATAAAGTTTCTCAGGGCGCAAGTCAACTAAGTGAAAAGAATTCCACCTTGACAGGTAGTTTGGCTCAACTAGTTTCAGGCTCAAACACCTTGACACAAAAATCTTCTAGCTTGACAGCAGGAGTTGGTCAATTAGTTGAAAAAACTCCAGAATTAGTATCTGGTATTGAAAAATTATCAACTGGCTCTAACCAATTGAATCAAAAGAGTCAAGAATTAATGGCAGGAGTTGATAAATTACAATCAGGATCTGGTCAATTAGCAGACAAATCCAGTCAGTTAATTTCAGGTGCTTCTCAATTAGAAAGCGGAGCTAATAAATTGGCAGATGGAGCTGGGAAACTAGCAGAAGGTGGAACAAAGTTAACTTCTGGATTGGAAGATTTACAGACAGGAGTTGCTTCTTTAGGACAAGGACTAGGTAATGCTAGTGATCAACTCAAATCAGCATCAACAGAATCTAAAAATGCAGAGATTTTGTCAAATCCACTCAATCTTTCCAAAACAGACAATGATCAAGTTCCTGTAAATGGAATCGCAATGGCTCCTTATATGATATCAGTTGCGCTTTTTGTTGCAGCAATATCAACGAATATGATCTTTGCGAAGTTGCCTTCAGGACGTCATCCGGAGAGCCGTTGGGCTTGGTTGAAATCTCGAGCTGAAATAAATGGTATTATAGCTGTTTTAGCAGGAATTTTGGTATATGGAGGAGTTCATCTTATTGGTCTAACTGCAAATCATGAGATGAGAACATTTATTCTCATTATCCTAACAAGTTTAGTATTCATGTCCATGGTGACCGCTTTAACAACATGGAATAGCCGTATAGGAGCTTTCTTCTCTCTTATTTTGCTTTTATTACAGTTAGCATCAAGTGCAGGTACTTACCCACTTGCTTTAACAAATGATTTCTTTAGAGCCATTAATCCTTGGTTACCAATGAGTTATTCAGTTTCGGGATTACGACAAACAATTTCTATGACAGGAAATATTCATCATCAAGTTATTTTCCTTGCTGTGATACTAGCTCTATTTACTGGTTTAGGTATGCTAGCCTATCGACCTAAGAAAATGGAAGAAGATTAAAAAATCGACCGATTAACTGGTCGATTTTTTATGTCTTAGATGCTTTTCGTTTGTGATTATAGATTCCAAATAGTAAAAGAGAAGTAAAGGAACAGATTGCTCCAATAACAAAACCATTGGGAATAAAGGAAAGTGTAATAGTTCCTTTTCCCTTAGGAACGTCAACTTTCATAAAGCCAGTTTGAGCTTGTTTAATTTCTATTTTCTTCCCATCTTGGTAGGCAGACCAGCCTTTGTCATAAGGAATGGTGAAGAAAATGGATGTATCTTGTTTGACATTATATGTAGAAAAGACCTTATTTTTAGAAGTTGATACTGTGACAGGTTGTTCTTTAATTTTTTGAATTGCCTCGGTGAAAGTTTTGGTATCTAAACGATAGAAGGTAGGAGATTCAAATGATACTTGTGAATTTCCAGGGAAACTAACATTGATATTGAAAGTTTTTTTCTCTTTTGTATGGCCTAGATTAAAGAAGGAGAAGACATTATCAGTTGTAAAAGTTTTCTTTTCTCCATTTACAAGGATGTCAACCTTCTTTTGTTTGTCATTAGAAAAGTGAAGGTTTGTGAAAGAAAGATAAACTTGGCTGTTTTCTGGCACTTCAATTTGATACTGGATTGCTGCATCCTCATTTGAAGAACTTGTAACACTAATCAAATCATCAGTATTCTCTGCTTTTTCATAGGATATTGGAGAAAAATAATCAAAATTGACGTCAGCAAGTTGATTTAAAAACGAGGTCTGATTATCTAGAGTGTGTTCAGTGAATTTGACATCATTGTAAACAGATTGACTAGCAAAGGCAATTGGAAGAGAGAACTGATTTTCATATAGAGTAAGATTATCTTTTTGATATACATCTTGGAATCCATACTTATCAATAGGATTGTCTGAGATATTGTACTGGATACCAAATAAACTATCAGCCAAAATACTATTATTTGCATAGCGGAGATTGAGATTAGTCCCAGAGGATTTAAAACCAAGTTTATCTAAAGTAGAGCTTGCTGAACGATTTCGAACAGATGAAAATTGAGAGATTCCATTGTAGTTGAATTTCATACTGTCATTTCCTGTCTGAGTCTCTAGTTTCTCAGTACGAGTAAATTGATTTCCAATATATGTTGAGAAAGATTCCATAGCTGGGATATCTCGATTATAAGCACTTCGAGAAGCAAATCCCCATTCCTTAGCAATTCCGTCCATTTGAGATGAAGCATTTAAACTCATTTCAACCATTATAAATAAAGAGATTAGAATGGCAAATAGATTTACAGAGATAAATTTTTTAATAACTGCAAGGAGTAAAAGAGAATAGACAATCAAAAATTCAAGAGTCAGTAGAATATTCAAATCTGTTAAAAAAGAATAATGTGATTTTAGATAGATGGTAGCTAAAAATCCTGTTACTACAAGAAAAAGCGAAACTAAAAAGTTCCAGATTTTAATTTCTCTCAGACGATTTAAGACTTCCGCTGCTGTGTAAATTAACAAGGTAGAGAAAATCCAAGCATAGCGATGTAAAAACATGTTTGGAGTATGCATGCCTTGCCAAAATAAATCAAGCGCTTCTATATAAAAGCTTGCAATTAGAAATATAAAGAAGATTGCATAGATCAGTTTCACGTGAAACTTAATAGATTTCAGCGTAAAAAATAAAATGGTCAAAATAAAGGGAAGTAGTCCAACAAAAATCATTGGGATAGCCCCATACTTTGTTGTGTCAAAGGAACCAATGAATTGCTTAGCAAAGAGATCAAGATACCAGCTACTTTCAGTTTGAAACTTTGTAACTTCAGTTAATTTTTCCCCATGTGTCTGTAAATCAAACAGAGTGGGAAGAGTCATAATCAAACTAGCCATACCAGCTAAAATGGAGGTGATTATGAAATCAAGAAAAGATGATTTTCGAGTTTTAAAGTCCCAAGAAATTTGACAGAGGTACCAGAAAATAAGAAACAATGCTGTCATATAGCCAAAATAATAGTTTTGGATAAACAATATTGACAGACTTGTAAAGTATAATGAGAATTTCTTTTCAGTTATAAGTAGGTGTAAACCAGTTATAATTAAAGGAATCAAGATAAAAACATCTAGCCAGGTTTTTATCTCTAATTGACTGACAGTGAAACTCATCAGAGCGTAAGAAGTGGATAAGGCTAGTTTTAAAGATTTCGGAATATCTTTAAATAATCTATTTAAACTAAAGAAGGTTGACAGACTAATCAATCCAAATTTTAAGAGAGTTGTCAGATAGACAGCATCTGTCATATTCGTTAGATCAAAAAAGTAAACTAGAGGTGAAAGGAAACTCCCCAAGTAATAACTAGATAGGGCATAGAAATTTAGTCCTAGACCACTTGTAAAGGTGTAAAACAGACTACCATTTCTATGTAGGATATTTCGTAAAGCTACATCAAAAATAACGTATTGATGAAACCCATCTCCTAATAGTGGAGATGTATCGCTATTCCAGTAGATACCTTGAGATAGGTATACTCCTGTCATAATCAATACAGGAATGATGAAAGAAACAAAATAGGTCCAATATGTTTTAAAAAATAATTTCATGTTACCTCATAAAATGTTAGAAAACTCAGCTGGTTAACCCAACTGAGTTTTGAAGTTTTATTTAGTCTTTCCAAAGTTCTTTAACTTTTGCTTGTACTTCTGCATTTTCTAGGAATTCATCATAGGTTTCATCGATACGGTCAATGACGCCATTTTTTGACAAGACAATGATATGGTTGGCTAGAGTTTGAATAAACTCGTGGTCATGGCTGGCAAAGATGATTGATTCTTTAAAGTTTTTCAATCCATCATTCAAGCTTGAGATAGATTCCAAGTCTAAGTGATTGGTTGGATCATCGAGGACAAGGACATTTGATTTCAAGAGCATGAGTTTTGAAAGCATGACACGGACTTTTTCTCCCCCTGACAAGACGTTGACAGGTTTGTTAACCTCATCTCCAGAGAAGAGCATACGGCCAAGGAAACCGCGTAGGAAAGTATTATCATCTTCTTCTTTACTTGCGAATTGACGCAACCAGTCAAGAATTGATTCTCCCCCTGCGAAATCAGCTGAGTTATCTTTTGGAAGGTAAGATTGACTAGTTGTAACTCCCCACTTGACAGTTCCTTCATAGACAATATCTCCCATGATTGCACGAATTAATGCAGTCGTTTGGATGTCATTTTGTCCAATAAGAGCTGTCTTATCACCTGGACGCAAGATGAAACTGATATTATCTAAAATAGTTTCACCATCAATCTTTACAGTTAGATTTTCTACTGTCAAGAGATCATTACCAATTTCACGCTCAGCTTTAAAGTTGATAAATGGATATTTACGACTAGATGGTACAATCTCTTCTAGTTCAATCTTATCAAGCATTTTTTTACGTGATGTTGCTTGTCTTGACTTAGAAGCATTAGCAGAGAAACGAGCAACGAACTCTTGTAATTGTTTAATTTTTTCTTCTGCTTTGGCATTACGGTCTGCTAGCAATTTAGCAGCAAGCTCAGAAGATTCCTTCCAGAAGTCATAGTTTCCGACATAGAGTTTGATTTTTCCAAAGTCAAGGTCGGCCATGTGAGTACATACTTTGTTTAAGAAGTGACGGTCGTGGGATACTACGATAACTGTGTTATCAAAGTCAATCAAGAAGTCTTCTAACCAAGTAATCGATTGGATATCCAAACCGTTGGTAGGCTCGTCCAAAAGAAGAACATCAGGTTTACCAAAAAGTGCTTTGGCGAGGAGAACCTTTACTTTCTCACCATTAGCCAATTCGCTCATATTTTGGTAGTGCAATTCTTCTGGAATGTTTAGGTTTTGAAGTAGTTGAGAGGCTTCACTTTCTGCTTCCCAGCCTCCGAGCTCGGCAAACTCTCCTTCAAGTTCGGCAGCACGCACGCCATCCTCATCTGAGAAATCTTCCTTCATGTAGATAGCATCTTTTTCCTTCATGATGCTATAAAGTTTTTCATTTCCCATGATAACGACATCAATGGCACGTTCATCTTCATAGTCAAAGTGATTTTGACGAAGAACAGAGAGACGTTCATCTGGACCAAGAGAGATGTGACCAGTAGTAGGTTCGATATCTCCAGCTAAAATTTTTAAAAAGGTTGATTTTCCGGCACCATTAGCACCGATTAATCCATAGGTATTTCCTTCTGTAAATTTGATATTGACATCATCAAAAAGTTTGCGATCACTAAAACGTAGTGAAACATCAGATACTGTAAGCAATGTTTTTCTCCTATATGTGTAATATATTTATTCTACTAGAAAATACGGAAATATTCAAATTTTTATCTGTCAATTTTGTGTAAATTATATTTACAGTACACTTTACATAAAGTCGTGAATAGCAAGGTTGATTTATTTTGATAAATTGCGGTTATTTCATTAAAAAAATGCTATAATTGAAGGGACTATATCGAAGGAGAACAAAATGACTAAACCCATTATTTTAACAGGAGACCGTCCAACAGGGAAGTTGCATATTGGACATTATGTTGGAAGTCTCAAAAATCGAGTATTATTACAGGAAGAGGATAAGTATGACATGTTTGTGTTCTTGGCTGACCAACAAGCCTTGACAGATCACGCCAAAGATCCTCAAACCATTGTAGAGTCTATTGGAAATGTGGCTTTGGATTACCTTGCAGTTGGATTGGACCCAAGTAAATCGACTATCTTTATTCAAAGCCAGATTCCAGAGCTGGCTGAATTATCTATGTACTATATGAATCTGGTTTCATTAGCACGTCTGGAGCGAAATCCAACTGTCAAGACAGAGATTGCTCAAAAAGGATTTGGAGAAAGCATTCCAACAGGATTTTTGGTTTATCCAATTGCACAAGCAGCTGACATCACAGCCTTTAAGGCCAATTATGTTCCTGTTGGGACAGATCAGAAACCAATGATTGAGCAGACTCGTGAAATTGTTCGTTCTTTTAACAATGCATATAACTGTGATGTCTTGGTGGAACCAGAAGGTATTTATCCAGAAAATGAGAGAGCAGGGCGTTTGCCTGGTTTAGATGGAAATGCTAAAATGTCTAAATCACTTAATAACGGTATTTATTTAGCTGATGATGCGGATACTTTGCGTAAAAAAGTAATGAGTATGTATACAGATCCAGATCATATCCGCGTTGAGGATCCAGGTAAAATTGAAGGAAATATGGTTTTCCATTATCTAGATGTTTTTGGTCGTCCAGAAGATGCTCAAGAAATTGCTGACATGAAAGAACATTATCAACGAGGTGGTCTTGGTGATGTGAAAACCAAGCGTTATCTACTTGAAATATTAGAACGTGAACTGGGTCCTATTCGTGAGCGCCGTATCGAATTCGCTAAGGATATGGGAGAAGTTTATAATATGCTTCAAAAAGGTAGTGAAAGAGCGCGTGAAGTTGCAGGTCAAACCCTATCTGAGGTTAAAGGAGCAATGGGACTTCATTACTTTAACTAAGTTTATTTTTACAAGAAACTATCATTTCTATCTCAAAGAAAAGATAGTTTTTTATTTACCCCTGTAACATTTGACAAATTTTTATAGAATGGTATGATAGATACAATATAAAAAGAGTCAAGCTCAAAAATAAAGAAAAGAGGAAACTTCGAATGTCTAATTGGGACACTAAATTTTTGAAAAAAGGTTTTACCTTTGATGATGTATTGCTTATTCCAGCTGAAAGTCATGTGTTGCCTAACGATGCAGATTTAACAACTAAATTGGCAGATAATTTGACTTTAAATATCCCAATTATTACCGCTGCTATGGACACAGTAACAGAGAGTCAAATGGCCATTGCTATTGCTCGTGCAGGCGGTCTCGGAGTTATCCATAAAAACATGCCAATTGCTCAACAAGCAGAAGAGGTTCGTAAGGTAAAACGTTCTGAAAATGGAGTTATTATTGATCCCTTTTTCTTGACTCCTGAACACACAATTGCTGAAGCAGATGAGCTTATGGGTCGTTACCGCATCAGTGGTGTTCCAGTTGTTGAAACACTTGAAAATCGTAAATTGGTTGGTATTTTGACAAACCGAGATCTTCGTTTTATTTCAGACTATAACCAACCAATCTCAAATCATATGACTAGTGAAAATCTTGTTACTGCTCCTGTGGGTACAGATCTTGCAACTGCTGAGAGTATTCTTCAAGAACACCGTATTGAAAAACTTCCTTTGGTAGATGAAGAAGGTCGTCTTTCTGGTTTGATTACTATAAAAGATATTGAAAAAGTTATTGAATTTCCAAATGCTGCTAAAGATGAGTTTGGTCGTCTTCTAGTTGCAGGTGCAGTAGGTGTTACTTCAGATACATTTGAACGTGCAGAGGCACTTTTTGAGGCAGGAGCGGATGCGATTGTTATTGATACTGCACATGGTCATTCTGCAGGTGTCTTGCGTAAAATTGCTGAGATTCGCGCTCACTTCCCAGATCGTACTTTGATTGCTGGAAATATTGCAACTGCTGAAGGAGCACGTGCCCTTTATGAAGCAGGTGTAGACGTTGTCAAGGTTGGTATTGGACCAGGTTCTATCTGTACTACTCGTGTGATTGCTGGTGTTGGTGTTCCGCAAGTAACAGCTATCTATGATGCTGCAGCTGTTGCGCGTGAATATGGAAAAACGATCATTGCTGACGGTGGAATCAAGTATTCTGGAGATATTGTAAAAGCTCTAGCTGCTGGTGGAAATGCAGTTATGCTTGGATCAATGTTTGCTGGAACAGACGAAGCACCAGGTGAAACTGAAATCTTCCAAGGACGTAAATTCAAGACTTACCGTGGTATGGGATCAATCGCAGCAATGAAGAAAGGTTCAAGCGATCGTTACTTCCAAGGTTCTGTCAATGAAGCAAATAAACTCGTTCCAGAAGGAATTGAAGGTCGTGTTGCTTATAAGGGAGCGGCAGCTGATATTGTCTTCCAAATGATTGGTGGTATCCGATCTGGTATGGGTTACTGTGGTGCAGCTAACCTTAAAGAACTACATGATAATGCTCAATTTATTGAAATGTCTGGTGCTGGTTTGAAAGAAAGCCACCCTCATGATGTACAAATTACTAATGAGGCGCCAAATTATTCTATGTAAAAGAAATAAAAAGAACTCCCGTGAAAACAGGAGTTCTTTTACAGTATTGTCAATTTTAGTTTACAGCAACTTTACCATCCTGGATAGTGAAGATGCTTAGATTTTCTGGTAGATTTTGAAGATGGTCTAAGCTTGTTGTTGTGATAAAGGTTTGGATTGACTGAGAAATCGTTTCTAATAATTTTAACTGTCTAGTATTGTCAAGTTCACTCATAACATCGTCAAGCAATAATATCGGAGATTCTGTAGTAATACTTTCCATTAACTCGATTTCTGCTAATTTTATCGAGAGGACGAGACTACGATGTTGGCCTTGACTTCCAAAACTAGCATCCATCCCATTTATATAAAAAGAAATGTCATCTCGATGAGGACCAACACCAGTATTCTTTTTAAATAAATCTCTAGATTTACTTTTTTCTAAAGCGATTTTGAAAGATTCAGATAAGTTTTCTTTGTCAGTTATCTTGACAGAAGATTGATAGGATATTGACAACTCTTCAATCTGATTAGAGAGTTCAAAATGTTTCTTACGCCCAAATGATTCTAGCTTTTTTATGAAATCTAAGCGGTGATTCATTACACGACATCCATAATCGACTAGCTGATCATCCAATACAGAAAGAAAGGTTTCATCTATTTTTTGAGCTGATTTTAGATAAGTATTTCTTTGTTTTAGGATGTGATTATAATTGGTTAAATCTGATAAATAGATTGGCTTAATCTGTCCAAGCTCCATATCAATAAATTTTCGTCGAACTGAAGGTGCTCCTTTAATTAGTTGTAAATCTTCAGGAGCAAATAAAACAACATTCATGTGTCCTACATAATCTGAAAGGCGCGCCTGTTTTAAATGATTAACTTTTGTCACACGGCCTTTTTGTGTTAGTTCGATTTCTAGGGGAATGGATCCAGTTTTTTTCTGAACGAGACCTGAAAGATGAAGTTGTTCCTCATCAAAATGAATGAGATTTTTATCTGTTCGAGTTCGATGACTACGCGTTAAGGCTAAAAAATAGATAGCCTCTAGCATGTTTGTTTTTCCTTGTGCATTACGTCCTAAAAAGACATTTAATTTAGGATTGAAGTCTATTTTCGTCTCTTTGTAGTTACGAAAAGTTTTGAGAGATAGGTTTTGTAGCCACATGATTATCTACCAGGGAATCGTGGAGCTTGTTTGCTTTTAGGTGATGAAGTAGGTTTAGATTTGTCTTTTTTAACTCCCTTATTCATCTCTTTGACAAGTTTAGCGATCCGTTCTTTTTCAACTTTATCAGCTTGGTATTCCTCTTGTTCTTCAGAAGTAGGTTGCGTCAACAAGATGTCAATGTTCATGTCAGGGATGTCAACTTTATCGCCAATACGAAGTTTTTTACCACGACGACTCTCTAATTCCCCATTAAAGTAAACAGAATGTTCAGAGAGAAATGATTTGATAGCTCCTCCGCTATGTGTAATTCCAAGTTCTTTGAGTAGTGCTTGGAGGGTAATAAATTCTTCAAATAATTTGTATTCCATAATTCACCTCAATCTTTGGTATTATACCATATTTTCCTAAAAATAGTGAGAGAAACTAGGGAAAATGTAAGCGATTTTTATTTCAAAAGTGTTACAGGGAACAAGAAAATTTCAGGTTTTCGTGATATAATAGAAGTCTGTATATAAGGAGGTAAATCATGGAGTTAGTGCATGGAATTTCAACACATTTTATCCAATCAAAGAAGTTTAAAACGAACAAAATCACCGTGCGTTTTACCGCTCCATTATCTCTTGATACGATTGCAGGTCGCATGTTGAGTGCGAGTATGCTAGAGATTGCTAATCAGATGTATCCTACTTCTCAAGCTTTGAGAAAATACTTGGCCAGTCTATACGGTACAGATATGTCAACCAATTGTTTTAGAAGAGGGCAAAGTCACATTGTAGAATTGACACTTACCTATGTTCGTGATGAGTTTTTAAGTAGGAAAAATGTGTTAACTTCACAGGTTTTGGAACTAGTAAAAGAAACTCTTTTTTCACCTGTGGTAGTTGATAATGGATTTGATCCAGCCTTATTTGAAATTGAGAAAAAGCAATTGCTAGCAAGTTTAGCAGCTGATATGGATGATTCTTTTTATTTTTCACATAAAGAATTAGACAAATTATTTTTTCATGATGAACGTCTCCAATTGGAATATAGTGATTTACGCAATCGTATTTCAGCTGAAACTTCACAAAGTTCTTATTCTTGTTTCCAAGAATTTTTGGCCAATGATCGAATAGATTTCTTTTTCCTAGGTGATTTTAATGAGGTTGAAATTCTAAATATATTAGAATCATTTGGTTTTAAAGGTCGAGAAGGTAATGTGAAGGTTCAGTATTGTCAACCTTATTCGAATATATTACAAGAAGGCATGGTTCGGAAAAATGTGGGACAATCTATTTTAGAGTTGGGTTATCATTGCCCTTCTGAATATGGTGATGAGCAACATTTACCCATGATTGTAATGAATGGTTTACTTGGTGGATTTGCTCATTCTAAACTATTTACAAATGTCCGTGAAAATGCTGGATTAGCTTATACTATTTCAAGTCAGCTTGATTTATTTAGTGGATTTTTAAGGATGTATGCTGGTATTGATCGAGAAAATCGGAACCAGGCTCGTAAAATGATGAATAATCAACTGCTTGATTTAAAAAAAGGTTATTTTACAGAGCTTGAGTTAGAGCAGACAAAGGAAATGATTCGTCGGTCTTTGTTACTTTCTCAAGATAATCAAAGTTCATTGATTGAACGTGCTTATCAAAATGCCTTACTTGGAAAATCTTCAGCAGATTTTAAAAGTTGGATTGAAAAACTTGAACAAATTGACAAAGATGCTATTTGTAGAGCAGCTAATAATGTGAAACTACAGGCGATTTACTTTATGGAAGGAATAGAATGACAAAGGTTGTTTTTGAAGAAAAATACTATCCAGCTGTAAAAGAAATGGTTTATCGAACTCGTTTGTCAAATGGATTGACAGTTGCTCTGTTACCTAAAAAGGAATTTAAAGAGGTTTACGGGAGTGTAACTGTACAGTTTGGTTCGGTAGATATGCTTGTCACAGAAGTTGACAGAGATGTAAAACAATATCCTGCAGGAATTGCTCATTTTCTTGAACATAAATTATTTGAGAGAGAAGATTCTAGTGATTTAATGTCGGTTTTTACGAGTCTAGGTGCAGATAGCAATGCTTTTACAAGCTTTACAAAGACAAACTATCTTTTTTCATCGACGGATTATCTATTAGAGAATTTAGATTTACTTGATGAATTGGTAACATCGGCACATTTTACTGAAGATTCCATTTTAAGAGAGCAGGATATTATCCAGCAAGAACGAGAAATGTATCAAGATGATCCAGATTCGTGTTTATTCTTTTCGACTTTAGCGAATTTGTATCCTGGTACACCTTTAGCAACTGATATAGTTGGAAGTGAGGAATCCATTTCCCAAATCAATCTAACTAATTTACAAGAAAATTTTACAAGATTTTACAAACCTGTAAATATGTCTCTGTTTTTAGTTGGTAATTTTGATGTGGAGCAAGTACAGGACTATTTTGAAAGAAAAGAATTGAAAGATTCAGATCTTCAGGAAGTAGTAAGAGAAAAGTTTGTTTTACAGGATGTAAAGCAAACAGACAGTATGAGGATGGAAGTATCTTCTCCCAAGCTAGCGATTGGGATTAGAGGTAATCGAGAAGTTGCTGAGGTGGATTGCTATCGACATCATATTTTATTAAAATTATTGTTTGCAATGATGTTTGGTTGGACTTCGGATCGTTTTCAAAAGTTATATGAATCAGGTAAGATAGATGCTTCCTTATCTCTTGAAATTGAAGTAACAAGTCGTTTTCATTTTGTTATGTTGACAATGGACACAAAAGAGCCATTTGCTTTATCTCATCAGTTTAGGAAGGCTATTCGTAATTTTACAAAGGATTTAGATATTACAGAGGATCATTTAGATATTATCAAAAGAGAGATGTTTGGAGAATTTTTCAGTAGCATGAACTCTCTTGAATTTATTGCAACGCAATATGATGCTTTTGAAAATGGTGAGACAATTTTTGATTTGCCAAAGATTTTACAGGAAATCACTTTAGAGGATGTCCTTGATGCTGGACATCATTTAATAGATGATGGTGATATAGTTGATTTTACAATATTCCCATTGTAGAACCTATCATAATCGATACTAGAAAGAAGGAATGACAAGTATGAGGAAAAAAACAATTGGTGAGGTTTTACGTTTAGCTAGAACTAACCAAGGGTTGACTTTAGAAGAATTACATAAAAAAACAGAAATTCAGTTGGATATGTTGGAGGCAATGGAAGCTGATGATTTTGATCAACTTCCTAGTCCATTTTATACTCGTTCTTTTTTGCGTAAGTATGCATGGGCAGTTGAGCTAGATGAGCGAATTGTCTTGGATGCTTATGATTCTGGGAGCATGATTACTTATGAGGAAGTAGATGTTGATGAAGACGAGTTGACAGGCAGGAGACGTTCCAGTAAGAAAAATAAGACATCATTTTTACCTTTATTTTATTTTATACTCTTTGCACTATCGATTGTAATTTTTGTGACTTATTATGTTTGGAATTATGTCCAGACTCAACCGGAGCGTTCATCTGCGTCTAGTTATAGTGTAGTCCAAGCAACAAGCTCGACTAGTTCTGTAACTCAATCCTCAAGTAGTTCTTCGAATATTGAACCAGCTATAATGGTATCGGGTGAAGGAAATCGAGTAGAAGTTGCTTATAAAACGAGCAAGGAAACTGCAAAATTACAATTATCAGTCTCAGATGCTAGAAGTTGGGTTAGTGTTTCAGAAAGTGAGCTTGAGGGTGGTGTGACCTTATCACCGGATAATAAAAGTGTGGAAACAACAGTTTCAACAAAAAATTCTGTGACCATTACATTAGGTGTTGTCAAAGGTGTCTCTTTAACAGTAGATAATCAGACTGTTGATTTATCGAAATTAACAGCTCAAACTGGAAAAATCGCTGTAACCTTTACTAAAAATTAAGGAAAAACGAATGAAAAAAGAACAAATTCCAAATCTTTTAACAATAGGTCGAATTCTCTTTATACCTATTTTTATCTTTATTTTAACAGTAGGAAATTCGATAGAGAGTCATATAGTAGCAGCTATTATCTTTGCTATTGCTAGTATTACAGACTACTTAGATGGATATTTAGCTCGTAAATGGAATGTGGTTAGTAATTTTGGTAAATTTGCAGATCCTATGGCGGATAAGTTACTAGTTATGTCGGCTTTTATTATGCTGATTGAGTTAGGTATGGCTCCAGCTTGGATTGTTGCAGTGATTATCTGTCGTGAGTTGGCTGTGACAGGTTTGAGGCTTTTATTGGTTGAAACTGGTGGAACAGTTTTAGCAGCAGCAATGCCTGGAAAAATTAAAACTTTCAGTCAGATGTTTGCGATTATTTTCTTGCTATTACATTGGACTTTGATTGGACAAGTCCTACTTTATGTAGCTTTGTTTTTCACTATCTACTCTGGCTATGATTATTTCAAGGGTAGTGCCTATGTATTTAAAGGGACATTTGGTTCGAAATGAAATCAATAATTGATGTAAAAAATCTTTCTTTTCGCTATAAGGAAAGTCAGGAGTACTATGATGTGAAGGATATTACGTTTCACGTGAAACGTGGAGAATGGCTTTCGATTATAGGGCATAATGGTAGTGGTAAATCAACGACGGTTCGCTTAATTGATGGTTTATTGGAAGCAGAATCTGGAGAGATTGTAATCGATGGCCAACGGCTGACTGAGGAAAATGTTTGGGATATACGTCGTCAAATCGGTATGGTTTTTCAAAATCCAGACAATCAATTTGTTGGAGCGACTGTTGAAGATGATGTAGCCTTTGGTTTGGAAAATCAGGGCCTTTCTCGTCCAGAAATGAAAAAGAGAGTGGAAGAAGCTCTGGATTTGGTTGGCATGTCGGACTTTAAAAAGAGAGAGCCAGCGCGTCTATCAGGTGGACAAAAGCAACGTGTGGCCATTGCAGGTGTTGTAGCCCTAAGACCAGCTATTTTAATCTTAGATGAAGCAACGAGTATGTTAGATCCTGAGGGTCGTAGAGAACTTATTGAGACAGTAAAAGGAATTCGAAAAGACTATGATATGACGGTCATTTCCATTACACATGATTTGGAAGAAGTTGCCATGAGTGATCGTGTGTTGGTCATGAAAAAAGGAGAAATTGAATCAACTAGTAGTCCAAGGGAGCTTTTCTCTCGAAATGATTTAGATCAAATTGGATTAGACGATCCTTTTGCCAATCAATTAAAACATTCTTTGAGTCAGAATGGCTATGATTTACCTGAAAATTATTTGACAGAAAGTGAGCTAGAGGATAAGCTATGGGAATTGCTCTAGAAAATGTGAGTTTTACGTATCAAGAAGGGACTCCCTTAGCTTCAACAGCTTTGTCGGATGTTTCTTTGACGATTGAAGATGGTTCTTATACGGCTTTAATTGGGCATACAGGTAGTGGTAAATCAACTATTTTACAACTATTAAATGGTTTATTGGTGCCAAGTCAAGGGAGTGTGCGAGTTTTTGATACCTTAATTACCTCGACTTCTAAAAATAAAGATATTCGTCAAATTAGAAAACAGGTTGGCTTGGTATTTCAGTTTGCTGAAAATCAGATTTTTGAAGAAACGGTTTTGAAAGACGTTGCTTTTGGACCGCAAAATTTTGGAGTTTCTGAAGAAGATGCGGAGCAGATTGCGCGTGAGAAACTGGCTCTGGTTGGAATTGATGAATCACTTTTTAATCGTAGCCCGTTTGAACTGTCAGGGGGACAAATGAGACGTGTTGCGATTGCAGGCATACTTGCCATGGAGCCAGCTATATTAGTCTTAGATGAACCCACAGCAGGCCTGGATCCTCTGGGTAGAAAAGAGTTGATGAATTTGTTCAACAAACTCCACCAGTCAGGGATGACCATTGTCTTGGTAACTCATTTGATGGATGATGTGGCTGAATATGCGAACCAAGTCTATGTGATGGAAAAGGGATGTTTAGTTAAGTTTGGTAAACCGAGTGATGTCTTTCAAGATGTTGTCTTTATGGAAGAAGTACAGTTGGGAGTACCTAAAATTACGGCCTTTTGTAAACGATTGGCTGATAGAGGCGTGTCATTTAAACGATTACCGATTAAGATAGAGGAGTTCAAGGAGTCGCTAAATGGATAGTATGATTTTGGGACGTTATATCCCAGGGGATTCGATTGTTCACCGATTGGATCCACGCAGCAAATTGCTTGCTATGATGCTACTGATTTTAATCGTTTTTTGGGCTAATAATCCCTTGACGAATCTGATTCTTTTTATAGCGACAGGGATATTTATTGCCTTGTCAGGAGTATCTCTTTCATTTTTTATTCAGGGCTTGAAGTCTATGTTTTTCTTGATTGCCTTCACAACTATTTTTCAACTATTTTTCATTTCTAATGGGAATGTTTTATTTGAGTTTTCGTTTGTGAGAATCACGGATTATGCTTTGCAACAAGCTGGAATTATTTTTTGTCGCTTTGTATTGATTATTTTCTTTTCAACTTTGTTAACCTTAACAACAATGCCCTTAAGTTTGGCCTCAGCTGTCGAAGCTTTGTTAGCGCCTTTAAAGCGTGTGAAAGTTCCAGTTCATGAAATTGGATTGATGCTGTCCATGAGTCTACGTTTTGTCCCAACCTTGATGGATGATACGACGCGGATTATGAATGCACAGAAAGCGCGCGGAGTGGATTTTGGAGAAGGAAGTATTGTTCAAAAAGTAAAGGCGATGATTCCTATTTTGATTCCTCTTTTTGCAACAAGTTTAAAACGTGCGGATTCCTTGGCTATCGCTATGGAAGCGCGTGGTTATCAGGGGGGAAAAGGTAGAAGTCAATACAGACAATTGAAATGGACTCGAAAGGATACGCTGACCATTCTTGTTGTTCTCGTACTTGGTTGTTGCTTATTTTTCTTAAAATCTTAGTAGCTTTCAGGAATCGATAAAAAGTTACTGTAACAGTTTTTGATATAAAGGTAGGGATATGAACCGTTTTAAAAAATCAAAATATGTCATTATTGTTTTTGTCATTGTTCTGCTTGTGTCGGCTCTCTTAGCGACGACTTATTCAAGTACAATTGTGACAAAATTAGGAGATGGAATCTCATTGGTTGATAGGGTTGTACAAAAACCTTTTCAGTGGTTTGATTCTGTCAAATCAGATTTAGCTCATTTGACACGAACATATAATGAAAATGAAAGTTTGAAGAAACAGATTTACCAATTAGAAGTTAAATCAAATGAGGCGGAAAGTTTAAAGACAGAAAATGAACAATTGCGCCAATTGCTTGATATGAAGTCCAAGTTGCAAGCTACAAAGACTTTAGCAGCAGATGTTATTATGCGTTCTCCAGTATCTTGGAAGCAGGAATTGACCCTGGATGCAGGTAAATCAAAAGGGGTTTCTGAGAACATGTTAGCTATTGCAAACGGTGGCTTGATTGGGAGTGTTTCAAAAGTAGAGGACAACTCTACTATGGTCAACCTTCTGACAAATACGGAAAATTCTGATAAGATTTCTGTTAAAATTCAACATGGTACTGCCACAATTTATGGGATTATTGTTGGCTACGATAAGGAAAATGATGTTCTTAAAATTAGCCAATTAAATAGTAATAGTGAGATTAGTGCAGGAGATAAGGTGACCACTGGTGGATTAGGAAACTTTAATGTCGCTGATATTCCTGTTGGTGAAGTGGTTGCCACAACGCATAGTACAGACTATTTGACACGAGAAGTAACTGTTAAATTGAGTGCAGATACTCATAATGTAGATGTGATAGAATTAGTGGGGAATTCATAATGAGACAGTTGAAACGGGTTGGAGTGTTTTTATTGCTTCCTTTCTTTGTTCTAATTGACGCCCATATTAGCCAGATTCTGGGTTCATTTTTTCCCCACGTACAGTTGGCTAGTCATTTTCTGTTTTTATTTCTCTTATTTGAGACGATTGAAGTATCAGAATATCTCTATTTAGCTTATTGTTTTGTAGTTGGTTTAGTTTATGATATTTACTTTTTCCATCTAATAGGAATTGCGACTCTGTTGTTCGTCTTGTTGGGGGTATTTCTCCATAAATTTAATAGTGTTATTTTATTGAATCGTTGGACGAGAATGTTAGCAATTATTGTCATGACTTTTCTATTTGAAATGGGAGCTTACATACTTGCGATAGCGATAGGTTTAACTGTGGATAGTATGTCTTTGTTCATAGTTTATAGTTTAGTGCCATCAATGATTTTGAACCTTATATGGATGATTGTTTTTCAGTTTATTTTTGAAAAATTTTATCTATGAGAAAGAAATACAAATGTAATAAAGGCGTAATATTTATTATGTCTTTTTTTGGTATACTAGTATTGTCTTAAATAGAAGGAGTATCTACGAAATATGAAGAAAAAAATCTTAGCGTCACTTTTACTAAGTACAGTAATGGTTTCTCAAGTTGCTGTTTTAACAACCGCGCATGCAGAAACTACTGATGACAAAATTGCTGCTCAAGATAATAAAATTAGTAATTTAACAGCACAACAACAAGAAGCTCAAAAACAAGTTGATCAAATTCAGGAGCAAGTATCTGCTATTCAAACAGAGCAATCAAACTTGCAATCTGAAAATGATAGATTACAAGCAGAATCTAAAAAGCTTGAGGGTGAAATTACAGAACTTTCTAAGAATATTGTATCTCGTAATGATTCTTTGCAAAAACAAGCCCGTAGTGCTCAAACAAATGGAGCTGCAACTAGTTACATCAATACAATTGTAAACTCAAAATCAATTACAGAAGCTATTTCACGTGTAGCTGCAATGAGTGAAATCGTATCTGCAAACAACAAAATGTTGGAACAACAAAAAGCAGATAAAAAAGCTATTTCTGAAAAACAAGTAGCAAACAATGACGCAATCAATACAGTTATTGCAAATCAGCAAAAACTAGCTGATGATGCTCAAACATTAACTACAAAACAAGCTGAGTTGAAAGCTGCAGAATTGAATCTTGCTGCTGAAAAGGCTACTGCAGAAGATGAAAAAGCAAGTTTACTTGAGAAAAAAGCTGCAGCGGAAGCAGAAGCTAAAGCAGCTGCAGAAGCAGAAGCTGCTTATAAAGCTAAACAAGCAAGTCAACAACAAACAGTTGTTGCTTCTGGGAATACAACTTTTACAGCAGAAGTTCAAGCAGTATCTGAATCATCTTCAAGCTACAGTCCTGTAGCAGTGAAACATCATCCAACGTATAGTACAAATGCTTCAAGTTATCCAACTGGTGAGTGTACATGGGGAGCTAAAACATTGGCACCTTGGGCTGGAGATTACTGGGGTAATGGGGCACAATGGGCTACAAGTGCAGCAGCTGCAGGATTCCGTACAGGATCTACACCTCAAGTTGGTGCGATTGCATGTTGGAATGATGGTGGATATGGACACGTAGCTGTAGTTACAGCTGTTTCATCATCAACAAGTATCCAAGTATCTGAATCAAACTATGGTGGAAACCGTACAATCGGAAATAAACGTGGTTGGTTTAATCCTACTACAACTTCAGAAGGTTTTGTAACATACATCTATCCAAACTAATGAATAAAACGAAGAGGCTCGACTTGAGTCTCTTTTATGATTTATATAGTTAACTTACTTTAAAAATCTACTAAAATCGCTTGAAAATATTGAAAAAGTATGGTAAAATGAAACTTGTCGTGTGAACGATAATACTCATTCTTGATGAATTGTGAAGCAGTTGCCCTTGGGTCGTTTTGCGAGTTGAAGTCAAGAAGAGGAAAAAAACAAAAAGGAGAAATACTCATGGCAGTAATTTCAATGAAACAACTTCTTGAGGCTGGTGTACACTTTGGTCACCAAACTCGTCGCTGGAACCCTAAGATGGCTAAATACATCTTTACTGAACGTAACGGAATCCACGTTATCGACTTGCAACAAACTGTAAAATACGCTGACCAAGCATACGACTTCATGCGTGATGCAGCAGCTAACGATGCAGTTGTATTGTTCGTTGGTACTAAGAAACAAGCAGCTGATGCAGTTGCTGAAGAAGCAGTACGTTCAGGTCAATACTTCATCAACCACCGTTGGTTGGGTGGAACTCTTACAAACTGGGGAACAATCCAAAAACGTATCGCTCGTTTGAAAGAAATCAAACGTATGGAAGAAGATGGAACTTTCGAAGTTCTTCCTAAGAAAGAAGTTGCACTTCTTAACAAACAACGTGCACGTCTTGAAAAATTCTTGGGTGGTATCGAAGATATGCCTCGTATCCCAGATGTTATGTACGTAGTTGACCCACATAAAGAGCAAATCGCTGTTAAAGAAGCTAAAAAATTGGGAATCCCAGTTGTAGCGATGGTGGACACAAACACTGATCCAGATGATATCGATGTAATCATCCCAGCTAACGATGACGCTATCCGCGCTGTTAAATTGATTACAGCTAAATTGGCTGACGCTATCATCGAAGGACGTCAAGGTGAAGATGCAGCAGTAGTTGAAGCAGAATTTGCAGCTTCAGAAGCTCAAGCAGATTCAATCGAAGAAATCGTTGAAGTTGTAGAAGGCGACAACGCTTAATTTATACAAATAGTAATTACCTAGGAGGGCGGGGCTTAGCCCGGCTCTCCTATTTTTAAAAAATATAGGAGAATCAAAATGGCAGAAATTACAGCTAAACTTGTAAAAGAGTTGCGTGAAAAATCTGGTGCCGGTGTTATGGACGCTAAAAAAGCGCTTGTAGAAACAGACGGTGACATCGAAAAAGCGATTGAATTGCTTCGTGAAAAAGGTATGGCTAAGGCGGCTAAGAAAGCTGACCGTGTTGCTGCAGAAGGTTTGACTGGTGTTTACGTTAACGGTAATGTTGCAGCAGTTATCGAGGTAAACGCTGAAACTGACTTCGTTGCGAAAAACGCTCAATTCGTTGAATTGGTAAATACTACAGCTAAAGTCATTGCAGAAGGAAAACCTGCTAACAATGAAGAAGCTCTTGCTTTGACAATGCCTTCAGGAGAAACTCTTGAAGCTGCATACGTATCTGCAACAGCAACTATCGGAGAGAAAATCTCATTCCGTCGTTTTGCATTGATTGAAAAAACAGATGCACAACACTTTGGAGCATACCAACATAACGGTGGACGTATCGGTGTTATTTCAGTTGTTGAAGGTGGAGACGAAGCACTCGCTAAGCAATTGTCAATGCACATCGCAGCGATGAAACCAACAGTTCTTTCTTACAAAGAATTGGATGAGCAATTCGTTAAAGATGAGTTGGCACAATTGAACCACGTTATCGACCAAGACAATGAAAGCCGTGCAATGGTTAACAAACCAGCTCTTCCACACTTGAAGTATGGATCAAAAGCTCAATTGACTGATGAAGTGATTGCGCAAGCTGAAGCTGATATTAAAGCTGAATTGGCTGCAGAAGGTAAACCAGAAAAAATCTGGGACAAAATCATCCCAGGTAAAATGGACCGCTTCATGCTTGACAACACTAAAGTTGACCAAGCTTACACACTTCTTGCACAAGTTTACATCATGGATGACAGCAAGACAGTTGAAGCATACCTTGAATCAGTTAACGCTTCAGTAGTTGAGTTCGCTCGCTTTGAAGTTGGTGAAGGTATCGAGAAAGCTGCAAACGACTTTGAAGCTGAAGTTGCAGCTACAATGGCAGCAGCCTTGAATAATTAATCATATAAGAGTCTGAGATAAAAAGTTCTCAAACACAAAAAAGCTAGAGATTTCCAATTGTGGAACTCTAGCTTTTTAATTTAGTCGTTCTCTTATTGTATTTTAGGAGGTTGTTGGCCATAAGTACCAATCCCATGTCAATTCTCACTTGACGCTTACCTCTCAGATTACATTTTTTGTAACCCAAACAAGCCTTTATCTGCCCAAAGACTTTTCTATGCAGTCGATTTTTCAAGGTATAAATAAAAAGCCCTATAATAAGGGCTAAGTGCATTTAGGAGGCTACACTTCAAATTCATAGAGTGCTGTAGAGAGATAACGTTCGCCGTTATCTGGTGCTAGAGCAAGGACTTTCTTACCTGTACCTAATTTCTTAGCAACTTCAATTGCTCCATAGATAGCTGCAGCTGAAGAAATCCCTACAAGGAAACCTTCTTTTCCACCAATTTCACGGCCGAGTGCTAGAGCATCATCTGATGTTACACGAACGATACCATCATAAGCTTTTGTATCTAGTGTATCAGGAATAAATCCAGCTGAGATACCTTGAATTTTGTGAGGACCAGGTTTTTCACCAGATAGAATAGCAGATTCGTCTGCTTCTACTGCAAAAACTTGAATGTTTGAATTTGCTGCTTTGAGTGCATGAGAAACACCAGAAATTGTTCCACCAGTACCAACTCCAGCAACAAAGGCATCTAATCCATCTTTACCGAAAGCAGCTAGTATTTCAGCCCCTGTTGTTTTTTCGTGTACTTCTGGATTAGCTGGATTGTCAAATTGAAGAGGAAGGAAACCATCACGTTCAGCAGCAATTTCTTGAGCCTTAGCAATAGCACCTTTCATTCCTTCGCTACCAGGAGTGAGGACGAGTTCAGCGCCATAGGCTTGGATAATCTTACGGCGTTCTACACTCATGGTTTCAGGCATAACAATGACAACTTTATATCCTTTAGCAGCACCTACCCATGAAAGTCCAATACCAGTGTTTCCACTTGTTGCTTCAACAATAGTAGCACCCGGTTTTAGAATACCGTCTTGTTCAGCCTTTTCAATCATGCTAAGAGCAATACGGTCTTTTACAGATGAACCAGGATTAAATGCTTCAAGCTTTACATAGACGTCCGCAGCACCATCTGGTACGATGTTGTTGAGTTTAACAATCGGAGTTTGACCGATTAGTTCAGTAATGTTGTTATAAATAGACATATGAATACCTCTTTGTATAAGATATCTCTAGTATAACGCTATCTATACCATTTGTAAAATATAGAAATCCTATCGAAGCGATAGGATTTTTTTATATCATAGGTCTAAGCCATTAATTTTTAAGCGATTATGATAGGCTAATTCTAGTAAATAGGTGTAAAGGAGAACGCAATCCGTTTTCTTTTTGAATAGTCTCATTTTATAGTAGGTCTTTGCAAGCATCTTTTTATTTTGCTAATTAAAGTAGCGGTGAGAATGTCAGTGAAACACTGTATTATCTATTATTTACACTAGGTTTACAGGAATTTCAACTTCTCGTAAACCTTGATCAGTTAAAGTGACCTTTCCATTAAAAAACTCTACAAGTGCAGCTTTAATAGTTTCTTTTTCTTCTTTATCAACATAAATCATCGTATCGACTTGATCTGTAAAGTTTGTATCCAGTTCCATGAGATTATGTTCTTTAAGGAAGTTACTGTACTCTTGGTACTGAGCGTAGGACATTTGAATAGAAATTCCAGCTTGTTCCTTTATTTCAATGATGCCAATTTCTTTGACAGCTAAGGCCACACTGCCGGCGTAAGCGCGAATCAGTCCTCCAGCGCCTAGTTTAATGCCACCAAAGTAGCGTGTCACTACCACACAGACATTGGTGAGATTGTGATTTTCTAGTACCCCAAGCATGGGAACTCCAGCAGTACCACTGGGCTCACCATCATCACTTGTACGTTTAATTTCACTACGTTCTCCAATAATAAATGCAGAGCAGTTATGCGTCGCTTTGTAGTGTTCTTTTTTGATGGCAGTAATGAAGTCACGAGCCTCTTCTTCGCTATAAACACGCTTGGCATGACAGATAAAGCGTGATTTTTTGATTTCTTCTTGGACTTGTCCGTCCTCTTTAATTGTTCTAAATTCCATGATTTAATTGTACTAAAAAATCATCTAAAGCGCTAGGTTTTTACGAATAAAGAAGTATGAAAGTAAATCCAAATTATCTCGGTCGTTTGTTTACGGAGAATGAATTAACAGAAGAGGAACGTCAGTTGGCGGAGAAACTTCCAGCAATGAGAAAGGAGAAGGGAAAACTTTTCTGTCAACGTTGTGATAGTACTATTCTAGAAGAATGGTATTTGCCCATTGGTGCTTACTATTGTCGAGAGTGCTTGCTGATGAAGAGAGTCAGGAGTGACCAAGCTTTATACTATTTTCCGCAGGAGGATTTTCCTAAACAGGATGTTCTTAAATGGCGTGGTCAATTAACTCCTTTTCAAGAGCAGGTGTCAGAGGGACTGACTCAAGCAGTAGATAATCAAGAGCCAACTTTAGTTCATGCGGTGACAGGGGCTGGAAAGACAGAAATGATTTATCAAGTTGTGGCTAAGGTGATCAATGCGGGTGGTGCAGTGTGTTTGGCCAGTCCTCGCATAGATGTTTGTTTGGAGCTATACAAGCGCCTGCAATATGATTTTGCTTGTAAGATATCCTTGCTACACGGAGAATCAGAACCGTACTTCCGAACGCCATTAGTTGTTGCGACGACTCATCAGTTATTGAAATTTTATCAAGCTTTTGATTTGCTGATAGTGGATGAAGTAGATGCCTTTCCTTATGTTGATAATCCCACGCTTTACCATGCTGTCAAGAATAGTGTAAAGGAGAATGGGCTGAGAATCTTTTTAACAGCGACTTCGACCGATGAGTTAGATAGGAAAGTCCGTTTAGGAGAACTAAAAAGATTGAGCTTGCCTAGACGATTTCATGGGAATCCATTGATTATTCCTAAGCCAGTTTGGTTATCGGATTTTAATCGCTGTTTGGATAAGAATCGTTTGTCACCAAAGTTAAAGTCTTATATTGAGAAACAGAGAAAGACAGCTTATCCTTTACTTATTTTTGCATCAGAAATTAAGAAAGGGGAGCAGCTAAAAGAAATCTTACAGGAGCAATTTCCAAATGAGAAAATCGGATTTGTGTCTTCTGTAACAGAAAATCGATTAGAGCAAGTGCAAGCTTTTCGAGATGGAGAACTGACAATACTTATCAGTACGACAATCTTGGAACGAGGAGTTACCTTCCCTTGTGTGGATGTTTTTGTAGTAGAGGCCAATCATCGTCTGTTTACCAAGTCTAGTTTAATACAGATTGGAGGACGTGTCGGTCGGAGTATGGACAGACCGACAGGAGATTTGCTTTTTTTCCATGATGGGTTAAATACTTCAATCAAGAAGGCAATTAAGGAAATTCAGCAGATGAACAAGGAGGCAGGCTTATGAAGTGTTTGTTATGTGGGCAGACTATGAAGACTGTTTTAACTTTTAGTAGTCTCTTACTTCTGAAGAATGATGAGTCTTGTCTTTGTTCAGACTGTGACTCTACTTTTGAGAGGATTGGAGAAGAAAACTGTCCAAATTGTATGAAAACAGGCTTGTCAATAAAGTGTCAAGATTGTCAATTTTGGTGTAAAGAAGGAGTTAAGGTCTCCCATAGAGCGATTTTCACTTACAATCAAGCTATGAAAGATTTTTTCAGTCGGTATAAGTTTGATGGAGACTTCCTTTTAAGAAAAGTTTTTTCATCATTTTTAAGTGAGGAGTTGAAAAAGTACAAAGAGTATCAATTTGTTGTAATTCCCCTAAGTCCTGAAAGATTGCTTGACAGAGGATTTAATCAGGTTGAGGGTTTAGTTGAAGTAGCAGGTTTCAAGTATCTGGATTTATTAGAGAAAAGAGAAGAGAGGGCCAGTTCTTCTAAAAGTCGCTCAGAACGTTTGGCGACAGAACTTCCTTTCTTTGTCAAAAGTGGAGTCACTATTCCTAAAAAAATCCTACTTATAGATGATATCTATACTACCGGAACAACTATAAATCGTGTGAAGAAACTGTTGGAAGAAGCTGGTGCTGAGGATGTAAAAACATTTTCCCTTGTAAGATGAGGAAAAAATTTGCAAAACTAAAATGAAAGCGTTATAATGAAATCAGAAAAACAAAAATGTTTAGAAAGAAGGTACTCATATGATTAAATATAGTATCCGTGGTGAAAACCTAGAAGTAACAGAAGCAATTCGTGATTATGTAGTTTCTAAACTCGAAAAGATCGAAAAGTATTTTCAAGCTGAACAAGAGTTGGATGCTCGAGTTAACTTGAAGGTGTATCGTGAAAAAACTGCTAAAGTGGAAGTAACGATTCCGCTTGGCTCTATTACTCTTCGTGCAGAAGATGTGTCTCAAGATATGTATGGTTCAATTGACCTTGTAACTGATAAAATTGAACGTCAGATTCGTAAAAATAAAACAAAAATCGAGCGTAAAAATAAAAATAAGGTGGCAACTAGTCAATTATTTACAGATGCTTTGGTGGAAGATACAAATGTTGTCCAGTCTAGAGTTGTTCGTTCAAAACAAATTGATTTAAAACCAATGGATTTGGAAGAAGCTATTCTACAGATGGATTTGTTGGGACATGATTTCTTTATCTATGTAGATGTTGAAGATCAAACAACCAATGTGATTTATCGTCGTGAAGATGGCGAAATTGGTCTGTTAGAAGTTAAAGAATCTTAATTTCAATATATGTAAAGGTAGGTTTACTGAGTTGTAAACCTACTTTTTCTTACAATGGATATAATTGTTGATTACACTTTTAAAAAGTCGCTTTTTGGTGGTTATTATGGTATAATGGGTGCCAAGAGGTTTGGAATGAAAAAATTTTATGTAAGTCCTATTTTCCCCTTAATATTAGGAATAGTGGCGTTCGGAGTGCTATCTGTGCAACTTGTTTTTGTAACGAATACACTGGTAACGCTATTTCTTTTGCTACTTATTTTGGGTTCATATATTTTATTGTTCATCCATCAGAGAGACTACTACTCAAGGAGTGAAGTAGAACAAATCCAGTATGTAAACCATCAAGCTGAAGAAAGTTTGACAACCTTGTTAGAACAGATGCCTGTTGGAGTTATTAAATTAGACTTGTCGTCAGGTGAAATTGAATGGTTTAATCCTTATGCTGAATTGATTTTGACTAATGAAGTTGGTAAGATTGATGTGGCATTGATTCAGACTATTATCAAGGCTTCTGTGGGGAATCCAGGTTCTTATGCCACCTTGGGTGAGACTCGTTATTCAGTTCATATGGACAAGGTATCTGGAGTTCTTTACTTCTTTGATGTGTCTGGTGAATATGAAGCGACTGTTGAGTTAGTAACGAGTCGACCTGTGATTGGAATCGTCTCTGTTGACAACTACGATGATTTAGAAGATGAAACATCAGAGTCTGATATCAGTCATATTAACAGTTTTGTAGCTAATTTTGTTTCAGAATTTGCTGGGAAATATGCCATGTTCTCTCGTCGAGTGAGTATGGATCGTTTTTATCTGTTTACGGACTATACGGTGCTTGAGGGCTTGATGAATGATAAATTTTCTGTTATTAATGCTTTCAGAGAAGAGGCGAAACAGAGACATCTGCCTTTGACCTTAAGTATGGGATTTTCTTATGGTGATGGAAATCATGATGAGATAGGGAAAGTTGCTCTGCTCAACTTAAACTTGGCTGAAGTTCGTGGTGGCGACCAGGTAGTTGTCAAGGAGAATGACGAAACGAAAAATCCCGTTTATTTTGGTGGTGGGTCTGCTGCGTCAATCAAGCGTACACGGACTCGTACGCGTGCTATGATGACAGCTATTTCAGATAAGATTCGGAGTGTAGATCGGGTTTTTGTAGTTGGTCACAAAAATCTAGATATGGATGCTTTGGGATCTGCTGTAGGTATGCAGTTGTTTGCTAGTAATGTAACTGAAAATAGCTATGCTCTTTATGATGAAGATCAAATGTCTCCTGATATTGAACGAGCTGTTTCATTCTTAGAAAAAGAAGGAGTTACGAAGTTGTTGTCTGTCAAGGAGGCAATGGGGATGGTGACCAATCGTTCTTTGCTGATTCTTGTAGACCATTCAAAGACTGCCTTAACTTTATCAAAAGATTTTTATGATTTATTTACCCAAACCATCGTCATTGACCACCACAGAAGGGATCAGGATTTCCCAGACAACGCAGTTATCACTTATATCGAAAGTGGTGCAAGTAGTGCCAGTGAGTTGGTAACGGAATTGATTCAGTTCCAGAATTCTAAGAAAAATCGTCTGAGTCGTATGCAGGCCAGTGTTTTGATGGCTGGTATGATGCTGGATACTAAAAATTTCACCTCACGAGTGACTAGTCGGACATTTGATGTTGCTAGCTATCTCAGAACGAGAGGAAGTGATAGTATTGCTATCCAAGAAATCGCTGCGACAGATTTTGAAGAATATCGTGAGGTCAATGAACTGATTTTACAGGGGCGTAAATTAGGTTCAGATGTATTGATAGCAGAGGCTCAGGACTCGAAATGCTATGATACAGTTGTTATTAGTAAGGCAGCAGATGCCATGTTAGCTATGTCAGGTATTGAAGCGAGTTTTGTTCTTGCGAAGAATACACAAGGATTTATATCCATCTCAGCTCGAAGTCGTAGTAAATTGAATGTACAACGGATTATGGAAGAGCTAGGCGGTGGGGGCCACTTTAATTTAGCTGCAGCTCAAATTAAAGATTTAACCTTGTCAGAAGCGGGTGAAAAACTGACAGAAATTGTATTAAATGAAATAAAGGAAAAGGAGAAAGAAGAATGAAAGTAATCTTTTTAGCAGATGTTAAAGGAAAAGGTAAAAAAGGTGAAATTAAGGAAGTACCAACAGGGTATGCGCAAAACTTTCTTATCAAAAAGAATCTAGCCAAAGAAGCGACTGCTCAAGCGGTAGGTGAGCTTCGCGGTAAACAAAAATCTGAAGAAAAAGCTCATGCTGAGATGATTGCAGAAGCAAAAGCAATTAAAGCACAACTTGAAGCAGAAGAAACTGTTGTAGAATTTGTTGAAAAGGTTGGTCCAGATGGCCGTACCTTTGGTTCTATTACCAATAAGAAAATTGCAGAAGAATTGCAAAAGCAATTTGGAATTAAGATTGATAAACGTCATATTCAAGTACAAGCTCCGATTCGAGCAGTTGGTTTGATCGATGTACCAGTGAAAATCTATCAAGATGTCACAAGTGTAATCAATCTTCGTGTGAAAGAAGGGTAAATTGACACCTTCTTGACAAGATTATAAAAGGAAGGGAAGTCTGATGGCAGAAGTAGAAGAGTTACGAGTACAACCTCAAGATATCTTAGCTGAGCAATCCGTTTTGGGGGCTATCTTTATTGATGAGAGTAAGCTTGTTTTTGTGCGAGAATATATTGAGTCTCGAGACTTTTTTAAGTATGCCCATCGTTTGATTTTCCAAGCCATGGTCGATTTATCGGATCGTGGAGATGCTATAGATGCAACAACGGTTCGCACCATTCTTGATAATCAAGGTGACTTACAGAATATTGGTGGCTTGTCTTACTTGGTTGAGATTGTCAATTCTGTGCCAACTTCTGCTAATGCGGAGTATTATGCTAAGATTGTTGCTGAAAAAGCCATGCTACGGCGATTAATCGCCAAGTTGACAGAGTCTGTCAATCAAGCTTACGAGGCTTCACAACCAGTTGATGAAATTATTGCTCAGGCCGAAAAAGGGCTGATTGATGTCAGTGAAAATGCCAATCGAAGCGGGTTTAAGAATATTCGAGATGTGTTGAACGTCAACTTTGGAAATCTGGAAGCTCGCTCGCAACAAACAACCGATATTACAGGGATTGCGACAGGTTATCGTGATTTGGATCATATGACAACTGGTCTGCACGAGGAGGAGTTGATTATTATAGCAGCTCGTCCAGCGGTTGGTAAGACAGCCTTTGCCTTGAATATTGCTCAGAATATTGGGACCAAGTTGGATAAAACGGTTGCTATCTTTTCGCTCGAAATGGGTGCGGAAAGTCTAGTGGACCGTATGCTTGCGGCAGAAGGGTTGGTTGAGTCGCATTCTATTCGTACGGGTCAACTGACCGATGAGGAGTGGCAAAAGTATACCATTGCTCAAGGGAATCTAGCTAATGCAAGTATCTATATCGATGATACACCAGGGATTCGAATCACGGAAATTCGTTCGCGTTCACGCAAACTGGCTCAAGAAACGGGTAATCTAGGTTTAATTTTGATAGACTACTTGCAGCTTATCACGGGAACTGGTCGAGAAAATCGTCAACAAGAGGTTTCAGAAATTTCACGTCAGTTGAAAATTTTAGCTAAGGAACTGAAAGTTCCAGTAATCGCTCTGAGTCAGCTTTCTCGTGGTGTAGAACAACGTCAGGACAAGAGACCGGTCTTGTCTGATATTCGTGAATCTGGGTCTATTGAGCAGGATGCTGATATCGTAGCCTTTCTCTATCGCGACGATTACTATGAGCGTGGTGGTGAAGAAGAGGAAGGTATACCAAATAATAAGGTAGAAGTTATTATCGAGAAAAACCGTAGTGGAGCTCGTGGAACGGTGGAATTAATTTTCCAAAAAGAATACAATAAATTTTCAAGTATCTCAAAGAGGGAGGCATAAGATGTCAGATGCATTTACAGATGTAGCCAAGATGAAAAAAATCAAAGAAGAAATCAAGGCACATGAGGGACAAGTCGTAGAAATGACTTTGGAGAATGGTCGTAAGCGCCAAAAAAATAGATTGGGTAAGCTAATTGAAGTTTATCCATCCCTATTTATCGTGGAATTTGGGAACGTTGAAGGAGATAAACAAGCTAATGTTTATGTTGAGTCCTTTACTTACTCAGACATTCTTACAGAAAAGAATCTGATTCATTATCTTGACTAAAGTGAGAAATTTTCTCACTTTTTCTTTTTTCTTCGAATAATTTAAGTGAAGGCAATCTTCGATTTATACTCTTCGAAAATCAAATTCAAACCACGTCAGCTTCGCCTTGCCATACTCAAGTATAGCCTGCGTCTAGCTTCCTAGTTTGATCTTTAATTTTCATTGAGTACTATATTATTTTCAAGGAGGAAGAATGAAAATTTCACCATTTACAGTAACAGAGACAGGGTTTTCTTTTAGAAAATCAGTTAAAAAGGTTGTTCCTTTTTTAGTAGTAGGATTGATGCTAGCAGCGGGTGATAGTGTCTATGCCTATTCTGGAGGGAATGGATCAATTGCGCGTGGGGATGATTATCCTGCTCATTATAAAAATGGGAGTCAGGAGATTGACAAGTGGCGGATGTATTCTCGTCAGTGTACTTCTTTTGCAGCCTTTCGTTTGAGTAATGTCAATGGTTTTGAGATTCCAGCTGCTTATGGAAATGCGAATGAATGGGGCTATCGTGCTCGTCGTGAAGGCTATCGTGTAGATAATAGACCAGCTATTGGCTCTATTGCTTGGTCTACTGCAGGAACTTATGGTCATGTTGCCTGGGTATCAAATGTAATAGGAGATGAGATTGAGATTGAAGAATACAACTATGGAAAACGAGAATCTTACAACAAGCGCACCGTGAAGGCAAATACTATGACGGGTTTTATTCATTTTAAAGATTTGGCTGGTGGCAGTGTTGGGAATAGTCAATCCTCAGCTTCAACAGGGGGAACACATTATTTTAAGACTAAGTCAGCTATCAAAAATCAGCCACTAGCTAGCGCAACTGTGATTGATTACTATTATCCTGGGGAGAATGTTCATTATGATCAAATTCTCGAAAAAGATGGATACAAGTGGTTGAGTTATACGGCTTATAATGGGAGCCGTCGTTATATCCAGCTAGAGGGGGTGACTTCTTCACAGAATTATCAGAACCAATCAGGAAATAGTTCTAATTATAGCTCAAATACTGGATCGACTGTCGGTTGGAAGAAAATAAATGGTAGTTGGTATCATTTCAAATCAAATGGGTCCAAATCAACAGGATGGATGAAAGACGGTTCTAGTTGGTATTATTTGAAATCATCTGGTGAAATGCAGACAGGATGGTTAAAGGAAAATGGTCTGTGGTACTATCTGGATAGTTCAGGAGCAATGAAAACAGGTTGGTATCAAGTCTCAGGTAAGTGGTATTATTCTTACTCTTCAGGCGCCTTAGCTGTCAATACGACGGTGGATGGTTACAGAGTAAATAGTAATGGAGAACGAGTATAGAAAATGGGAGTAGGAAATTTTTCCTGCTCTTTTCTGTAAGCAGTTTCCTTGACATTTTTTTTGTTTTGCGCTATCATATGTCCATATAATATATGGGAGTCTGTGTACAGTCTGAGAGGAAGTGTTAAGCTTCGACCGCACTTGATCTGGGTAATGCCAGCGTAGGGAACGATACTTAGTCTAATTCTGCACCTTTTCCATGTATGGTAAAGGTTTTTCTTTTTGTTAAAGGAAAACGAGAAGAGGAGGTTGTTATGAAAGCAAGCATTGCCTTGCAAGTTTTACCCCTAGCACAGGGGATTGATCGGATAGCTGTTATCGATCAGGTCATTGCTTATCTGCAAGCTCAAGAAGTGACCATGGTGGTGACACCATTTGAAACGGTCTTGGAAGGGGAGTTTGATGAGCTTATGCGCATTCTCAAAGAAGCGCTGGAAGTGGCAGGGAATGAGGCAGACAATGTCTTTGCCAATGTCAAAATAAATGTAGGAGAGATTTTAAGTATTGATGAGAAACTTGAAAAGTATACTGAGACGACACATTAGTCTATTGGGTTTTCTAGGAGTCTTGTCAATCTGGCAGTTAGCAGGTTTTCTTAAACTTCTCCCCAAGTTTATCCTGCCGACACCTCTTGAAATTCTCCAGGCCTTTGTTCGTGATAGAGAATTTCTATGGCACCATAGCTGGGCCACCTTGAGAGTGGCTTTGCTAGGTCTAATTTTGGGAGTCTTGATTGCCTGTCTCATGGCTGTACTTATGGACAGTTTGACTTGGCTCAATGACTTGATTTACCCTATGATGGTGGTCGTTCAGACTATCCCGACTATTGCAATAGCTCCTATTCTGGTCTTGTGGCTCGGTTATGGGATTTTGCCCAAGATTGTCTTGATTATCCTGACGACAACCTTTCCTATTATCGTCAGCATTCTGGACGGTTTTAGGCATTGTGATAAGGATATGCTGACCTTGTTTAGTCTGATGCGGGCCAATCCTTGGCAAATCCTTTGGCATTTTAAAATCCCAGTCAGCCTGCCCTACTTTTATGCAGGTTTGAGGGTCAGTGTCTCCTACGCCTTTATCACAACAGTGGTATCTGAGTGGTTGGGAGGCTTTGAAGGACTAGGTGTTTACATGATTCAGTCCAAGAAACTGTTTCAGTATGATACCATGTTCGCTATTATTATTTTGGTGTCGATTATCAGCCTTTTGGGTATGAAATTGGTCGATATTAGTGAAAAATATGTGATTAAATGGAAACGTTCGTAGAAGTAGAATGTTTCAAAAAAGAAAAGAGGAAATTAAAATGAAAAAAACATGGAAAGTGTTTTTAACGCTTGTAACGGCTTTTGTAGCTGTCGTACTTGTGGCCTGTGGTCAAGGAACTGTTTCTAAGGACAACAAAGAAGCAGAACTCAAGAAAATTGACTTTATCCTAGACTGGACTCCAAATACTAACCACACTGGGCTTTATGTTGCCAAGGAAAAAGGTTATTTCAAAGAAGCTGGAGTGGATGTTGATTTGAAACTGCCACCAGAAGAAAGTTCTTCTGACTTGGTGATCAATGGTAAGGCGCCATTTGCGGTGTATTTCCAAGACTACATGGCTAAGAAGTTAGAAAAAGGTGCAGGAATTACTGCCGTTGCAGCTATCGTTGAGCACAATACATCAGGAATTATTTCTCGTAAATCTGACAATGTAAGCAGTCCAAAGGACTTGGTTGGTAAGAAATACGGAACTTGGAATGACCCAACTGAACTTGCTATGTTGAAAACCTTGGTAGAATCACAAGGTGGGGACTTTGAGAAGGTTGAAAAAGTACCAAATAACGACTCAAACTCTATCACACCAATTGCTAATGGAGTATTTGACACTGCTTGGATTTACTACGGTTGGGATGGTATCCTTGCTAAATCTCAAGGCGTAGAGGCTAACTTTATGTACTTGAAAGACTACGTCAAGGAGTTTGACTACTACTCACCAGTTATCATCGCAAACAACGACTATCTGAAAGACAATAAAGAAGAAGCTCGTAAAGTCATCCAAGCTATCAAAAAAGGTTACCAATATGCTATGGAGCATCCAGAGGAAGCAGCAGATATCCTCATTAAGAATGCACCTGAACTTCAGGAAAAACGTGACTTTGTCATTGAATCTCAAAAATACTTGTCAAAAGAATACGCAAGCGACAAGGAAAAATGGGGTCAATTTGATGCAGCTCGCTGGAATGCCTTCTACAAATGGGATAAAGAAAATGGTATCCTTAAAGAAGACTTGACAGACAAAGGCTTCACTAATGAATTTGTGAAATAATGACAGAAATTAGACTAGAACACGTTAGTTATGCCTACGGACAAGATAGGATTTTAGAGGATATCAACCTGCAGGTGACTTCAGGTGAAGTGGTTTCTATCTTAGGTCCAAGTGGTGTTGGAAAAACCACCCTCTTTAACCTAATCGCTGGGATTTTAGAAGTCCAGTCTGGGAGAATTGTCCTTGACAGTGAGGAAAATCCTAAGGGGCGCGTGAGTTATATGTTGCAAAAGGATCTGCTCTTGGAGCACAAGACTGTGCTTGGTAATATCATACTGCCTCTTTTGATTCAAAAGGTCGATAAGGCGGAAGCTATTGCTCGTGCGGATGAAATCCTT
The DNA here is from genome assembly GCA_905221195.1 of bacterium. Classification (GTDB taxonomy): domain Bacteria; phylum Bacillota; class Bacilli; order Lactobacillales; family Streptococcaceae; genus Streptococcus. The sequence continues at coordinate 56,715 of CAJNCF010000007.1, forward strand.
GCGACCTTCCAGTTGACAGCTGTACGGGACAAGTATCCTCATGAACTGAGTGGTGGGATGCGCCAGCGTGTAGCCTTGCTTCGAACCTACCTTTTCGGGCACAAACTCTTTCTCTTAGACGAGGCCTTCAGCGCCTTGGATGAGATGACCAAGATGGAACTCCACGCTTGGTACCTTGAGATTCACAGGCAGTTGCAACTAACAACCTTAATCATTACGCATAGTATCGAGGAGGCCCTCAATCTCAGCGATCGCATCTATATCTTGAAAAATCGCCCTGGGCAGATTGTTTCAGAAATTAAACTAGATTGGTCTGGAGATGAGGACAAGGAAGTCCAAAAGATTGCCTATAAACGTCAAATCTTGGCAGAATTAGGCTTAGATAAGTAGAAAAATAGGGAGTTGGTGAATATTATCCTTTATCAGCGCCCTTTTTCTTTTAAAAATAAGAAAATTTCGGTATAATAGTCAAAGATAGTCAAGGTTCAAAGAGAGAGGTGGGTTTGTAATGAGATTTAAAAATACATCGGATCATATTGAGGCCTACATCAAGGCGATTTTAGATCAATCTGGTATCGTGGAGTTGCAACGGAGTCAGTTGGCGGATACCTTCCAGGTTGTTCCTAGTCAGATTAACTATGTGATCAAGACACGCTTTACGGAAAGTAGAGGATATTTGGTTGAAAGTAAGCGTGGTGGTGGAGGCTACATTCGTATAGGACGGATTGAGTTTTCCAGTCATCATGAAATGCTCAGGGAGCTGCTTTACTCAATTGGTGAGCGAGTTAGTCAAGAAATTTATGAGGATATTCTACAACTTTTGGTTGAGCAGGAATTGATGACCAAGCAGGAGATGAATTTGCTAGTATCAGTATCTTTGGATCGCGTTTTAGGAGAAGAAGCTCCATTCCTTCGAGCTAATATGCTACGACAGGTCATACAAGAGGTAGATAGAAAAGGGAAGTAAGATGAACTATTCAAAAGCATTGAATGAATGTATCGAAAGTGCCTACATGGTTGCTGGCCATTTTGGAGCTCGTTATCTAGAGTCATGGCATTTGTTGATTGCCATGTCCAATCACAGTTACAGTGTAGCAGGGGCGACTTTAAATGATTATCCATATGAGATGGACCGTTTAGAAGAGGTGGCTTTGGAACTGACTGAAACAGACTACAGCCAGGATGAAACCTTTACGGAGTTGCCGTTTTCTCATCGTTTGAAGGTCCTTTTTGATGAAGCCGAATATGTAGCATCAGTGGTCCATGCTAAGGTTCTAGGGACAGAGCATGTTCTCTATGCGATTTTACATGATGGCAATGCCTTGGCAACTCGTATCTTGGAGAGGGCTGGTTTTTCTTATGAAGACAAGAAAGATCAGGTCAAGATTGCTGCCCTACGTCGAAATCTGGAAGAACGTGCAGGTTGGACTCGTGAAGATCTCAAGGCTTTACGCCAACGTCATCGTACAGTAGCTGATAAGCAAAATTCTATGGCTAACATGATGGGCATGCCCCAGACTCCGAGTGGTGGTCTCGAGGACTATACGCATGATTTGACAGAGCAAGCGCGTTCTGGCAAGTTAGAACCAGTTATCGGTCGGGATAAGGAAATCTCGCGTATGATTCAAATCTTGAGCCGTAAAACCAAGAATAATCCTGTTTTGGTTGGGGATGCTGGTGTCGGGAAAACAGCATTGGCGCTTGGACTTGCCCAGCGTATTGCTAGTGGTGATGTACCTGCGGAAATGGCTAAGATGCGCGTGTTAGAGCTTGATTTGATGAATGTCGTTGCAGGGACACGCTTCCGTGGTGACTTTGAAGAGCGCATGAACAATATCATCAAGGATATTGAAGAAGATGGCCAAGTCATCCTCTTTATCGATGAACTTCATACCATCATGGGTTCTGGTAGTGGAATTGACTCAACTCTGGATGCGGCCAATATCTTGAAACCAGCCTTGGCGCGTGGAACTTTGAGAACGGTTGGTGCCACCACTCAGGAAGAATACCAAAAACATATTGAAAAAGACGCAGCCCTTTCTCGTCGATTCGCCAAAGTGACGATTGAAGAGCCAAGTGTGGCAGACAGCATGACCATCTTGCAAGGTTTGAAAGCTACTTATGAGAAACATCACCGTGTACAAATCACAGATGAAGCGGTTGAAACAGCGGTTAAGATGGCCCATCGTTACTTGACTAGTCGTCACTTGCCAGACTCTGCCATCGAACTCTTAGATGAAGCGGCAGCAACAGTGCAAAATAAGACTAAGCATGTGAAAGCAGATGATTCTGGCTTGAGTCCAGCTGACAAAGCTTTGATGGATGGTAAGTGGAAACAGGCAGCGCAGCTAATCGCAAAAGAAGAGGAAGTGCCTGTCTATAAAGACTTGGTGACAGAGGCTGATATTTTGACCACCTTGAGTCGTTTGTCAGGTATCCCAGTTCAAAAACTGACCCAAACGGATGCCAAGAAATACTTGAATTTGGAAGCTGAATTGCACAAACGTGTTATCGGTCAAGATCAAGCTGTTTCAAGCATTAGCCGTGCGATTCGCCGTAACCAGTCAGGGATTCGCAGTCACAAGCGTCCGATTGGTTCCTTTATGTTCTTAGGGCCTACAGGTGTCGGTAAGACCGAATTGGCCAAGGCTCTGGCAGAAGTCCTCTTTGACGACGAATCAGCCCTTATCCGCTTTGATATGAGTGAGTATATGGAGAAATTTGCAGCTAGCCGTCTCAACGGAGCTCCTCCAGGCTATGTGGGTTATGAAGAAGGTGGGGAGTTGACCGAGAAGGTTCGCAACAAACCCTATTCCGTTCTCCTTTTTGACGAGGTAGAGAAGGCCCACCCAGACATCTTTAATGTTCTCTTACAGGTCTTGGATGACGGTGTCTTGACAGATAGCAAGGGACGCAAGGTTGACTTTTCAAATACCATTATCATCATGACGTCAAACCTTGGTGCGACAGCCCTTCGTGATGACAAGACCGTTGGTTTTGGGGCTAAGGATATTCGTTTTGACCAAGAGAATATGGAAAAACGCATGTTTGAAGAGTTGAAAAAGGCTTATAGACCTGAGTTTATCAACCGTATTGATGAAAAGGTGGTCTTCCATAACCTGTCTAGCGACCATATGCAGGAAGTAGTGAAGATTATGGTTAAACCTTTAGTGGCAAGTTTGGCTGAAAAAGGCATTGACTTGAAATTACAAACTTCAGCCTTGAAGTTGCTAGCAAGCCAAGGTTATGATCCAGAAATGGGAGCTCGCCCACTTCGCAGAACCCTGCAAACAGAAGTGGAAGACAAGTTGGCAGAACTTCTTCTCAAGGGAGAATTAGTGGCAGGTAGTATACTTAAGATTGGTGTCAAAGCAGGCCAGTTAAAATTTGATATTGCATAAAAATGGAGAATCAGGAGCAATCTTGATTCTCTTTTTTGCTACTTTTTTATAAAAAATAATAAAAATCTATTGACGAAATAAAAATATAGTTTATAATAAAAACATAGATAATGAAAATATCAAAAATCATAAAAAGGTTATACGTTTATGAAAAAGAAAACAGCAGTGGTATTTGGAACCTTTGCTCCGCTTCATCAAGGTCATATCGATCTGATCCAGCGTGCGAAGCGGCGGTGTGATCAGGTCTGGGTAGTCGTTTCAGGCTACGAGGGAGACCGAGGGGAGCAGGTAGGTTTAACGCTTCAAAAAAGATTTCGCTATATTCGAGAGGCTTTTCGTGATGACGAATTGACCTCTGTCTGCAAGTTAGATGAAACCAATCTTCCCCGTTACCCTATGGGCTGGCAGGAGTGGTTGAATCAGATGTTAGCGGAGATTTCCTATGATGAATCTCAGCAAGAACTGATCTTTTTTGTGGGAGAAGCAAACTACCAGCAGGAATTATCTAATCGTGGCTTTGAGACTGTTCTGCAAGAAAGAAAGTTTGGTATCTCAGCGACTATGATTCGAGAAAATCCAAGCAAATATTGGAAATATATTGCTCAACCCTTCCGTCGTCAGTTCACCAAGAAAGTGTTGATTATGGGAAGTGCCAGCAATGGGAAGACCACTCTAGCCAAGGATTTGGCAAGGTATTACGATGCACCTGTCAGTCTGGAATACGCACGTGAGTACCAGATCAAAAACAATGTCCGTGACGATGAATTGACTCCAAAGGATTACTACTATCTACTCTTGGGCCAGTATGATCAGACCTCCAAGTTAATCGATAGCAATGCCAATCGAGGCCTAGTGATAGCTGATACCAATTCCTTAGTGACTAAGGGCTACTATGATTATTACATGGAGACTGAAGATCAAGGGGACTTATCAGGAGAAACCTTTGACAATCTCTTTGTCTCGATCTTGGCTAAGGAAAAATGGGACTTGATTCTCTTTGTGCAACCTGTTGGCTCCTATGTCAATGACGGGTTTAGAGATATGACCATGGCAGAAGACCATATTCGTCATAGTTTTTCCCAGCATTTGGACCAGATGAGAGAGCGATATTTAACCACCATTCCACTAGTTTATCTAGCTGAGGATTACCTAGGAAATTATGAAGCAGCAAAAGTGGCTATTGATGCCATTTACCAAGCAGATTAGGAGAAAATTATGAAAAAACTAACTGAAAAAACCAAACAATTTATCGAAAACTTTAAAAATGTCCATGCAGAAGCCCGCAAAATCGGTTTTGCAGGTATCATGCGCCTGCTCTGGAAAGATCTCTTTGTCGGCCGTAGTCTCTTCCAGTGGTTGTATCTTATCGCCTTGTCAAGTGTTCCCTTAATCTTGGAATTCACGCAAAATACAGAAAATCATGACTGGCTGAGCTTGTTTGCATCTTGGACTGGGATTGTCTGTGTTATCTTGGTCGCAGAAGGTCGTGCAAGCAATTATCTCTTTGGGGCTATTAACTCAGCTATCTATTTGATTTTGGCTATGAATGCGACTTTTTATGGCGAAGTCTTGACGACCGTTTACTTCTTTGTCATGCAGCCGATTGGTCTCTATGCTTGGCTGTCCAATCGTATCAATGACCAAGGAAAAGTAGAAGAATCTCACTTTGAAGCCAAGAAATTATCTGTGCTTGACTGGCTCAAGTACTTGGCCTTGACTGCTATCATTTGGATTGGTATGGGCTTGGCCTACCAAAGTATCCATAGCGCTCGCCCTTTCCGTGATAGTGTTACCGATGCGACCAATGGTGTTGGTCAGCTCTTGATGACACGTCTCTACCGTGAGCAATGGATTTTCTGGATTGCAACCAATCTCTTTAGTATTTATCTCTGGTGGGGTGAAAATATCCATATTCAAGGGATGTACTGGGTTTACACACTCAACAGTTTAGTGGGATGGTACCAATGGACCAAGGCAGTTCGTAAGGAGGCTTAAAATGACGGACACGATGATTCCAGCAGGGATGACGGAAAAAGAATATTTTGAAATTCATGCCAGTCAGGAGGAATTTTTAGACTGGTACTTTGAGCAAGAACTTCCTCAATACGAAAAACCAAGTGTGACAGTGGATATGGTGGCCTACTGCTTTGTCGAAGGGAAAATCAAGCTCTTGCTAATCCGTCGTAAGGCTCACCCTTATCAAAACTGTTTGGCCTTGGTTGGAGGCTTTATGGACAAGGGCGAAGACGCTGTACATGCCTGTCAGCGTGAGGTGAGTGAAGAAATCAATCTCGATCTTCCTTTGGGAAAAATCGAGCAATTGATGACCGTATCGACTCCTGGGCGTGATCCACGGGGATGGACAGTTACCATTGCTCATTTGGTTTATCTGCCTAGTCGTGCATTAGACCTCGTTCAAGCAGGAGACGATGCCAAGGATGTCGTTTTCGTAGATGTCGATTTTCAGACAGGCAAATGCTACCTAGAGGGAGTAGAGCTGGAGGAGCAAGCCTTCGCTTTTGATCATTATGCTATTATCCAAGAATCCATCAAACGAATCCAAGGGCGACTTGACTGGAACCCGACCTTCCTCTATCTGCTAGAGGAGGAGTTCACTGTCTACGAGGGAACCGAACTGGTCAATCTCATCACCCCAGGTCGTCCAATCGTCAGTAATAACTTTCTTGTAAAATACGGAGAATATGTAGAAGAAGTTGGACTCAAACGAGTGCCTAAAAAGAAACCAAGAAAAACCTATCGATTGAAATAAAAAACGAGGTCGGGACAAAGTTCCCGACCTCTTTATCTACCATCATGAGCTGGCTTTTCTATTGCGACTGCTTTTAGGGATGGCTATCTTTCTTATGATTGCTCAACATGTGAGTAAAGAAGTTTTTGTATCTATACTTGAGATAGTTCTCATGTAAAAATAACAAAGCGATATAGACAATCAAAAAGATTGTAGTCAGATAGAAGACATCAAATGAAGTTTGCGCATAGTAAGTGGCTGATTGATAAGAGCCAATAGCTCCCAAAATCAACCAAGGAAGATACTTGAAATACTTATTTAGCATAAGAATGCACCTCCTATATTCTATTTCAATGTTATTATATTCCTTTGCAGTTAAAGATGCAAGCGATTACAAAAACAAATTCAAATTTTTAACAGGAAAATCTCCTGTTTTTCTATTAGATTACGAATAGAAGAGTAGGAGGAGTAAATGTATCTAAAGTATTTAAGATTTTTAAAATAGTTTAGATAAATTGTTGACATATTCAAATTTGAATGTTACAATTATATTACAAAAAGATTTCTTTATATTTCTAAAATATTACAAAGGAGTAGAAAAATGAAAAAGAAAACCTATATTAAATTGATGACAGCAACTGTATTGGCTTCTACCTTGCTACTAGGAGCTTGTGGAAATAAAAAAGAAACAACTCAAGCAAGTAGTTCTGTTAAGACAAGTCAATCATCAAGCTCTAAAGCAGCTTCTTCTAGCAAAGAAAGCAAGACTCAGAAGTCCTCAAGTTCAGCTTCATCTGAAAAGACTAAGGCGTCTACTGATCAATCTTCAGCAACTGCGACACCATCACAAGCGGCACCTGCACCAGAGCAAAGACAAGGTCAAGAGGTGTCTAATCAACAAGCAGCTAGTCAACAAACTCCTGTTCAGGCTTCTTCAACTCAACAGGCTCCTCAAGCTCAGTCTAATCAATCAAGCTATGATTCTACAACTGACCGCAAACTTCAAGACAAGCAAGCAGAGCAAAATAAACGCTACAAGGGCGTTTTAACCATGGTAGATGGTGATTTCTCAGCTGCAGCGGGCAACTGGAAGGGAGCTAATGGCGAAACTATTACAGTTTCATCAGGAGGTCAATTCACAGTAGAATCTGCTGATGGAAAGAAAGAAAACTACTCTATCAGAGGCTATTCTTATACTCTTGATGATGGTAAGTATAATGCCAAAATCGGTGGAGGAAAAATCATCCAAATTACAACAGGAGCGGATGGTAAGGTTTCTAGTGTTGCTTTGAGTCAATAATAACTCTCAGTATTTGAATATTTACAATCAAAGAAAATCCGTCAGCTTAATAAGAGTTGACGGATTATTTTATACTTGTACTTGGGTTAAAAATTCTTCTGTAGTAAGAATTTGAGCAAACTCATCTTGTAGAGAAAGGAGATTAATCTCATGGATAGTCTCAGGAGAGATGGCCTGACCGTTTTTGTTAGACAGGGTAAAACTGGCAGTAGCATCTGCTAGTAAAGTGACTTCAAAACCAAGATTTGCTGCCATTCGTGTCGTAGTAGATACACAATGAGGCAGAGTCAAACCAACAAGGACTAAATGACCAATCTGATTTTTTCGTAAATAGGTTTCAAGATTTGTCCCAATAAAGGCGCTATTAACTGTTTTTTGAAAGACAGGTTCGGAAGCAACTGGTTCAAATCCACTTTTAAATTCCTGATTTTGTTTGTTATGAAATTGCGACTGGGGATTATCAGATATGTGTTGAATGTGTAAGACTGGAAGACCGTGTTTACGAAAGTATGCCAGTACCCTCAATGCTTGTTGTTCAGCTTGAGGGTTGTTCCGTTCTCCCCAGATAGGGTTATCAAATGCTTTTTGCATATCGATAATCAGTAGAGCAGTATGAACCATTTTAAGCCTTATCCAATTGCAAGAGGGCTTCAATCTCTGCCAGAGTGCTAGCTTGTGAAATGGCTCCGCGGAGTTTGGCAGCGCCAGATGTTCCACGGAGGTAGTGAGGAGCGAGGCCACGGAATTCACGAACTGCGACGTTTTCTCCTTTGAGGTTAATCAAGCGTTTCAAGTGCTCGTAGGCGATTTTCATCTTGTCTTCAAAGGTCAAATCAGGGAGAATTTCTCCTGTTTCAAAGTAATGGTTGATTTGATTGAAGAGGTAGGGATTGCCCATAGCAGCTCGTCCAATCATGACTGCGTCAGCACCGACTTCTTCGATACGTTGTTTAGCTTCTTGAACAGTGCGGATATCACCATTAGCGATAAATGGAATCTTGGTCAGAGCTTGAGCGACCTTGTGAAGGGTCTCAAGGTCTGCGTGACCTGTATACATTTGCTCACGGGTACGGCCATGCATGGCGAGGGCAGCAACGCCTGCAGCTTCAGCAGCGAGGGCATTTTCTACTGCCAGAGATGGGTCAGCCCAGCCAGTACGCATTTTGACAGTGAGGGGGATATCAAGAACAGATTGGACCTTGTTGATGATAGAGTAAATCTTGTCTGGGTCCTTGAGCCACATAGCGCCAGCTTCGTTCTTCACGATTTTGTTGACAGGGCAGCCCATGTTGATATCGACGATATCAGTCTTGGTGTTTTCTTGGATGAATTCTGCTGCGCGTGCTAGGCTGTCTTCATCACTACCAAAAAGTTGGATAGAGACTGGGTTTTCGCCTTCATCGATATGAAGCATGTGCAAGGTTTTTTCATTGTTGTATTGGATTCCCTTGTCAGAGACCATTTCCATGACAACGAGTCCAGCTCCGAGCTCTTTTGCAATGGTACGAAATGCAGAGTTGGTCACACCAGCCATGGGTGCTAAAACGGTACGATTGGGAATCTCAACATTGCCAATCATAAAGGGTGTATTAAGATTTGCCACGAATGAGTTCCTCCAGGTCGTTTTCATCAAAGTTGTAAGTAGTTTGGCAGAATTGACAAGTGATTTCTGCCCCGTGATCTTCCTCTTTCATTTCCTGTAAGTCTGAGCTTGGAAGACTGGCAAGGGCGTTCATAAAGCGCTCATGGCTACAGTCACATTGGAAACGGATTTCTTCTTCAGAAAGACGCTTGTAGGCTTCGTTACCGTAGATTGCCTTGAGGAGGGCTTCGATATGGTCGTCGCTTTCCAGAAGAGTAGAGATAGCTGGCATTTCTTGGATGCGTTTTTCAAAGCGAGCAATCTCCTCTTCCTTGGCTCCTGGCAAGACTTGAACTAGGAAACCACCAGCAACCTTGACCTTGTTTTCCTCGTCCAAAAGGACATTGAGGCCGACTGCAGAAGGGGTCTGTTGGCTTTCAGTCAGGTAAAAGGCAAGGTCTTCACCGATTTCTCCAGAGATGAGAGGAGTCATAGAGTTGTAAGGATTTCCAGTACCGTAGTCTGTGATAACGAGGAATTGACCATTTCCAACAAAAGGTCCGACTAGTACTTCACCAGTTGCAGTCTTTTTGATGTCAACACCAGGATTTTGAACGTAGCCTTTGACGTTACCTTTGGTATCAGCGACGGTGATAATAGCACCTAGAGAGCTAGATCCCAGCACCTTAACTGTTAGTTTGGTATTTCCTTTTTCATTGGCTGCGAGGATCTGGCTGGCGATAAGGGTACGGCCAAGTGCAACAGTTGAACTGGCTTGAGTTTGATGTTTTTCTTGAGCAGTGCGGACGGTTTCCGTGCTGTCAAGGACAAAAGCACGAAAGGCGCCGCTTTCTGATATAGTTTTAATAATTTTATCCATAGCTACTATTTTAGCATAAAAATGCCCAAAGGGGGAGCCGTGTGTTTGCTGATTTTCAGTATAATAGACTAGGAAATCAGCATGAAAATAAAAAGAGAAACAGATTATTTCAGCATTTGTAAGATTTATGCTATGCTTAAGGTAGAAAATGAAAGGGGTAACAAATGTATTTAGGAGATTTGATGGAAAAGGCTGAATCTGGCCAATTTTCAATTCTTTCCTTTCTCTTACAAGAGTCTGAGACAACCGTCAAGGCCGTAATGGAGGAAACAGGATTTTCAAAAGCAACCCTAACCAAATATGTCACCCTGTTCAATGACAAGGCTTTGGACAGTGGTTTAGAGCTGACAATCCACTTAGAAGATGAGAGTCTGCGTCTATCAATCGGTGCAGCTACCAAGGGAAGAGATATTCGGAGTTTGTTTTTAGAGAATGCGGTTAAATACCAGATTTTAGTTTATCTTCTTTACCACCAACAGTTTCTAGCCCATCAGCTGGCTCAAGAATTGATGATTAGTGAGGCAACGCTTGGTCGCCACTTGGCTAGTTTAAATCAGATTTTGTCAGAATTTGACTTATCCATCCAAAATGGACGGTGGCGAGGTCCAGAGCATCAGATTCGCTATTTCTATTTCTGTCTTTTCCGTAAGGTCTGGTCGAGTCAGGAGTGGGAAGGCCACATGCAGAAGCCAGAGAGAAAGCAGGAGATTGCTTGTTTAGAAGAAATCTGCGGTGCAAGCTTGTCTTCGGGCCAGAAATTGGACTTGGTTCTCTGGTCTCACATCAGTCAACAACGTCTACGGGTCAAGGCCTGTCAGTTTCAAGTGATAGAAGAGAAAATGCGAGGGTATTTTGATAATATTTTCTACCTGCGTTTGCTGAGAAAGACTCCGTCTTTTTTTGCTGGGCAACACCTCCCTCTCGGAACTGAGGATGGTGAGATGATGATATTCTTCTCTTTCCTCCTATCTCATCGCATTCTTCCTCTTCATACTATGGAGTATATCCTTGGATTTGGAGGGCAGTTGGCAGATTTGCTGACGCAATTGATTCAAGAAATGAAGAAAGAGGAGTTACTAGGTGATTATACAGAGGACCATGTCACCTATGAACTCAGTCAGCTTTGTGCTCAAATCTATCTATATAAGGGCTATATTTTACAAGATAAGTATAAATACCAGACTGAAAATCGTCATCCGTATTCGCTGATGGAACATGATTTTAAGGGGATAGCGGAAGAAATTTTTCAGGCTTTACCTGCCTTTCAGAAGGGGACAGCTTTAGATAAGAAGATTCTCTGGGAATGGCTCCAGTTGATCGAGTATATGGCTGAAAATGGTGGTCAGCATATGCGGATTGGTCTGGATTTGACATCTGGTTTTCTTGTCTTTTCAAGGATGGCAGCCATTTTGAAACGGTATTTGGAATACAATCGTTTCATTACCATTGAAGCCTATGACCGAACTCGACATTATGATTTGCTGGTTACAAATAACCCTATTTATAAGAAGGAGCAGACACCAGTCTATTATTTAAAAAATGACTTGGATATGGAAGATTTGGCAGGGATTCGTCAGTTATTATTCACTTAAAAGACTTGGTGCTTCCAGGTCTTTTTTTGTGAAATTCACACAATCTCCTCACATTTTTTTAAAAATTAAAAAAAGTTGATAAACAAGAAAGCGCTTTATTTTGTATACTAGTTAGTGTAAAGAGGAGACATCCTCAAGATTTTTATGAGGAGGACATCACATGTCACAAGAAAAATACATTATGGCCATTGACCAGGGGACTACAAGTTCTCGTGCCATTATCTTTAACAAAAAAGGTGAAAAAGTTAGCTCTAGCCAAAAAGAGTTCACTCAAATTTTCCCTCACGCAGGTTGGGTAGAACATAATGCCAATGAAATTTGGAACTCTGTACAGTCTGTTATTGCTGGTGCTTTCATTGATAGTGGTGTGAAACCAAGTCAAATCGAAGCAATCGGGATCACTAACCAACGTGAAACAACGGTCGTTTGGGATAAGAAAACAGGACTTCCAATCTACAATGCCATCGTTTGGCAATCTCGTCAGACAGCTCCTTTAGCTGAGCAACTAAAAAGCAAAGGCTATGTTGAAAAATTCCATGAAAAGACTGGTTTGATTATCGATGCTTACTTCTCTGCTACTAAAGTTCGTTGGATTTTGGATCATGTAGAGGGAGCGCAAGAGAGAGCTGAAAAGGGTGAATTGCTCTTTGGTACTATTGACACTTGGTTGGTTTGGAAATTGACAGACGGTGCTTCTCACGTAACGGATTATTCAAATGCAGCCCGTACTATGCTTTATAACATTAAAGAACTCAAATGGGATGATGAGATTTTGGAAATCCTCAACATTCCTAAGGCTATGTTGCCAGAAGTTCGTTCTAACTCTGAAATCTACGGTAAGACAGCTCCATTCCACTTCTATGGTGGAGAAGTTCCAATCTCAGGTATGGCAGGGGATCAACAGGCAGCCCTCTTTGGACAGTTAGCCTTTGAACCTGGTATGGTTAAAAATACCTATGGAACAGGTTCTTTCATCATCATGAATACTGGTGAAGAAATGCAGTTGTCTGAAAACAACCTCTTGACAACGATTGGTTACGGTATCAATGGTAAGGTTTACTATGCTTTAGAAGGATCTATCTTCATCGCAGGAAGTGCGATTCAATGGCTTCGTGACGGTCTTCGAATGGTAGAGAACTCACCAGAATCTGAAAAATATGCTCGTGATTCACACAATGATGATGAAGTTTATGTCGTTCCAGCCTTTACAGGTCTAGGTGCACCATACTGGAATCAAAATGCTCGCGGTTCAGTCTTTGGCTTAACTCGTGGAACAAGCAAAGAAGACTTTATTAAGGCAACTCTTCAATCAATTGCTTATCAAGTACGTGATATCATTGATACAATGCAGGTAGATTCTCAAACAGCTATTCAAGTATTGAAAGTGGATGGTGGCGCAGCCATGAACAACTTCCTCATGCAGTTCCAAGCTGATATTTTGGGAATTGACATTGCTCGTGCTAAAAACTTGGAAACTACAGCTTTAGGTGCAGCCTTCCTAGCTGGTTTGGCAGTTGGTTATTGGAAAGACTTAGATGAGTTGAAACTCTTGAATGAGACTGGAGAACTCTTTGAGCCATCTATGAATGAATCTCGTAAGGAACAACTTTACAAGGGTTGGAAGAAAGCTGTAAAAGCAACTCAAGTTTTTGCAGAAGAATACTAATACTGATGACATCAGTTTAACAATGACAGGACTTAATTAGAAAGTGTGTAGATATGGAATTTTCAAAGAAAACACGTGAATTATCAATTAAAAAAATGCAGGAACGTACCCTGGATCTCTTGATTATCGGTGGGGGGATCACAGGGGCTGGTGTAGCTTTACAGGCTGCAGCTAGTGGTCTAGATACTGGTTTGATTGAAATGCAAGACTTCGCAGAAGGAACATCTAGCCGTTCAACAAAATTGGTTCACGGAGGTCTGCGTTATCTCAAACAATTCGACGTAGAAGTGGTATCAGATACGGTTTCTGAACGTGCAGTGGTACAACAAATTGCACCACATATTCCAAAACCAGACCCAATGCTCTTACCAGTATATGATGAGGATGGAGCAACATTTAGTCTCTTCCGTCTTAAAGTAGCCATGGATTTGTATGACCTCTTGGCAGGGGTTAATAACACGCCAGCTGCCAACAAGGTTTTGAGCAAGGAAGAAGTTTTGGAACGCCAACCAAACTTGAAGAAAGAAGGTTTGGTAGGAGGTGGGGTTTACCTTGACTTCCGTAACAATGATGCGCGTCTCGTGATTGAAAACATCAAACGTGCCAACCAAGATGGTGCCCTCATTGCCAACCACGTGAAGGCAGAAGGCTTCCTCTTTGACGAAAGTGGCAAGATTACAGGTGTGGTAGCTCGTGATTTGTTGACAGACCAAGTCTTTGAAATCAAGGCGCGTCTGGTAATCAACACAACAGGTCCTTGGAGCGACAAGGTACGCAATTTGTCTAATAAGGGAACACAATTCTCACAAATGCGTCCAACCAAGGGAGTTCACTTGGTAGTGGATTCAAGCAAGATCAAGGTTTCACAGCCAGTTTACTTTGACACAGGCTTGGGTGACGGTCGGATGGTCTTTGTTCTCCCACGTGAAAACAAGACTTACTTTGGTACAACGGATACAGACTACACAGGCGATTTGGAACATCCAAAAGTGACGCAGGAAGATGTAGATTACCTACTTGGTATTGTCAACAACCGCTTCCCAGAAGCTAACATTACCATTGATGATATCGAAAGTAGCTGGGCAGGTCTTCGTCCATTGATCGCAGGCAATAGCGCTTCTGACTACAATGGCGGAAATAACGGAACTATTAGCGATGAAAGCTTCAATACCTTGATTGCGACTGTCGAAGCTTATCTATCGAAAGAAAAAACGCGTGAAGATGTTGAATCTGCTGTTAGCAAGCTTGAAAGCAGCACATCTGAGAAACATTTGGATCCATCTGCAGTTTCTCGTGGCTCTAGCTTGGACCGTGATGATAATGGACTTTTGACTCTTGCTGGTGGTAAAATCACAGACTACCGTAAGATGGCTGAAGGAGCTATGGAGCGCGTGGTTGACATCCTCAAAGCAGAATTTGATCGCAGCTTTAAACTGATCAACTCTAAGACATACCCTGTTTCAGGTGGAGAATTGAATCCAGCAAATGTGGATTCAGAAATCGAAGCCTTTGCGCAACTTGGAGTGTCACGTGGTTTGGATAGCAAGGAAGCTCATTACCTAGCAAATCTCTATGGTTCAAATGCACCGAAAGTCTTTGCCCTTGCTCACAGCTTGGAACAAGCGCCAGGACTCAGCTTGGCAGATACCTTGTCACTTCACTATGCAATGCGTAACGAGTTGGCTCTTAGCCCAGTTGACTTCCTCCTTCGTCGTACCAACCACATGCTCTTTATGCGTGATAGCTTGGATAGTATCGTTGAGCCAGTTTTGGATGAAATGGGACGATTCTATGACTGGTCAGAAGATGAAAAAGCAGGCTACCGTGCGGATGTCGAAGCAGCTCTCGCTAACAACGATTTAGCAGAATTAAAAAATTAAGAAAAAGGAAAAGAGGTGGAGGGCAGCATTCCTTGTCGCCCGTCCCTTCTTTTTAATGGAGACAGAAAGATGATGAATGAATTATTTGGAGAATTTTTGGGGACTTTAATCCTTATTCTTCTAGGAAATGGTGTTGTTGCAGGTGTAGTTCTTCCTAAAACCAAGAGCAACAGCTCAGGTTGGATTGTGATTACTATGGGTTGGGGAATTGCGGTTGCAGTTGCGGTCTTTGTATCTGGCAAGCTCAGTCCAGCTCATTTAAACCCAGCTGTGACTATTGGTGTAGCCTTAAAAGGTGGTTTGCCTTGGGCATCAGTATTCCCTTATATCTTAGCTCAGTTCGCAGGGGCTATGCTGGGTCAGATGTTGGTTTGGTTGCAATTCAAACCGCACTATGAGGCAGAAGAAAATGCAGGCAATATCCTGGCAACTTTCAGTACTGGTCCAGCTATCAAGGATACAGTTTCTAACTTGATTAGCGAAATCCTTGGAACCTTTGTTTTGGTGTTGACAATCTTTGCTTTGGGGCTGTACGATTTTCAGGCAGGTATCGGAACCTTTGCAGTAGGAACTTTGATTGTCGGTATCGGTCTATCACTAGGCGGAACAACAGGTTATGCCTTGAACCCTGCGCGTGACCTTGGACCTCGTATCATGCACAGTATCCTTCCAATTTCAAACAAGGGAGACGGAGACTGGTCTTATGCTTGGATTCCAGTTGTAGGACCTGTTATCGGTGCAGCCTTGGCCGTGCTTGTATTCTCACTTTTCTAATTTAGAAAACAATTATTTTGATAGAGCTTGAGATGAAGATCTCAGGCTTTTTTCATTGAGTATAACTTCTTAGAGCTAGCCAACAACGATAATCATAATTCCTCCTAAAATTAGGAATAATAAAGGCAATAGTTTTTGTTTTTTCATGTGAAATACCTCACTTTTGTTTTCTGTTATTTTATGCTAAAATATTAAAAATCAAATTTTAATTCCAAAGTTGGAAATAAAGATGGGAGAGCTATATGTCTAATTCATTTATCAAGTTGTTAGTCTCTCAATTGTTTGCAAATTTAGCAGATATTTTCTTTAGAGTAACAATCATTGCGAACATATACATTATTTCAAAATCAGTAATTGCTACATCACTAGTTCCTATTTTAATAGGGATATCCTCTTTTGTTGCTAGTTTTTTAGTTCCTTTAGTTACTAAGAGGATAGCGCTAAATAGGGTTTTATCTTTATCCCAATTTGGAAAGACTATATTATTAACGATACTGGTAGGAATGTTTACCGTAATGCAATCAGTAGCGCCTTTGGTGATCTATCTATTTGTTGTTGTAATTTCCATATTAGATGGTTTTGCAGCACCCGTTTCCTATGCTATTGTGCCACGCTATGCGACCGATTTGGGCAAGGCTAACTCAGCCTTATCAATGAGTGGAGAAGCTGTTCAATTGGTAGGGTGGGGGTTAGGTGGACTCTTGTTTGCAACAATTGGTCTCTTACCTACCACGTTTATCATTTTAATCTTGTATATCATTTCTAGCTTTCTGATGTTATTTCTTCCGAAGGCTGAAGTGGAGGTGTTAGAGTCAGAAACTAATCTTGAAATTTTACTCAAAGGTTGGAAGTTAGTTGCTAGAGATCCTAGATTAAGACTTTTTGTATCAGCAAATTTATTGGAAATTTTCTCAAATACGATTTGGGTTTCTTCTATCATACTTGTCTTTGTAACTGAGCTATTAAATGAAACGGAAAGTTACTGGGGATATTCTAATACAGCATACTCTATCGGGATTATAATTGGTGGCTTAATTGCTTTTAGGCTATCTGAAAAGTTTCTTGCTGCTAAATGGGAAAGTATTCTTTTTTCTCTTGTAGGCATGGCAATAGTGACACTGACTATTCTATATTTTCCAAACGCACAGATGTTTTTATTATTTTCAGCTTTAGTTGGTATGTTATCGCAACTAAAAAAAGTTCCTGAAAGTGTATTTCTTCAGGAAACAGTAGAGGAAAATAACTTGGTTAATGTCTATTCCGTTCTTGAAGTGATTTCAACACTATCATTTTCAGTATTTGTTTTGCTAATGAGTTATATTACTGAGAGTTTTGGTATTAGCATCAGTTTTTGGCTGTCGGCCATTTGTCTGATGATAGAAGCTATTTTAATTTATATCAGACGAGATTATTTTAAATGAGAGACTGGGTAAGAAGTCTTTAAAAATCAGAAAAGCGCATAGTATCAGGTGTTGAAAAAACTTGATATTGTGCGTTTTATTATGGGAATATTTACTTCATTGTTTCCTGAAATGGAATTTTGAACCAGGAACACTCTATTTGAAATATACATAGAAAAACTGCATAATCTTTAAAATTAGCTTAAATGCAGTGAAAATGTACGGCAAACAATTGAAAAATTACCCTATAAAATGGTACAATGGTAGAAAAATAAGCTAGTAAGAATCACTCTTATTTTAGCGAAAAATTACAGAAATGAATGGTTTTTCTTGATGAAACAGAGAAAAGAATTGTACCTCTTTCTTGGTCGGACAGCCTTGTATTTTCTTATCTTTCTAGGGCTGCTTTACTTTTTTAGCTATCTTGGACAGGGTCAAGGAAGCTTTATCTATAATGAATTTTAACTTGAAGGAGAATCCCTATTGTGTCAAATAAACCAATAGCAGATATGATTGAAACCATTGAGCATTTTGCTCAGACCCAGCCTAGCTATCCTGTCTATAATGTTTTGGGGCAGGAACACACTTATGGAGATTTAAAGGCTGATTCGGATAGTTTAGCTGCAGCCATTGACCAACTAGGCTTGCCAGAGAAGTCTCCTGTAGTCGTTTTTGGTGGCCAAGAATATGAAATGTTGGCAACTTTTGTAGCGCTGACTAAGTCAGGTCATGCCTACATTCCAATTGATAGCCATTCGGCCTTGGAGCGTGTTTCGGCTATTTTAGAAGTGGCAGAGCCAAGCTTGATTATTACCATTTCAGACTTTCCATTAGAGCAGGTTTCTACACCGATAATGAATCTAGCTCAGGTTCAAGAAGCCTTTGCCCAAGGGAATAACTATGAAATCACGCATCCAGTCAAGGGCGATGATAATTACTACATTATCTTTACTTCTGGTACAACTGGTAAGCCAAAGGGAGTGCAGATTTCCCATGATAACCTCCTCAGCTTTACCAACTGGATGATTACGGATAAGGAATTTGCGACGCCAAGTCGTCCGCAAATGCTGGCTCAGCCACCTTATTCTTTTGACCTGTCTGTCATGTACTGGGCACCGACCTTGGCACTTGGTGGTACACTTTTCGCTCTTCCATCTGCCATTACACAGGACTTTAAACAACTTTTTGCGACCATCTTTTCATTGCCAATCGCTATCTGGACTTCAACACCATCCTTTGCGGATATGGCCATGTTGTCTGAAGACTTTAATAGTGAGAAAATGCCTGGAATTACGCATTTCTACTTTGACGGTGAAGAATTGACGGTTAAAACGGCTCAAAAAC
Source organism: bacterium (assembly GCA_905221195.1). Classification (GTDB taxonomy): domain Bacteria; phylum Bacillota; class Bacilli; order Lactobacillales; family Streptococcaceae; genus Streptococcus. Next base: position 75,283 of record CAJNCF010000007.1, read on the forward strand.
TACGCGAACGTTTCCCAAATGCCCGTATTATCAATGCTTACGGCCCAACAGAAGCGACAGTGGCCCTATCAGCAGTTGCTGTGACAGACGAGATGTTAGCGACTCTCAAACGCCTACCAATCGGCTATACCAAGGCTGATTCTCCAACCTTTATCATTGATGAAGAAGGTAATAAATTGCCAAATGGTAAACAGGGAGAAATCATTGTTTCTGGACCAGCTGTTTCAAAAGGTTATATGAACAATCCTGAAAAAACAGCGGAAGCCTTCTTTGAATTTGAAGGACTGCCAGCCTATCACACAGGCGATGTGGGATCTATGACAGATGAGGGTTTGCTTCTCTACGGTGGACGCATGGACTTCCAGATTAAGTTCAACGGTTACCGCATTGAGTTAGAAGATGTCTCTCAAAACCTCAACAAGTCTCGTTTTATTGAGTCGGCTGTTGCTGTTCCGCGCTATAACAAGGACCACAAGGTACAAAATCTACTGGCCTATGTTATCTTAAAAGACGGTGTCCGTGACCAGTTTGAACGTGATATCGATATTACCAAGGCCATTAAGGAAGACTTGACAGATATTATGATGTCTTATATGATGCCGTCCAAATTCCTTTATCGAGACAGTTTGCCACTGACTCCAAATGGGAAAATTGACATTAAAGGATTGATTAACGAGGTGAATAAGAGATGATGGAGTTCTTTCAACAGCTTCCTCATTTAGAGCCATACGGTAATCCTCAGTATTTTGTCTATGTGATTGCTGCAACCTTACCCATCTTTATCGGTCTATTTTTTAAGAAACGCTTTGCCTGGTATGAAGTGCTGGTTAGTCTTTTCTTTATCGTCACTATGTTGGTGGGTGGGAAGACCAATCAATTGGCTGCTTTAGGTATTTATCTTTGTTGGGAAATAATGCTCGTACTCTTCTACAAGCATTATCGAAAAAGTAAGGATGGCAAGTGGGTTTTCTACCTAGTTAGTTTTCTGTCTCTCCTTCCAATTATCTTTGTCAAGGTGCAGCCTGCTATCAATGGAACGCAGTCTTTGCTGGGATTTTTGGGAATTTCTTACCTAACTTTTCGTTCAGTTGGGATTATCATCGAGCTGAGAGATGGAGTGATTAAGGATTTTACCCTCTGGGAATTCCTACGTTTCCTTCTCTTCATGCCGACTTTTTCAAGTGGCCCAATCGATCGCTTTAAGCGTTTTAATGAAAATTATCAGACCATTCCTGAGCGGGATGAGTTGATGGATATGCTGGATGAATCTGTTCGCTATATCATGTGGGGCTTTTTGTATAAGTTTATCCTAGCTCATGTTTTAGGAGAGACCTTACTACCTCCTCTGAAGAATCTAGCCCTGCAATCAGGTGGCTTCTTTAACCTCTATGCCTTGGCAGTTATGTATACCTTTGGTCTGGAGCTCTTCTTTGACTTTGCAGGTTATTCTATGTTTGCCTTAGCTATTTCAAATTTGATGGGAATCCGTAGCCCTATCAACTTTAATAAGCCCTTTTTATCAAGGGATTTAAAGGAATTTTGGAATCGTTGGCACATGAGCCTCTCTTTCTGGTTCCGTGATTTTGTCTTTATGCGCATGGTGATGGTGTTGACCAGAAAGAAGGTCTTTAAAAATCGCAATGTAACCTCAAGTGTGGCCTACATTGTAAATATGCTGATTATGGGATTTTGGCACGGTGTGACCTGGTACTATATCGCCTATGGACTCTTTCATGGATTAGGCTTGGTTATCAATGACGCTTGGATTCGTAAGAAAAAAACGCTCAATAAGGAACGGAAAAAAGCAGGGAAGCCTGCTCTACCTGAGAATCGCTGGATTCAGTTGCTTGGCATGGTTGTCACCTTCCATGTCGTCATGCTGTCATTCTTAATCTTTTCTGGATTTTTGAATGATTTATGGTTTAAAAAATAAAGGAAATAAAATATGGATATCAAATCAGAAGTTATCGAAATTATTGATGAGTTGTTTATGGAAGATGTTTCTGACATGATGGATGAAGATCTTTTTGATGCAGGTGTCTTGGATAGCATGGGCACGGTTGAGTTGATTGTGGAGATTGAAAACCGTTTTGACATTCGTGTCCCTGTAACAGAGTTTGGTCGTGATGACTGGAATACAGCTAATAAAATTATAGCTGGTATTGTGGAGCTACAAAATGCTTAAACGCTTATGGATGATCTTCGGACCGATCATAACAGCTGGTTTGTTGGTTTACCTCTTGATTTTCTTCTTCCCTACTGGGAGTGCTCATGATATCATACAGGAAAAGCGATCGGCAGCAGCAACTACAATTGATAGTTTTAAAGAAAGATTTCAAAAAGTTAGGGCTTTGTCAGATCCTGATTTAAGATTTGTTCCTTTTTTTGGCTCGAGTGAGTGGTTACGTTTTGATAGTGCCCATCCTTCAGTATTGGCGGAAAAATACAATCGTTCCTATAGACCTTATTTGTTAGGTCAGAGAGGAGCCGCCTCTCTTAATCAGTATTTTGGGATGCAACAGATGTTACCGCAATTGGAAAATAAGCCAGCTGTCTTTGTTATTTCACCTCAGTGGTTTAGTAAAAATGGATACGAACCAGCAGCTTTTCAACAGTATTTCAATGGTGATCAGTTAACTAGTTTTTTAGAAAATCAGTCGGGAGATCAAGCAAGTCAATATGCAGCAAGTCGCCTCCTTCAACAGTATCCTCATGTAGCTAATAAAGACATGATTATGAAATTAGCTAAAGGGGAATCTCTTTCAGAAACAGATTATGATTTAGTTGCTTTAATGTCTCGTTTTAATGAGAGACAGTCGATATTCTTTGGTCAATTTTCTTTCAGAGGTTATGTCAACTACGATAAGCATGTAGTTAAGTATTTAAAAACCTTACCAGATCAGTTTTCTTATCAAGCCATAGAAGATGTTGTTAAATCAGATGCAGAAAAGAATACTTCTAATAATGATTTAGGAATGGAAAATTATTTCTATACTACGCAGATTAAGAAGGATTTTAAGAAATTAAAGGATTCTCAGAAAACTTATACCTATCTCAAGTCGCCAGAATATAATGACTTGCAGTTAGTGTTGACACAGTTTTCTAAATCCAAGGTAAATCCGATTTTTATCATTCCACCTGTTAACAAAAAATGGATGGACTACGCTGGTCTACGAGAGGATATGTACCAACAAACGGTGCAAAAGATTCGCTACCAGTTAGAAAGTCAAGGTTTTACCAATATAGCAGATTTTTCTAAGGATGGTGGGGAGCCTTTCTTTATGAAGGATACCATTCACCTAGGTTGGTTGGGTTGGCTTGCTTTTGATAAGGCAGTTGATCCTTTCCTATCCAATCCCACACCAGCTCCTACCTATCATCTAAATGAGCGCTTTTTCAGTAAAGAATGGTCGCTCTACGATGGAGATGTTAAGGAATTTCAATAGGGAATGATAAAATAATCAATGATTTAACTCTAAAGATTAGACAAGCAGTCTGATTTTTAGGGTTTTTCTTTTGGGCTAACAAAAATTTGTATTGATAGATATGGGAGCCTAAAAAGAGTCAACTTCATCTGGCTAGAGAACTCATATAGTGGTATAATTTAAGAAAGATTATGAAAATTAGCTTATTTTTCATGGATTTGTCGTTATTTGTATGAATATAGAGGTAAAACGATGGATATAGATAGAACTATCTCAGTAAAAATTCAAGGATTAATAGTGTTTGAAAGTCCTCTTCATCATGATGAGCGTGGCTATTTTTTAGAGAACTGGCGTAAAAAAGATTTGGTTGAAAATGGGGTACCAGAATCTTTCTTTCACCATAAACTTCAAAATAATGTATCTGTCTCAAAGCAGGGAGTTATTAGAGGGATGCACTGTCAGGGCTATGAAAAGTTGATGACAGTAGCATCTGGTACCTTTAAAATGATTTTTATCGATCTACGAATAGATTCTCCAACTTACAAATCTGTAGATGTGATAGATGTCAAGCCTGGTAGGGTTGTTTTTGTCCCTGGGGGAGTAGCCAATGGAGCACAGTCGCTAGTTAACAATGGGATATTAAATTATCTGGTTGCTGATTATTATGATCCACAAAAAAACTATTTAGGAATTACACCGCTAGACAAAGATGCTGATTTGTCGTGGGATTCTCTTCTAAAGCCAATCATTTCTGAAAAAGACCAAGCTGCTAAATCTTTTAAAGAAGTTCTTGAAATAATTGAATCAAGTAAGAAGAAAGTTGCCTTAATTGGTTCAAGGGGTGCAGTTGGGAAAGTTTTGTTTGATGCATTAAGTAAACTATCTGATATTGATTTAAGTTGTTTCAATCGAAATAATATCAATGAAGCTTTGAAAGCTTCTTATGATGTGGTGATTTGTACTGCTCCGTCATCAGAAAAATTATTGACTAATCTAGGTTTGAAAAACAATGATTCAGAAATAGAAACATTACTGAATGTCCTAAAAAATATTCAGACAGGTCATATGATTTTAGTATCCACGAAGTCTGTATTTGATAGTGGTTCCAGATATAGTGCCATTCATCAAAAGATTTATAATGGCGTGATTGAGGCTCATCAAAATAAGAACACTATTTATATTATGGACATCTTATATGGAAAAACATTGAAAAAAGGATTTGTTCATGATTTGCTTTCTAGACAATGGACTTATATTTCAAATGATATTGTTTTAGGTAAGCCTGAATTAGAAAAATATTATCAAAAAGTAAATGATCAGTTGTGGTCTTTAGTAGAGCCTCTTCCAAATGAATTGTTGAGGGCTTTAAAACCAATTTCTGACATTTATTCTGATGAAATGTGCTATCAAGTGACCGCAATAAATGATTTAGTCAGTCATCTGGTGGCGAATTTAAACAGGGTCGATGGAGTGAAACTGGGTATCGATCAGTCTGAAATTTTAACAGGTAAACAAATTAAGAATTTAGTAAAACATCCTGATGCTTCCACTTTAGGGAAATACTTTAAAAATCAAAAAGGAGATTCTAATCTTGAAGATTTATGAAAATAATAGAGGTTTTCAACTGGGAAATTTGCTCTACCTTCTACTACAAGCGCATAGAGATCGAATGATGGGCTATGAGGAAAGTTATGTCTTACGAACAGGATATTTTCAATTTGCCCAAACCTTTTTTCCAAAAACCGCTGTCTTATTTTCAAAAGCAAATGGTATCGAATTAGAAGATTTCGGTTATTTTCAAGAGGCAGGTGTTGACTATTCTTCAGAAGAATTAGACTCTTTTTGTAGAGAGTATTTGATTGAGCCAGTAGTTGCAGCTTCTGCTCAATTCGAAGAGAAAAATGTGACAATTGCTATTAGAAGAACAGATTTTCTCAATGAACGCAATAGAAAAAATTACGGTTATAACTCTCAGTTGTATATCTGTTCTTGTTTAGACAAGATAGCAAAAATTGAAGGGGCTGATTTTCAACATTTAACCATCCGAATTACTTCAGATGATGTTGCCTGGTGTCGCGAAGAATTGGTACCTTTTCTACATTCTCAGTACCATTTTGAAAATCCGATTATAGTTGAGGAGCAGGATATTCAAGATAACTTTTTACAACTGTATAGCTGCAACAAATATTTCATTTGTCCCAATTCGACCTATTGTTACTGGGTAGGTTATATTTTAAGATTAACAAAGCCTTTTGTAAGAGTGTTTGTTCCTGATTTTAATACTCTGCTTGAACAAAATGGAAAACAAATTGCGGATACGAGAGAATGGGAAGTTGTAAGTGTTGACCGTACTGGTTTTGAGTGAAAAATATAAAAGGAAAAATAGATGAACTATAAAAATATCGTTGTGACTGGTGGAGCTGGTTTCATTGGTTCGAACTTTGTTCGATACTTAAAAGAGAATTATGAGGATATTCAGATTACAATTTTGGATAATCTGACTTATGCTTCTTCGCTAAAGACCATCGAAGATTTGCTGGATGATAGGGTATCGTTTTATAAACTTGATATCGCAAATGAGTTGGAATTAAGCAGCCATATCGATCAAGGAGTTGATTTGATTGTTCATTTTGCAGCAGAATCTTTTAATGATAAGTCTTTGCACGATACGTCTGTTTTTGTGAAAAGTAATATCGTCGGGACGCACAATCTTTTAGAGTTAGCTAGGAAGTATAATATCCGCTTCCACCATATTTCAACAGATGAGGTTTATGGGGACTTTCCATTAGAAAGTAAGGATAAATTTACTGAAAAAACACAGTACAATCCAAGTTCGCCCTATGCTGCTACAAAGGCCTCTGCGGATTTATTGGTAAAAGCTTGGGTTCGTTCTTTTGGAGTCAGGGCTACGATTTCCAACTGTTCAAACAATTATGGACCCTATCAAAATCCTGAGAAATTTATCCCAAGGCAAATCACCAATCTTTTAACTGGTCAGCAGGCAGTCCTATATGGAGCAGGACTGAATATTCGTGACTGGATTCATGTCAAAGACCATTGTCGGGCTATCGACACCATCATTGATAAGGGTGTGATTGGGGAGACCTACTTGATTGGGGTAAATAATGAACGCACGAATGTTGAGGTTTTACAGAAAATTTTGTTGCAGTTAGGAAAATCTCAGGAAGACTTTAAGTATATAGCAGACAGACCAGGACACGACCTTCGTTATGGAATAGATGCTAGTAAGTTATATACTGAGTTAGGTTTTACGCCTCTCTACGTGGATTTTGATAAGGGTCTACAAGAAGTTATCCGCTGGTATCAAGACCATGAAGATTGGTGGCAAGAGATGATTGCACAAAAGCAAATGATTAATAAGAGTTTGTAAGGATTTTATGAGGAGGTAAATGTGGAAAATATCATTTTTTGTTCTTCCCCATTTCAGGTTTTAGTCGCAAAAGAAGTTGTTCAGACTGTTTCAGAAGATTTTATTGGGATTTATTTAAAAGTGTCAGATGATCAGAGACAGACTTATTATGCTGAACGGATGAAGGAATTTTGTAAGGAAGTCATTGTCTTAGAAGGAAAAACTGTTTTAGACGATATGCAGGAAGCCTTAAAAGGTAAATTTATCAGTAATCTCTATTTAGCGAGCTTGGACAATCCTGTAGCTCTTAATCTATTTAATCCCAGTACGATGAATTTGTATACCTTTGATGATGGAAGTACCTCAATTGTGCCTCTTAATTTCTATACACAAGGTCTTGACAGGACGATTCAAGCTACAAATTTTACCATGAGAGAGATTATGTCGTTTTCAACTAGACATTACACGGTGTTCAACGATTGTATTCTCTTTCCAAAAGAGAAACAGGTTTTTTTGAAGCTTCATCTTGAACCAAGTGATTTTCATAGAGCTAAAAATGGTAAGAAAATAAATGTTTTTCTGGGACAATTTTTAGCCTCTCTCCCTTATCAGGAATCTTTTGAAATTACTAACCAATTGACTTCAAAAATTTTAGATGAAAAGAAGATTGATTACTACTATCCTCATCCTAGAGTTTCTTTGAGTATCCACTCAGGTAAATTGAAAGAGACAAAGTTCTGTTTTGAAGAAGAAATTTATCTCTTGCTAGAGGAATATGAGTTCGTTGAGGTTCATAGTTTTTATTCGACAGCACTTTTATTGATAAAAGATATAGAAGGAGTATCGGTCCATGGTTATCGTACTTTTTTAACAACTCATGAATCAGATGTTTTTGCAAAATTGGGTATACCCTATCAAAATGTATCTCAGTCAGATACCCAGGTTGATATTGTTATGCCTACGTACAATAATGAAGAGACTATTCAACTCTCAATTGAATCTGTTTTAAATCAGACTCATGAAAATTTCAATTTAATGATTGTTGATGATGGTTCGACGGATAGAACAGAAGAAATTTGTAAATCCTATCATTGGGAGCCAAGGATCAAATATTTCAAAAAGGAACACGGTGGGATTTCAAAAGCTTTGAATTTTGGAATTTCTAAAAGTAATAGTATTTATATAGCTAGGCAGGATGCTGATGATGTTTGGGCTCCATGGCATTTAGGGTTACTATTGTATAGACTCGAAAAAGAAAGTCATTTAGATATTATTGGAGCTAAAGTGATTGCCGAAGAGGATAAATTGTCTGATAAGTTGGCATATAATGATTTTAATGAATTATCAGGAGAAGTGCTATGGTTATACCTTGCTTACCGAAACTTTTTCAACCATTCAACTGTTATTTTTAAGCGCTCTGCATATGATGAAGCAGGAGGATATCATTCGGACTTTGATGGAATGGAAGATTGGCACTTATGGGCGCGATTGGTCACAAAGGATAATGCTCTTATTCTCAATACTGTTACAACCTATTATCGCTTATCAAACCAATATAGACGAGAAATGGCTTTTCGCTCACGATTGGCTAAAAGTCGAGGTTTATCATTAGAAGAGGTGTTAAAACATGACTAAAGTGTTTACTATAAAGGAGAGCCTTCCTTTCAATATCTATGGCTTTGAAAGAAGTCAATTGGCACGTCAAGAAATTTTTAAAAGTCTGCAAGTAGAGCAAGAAATTGTTTTAACAAATTTGGTTAATTTTGTAGCGAATTTTGTAGAAACATTGGAAAAACTTGGTTTTGAAAACTTTTATCATGTTATTTTTGACCAGTCAGACCTGGCTAGACAAAAACCGAGCGTCCCAAAAGAATTTGTACAAGGACTAAGTAATGTCAGTGAGGTAGAATACACAAAAGAGGGATATGTAGGTCTGGTCCGCTATGAAAATGGCGATATAGAATGTTATACCTCACAATTGCTTTATCGTTTCCATAGTCAAGAAGAACAATTTACCCTTTATGATAGTAATGGAGAATTGCTGAGGGGTGATGTGAGTGAAAATTACCATTCTTATCAAAATCTAAGAAGTGGGGAAACCTATACGCAATGGCAATTGGTCAGTCTCTATCTAGCTAATCATTCTACAGTAGATGATTACTTTATCATTGATATGGTAAATGAATATCCTCTTCAATTGAGAAAATTTTTCCAAAATACGGAAAGAAAGCTATTTGCTTATACCCATTACAATATTTTAGATCCGATGATGAAGTTTGTCTTACAAGGTTGGTGCCAAAATATCGTTGCAAGTCCTGTTTTAGAGAAGTTGATAGGGAAAGAAAAGGTTCGATTTTTACCCCCAATGTTTGTGGACAAAGTCTTGGAAAAAGAATATGCAAAAGTCACCGATTGGTGTATCGTTGGCAATATGACGGTAGTCAAACGTTGTGCATGGGCTATCGAGGCCTTTAGACAAGTTCCTGATAGTCAGCTAACGATTTATGGAAACCTACCTAAAGGTTATAGACAGGAAGACTTACCGCCGAATGTCCATTATGCAGGTTTTCTAGAGGAGGTTCCTTATGAGCAACACCAAGGCTATCTATCGTGTTCTATGAGTGAATGTTTTGCTAATTCGGCTGTGGAAGCATCTGCTAAGGGCTTGGTCTGTCTCTTATCAGACACAGATTTAGCTCACAGATACTACAAGAATCAATCTAAAGTTGTCACAACATTCGGTGACATTGGAGAGTTAATCTTGTGGTTAAATGCTTATCAAAAAGAAGGTCGTTATGCATCAGCAACCTTTGCTAAAGACTATCAAAAAAGGGAAATTTTGGAGTTATATAAGTTTATATTATCTCTGTAAAATGCTATAATGGATAGCGTGATTCCAGTTTGGTTTATACCTATATATGTGTTTCAATACATCAAAAAAGCAATGAATTTTTAGGAGAATAGCATTTTATGTTTCACAATAAACAAGAAAAATTTTCCCTGCGTAAGTATAAAGATGGACGTACAGATTCTAAACTTATTGGGGCAACAATTTTAGCGACAGGTGTGGCTTTATCCGTTGGTGCAAGTCCAGTATCTGCGGCTATTTCATCAAACGGTACAGACACAGCAACATTGGTAAGTGATACTTCAAAAGTAGACTCTACATCAGTTACAACATTTACGGATGATCAAGATCCTACAAAAAAAGTAACAGTAGATGCTGTTATAGGAAAAGTTGTTTCCTTGCCAACTAAAGCAAATGAAAATACAGGAAATGCAGATGGAACAGATTCAGTAAAATTTACTTCTAAAGCAACGGTAAATTATTTATTAGAAGATGATCACTCAAAATTACAAGATTCTAAAATTGTAGACGGTAACAGTGGCACAATAAATACACCTTATGATAGAAAAGGGATTGCTGCTGATGTAGATGGAAAGGATTATCGTGAATCAATAGTAGAAAAAACAGGGTCTGTTGATGAAAACACAGGAAAAGAAGAAAAAATACAAGCTAACAACAAAGAATATCAATTGGTCCGTTCGGAAGTAATCGATGCAGATAAAGCAACTTATGAAAAGACTCAGTTCAATAATATTGAAGCTTCAGTTTCTCCAGAAGGAATGCATAATAATCTTGGAGAAATTAATTATGGGAAAATTACTGGAAAAGTCTATCTAGTAGAAGAAACTTCAAATGGACAATACGGTAAATTTGTAGAAGCAACAAATATCAACAGTGATGAAGAAGCGGTAGAAGCTTGGAAAAATGGACAAGCAACTGCTAAAGATTTCACTAAAGAAAATGTAAGTCTTCAAAAAGGAGATACTATTCTTGTATTGGATAGAGATACCTATGCTCACGGAAGTGGAAAAAGAACGGTTAATACGGTTAAATATAGAAGAGAGTTAGTCCGTGCAACGCCAGAGTTCAATAGAGTGGAATCATCTGAAGAAATTAAAGATGTGAATGCTTATCCTACTTATGCATTGTTTGATGAAACTGTAAAAGGTAAATATGTAGCAGCAGGTGTAGATCATAACTTTGGAACAAGCGATGATGGAGAAGTTACTTTCAACGGAGAACAATATCTTCACTATTATCATGGACCAAAACTAGAAAATGACTTACCAGAGGTAAAAGATACTCCAGAGCTAGATTTTAGTAAATCTTCTTTAAATGAAATAATGAGATATATGCAATCTGAAATTTTTGGGGTATTGGAATACTTTGATTACTATGCAAAAACAGATGCAGAAAGACAATTGATTCAAGAAAGAAGAACTAAATTAGAGCAGAATATTGCTGATACCATTCAAATGATAAAAAATGAAAATATTAGCATGGCAGCTGCTAAACCTGGTGATATTTATACATCAGGGATGGTCTTTTATTCTCCTGATAGAGAAAAATTAACAGCCTTAAAAAAACAAATTGAATCTGCAGAAAATTTATTAGATGAAATCATGTTTACACTAAATACCCATGAAGAAGTTGTAAAACAGTACGATAATCTAAAAAATGTTAATAAGATTACTAAAGAAGTATTATATTACGAGGCGAATCACAAAAGTATTGATGGGTATCGTTATGGTTATCCTAAGTTTTCTCATCGAATAATCACTTCTTATCATAAAGATGCAGTGCCTGAACATTATAGTGATTGGGAAATAGAGTATCCTGAAATAGAAGAGATAGACCATTCAGTTTTAACGAACAAGGGTGCTGTAACTATCTCTGATGATTTAAGCAAGATAAAAGTTGTCAATGGGAATCAAAAAACAACAGAGACAGAGTTTACTAAACAAGATGTAGCAACAAAAGAAGCAACAGATTATGTTGTTAAGGAGATTATCACACCTGTTCGTGCATATAAGGTAATGGATGAAGGTGGACCTGTCGTAAACCATTACTATAGAATGCAGATTACGCGAGAATCAGAAGCATATTCAATGGAAGCAGTTGGAGGCGTAAGAATTAAGTATCTAACAACTGAAGGGAAAGAATTAAAGACAGAAATTGTTAGAGAACTTGGGAAAGTTTACGAATTGAACGTTTACAATCAGTATTCAGGGAATACAAAAGTTGGTGAACGTAGAGTTGAAAACATAATAGATGCTGATTACGATACAACTGCAAAACAATATCCAATATTAAAAGATGCAAAGACTGGATTTACCTATGAATATGTAGGACTAAAACAAGGCTCCCCTGCAGCTAGTGGTAAAGTCGTAGCAGGAATAACGGAAGTTATTTACGAATACGGTCTAGTAAGTGAAGAAGATCCCAATCCTGTTAAAAAAGAGGAAAAAGGTTCGGTGGTTGTTAAATACGTCGATGCCGATGGGAAAGAAATTAAAAATCCAGAAAGTGTAGTAACCGACGCAGTTGTGAAAACAACGAAAACATATACTACTAAGTCAGTTGATGTAGTTGTTTCTACTCGTGATGAAGTAGAAAATCATGATGTAGAGTACAATACTGCTGATAAGAAAGTTTACACAATTACTAAAGATGGTAAGAAATATAACTATCAAGGTATTTACGCGCCGTCAGAAAAATTCCATAATACAACAGCCGAAACAGGGAAAGTAGTAGAAGGAATTACTACAATTGTGTATCAATATCAGTTAGAACCTGAAAAAGTTCAATGGGAAGTATCGCAAAACCCACCAATAGTTGAAGTGCCAGAATTTACAGGCGGAACTGGTCTGCCTGAAGCTCCGATAAATGAGGTTCCAGATTACGTTGGTGGAACTGTTGCACTTGAACCACCAATCTACATGAAATCAACATTAATCATCACAAAATGGGTGGATGAAAATGGGACTCCATTAAAATCGGCAGATGTAAAAGCACCTGTTGAATTGGGTCAACCAAATGAAGCTTTCGAGCATGGAACAATTGAAGGCTATGAATATGTTGAAACTATCCGAAACCACGAAGGGAATGTAGTGACACATGTATTCAGAAAATTAAACTCTGAATCTAAATTTAAGCCTAAGCCAGAACCAACGCCAACACCAACTCCTACCCCTCAACAAAACGAAGAAGAAACACCTAATGTTCCGAATAAACCAGTACCATCAACTTACCCTTCTGGTGGAAATACTTATCCAGCTCCATCAAGGGAAGTATCTCAATTACCAAACACAGGTACTGAGTCAAATGCAGCCTTGGCAGCATTTGGATTTGTTGGGATTTTGAGTGGTTTAAGCCTTGTTCTACGTAAGAAGGATAGTGAATAGTATTTTCTCATAATATTGATGAAGTTGAGCTTTTTATCAACTGTAGTAGGCGGATGTTAGCCGCTAAAATTTGGAGAGGACAATCGCTGTCTTCTCCATTTTTATGTTAAGAGGGATAAAAATATCACATCATTTGTAGGAAAATTTTGATTTTCTATACTTTAGAGGTCGTTCTATTCTTCAAGCTATTTCGTGAAATATGGGTATCCTCAGATTGGCATTTTGTCGTCAAACCTATCCAGAGAGTGACTGTGCCCACAGACCCAAAGAACTGCTTTTAGTCTAGAAATTTTATGTGATTTTTATCAGCTCTTATGGATGAATATGAGATATATTATTTGTGTTAAGAGGTTTAAAAATGTTATAATAGAACGTATGTTTTTTTGTTTCATATAGTTTTTGAGTTAGATATATTAAAATATAAAAATAAAGATGTTTTAGGAGAATAGTATTTTATGTTTCATAATAAACAAGAAAAATTTTCCCTGCGTAAATACAAAGATGGACGAACAGATTCTAAACTTATTGGGGCAACAATTTTAGCGACAGGTGTGGCCTTATCCGTTGGTGCAAGTCCAGTATTTGCAGCTGTTTCATCAAACGGTACAGACACAGCAACAGTAGTAAGCGATACTTCAAAAGTAGCCTCTACATCAGCTACAACATTCACAGATGATACAAGTTCTAAAACTGTAAAAGTAGATGCAGTATTAGGAAAAGATGTAGCTGAACCAACAAAAGCGAATCAAAACACAGGTGATTCGGACGGTAATGACACAGTAACCTTCAAAACAGAAGCAACTGTAAATTATAAACTTGAATCTGATAAATCTGAATTAATTCCAACAGAAACCGTAAAAGTAGGAGAAGGAACAGTAACAACTCCTTATGATAAAAAAGGAATTGCCTATGATACTGATGGTAAAGACTATCGCGAATCAACAGTAGCGAAAACAGGAAATGCTGTTACAGAAGCGACTGGTAAGAAAGAAACAGTAGAAGCAAATAATAAGGTTTATGAATATGTTCGTTCTGAAGTAGAAGGTGCTGATAAAGCAACTTACGATAAAACAAACTTCAACAACATCGAAGCAAGAGTTTCTCCAGAAGGAATGCACAATAAACTAGGAGAAATCGACTATACAAAAACAACAGGAAAAGTTTACCTAGTTGAAGAAACTGCCGATGGACAATACGGGAAATTCGTAGAAGCTAACGGAGTATCTAGCGATGAAGACGCAGTAGCTAAATGGAAAGCTGGTCAAGCAGAAGCAAAAGACTTTACGAAAGAGAATGTAACCCTTCAAGAAGGCGATACAATTCTTGTGATGGATAAGGATACGTATGCTGTAGGAACTAATAAGAAGAAGACGATAACTAAAAAAGGAGTGGCTTCTTATGAACTAGAGATGCCAGAAGAGGAATCCTATGAGCGAAAATATGATAAAGGTCCAACGTATGCAATTGAAGAACATAGATATGATCAATTCAATAATTTAAATAATTTTGTAAAACCAGGTCCAGATGGAAAATTTGGAACGGCAGATGATGTTGTTGCAACAATATCAAATAATCCGACGTATACTCTGTATTCATTTTCTAGCGCCTATAATGGAGTTAAGGTATTCGATGCAGAACATGGGGGAGAGTGGAACCCTGGAACTGTAGATAAGATTAAAAATCCTACTTTGAATGATTACTTTAAAAAATACGGGGATGCAAACTATCAAGTATTAGATTACCTTGAGAAAAAAGCAACAAGCCAAGATGATAAGGTTAAGGTACAAGCAGCTAGAGTAAAACTTGATGCACATTTTGCTAGTATAGAAAAGAAAGTTAATGATGGAACGCTTGATTTTGGATTATTCGGTAATACACTAGTTTCACATGTTGCTCCTTGGCATTGGGATATAGATTATGAATTAGGTGGAAACACGTTATCTTCAATTCTTAACGGATTAACAGTTACAGAAAATAGTGTAACTGAAGAGGATGTAGACTCTCCGTCTCCTAAACGTAAAGTCATCAAACGTACAGCAGTATATAAATATGTTTCTCATTGGTTTTACGCAACGCTTGAAGTTAAAGCTAATATAGAAACAACGACGACTAAAGTTTACAATGAAAGACCTGATATTCAATTAATGACAGAAGAGTCATCTGAAACAAACTCAGAAACAGTCGTAGCTAAAGGGGCTGTTAAAATAGCTGCTGATGGTAGTGTAACAGTATCTGGTGATCCGGTTGTATCAGATGATTTTAACACTGCTGCAAGACAATTAACGTCAGGAACTCACGCAGGAAAATATATCATTACTGAAAACTTGGGGACAAGAACTCAAACAACAGAAACAAATACAACTACCTACACTACAAAAGAAGTTATCACACCAATCCGTGCTTACAAAGTAATGAGTGAAGCAAAACCAGTCGTAACTCATTACTATACAGAAAAAATCACAAAAGAAGAAGCAGGAGAAGCAACAGCTTCTAAACAAGGCAGCGTAGTTATCAAGTATGTCACAACTGATGGGAAACAATTAAAATCAGAAACTGATAAAGACAATGTAACGCTTGAAACGAAAACTATCGTAAGCTTGTACTCAGGTGAAACAAAAGTTGGTGAACGTACGGATATTGCTACTGTAGAACAAAACTACGACACAAATCCAAAACAATATCCAACTTTAGTAGATGCTGATACTGGATTCACATATGAGTATGTAGGTTTAAAACAAGGCTCTCCAGCAGCTAGTGGTAAAGTAGTGGAAGGAACAACAGAAGTTGTTTACGAATACCGTCTAGTAAGTGAAGAAGAAACAACACCATCTAAAGTCGTTGAGACTAAAGGTTCAGTTGTTGTTAAGTTCGTTGATGTTAATGGTAATGAAATCAAAAATGCTGAAAATGTAGTAACAGATGCCGTTGTGAAAACAACGAAGACTTATGCTACTAAGTCAGGAGATGTAGTTCTATCAACTCGTGATGAGGTTACAAATCACGATGTAGATTACAGTACTGAAAGCAATAGAGTACAAACAATCATCACAGCCGATGGTAAGAAGTACAGCTTCTATCGCGTATTACCAGTAGATACTAAATTCAACAACGTAACAGAAGAAACTGGTAAGGTAAAAGAAGGAACAACAACGGTTGTTTATCAATACGATGAAATCATCCCAGTTGATCCAACTAAACCTAATGAAGGGGATAATAATCCTCCAAAACCAGAGGATAAGATTCCTAACGATCCACAAAACCGTTCATACAAAGATTTAGGTCTCTTAAAAGAGGTGAAACGTAATATTACTTACGTTTACGAAAATGGACCAAAAGCTGGACAAGAGGCATCTACTCCTGTTAATCAAAAAGCACGCTTCACAAGAACTGGGGAAATTAACAGTAGAACTGGTGAAGTGACGTACACAAGCGAATGGACTAAAGAACAAAAACTTGCTGAAGTAGTATCACCAAAAATCGATAAATACTCTGTAGACAAAGAAAAAGTAGCAGAATTACCAGTAACACACGAATCAACTGACAGTAGCGAAATTGTTAAATACCGTGAAAATCCTGACGTTATCGAACACGATGCAGCTAAAGATAAAAAAGGAACGGTAATTGTTAAATTCGTTGATGAGCAAGGTCAAGAAATCAAGACAGCAGTAACTGTAAAAGAAAATGTCCTTGTAGCGAAAGCAACAACAAAAGTTTATGCTGATCGTGATGCTGAAACAATCTACACAGCAACAAATGAAGAGTATAATACTGAGTCAAGTCGCCAAGATACAATTGAATTTAACGGTAAGAGATATATTTATCAACGTGTATTACCAGTATCAACAACTTTAGGAAACTCAGATAAAGAATCAGGCACAGTTCCAGAAGGAACAACAACGGTTATTTATCAATACGCAGAAGAAGTAGATCCATTTATTCCGCCATTCCCACCAACAGTAGAAGTACCTGAATATGATGGAGGGGCTACGCCGTTAGACCCACCAACGATAGATAAACCAGAATATGAAGGTGGAGTGGTTCCATTAGATCCTCCAGTTGTGGAAATTCCAGAGTTGAAGATTCCTGAAGAGCCAAAATCGGAACCAAAACCTGAGCCTAAGCCAGAGCCAAAACCAGAGCCGACTCCAACTCCAACACCTACTCCTCAACAAAACGAAGATCCGGAAACACCTAAAGTTCCGAATAACTCAGTTCCATCAACTTACTATTCTGGTGGGAATACTTATCCAGCTCCATCAAGGGATGTATCTCAATTGCCAAATACTGGTACTGAGTCAAATGCAGCCTTAGCAGCATTTGGATTTGTTGGAATTTTTAGTGGATTAAGTCTTGTTCTACGCAAGAAGGATAGTGAATAGTATTTGCTCAAAATATTGATGAATTCAGTCTTTTTATCAACTGTAGTCGGTTGATGTAAGCTAAAAATGGAGAGGACAATCGCTGTCTTCTCCATTTTTATGTTAATACTCTTCGAAAATCTCTTCAAACCACGTCAGCGTCGCCTTGTCGTACATATGTTACTGACTCCGTCAGTTTCATCTACAACCTCAAAATCATGTTTTGAGCTGACTTCGTCAGTCTATCCACAACCTCAAAACAGTGTTTTGAGCTGACTTCGTCAGTTCTATCCACAACCTCAAAGCTGTACTTTGAGCAGTCTGTGTCTAGCTTCCTAGTTTGCTCTTTGATTTTCATTGAGTATAAGAGGGATAAAATAAAAGGACTTGTGCTTGATGAGATTGTCAGTATTTTCTGATTTGGTGTTATAATAAGGTAATTGAAAAGTGTTGCCAATCATATCATTACTCTATCCGTTTTTTATCTTATTTCTAGGAAGGTTATATGAAAGAAAAATCTAAACCGATAGCCATTATTCTGATTCGTTCTGGATCTCGAGGCTTAGTGGATAAAAATATTAAACTACTTGCAGGCAAACCCTTAGTTTTCTATACTATAGAGGTCGCTTTAGCATCTAAGTTATTTAGTGAAATATGGGTATCCTCAGATTCTCCTGCCTATCTGGAACTCTGTCGTCAAGCCTATCCAGAAATTTGCTGTGCCCACAGACCAAAAGAACTGGCCTTGTCAACAACCTCTAGTTTAGAAACTTTATCCGATTTTTTACAACCCTTTGAAGAGGATCAGGTATTCGTTAATTTACAGGTGACTTCACCGTTGAGAGAGGTAAGTCACCTTATCGAATCCTATCAGCTCTACTGCCAGTCTGGGGCAGATCATTTGATTTCCTGTGTCAAGGCAGACAAGAGTCGTAGTCTTTACTTGCAGTTGGAAGAGTCGCCATTTATCCGTCCGCCTCAAGTTTCCAAGCACTATGCTCGTCAGAAAGAGCCTATTTACTATTATCCCAACGGAAGTATTTGGATCTCTCGTAAGGATCTTTACCTACGGGATGAGACCTTTTATACAGATAAGACAGTAGCTTATGAAATGCCAAAGCTCTATTCTTATGATATCGATGATGAGTTGGATTTTGAAGTCGTGGAGACTTTGTTGCAACATCACCACCTAGGTAAGGAAATAAGGTAAAATGCCTCATCGTTGCTAGAATAAACTTGCCTACAAAGATTGGGCATCCTATGAAGAGTTCGAGAATGAAACTAGTTTTCACGTTTTTTCTTGACTCTTTTTTTGGTTGTGATATAATTAACCAGTAAATAAAATTTCAAAGAATAGTATTTTTCTCTTAAAAAAGAGAAGTCCAAAAGGAAAGGAGTAACACATGAGACAGCTAGCGAAGGATATCGATGCCTTTTTGAATGAGGTGATTTTGCAGGCAGAAAATCAGCATGAAATCCTAATAGGTCATTGCACTAGTGAGGTGGCCCTGACCAATACTCAGGAGCACATTCTCATGCTTTTATCAGAAGAATCTTTAACAAATTCAGAATTGGCCCGTCGTCTCAATGTCAGTCAGGCGGCAGTTACCAAGGCCATTAAATCTTTGGTCAAGGAAGGGATGTTGGAAACATCTAAAGATCCTAAGGATGCGCGTGTGATTTTTTATCAGTTGACTGATTTGGCTCGTCCAATTGCTGAGGAGCACCATCATCACCATGAGCATACACTTTTAACCTATGAAGAAGTGGCGACTCAGTTTACTCCAAATGAACAAAAAGTGATCCAGCGGTTTTTGACTGCTTTAGTAGGAGAAATCAAATAATGAGATATATTACGGTAGAGGACTTATCCTTCTATTATGATAAGGAGCCCGTTCTTGAACATATCAATTATAGTGTTGATAGTGGGGAATTTGTTACCTTGACAGGGGAGAATGGGGCAGCTAAGACGACACTCATCAAGGCCAGTCTTGGAATTCTTCAGCCACGCATTGGCAAGGTGACCATTTCAAAGACAAATACGCAGGGTAAGAAATTGAGAATAGCTTACCTTCCTCAACAGATTGCCAGTTTTAATGCAGGTTTTCCAAGTACGGTTTATGAATTTGTCAAGTCGGGTCGCTATCCACGAAAGGGTTGGTTCCGTCGCTTGAATGCTCATGATGAGGAGCATATCAAGGCTAGTCTAGACTCAGTTGGTATGTGGGAACACCGAGACAAACGCTTGGGTTCTCTTTCTGGGGGGCAAAAGCAGCGAGCGGTGATTGCGCGTATGTTTGCCTCTGACCCAGATGTGTTTATCCTAGATGAGCCGACAACGGGGATGGATGCAGGAAGTAAAAATGAATTTTACGAACTCATGCACCACAGCGCTCATCATCATGGTAAGGCTGTTTTGATGATTACCCATGACCCTGAAGAAGTTAAGGACTATGCGGACCGCAATATTCATCTAGTTCGTAACCAAGACTCGCCATGGCGTTGTTTCAACGTTCATGAGAATGACCAGGAGGTGGGTCATGCTTAGTTTATTATCTTATGACTTTATGCAACGTGCCTTTCTGGCGGTTATTGCTATGAGTCTTTTCTCGCCAGTTCTTGGAACCTTCCTTATCTTGCGTCGTCAGAGTTTGATGAGTGATACTCTCAGCCACGTCTCGCTTTCAGGTGTAGCTTTTGGTCTAGTTCTAGGGATTTCTCCGACTGTTTCTACGATTGCCATTGTCTTGATTGCGGCGGTCTTCCTAGAGTATCTCCGTACGGTTTACAAGAGCTTTATGGAAATCGGGACAGCGATCCTCATGTCGACAGGTCTGGCTGTTTCTCTGATTGTCATGAGCAAGGGTAAAAGCTCTAGTTCTATGAGTTTGGACCAGTATCTTTTTGGTTCAATCGTGACTATCAGCGAAGAGCAGGTCATTTCCCTATTTGTCATTGCGGCGGTTGTTTTGCTGTTGACCTTCCTCTTCCTTCGTCCAATGTATATCTTGACCTTTGATGAGGATACGGCCTTTGTGGATGGCTTGCCAGTTCGTACCATGTCTATTCTTTTTAACATGGTGACAGGGGTGGCTATTGCTCTTATGATTCCTGCAGCAGGAGCTCTTTTGGTGTCGACCATCATGGTCTTGCCAGCTAGTATTGCCCTGCGTCTGGGGAAAAATTTTAAATCGGTTATGCTGCTTGCCAGTGCTATTGGATTTTTGGGAATGGTGGCAGGACTCTACATTTCCTACTATGCAGAAACACCTGCAAGTGCAAGTATTACCATTATTTTTGTAACTGTCTTTTTACTCATTAGTTTAGTAAGACGTTTTATCAAATAGGAGATCAACATGAAAAAAATTAGCTTATTGCTAGCCAGTCTATGTGCCTTGTTTTTAGTGGCTTGTTCCAATCAAAAGCAGGCAGATGGCAAACTAAATATCGTGACAACTTTTTACCCTGTCTATGAATTTACCAAGCAAGTCGCAGGAGATACTGCTAATGTAGAACTCCTTATCGGTGCTGGTACAGAACCCCATGAATACGAACCTTCTGCCAAGGCGGTTGCCAAAATCCAAGATGCAGATACCTTCGTTTATGAAAATGAAAACATGGAAACATGGGTGCCTAAATTGCTAGATACTTTGGATAAGAAAAAGGTGAAAACCATCAAGGCGACAGGCGATATGTTGCTCTTACCAGGTGGTGAGGAAGAAGAGGGAGACCATGACCATGGAGAAGAAGGCCATCACCATGAGTTTGACCCCCATGTTTGGTTGTCACCAGTCCGTGCCATTAAACTAGTAGAGCACATCCGTGATAGCTTGTCAGCAGATTATCCTGATAAAAAAGAGACCTTTGAAAAGAACGCAGCTGCCTATATCGAAAAATTGCAAGCCTTGGATAAGGCTTATGCAGAAGGCTTGTCTCAAGCTAAACAAAAGAGCTTTGTGACTCAGCACGCAGCCTTTAACTACCTTGCTTTGGACTATGGACTCAAACAAGTCGCAATCTCAGGTCTCTCTCCAGATGCAGAGCCATCAGCTGCTCGCTTGGCAGAATTGACAGAGTATGTCAAGAAAAATAAAATTGCCTATATCTACTTTGAAGAAAATGCCTCACAGGCCCTTGCTAACACACTTTCAAAAGAGGCAGGTGTCAAAACAGATGTCCTCAATCCTTTAGAAAGTCTGACAGAAGAGGACACCAAGGCTGGAGAAAATTACATCTCTATCATGGAGAAAAACCTCAAGGCTCTAAAACAAACAACAGACCAAGAAGGTCCAGCAATTGAGCCTGAAAAGGCAGAGGATACCAAGACAGTTCAAAATGGTTACTTTGAGGATGCAGATGTCAAGGACCGCACCTTGAGTGACTATGTAGGTAACTGGCAATCAGTTTATCCTTTCCTTGAAGATGGTACGTTTGACCAAGTCTTTGACTACAAGGCTAAGTTGACTGGTAAGATGACCCAGGCTGAATACAAGGCCTACTATACAAAAGGCTATCAGACAGATGTGACTAAGATTAATATCACTGATAACACTATGGAATTTGTTCAAGGTGGACAAAGTAAGAAATACACCTACAAGTATGTCGGCAAGAAAACCTTAACTTACAAGAAAGGCAATCGTGGCGTGCGCTTCCTCTTTGAAGCTACAGATGCTGACGCTGGACAATTCAAATATGTTCAGTTTAGTGATCACAATATCGCCCCAGTTAAGGCAGAACATTTCCATATCTTCTTTGGAGGCATAAGCCAAGAAGCCCTCTTTGAAGAAATGGACAACTGGCCAACCTATTACCCAGATAACCTATCTGGACAAGAAATCGCCCAAGAAATGTTGGCGCATTGATGAGAAATCGACTAGTTCATAAGAGCTGGTCGATTTTTGGATACTAGATGTCTAACTTCTCATTATAGACCTTTCAGAACTTTAAACAATAAATAAAACTCTTGAAATCTTAGCGCTTGTGTGTTAGAATAAATTTAATGGGTAAGGTTCATTAGAACACCAAATCCCTTAACTATTGCAGTAGTTAAGGGATTTTTTGACGTATCTTAACGATTTAACGGGTGTTGGTAGGCTAGTCATTCGGTCTACTTCTTACCATCTAGCCATTTGCAGACGAAATACAAGATAATTCCTGCTATGACGTCCGCTACAATAGTAAGAACGAGCTCTGGGGCAAGGTTCATTAGTTTCACCTCCTCTCACGAACCGTAAGGAACGTAATCGGTAACCAATGACAAAAAATAGTATACCACAATAAATTTAGCTCATCAACATTGATTAATTCTTGAAATATCGGATATCAGTGCATCCAATGATTTTTTTCTATCCTATTAAAAGGTTAACCGTTACTTGTTCTGTGTATTGAATCACAGCTTGAAAAGCTTAGATAGTACACTGATAAGCAACGGAGCTAGAAAAACTGTGAGTAAAGTTTCTAGCATATGTAACTTTAAATTGATAGAGATTAGACGACAATGTGACAATTCACCTCTAATTATTGACATTTCAGGAAAAATCGCAGTAAAAACTGCACAGACTTCTTTAAATGTGCTATAATACAGGAAAAAATAATGATGGAGGTCGTCGCGATGATAACAACATTTTTGATGATTTTTGTGGTAGTTTGTGTGCTCCTATTGGTGATAGTCACACTGAGTACAGTTTATGTGGTTCGTCAGCAGTCGGTGGCGATTATTGAACGCTTTGGGAAATACCAAAAGGTTGCCAATAGCGGTATTCATATTCGCTTGCCTTTTGGGATTGACTCGATTGCAGCACGAATCCAGTTACGCTTGTTGCAAAGCGATATTGTGGTTGAGACTAAGACCAAGGACAATGTGTTCGTTATGATGAATGTGGCGACTCAGTACCGTGTCAACGAGCAGAGCGTGACAGATGCTTACTATAAACTCATGCGTCCAGAATCTCAGATTAAATCTTATATCGAAGACGCCCTCCGCTCTTCTGTTCCAAAATTAACTTTGGATGAATTGTTTGAGAAAAAAGATGAGATTGCCCTTGAAGTCCAACACCAAGTTGCGGAAGAAATGACGACTTACGGCTACATTATTGTGAAAACCTTGATTACCAAGGTCGAACCAGATGCAGAAGTTAAGCAATCCATGAATGAAATCAATGCAGCGCAACGTAAGCGGGTCGCAGCGCAAGAACTAGCGGAAGCTGACAAGATTAAAATTGTCACTGCAGCTGAAGCTGAAGCAGAAAAAGACCGCCTCCATGGTGTGGGGATTGCCCAACAACGTAAGGCAATTGTGGATGGATTGGCAGAGTCTATCACTGAACTCAAGGAAGCCAATGTTGGCATGACAGAAGAGCAAATCATGTCCATCCTTTTGACCAACCAGTATTTGGACACCTTGAATACCTTTGCTTCTAAAGGAAATCAAACGATCTTTTTACCAAATACTCCAAATGGTGTGGATGATATCCGTACACAAATCTTGTCAGCCCTTCGCGCTGAGAAGAAATAATAGACTAATATTCTTCGAAAATCAAATTCAAACCACGTCAGCGTCGCCTTGCCGTAGATATATGTAACTGACTTCGTCAGTCTTATCTACTACCTCAAAACGGTGTTTTGAGCAACCTGCGGCTAGTTTCCTAGTTTGCTCTTTGATTTTCATTGAGTACAAAGAGCTTGGCAACAGGCTCTTTTTGCATTACCCTTGTAGCTTTGAGGACTAAATTCTCCTCCACAAATTATAGAATCTTTTCTGAGTATTTAGGGAGTGATGGATGAAAGCTTGAAAGCGCTTTTGTTTTGTGCTATAGTCAAGTAAATCGAGTCGTTTAAAGAGGAATGCTTGTATGAGAAGAGAAGAAGTTTTACGAAATCACTGGTTTTTTAGCCAGGAGGTGGGGAAAGAAGAGGCCTTGGCACCGAATTTTCAGAGGGAAAATTGGCAGGCGATTCAAGTGCCGCATGATTGGAGTATTTACAATGATTTTGACCAGTACTCACCAGCGCAAAATGAGGGTGGTCAGCTAAATGGGGGTCAGGCCTGGTATCGGACGCAGTTCTATTTGGAAGAAGATGCCAGTCTTGTTTCAGTGCGTCTGCTCTTTGATGGGGTTTATATGAATGCCCAAGTCTATATCAACGGGCAAGTGCTGTGCTATTATCCCAATGGCTATACGCCCTTTTCTTATGATATTACGCCTTATTTAAGAAACGATGGGATGGCCAATCAGCTTGCAGTTTTCGTGGAAAATCAGCAACCTAGCAGTCGTTGGTATTCGGGTAGCGGTATTTACCGAGAAGTGAAGTTGTTAATTACAGATTCGGTGCATCTGGATTTGTATGGGATTACGATAAAAAGTTCTAAGCTTAAGGAGCAAAGGCGATCTTGGGTGGAAACCCAGCTTGAAAGCAAGGTTTCAAATGATGGGCTTCAGTCCGTGTCGGTGTATTTGGAACAGAGTATCTGGTATGATGGACAACAACTGTCAGACTGGCAGGCGACAGACTCTGTAGTGATTGAAGCTGGGGACAAACATCATTTCCAGCAAGCAATATCAATTTTTCAACCCTTGCTTTGGGATATTGATTCCCCTCACCTTTACCAATTGAAGACTCGCCTTTACAAAAATGGCGTCTTAGTTGATGAAGAAGAGGAGACCTTTGGTTACCGTTATATGGATTGGCATGCGGATAAGGGCTTCTTTCTAAATGGTCACTGGTTGAAGATTCATGGGGTTTGTTTGCACCATGACTATGGAGCACTGGGAGCTGTGGAAAACAGGTCAGCTGCAGAGAGACGATTGCGCCAGATGAAGGAAATGGGAGTCAATGCTATCCGAATTACCCATAATCCAGCTAGTAGTATTTTGCTGAATCTGGCTGCCAGAATGGGCTTACTCATCCAAGAAGAAGCCTTTGATACCTGGTATGGAGGCAAGAAAGAATATGACTATGGTCGCTTTTTTGAGGAAGAAGCAACTCATCCAGAAGCGAGGGAAGGCGATTTCTGGTCAGACTACGATTTGTGCACTATGATTGAGCGTGGCAAGAACAATCCAGCGATTTTTATGTGGTCCTTGGGAAATGAAGTCAGCGAAGCAAATGGAGATGCTCATTCATTGAAGACGATCAAACGCTTGCTAGAAAGGGTTAAGGAGGTTGATGATAGCCGTTTTGTGACCATGGGAATGGATCAGTTCCGCTTCGGAGATGGTTCTGGAGGTCATGAAAATATTGCTGATTTGCTGGATGTGGTGGGCTTGAATTACTCGGAAGACAATATTGATGGGATTCGAAAAAGACATCCCAAGTGGCGACTTTATGGATCTGAAACCTCATCAGCTACACGGACGCGTGACAGCTATTTTCGACCAGATAAGGAATGGGTTGGAGATAATCGTCGCGTGCGGAATTTTGAACAGTCGGACTATGGCAATGATCGGGTTCCTTGGGGGAAGACGGCGACGGCTTCTTGGATAGCAGATCGAAATCGGCTAGACTATGCAGGTCAGTTTATCTGGACAGGAGTGGACTATATCGGTGAGCCAACTCCTTGGCACAATCAAAATGACACGCCCGTCAAGAGTTCCTATTTTGGGATTGTGGACACGGCAGGGATTCCTAAAAATGACTATTATTTCTATCAAAGTCAGTGGTTGGAACTAGATCAGCATCCTATGGTTCATATCCTGCCCCATTGGAATTGGCAAATCCACCAGAGTTATCAACAAATTGTGGATAAGTATGGGGATATCCCTGTTCGAGTGTATTCAAATGCAGGTTCAGTAGAGCTATTTCTCAATGGAAAATCTCAGGGGAGAAAGACTTTTCAGGAAAAATGGACTTCAGATGGTAGAAAATACCAAGAGGGACAAGGTTCAGATCAACTCTATCTCGAATGGCGTTTGCCTTATCAACCAGGAGAATTGCGTGCTGTGGCCTATGACCGTCAAGGTCAGATTGTGGCAGAAGATAGGGTGGTGACTGCAGGTAAGCCAGTTCAAATAGGGCTACATGCTGAGAAAACACAACTAGAGCCAGATGGACAAGACCTCCTTTATCTCTATTTTGATGTATTGGACAAGGATGGAAATTGGGTGCCGACTGCTTCCAATCAACTTCATTTTGAAATTCAAGGTCCTGCTCGCATTGTGGGGGTGGATAACGGCAGACAGTCCAGTCGTGAACGTTACCAGGCTCAGAAAAATGGTCGGTTTAAGAGGAAAGCCTTTCATGGCAGGGGTGTCCTTTTAGTTCAAAGCTTGGATCAGTCAGGTCAAGTGAGAGTAAAAGCCAGTGCTAGAAGGCTAGAGCCAGCAAGTTTTGATTTTCTAGTGGGAGAAGCTTTGCCTTACCAGCCAGTGAAAAATAAGCGCTTGTTTGAGATTCGAGTGGACAAGCAGACAGGTTTACAAGAAGGAGATTCCCCAGCCATTGGGCTTTATCCACAAATTGTGGATAACCCTGTGAATAAGGTGGGGAATAGTGAAGTGATTTGGGAGACGAGTGGCAGTGCCCATGCTATTATCAAGCAGGGAGTGCTTTATTGCTTGTCTGCAGGTGACTTGCTTATCCGTGCTATTTATCAAGGGAAGACCTATCAAACTCACTTGCAGGTCGCAGAAAATACCTCACTAGGGAAGGCAGTTTCTGTAAGACTGCTTCGCTTGTATACAGATAAGGGGACTTATCCACAGTTTCCGTCCTCGGTCTTGGTGGACTATGAGTCAGGCTGTGCAAAACGAGTCAAGGTTGTCTGGGAGGAAATTCCT
The DNA here is from genome assembly GCA_905221195.1 of bacterium. Lineage (GTDB taxonomy): Bacteria > Bacillota > Bacilli > Lactobacillales > Streptococcaceae > Streptococcus. The sequence continues at coordinate 102,464 of CAJNCF010000007.1, forward strand.
AAAGAAGATTTGGAAAGCTTTCATGAATTTACGGTATCTGGTCATCTTGAGGGGCTGGATCTAAAGGCTTCGGCTCAGGTTTGTGTCAAAGGGATTTACGCTATTGAGCCTGAAAGGGTCTGGACGCTTGTCAAGGAAGCTCCACACTTACCAGAGCGAGTCAAGCTAGTCTTATCAGATGGCAGACGAGATACTGCCAAGGTGACTTGGGATGAACTCGATCCTCAAATCTCTGCTCAGGTAGGAGAATATGTTCTCACAGGGCAGGTACCGGGATGTGAATTGCCAGCAACAGTCACCATTCATGTGACAGATGCTAGTGTAGATGGGGAGGTTATTTCCAATCAGTGGACTGGGTCTAACCTGCCTCTGGTCTTTGCTTCCCACTCAGAGCCTAATCATCCAGCTTCATATCTCAATGACAAGGTCATTGCTCGGAAGAAATCGACAGCCAATACTTGGATTGCCAAGTCAGAGCAAGCTAGCGTGGGCATTCTGTTTGGAGATGCAGGTATTTTAAAACCTCGATTTGTAGATAACCTGACCTTGTATTATGTTGAAAATCAAGATTACGTGGCGGTGGAGCCGACTTTCATTGATTATTATGTAGGAAATGAGCCTGCCTTGCCTCGGACCCCCAACCATTTGGACAAGGATTCTCTGCTCAAGCAAGAGGAGAACTGGCGCCATGTATCAGTTATCCGAAAAGTGTCAAGTGATAAGGAAAAAGACCTTCGTTTTGAATTTGATAAGGTAGAGACTTATGCCCTTCGTCTTCGATTTGAAGGCTTGACCAGTCTCCTAGCCTTAACAGAATTGCAAGTACATGCTAAAAAAGTAAAGAAAAGTGTAGATAGGAAGTAGTATGGTAAGAGAAATAAAACCGCATGGGCCCTTGCCTAGTCAGGCTCAGCTAGCTTATTTAGAGGATGAACTAGCAGCCTTTATCCATTTTGGGCCTAATACCTTTTATGACCAGGAATGGGGGACAGGTCAGGAGGCTCCTGAACGCTTTAACCCGACAATGTTAGATGCGCGTGAGTGGGTTTGTATACTCAAGGAAACGGGCTTCAAAAAGTTGATTTTGGTGGTCAAGCACCACGACGGCTTTGTCCTCTATCCGACGGCTTACACAGATTATTCGGTCAAGGCCAGTCCTTGGAGGAATGGAGAGGGGGACTTGCTCCTTGAAGTGTCCCAAGCCGTCACAGAGTTTGATATGGATATGGGGGTCTACCTATCGCCTTGGGATGCCCACAGTCCTCTCTATCATGTGGAGCGAGAAGCGGACTATAATGCCTATTATCTGGCACAGCTGAAGGAGATTTTATCAAATCCTGCCTATGGCAATGCAGGAAAATTTGCTGAGGTTTGGATGGATGGTGCTAGAGGAGAGGGCGCTCAAAAGGTCAATTATGAATTTGAGAAATGGTTTGAGACCATTTGTGACCTGCAGGGAGACTGCTTGATTTTTTCAACAGAAGGTACTAGTATACGCTGGATTGGCAATGAACGAGGGTATGCAGGTGATCCACTGTGGCAAAAGGTGAATCCTGATAAACTAGGAACAGAAGCAGAGTTGGACTATATTCAGCACGGAGATTCCTCGGGTACGATTTTTTCAATCGGTGAGGCAGATGTTTCCATTAGACCAGGTTGGTTTTACCATGAGGATCAGGATCCTAAGTCACTTGAGGAGTTGGTTGAAATCTACTTCCACTCGGTAGGGAGGGGAACACCTCTCTTGCTTAATATTCCGCCGAATCAAGATGGTCTATTTGACGATAAGGATATCAAGCGTCTCTATGAATTTGCGGCTTATCGTGACGAGCTCTATAGGGAAGATTTGGCTCTGGGAGCCAAGGTATCTGGTCCCGCTCTTTCCGCAGACTTTGGCTGTCATCATCTGACAGATGGACTTGAGACTAGCTCTTGGGCAAGCGATGCAGACTTGCCCATTCAGTTAGAGCTCGACCTAGGATCTCCTAAAACTTTTGATGTAATTGAGTTAAGAGAAGATTTGAAGCTAGGACAACGAATCGCTGCTTTTCATGTGCAAATAGAGGTGGATGGCGTCTGGCAGGAATTTGGTACGGGCTTCACAGTTGGTCATAAGCGTCTCTTGCGAGGTCCACTAGTAAAGGCACAGAAGGTGCGCGTGATGATTACAGAGGCACAATCTATGCCTGTATTGACCAAGATTTCACTTTATAAAACTCCGAGCTTAGCAAAAAAAGAAGTTGTTCAGGGACTAGCATTTGCAGAAAAAAGTCTAGCTGTGGCAAAGGGAGAGATTCTGCATTTTAGGGTTGAACGTAGCGAAAGTAGTACTCCTTTGGAGGCTAAGATTTCGATTCAACCTGGGACAGGTGTGCATGGTGTCGCCTATCAGGACGAAATTCAAGTCCTTCAATTTCAAGCTGGGGAAAGAAAAAAAGATTTGTGCCTACCAACCCTGTATTTTGCTGCCGACAAGACCTTGGATTTTTATCTGAATCTGACTGTTGATGGACAACTGGTTGATCAAGCTCATATTTTAGTTGAAACGAGATAAAATATCTTCACAATTCATTTCCTTTTCGAATAAATAGATGGAACCATCGAATCTAGCAAAATTAGATTTAAAACTGTGGTATAATAAGAGGAGGAAATGGATGATTTTAAGACATCCGGGCATCAGCCCGACCAATGATTTAGTTGCTAAGAAGATTTTTAGCAATCCAGAAATCACTTGTCAATTTATCCGTGATATGTTGGATTTACCAGCCAAAAATGTGACCTTTTTGGAGGGGAGCAATATTCATGTACTACCTTCCCTGCATTATTCAGCCCAAGATTTCTACACTAGCATAGATGTCTTGGCGGAGTTGGATAATGGTACGCAAGTAATTATTGAGATTCAAGTTCATCATCAGAATTTTTTCATCAATCGCTTGTGGGCTTACCTGTGTAGTCAGGTCAATTAAAATCTAGAAAAAATTCGCCAGCAAGAGGGCAATACTCACCAGAGTTACAAGCATATCGCACCTGTTTATGCTATCGCAATTGTGGATAGTAATTATTTCCAAGATGATCAAGCTTTTCACAGCTTTAGTATGCGAGAGGATACGACAGGTGAGGTCTTAACCATCACAAATAATAGTCAGGAAAACCATCTGGTCAAGATGGCATTCTTAGAATTAAAAAAATACAGAGAAACCAGCAAAGACGAGGTTCGTAAGCCGTGGTTGGAGTTTTTTGGGAATAAACCCTTTACTCAACAACCCGAGCGAGCCATCAGCCAGGCAGACCAACTGCTGGACTACAGGAGCTGGTCCGAGGAGGACAGGAAGATGTTTAGTGAGCAACGCAGGCGTGAAGAACAAGCCTTGTTAGCACAGGACTATGCTTTGGAAACTGCTAGGGCAGAGGGAGTTGAACAAGGTCTAGAGAGTGGGAAAATCTTTACCTTTCTAGATTTAGTACGCCAACATGTTTTAACTTCCGAATTTGCAAGTGAGCAATTAGGCATGACTGTCTCTGAGTTTGAGGCCTTGTTATAAAAGAGAAACAGGCATGTTATCGAACTAGATAGCATGTTTTGTTTTAATCATTCTTCCGAACGATTTCTTTTTTGTGGGAAAGAATATCTATTTTTATATATCAAACTTATTTATTTTATTAAATTTAAAAAATGTATCCGTTGTCTTTCCGAACGGACATAAATTTTTATATAAGATTGATTGGATAATATCATATATATTTATTTAAAAAAGTAGAAAAAAATACAACTGAAAATTTTCTGAAAATTGCCTACTTTCCCAAAACGATTTTTTTTTTGCAAAAATCAAAGCCAAGCGACTTACATATATATTAAAAATAAAGTAGAATAGATAAGGTAATCATTCACGTTGGTAAAATCATTAGCCGTTACTTTCAGGAGCGGCTAATTTCGCGTGAATTTTTAAATTATACTTTTATAAAGGAGCCAATAATGGAAAACAAAAACTCTATGAGTCGTGTTGAGCGTTTGCACCGTGAAAAGGTAACTCGCTACTCTATTCGTAAATACAGCTTTGGTGCAGCTAGTGTAGCAGTTGCTGCTCTTTTCATGTTCTTAGGTAATGGAGCTGTATCAGCTAATGAGCTAAGCAAACAGGAAACAGTTGTAGAAGCTTCAGCACCTGCCCCTGCAGAGGAAGCACCAGCTAAGGAGGAAACGTCTGATAAGCCAGAAGAACCAGCAAATCCAGCTTTAGATAAAACTAAACTTGAAAGCTACATTGCAGAAATCGAAGCAAAACTTGCTAACGGTTCTTATGCTAATAAAACAGATGAATCTGTTGCAGTATTAAAAGCAGACCTAGAGACTGCAAAAGCTACATTAGCAAATGCAACAAGTCAAGACGAGCTTATAAAGGCTTATAACAAACTTGTAATGACTGTTAATTCAGGGTTGAAAAATAAACCAACAGAGAAAAAGGAAACTCCAGCAGTAGACACTACTAACGGAAAAGAAACTGTAGGTAAAAAAGCGGAAAACACTGAACCAAAATCTGATTCTAATTCAATCGAAAACACAGGTTCTAAAGATCCACGTAATGGAAAAGCAATGGATAAGGATAATGCTTTCCGTACGGAAACTTCAAAAACTGTAGGTGATATTACTTACACTACAGAGTTTTCAAATGATACAACAAAAGAAATCTATGTTTATAACAAAGAAGATGCTAATGTAGAATTTAAAATCAACTCAGCAACAAATAAAGTAACATATGTTGAAACAACAAGAGGATCAAATCAAAAATTCAGAACTGTAAATAATACAACTCTTACAGATGATTATGGATACTATTTCGAAAAAATTACTACAGAAACAGATACGCCATTAACAGTAAGAATGACAGGTCAACCTAATGCTACTATCATGGGTAATAGTAACTATACGAAGACTGAAGCTCAAAACTTTGCAATGGGTGACCGTTATCTTCGTGTAACAGCAAAAGATGGTTCAGCAATGTCTACTAATAGTAGTGGTGCAAATGCAGATGGATACTTCAAGATTGTCCTTAAATCACAAACATACAAATACAGCATCCAACAACCAGAAATAGATGGAGATAAAATCGGTGTTGATGATATTAACAACCTAACTGCTGCGGATATTACAAATATTAAAAATAGAATTAATATTGAATACTCTAAAACAAGTACAGATGCTAGATTAGAGTCTGTGAAAGGTACAGCATTAGAAGATAAAAATACAGTAGTAGAAAATATTGATGTTAACCCTACTACAAAAGTAATTACTGTAACATATAAAGATGGTTCAACAGATACAGCAACAATTTCAAGTGTTGTACGTAATAACGTAGCGCCAACAGTATCAATTCCATATTCAGACCCAGCTCCAAATAAAAAAGAAATTTATCTATATACTGGAGAAGAAGCTGACGTTGATATTACTTTTAACGATGATTCAGGAAAAATTAAATCAGCTGCTCTAAAAAAAGGTGGAAATATTGCTTTAAATAACGTTGGTGGAAATCCTGATGTACAAGATAATGAGTGGGGATTCAATGTAACAGCGATTAATTCTGAAACTGCTACACCAGCAAAAATTAAAATAACAGGACAAGTTTCAGGGATTGCAGCAGATAGATTACCAAAAACAGAAAACGATTCTTTAGAGCTTGTAACACGTTTTGCAACAGCAACAGATAAAGATGGAAAAGAAATTACTAATATTGCTGTAAAAAATAAAAATGCTAATAAAGAGGTTATTGGAACATACTTAACTGACCCAGGTGCTGTAACATTTGTATTAAAAGCACAAGCTAAAAAATATGATATCGTTACTCCGACAGAAGCAGATAAAGTAGCAGTAGCTGATCCAACAGCGGTAACTGATGAAGAATTTGCTAAAATTAAAGCAAAATTAGAATATTCTAGAACGAATGAAGATAAAAACTTAGAATCTAAACGTGGTGAAGCAGTAGATAATACTGATAACAAAGTTGCTACAATTACTAAAGAAGGTAATAACATTGTTGCAACATATAAAGATGGTTCTAAAGATGTAAGACCATTATCAGACTTTACTAAATTAGACAAACAACCTGCGATTGATGCAGTAAACACAGCAGCAACTGAGAAAATTGCAGCAATTAATGCTACTCCAAACGCTACTGATGAAGAAAAAGCAGCGGCAATTGCAAAAGTAAATGCTGACAAAGAAAAAGCTTTAACAGCAATCAATGATGCTAATGTAACAACAATTGATGCATTAAACAAAGCTAAAGAAGCTGGTACAACTGCAATTGCGGCAGATAACCCAGTAGTAGCTAAAAAAGATGCAGCTAAAAAAGCTATTGAAGCAGCTCGTTTAGCTAAAGAAAATGCGATTAAAGCAGATACAAACTTATCAGAAGATGAGAAAAAAGCAGCGATTGCTAAAGCGAATGAAGCAGCAACAGCAGCAACAGCGAAAGTTGATGCAGCAACTACAGATACAGCAGTTGATGGTGCACAAACAGAAGCAACTACAGCGATTGGTAAAGTTAACCCAGTAGCAAAAGAAACTGCTAAAGAAGCGATTGGAAATGCTTTAACAGCTAAAAACAATGAAATTGACGGTCGTAAAGATTTAAGTCAAGCAGAAAAAGATGCAGCAAAAGCTGAAGCTAAGAAATTAGCTGATGCACAATTAGCAGAAATCGCTAAACAACCAGACAATGCTGACACACCAGAAGCAGCAGCGGCAGCACAAAAACTTGTTGATAATGCTGAAGATAAAGGTGTAGGGGATGTAACATCTGTAAACCCAATTGCTAAAGAAGCAGCTAAACAAGCAGTTGCAGCTGAGTTAACTAAGAAAGAAGAGCAAATTGATGCTCGTACTGACTTAACAACAGAAGAAAAAGCAGCAGCGAAAAAAGAAGCTCAAGCAAAAGCTAAGGAAGCAACAGATGCAATTGATGCACAACCATCTATTACAGATTCAGCAGACAAAGCAACAGCAGCTCAAACTGCAGTAGATAATGCTAAAAATAAAGGTGTAGCAGATGTTAAAGCTGTAAACCCAGTAGCGGCTAAGAAAACTGAAGCTAAACAAGCAATTGATGAAGCATTAACAGCTAAAAACAATGCAATTGACGCTCGTGATGATTTAACACCTGAGCAAAAAACAGCATTGAAAAATGCAGCAAAAGCAAAAGCAGATGCAGCTAAAGATGCTATTGATAAAGCGACAACAGATGCAGATGTAGATCAAGCCAAAACAGATGGTGCGACAGCAATTGCAAATGTAACTCCAGTAGCAAAAGAACCTGCTAAACAAGCAATTGCAAAAGCGTTAGAAGATAAAAATGCTGAAATTGACAAACGTACGGATTTAACAGAAGAAGAAAAAACAGCAGCAAAAGCTGAAGCTAAGAAATTAGCTGATGCACAATTAGCAGAAATCGCTAAACAACCAGATGTAGCAGACACACCAGAAGCAGCACAAACGGCACAAACAGCAGTAGATGCAGCTAAGAAAACAGGTGTAGATGAAGTAACTGCAGTAAATCCAACAGCAGTGACAAAACCAGCAGCTAAGAAAGCAATTGACGATGCATTGACAGCTAAAAACAATGCTATTGATGCTCGTACAGACTTGACAGATGCAGAGAAAAAAGCAGCAAAAGATAAAGCAGCAGAAGAAGCTAAGAAAGCTAAAGAAGCAATCGATGCAGCAACAACAGACGCAGCAGTAGATACAGCGAAAACAGCTGGATTAGATGAAGTTGCGAAAGTAAATCCAGTAGCTAAAGAAGCGGCTAAGAAAGCAGTGGCAGATGAATTAGCTAAGAAAGAAGCAGAAATTGATGCTCGTACAGACTTGTCTGATGCAGAAAAAGCTGCAGCTAAGAAAGATGCTCAAGCCAAAGCTAAAGAAGCTACAGATGCAATTAACGCACAACCAGACAATGCAGAAACACCAGAAGCAGCAACAGCAGCTCAAACTGCAGTGGATAATGCAAAAGATAAGGGTGTAGCGGATGTTAAATCTGTAAATCCAGTAGCTAAAGAAGCAGCTAAGAAAGCAGTAGCGGATGAATTAGCTAAGAAAGAAGCAGAAATCGATGCTCGTACTGATTTAACGCAAGAAGAAAAAGACGTGGCTAAGAAAGATGCTCAAGATAAGGCTAAATCAGCAACAGATGCAATTAATGCACAACCAGACAATGCGGATACACCAGAAAAAGCAGCAGAAGCTCAAAAAGCAGTAGATACAGCTAAGAAAACAGGTGTAGATGAAGTTGCGGCTGTAAATCCAGAAGCAGTAACGAAACCAGCAGCTAAGAAAGCAATCGATGATAAATTAGCTGAACAATTAAAAGCAATCGAAAACACTCCAGATGCTACAGATGAAGAGAAGAAAGTTGCAGCAGATGCAGCTAAGGCTCTAGCTGAAGAAGCTAAGAAAGCAATCGATAAAGCTGGAACAGATGCTGAAGTTAAAAAACTTCAAGAAGAAGCTGAAAAAGAAATCGAAAAATCTGTACCAGTTGTAGAAGATAAACCAAATGCTCGTAAAGCAATTGATGACGAAGCAACAGCTAAAAAAGCAGCAATAGATGCTCGTGACGACTTGACTCCTAAAGCTAAAGAAGATCTTAAAGCTCAAGTAGACAAGATTGCAGAACAAGCTAAAAAATCTGTAGATGCAGCTAAAACAGCAGAAGCGGTTAATGGGATTGAAGAGTCAGATAAAGCGGCTATTAAAGCTGTAGGTGAAGTGAATATTCCAGCTGACAAAGTTTTAGTAAATGATCCAAGTGCTTTAACAGATGATGAAAAAGCTAAAGTATTAGAAGCTGTTAAGAAAGTAAATCCAGATGCTAAAGAAATCACTCAAGACGCAGATGGAAATATTACTGTTACAACTCCAGATGGTCATAAGGAAATTATTACTCCAGAACAAGTTGTGAAAACTTCTGATTCAGCAAATGAACCAAAAGCAGGAAACGATGTAGTTAAACCAGCGGATAAAGTTATTGTAGCAGATCCAACTAAGTTAACAGATGCTGAAAAAGAAAAAATTAAAGCAGCTGTAGAAGCAGTAAATCCAAATTCTGTAGTAACAGTAGATGAAAAAGGAAATGCTAAAGTTTCGACTCCAGATGGTCAAACACAAGTGATTTCTGTAGATGAATTAGTACGTACTGTTGAAGATATTAAGAAACCAAACGCAGGTAATGACATCGTTAAACCAGCAGATAAGACAGTCGTAGCGAATCCAGATGCTCTCACTCCAGAAGAGAAGAAAGCGATCGAGGATAAAGTTAAAGCAGTCAATCCAGGAGCGACTGTAGTCGTAGACGATAAAGGCAACGCCACAGTTACAACTCCAGAAGGTAAGACAGCGGTAATCCCAGCGTCAGACTTGACTAAGTCAGAAGCGGATGCAGCTAAACCAAACGCAGGCAATGATATCGTTAAACCAGCGGACAAAACTGTAGTTGCTAACCCAGACAAGTTGACAGATGCTGAGAAGAAAGCGATCGAAGATAAGGTTAAAGCAGTCAATCCAGGAGCGACTGTGGTCGTAGACGATAAAGGAAACACCACAGTCACAACCCCAGCAGGTAAGACAGCGGTAATCCCAGCGTCAGACTTGACTAAGTCAGAAGCGGATGCAGCTAAACCAAACGCAGGCAATGACATCGTTAAACCAGCGGACAAAACTGTAGTTGCTAACCCAGACAAGTTGACAGATGCTGAGAAGAAAGCAATCGAAGATAAGGTTAAAGCAGTAAACCCAGGTGCAACTGTAGTCGTAGACGATAAAGGAAACACCACAGTCACAACCCCAGAAGGTAAGACAGCGGTAATCCCAGCGTCAGACTTGACTAAGTCAGAAGCGGATGCAGCTAAACCAAACGCAGGCAATGACATCGTTAAACCAGCGGACAAGACAGTAGTAGCCAACCTAGACAAACTTACAGATGCTGAGAAGAAAGCAATCGAAGATAAGGTTAAAGAAGTAAATCCAGGTTCAACTGTAGTAGTAGATGATAAAGGAAACACCACAGTCACAACCCCAGCAGGTAAGACAGCGGTAATCCCAGCAACAGACTTAGTTAAATCACAAGAAGATGCAGCTAAACCAAACGCAGGCAACGACATCGTTAAACCAGCAGATAAGACTGTAGTAGCCAACCCAGACAAACTTACAGATGCTGAGAAGAAAGCGATCGAAGATAAGGTTAAAGCAGTAAATCCAGGAGCGACAGTAGTCGTAGACGATAAAGGAAATGCGACAGTAACAACGCCAGAAGGTAAGACAGCAGTAATTCCAGCTTCTGACTTAACAAAATCAGCAGCGGATGCAGCTAAACCAAACGCAGGCAATGACATCGTTAAACCAGCGGACAAAACTGTAGTTGCTGACCCAGACAAGTTGACAGATGCTGAGAAGAAAGCAATCGAAGATAAGGTTAAAGCAGTCAACCCAGGTGCAACTGTAGTCGTAGACGATAAAGGAAACACCACAGTCACAACCCCAGAAGGTAAGACAGCGGTAAT
>CAJNCF010000008.1 GCA_905221195.1 bacterium
ATCCAGTAGAATCACTAACAGTAAGTAAAGATGGAAAAGTAATTGGTACTTATACACTTGTGAAAGATCCAAGTGGCCTACCAACTGGAGAAGTGAAATTCGTACCAAGTGATAAGTCATATGTAGGTAAAGTTCCAGCAGCAACTGTACAAGTAAAAGATGCGAATGGAACACCAACAACTGCAACTTACACACCAACATTTACAGAAGTAAATCCAACAGGTAAGGACTCGACAACTACAGGATTGCAAGGATTTGTTCAAAAATCTCCAATCGTCTTTAACCAAAAAGATGAAACGGATAATACAACTGTAAACTTTGATACGGGTCACGAAAAAGTAACATTCAAAGAAGATACCTTAACATTGGTGAATGCAGCTGGAGATAAAGTGACAACAGTTACTGTACCAGATGTTGGAACTTATGAATTAAAAGATGGCGCGATTACATTCACTCCATTGAAAACATTCAAAGGGAAAACTGAAGGGGTCACAGTCCAAGTTGAAGATGCAAATGGTAAAATCATTAAGAAAACATATGTACCTAATGTTGTAGAAGTTCTTCCAACTGGTAAAGATACAACATCAACAGGACTTCAAGGAAAAGTACAAACAGGAAAACCTGAATTCACACCAGGTTCTTCAGAAGTACCAATGAACGATGAAGTAGCGGCAACCTTTGAAGATGGTAATATTACGAAGACATTTGACAAAGTTGGAACATATACAGTAGCAAAAGATGGAACAGTAACATTTACACCAGACAAAGCGTTCAGTGGAGAAGCCCCAGAAGTAACGGTTAAACGTGTAGATAAGAATGGAACATCCGTAACAGCGAAGTACAAACCAACGGTTACAAAAGTAACACCAAGTGGAAAAGATACAACATCAACAGGACTTCAAGGAAAAGTACAAACAGGAACACCAGTGTTTACACCTGGAAATCCAGAAGTACCAATGGATGATGAGTCACCAGCAACATTCGAAGATGGAAACATCACGAAGACAGTTGATAAAGTTGGAACATATACAGTAGCAAAAGATGGAACAGTAACATTTACACCAGATAAAGCGTTCAGTGGAGAAGCCCCAGAAGTAACGGTTAAACGTGTAGATAAGAATGGAACATCCGTAACAGCGAAGTACAAACCAACGGTTACAAAAGTAACACCAAGTGGAAAAGATACAACATCAACAGGACTTCAAGGAAAAGTACAAACAGGAACACCAGTGTTTACACCTGGAAATCCAGAAGTACCAATGGATGATGAAGTAGCAGCAACATTCGATAATGGTCAAATCAGTAAGAAAGTTGATAAAGTAGGAACATATACAGTAGCAAAAGATGGAACAGTGACATTCACACCTGATAAGGACTTCGTTGGAGAAGCCCCAGAAGTAACGGTTAAACGTGTCGATAAGAACGGAACAGCTGTAACAGCGAAGTACAAACCAATAGTAGCTAAAGTATTACCAACTGGTGAAGGTTCAGAAACAGAAGGTGCAAAAGGAAAACCACAAACATCAAGAGTTGTCTTCGATAAGAAAGATGAAGATAAATCAACAGTAAACTTCAATAAAGGTGATGAAACAGTAGCATTAAATCCATCGACATTAACATTAGTGGATAAAAATGGAAATCCTTCTACAGAAGTAAAAATTCCAGGTGAAGGAACATATACATTAGCGAATAATGTTATTACATTCACACCAGAAAAAGACTTTACTGGTAAAGCTACTGGAGTAACGGTGCAAGTTAAAGATATTAATGGTACATCTATTGAGAAAACTTATACACCAACTGTTCGTGCTGTTACACCAACGCCATCAACACCATCAACTCCAAGTAAGGAAAAAGAAACGTTATACGTAGATGCAAACGGTAAGCCTCTTCAACCAGCTAAGAAGGGACAACATCCGCAAGATAACATTCCAGGCTATGAATTTGTTGGTACAGAAACAGATGCAAATGGCAATGTACGTCATCTATATCGCAAGATTCAATCTACAATTCCAGTTGAGCCAATTCAACCAACTGCTCCAACTATGCCTGAACAACCAGCACAACCAGAAGTGCCAACTAGTCCAGCGCAATCAGTTCAACCAACAGAAGTGAAAGAAGTTGAAGCTAAACGTGAATTGCCAAATACTGGTACAGAAGATCAGGCTAGTCTTGCAGCACTTGGACTTCTTGGAGCCTTGAGTGGACTTGGACTTCTTGCTAGTAAGAAGAAAGAGGACTAATCAATCTCATTGATGTTCATTGTTTGTAGTGAACAAGAAATCCTTAAAACTGATGAATCATTTGATTCATCAGTTTTTTGACGTACGATGACTATCTTGTACATTCGAGGTAATAAAGCTATAAGTGTTCAAAAACAAGTTATAGTGAAAAATCTCCAGATTAGTGGACTCAAAAGTAGTTCCTAAACTGGAGATTTTATTTTTATGCTTATTCCCTATGCCTTCATACTTCTATAAAATGTATTTATTATTGTATAGAAATCATTTCAGAAGATATGACTCATATTTGTTGCTTTCTAATAAACTGTAATTCATGAGACCTTTTACTAGTATCATTTTGTTATTTAAAAGCTGATTTAGCTTTTGTCTCTGAAATAAAAAGAAATCAAATTCTTTTTAATTTAATCTATAAAATGATATAATGTATAAAGTTATGTGTGTAATTTATTATGCATTTATATATAAATAAAAAGGAGAAAAAAATGTTTAAATTGAATAAGCAAAAAAAAGACCACCGCTTTTTCTGTGGGAATAAGTACGAGAAATATTCTATTAAAAAACTAAAAGTCGGTGCAGCAAGTGTATTGGTTGGTACAGGATTTCTATTCGGTTACAATTTGGATCAAGTAAGCGCTAATGAGCAAAATACTGAGACTACAACTATTGTAACACCAAAGGATGGAACTGAACTTCAATCTGCGGATAAGGTAGAGGTTGCGACTGAACCAAAACAAGAAAAGACTCCAGAAGTAGTTACAGAAACACCAAAATCTGAAACGAAAGAAGAAGCGGTTACAGCAACAAGTCCGCAAGTGGGTGAAACTAAGGAAGCTCCTGTAACCAAGGAAACTCCTGAAACTAAGGAAGTATCAGAAAATAAGTCAAACAAAGTAGACCAAGAAGCTGTTAACTCATCTACGTTGAGAGCTAACTTAGCAGATTTGGAAACTCAAATTGAACGTATCCGAGGAAATAAAAAACAAGCCTCTCAAATCCAAAATGCTGAAAAACTTGTTGCGGAAGCTAAACAATATCTAGAAGCTTCAGGGGCTACTCAACAAGAAGTAGACGCGAAAGCTAAAGAAATTAGCTCATTAACTTCTATCTTAAAATCAATTAAAGCAGAAGAAACAGTAAAAGAAAATAAAAACCAAGACAGCCGTAATGGTAAAAAGATGGAAGAAGGTGTCGGTTTTAGAACAGATACAGCTGCGGGTACAGGTATCTCAGCGGATGTAAAAGATGCAACAAGTACGCCAGCTGCAACAAGAGATGGTTATACTGATAGAGCAACTGCAGAAGCACTAACTAAACAAATTACATGGTTAGATTTTGGTGATGTTGCTAACTGGCAAAATGTAGATAATGAAGGTGGAAGGATCTACTTAAAAGAAGGTTCAATTTATAAAAAAGAAGTGATTTCAGGATACGTTATTAATATCAAAGTGAAATCATTGAAACCTTTCCAAGCAACAGAAATCTATAGAAAACGTATGGAAGCAGCTAATGCTTCAGAAGAAGAAAAAGCAACTTTCAATCCAAATGCTACAAACCAACATTTTGGTGATGAAAGTGGACCTTCTAGAGTAACAGCTAACGAACAAGATGGTACGTGGTCTGAAGTTCGAAATAATGGAATTAATACAGGAAATAAGAAGACAGCAATTGGAGCAGGTGCTTGGTCAAATATTGGGGTACAATTTGAAATTAGCGCAACTTATAAGGGGAAAAACGTTCGTCCAGCAGTTATTATGAATGATTCTGAGAGTGCAAACCATGGAGAAAATATCATTTTAACAACAAATGGTAGCCCGTGGGAGCGCGTGATTGAATTGAAAAAAGAAAGGTTTGTAGGAGGAACATTTACACCTACACCTTATAAACCAATAAATAATTATAATTTAAGACATGAAGATTATCCGGAATCAGGAGGTCGAAATAATGCAGGTCAGTTATTATGGCATTTAAGAGATGGTTTTCTAACTTTTGCTGATGGAAAAAAATTTGCTCCGAAATATATGACCAACCCGGATCAAGAAATGGGAGGTCTAGGAACAGGAGTATTTGGTCCTGTTACTTCTTCTGGTGGTTATAGTCTTCCAATATTGATGACGAAAGATGCAACTGAAGTTGGATTGTATATTTTATCATCAGGGATACAAACTGCTATGATGGGTGTGATTCCAATTGATGAAGGAGATGCTCCTGAAAGTTATGGGAAAGCATCTCATACGATTAATACTGTAAATGGTGTAACGGGTGGTGAAGTAAAACAACCATATTTAGGAAGTACACGACCAGATATGGATACAGGTACTACTAAAGATTGGTATGGTGATGATAATGATATCGATGCTGACGAAGGTGTAAATCAATTACTTCCTGAAAACCTTAAAGGAAGTGAAGGAAATATTATTAAAGCTAATATTTCTAAATCTGGGAACTATACATTAAATGTTCAAGCGCATACAGGTGGTGCAGAGAAAGCTTACATTCGTTCTTGGATTGACTTTAATAAAAATGGTCAATTTGATGCAGATGAAGCTTCTGAAATAGCTACTATTACAACAGATGGTACTGTAAAACTAAACTTTAAAAATAAGAGATCAGCTGATGTAGAAACGCTACTAGAGGCAGGAGCAAGAGTTCGTATTGCAACTGAAGAATCAGAAATTGAAAATCCTACAGGAACTGCATTTTCTGGGGAAGTAGAAGACTTTATTGCAAAAATTACACATCCACCAAAAGGTGAAAAGAAAACGACTGTTGGAAACATAAAAGAAACTCAACGTGAAGAAATTCACTTTACAGCACAAGGTAAAAATGTATATCTGGAAGATCATCCAAATGCAGAGATTGATACAACTGTTCAACCAACATATATTGATAATAAAACTGGTCAAGAAGTGACATTAGCAAGTGATGGTACTTATACAGTTGAAGGCGAAGGTACTTATAAATTTGCTATTTCAGATAATGGAAAAGATGTAAAAGTTGAATTTACTCCAGCAGATGGTTTTGTTGGTAAAGCAAATGGTATTACAATTCGTCGTCAAGATACGAATAAAACTACAACAGATTGGGGTACTCCTGATGCTACAACTCTTCCAAATGTAAATGATTCATTAAATACAATGGATGGATTGTATATTCCAGAAGTAACAGTTCCAACTTCAGTAAATGCAACTCCAGTTAATGCTGAAAGTCAAAACTTACAAGGCTTACCACAAAAAGGTAAACCAACATTTAATGTTGAAACTTCACCAACTCCAGTGACAGCTTCAGCTAAATATCCAGCAAAATTAGTGGATCCAAGAACAAATACAGTTACAGAATTAACAACAGTAGATGCATTTGAACAAGGGACAACTAATAAGATTGGTACGTATACTATTGTACCTGAAACAGGAGAAGTTACATTTACACCAAATAAAGACTTCAAAGGAATTCCAGCACCAGCAACTATTTCTGCTGATGTAGAATTAACGCATGACAAAGATGGAAATGTAACAACTAAAACATTACAAGCTACTTACAGTCCAACGATTATTCCAGTAACGCCAACAGCTACACCATCAGAAACAGTTGATATCCAAGGTGCAGAACAATCTAAAGAAGTAACATTCACAGCAGGTAAAGCTACTGTAAATAATGAAGAAGTAGAAGTACCAATGGATACTAACGAATACAAACTATTAGGTGAAGATGGACAACCAGCAGAATCAGTACCAGCTAAGAACCCAGCAGGAGAAGTAATTGGTACTTACACACTTAAAGTTGTAGATGGAAAACCAACAGCTGTATTTACGCCAACAAACAAACTATACTCTGGAGACGTTAAACCAGTAACAATCCAAGGTAAAGATACAAACGGAACAGCTGTAACAACAACATACACACCAAGAATTACTCCAGTAGTACCAACAGGAACACCTGTAGCAACAGAAGGAATTCAAGGTGCAACACAAGAAGGAACACCAACATTTACACAAGGTAATGATAAAGTTCCGATGAAGATTGATGCAGACCAACCAGCGAAATTAGTAGATCCAGAAACTGGAAAACCAACTAATGAAACAACAATTCCAGCAAAAGATGAAACTGGAAAACAAGTTGGAACATACACAATCGAACCAACAACTGGAAAAGTAACATTCACACCAAATAAAGATTTCGCAGGAACACCAGTACCAGCGACAGTAGAAGCAAAAGATGCGAATGGAACACCAGCAACAGCTAAGTACACACCAACAGTAAAAGGTGCAACCCCAACAGCTACACCATCAGAAACAGTTGATATCCAAGGTGCAGAACAATCTAAAGAAGTAACATTCACAGCAGGTAAAGCTACTGTAAATAATGAAGAAGTAGAAGTACCAATGGATACTAACGAATACAAACTATTAGGTGAAGATGGACAACCAGCAGAATCAGTACCAGCTAAGAACCCAGCAGGAGAAGTAATTGGTACTTACACACTTAAAGTTGTAGATGGAAAACCAACAGCTGTATTTACGCCAACAAACAAACTATACTCTGGAGACGTTAAACCAGTAACAATCCAAGGTAAAGATACAAACGGAACAGCTGTAACAACAACATACACACCAAGAATTACTCCAGTAGTACCAACAGGAACACCTGTAGCAACAGAAGGAATTCAAGGTGCAACACAAGAAGGAACACCAACATTTACACAAGGTAATGATAAAGTTCCGATTGATGAAGAAGTAGCACCAACATTAGAAGGTGTAAATCCTGAAGGAAAAGTTGTAGTACCAGGAGAAGGAACATACACAGTTGACAAAGACGGTAAAGTAACCTTCACTCCAGAACCGCAGTTCACAGGAACAGCAAAAGGAGTAACAGTAAAACGTGTAGATAAGAACGGAACACCAGTAACGGCAACATACACACCAACAGTTACCCCAGTAACACCAGAAGGAACCCCTGCAGAAACTATAGGAATTCAAGGAGCAACACAAGAGGGAACACCAACATTTAAACCAGGAAACCCTAATGTGCCAATCGATGAAGAAGTAGCCCCAACATTAGAAGGAGCAAATCCTGAAGGGAAAGTTGTAGTACCAGGAGAAGGAACATACACAGTTGACAAAGACGGTAAAGTAACCTTCACTCCAGAACCACAGTTCACAGGAACAGCAAAAGGAGTAACAGTAAAACGTGTAGATAAGAACGGAACACCAGTAACGGCAACATACACACCAACAGTTAAACCGGTAACACCAACAGGTGAGAACTCAGAAACTGAAGGACCAAAAGCTAAGCCACAAACATCAACAATCGTGTTTGATAAGAAAGATCAAGACAATACTACAGTAAACTTCGATAAAGGTCATGAAAATGTAGCGTTAGATCCAACAACGACAACATTAGTTGGAAAAGATGGAAAACCTACTACAGAAGTGAAAGTACCAGGAGAAGGAACATACACATTAGCAAATAATGTTATTACATTCACACCAGAAAAAGACTTCGCAGGAAAAGCTACTGGAGTTACAGTTCAAGTAAAAGATGCGAACGGAACAAAAGTTGAAAAAACTTACACACCAACAGTTCGCCCAGTTACAACATTTGTAGATGAAGCTGGAAATCCAATTACTGTAGATAAGAATAATACACCAGTTGTACCTGAAGAGGATGGAACACAATCTAAGAAAGACATTCCAGGTTACCGCTTCGTAGAAACTAAGAAACTTCCAAATGGAGATACAGAGCACGTCTACGAAAAAGTTAAGACATCATTCAAGGATAAAGAAGGAAACGAGATTCCAGGTAATCCAAGTGAAGATGGCGAACAACCTAAGAAAGATATCCCAGGTTACCGCTTCGTAGAAACTAAGAAACTTCCAAATGGAGATACAGAGCATGTCTACGAAAAAGTTAAGACATCATTCAAGGATAAAGAAGGAAACGAGATTCCAGGTAATCCAAGTGAAGATGGCGAACAACCTAAGAAAGATATCCCAGGTTACCGCTTCGTAGAAACTAAGAAACTTCCAAATGGAGATACAGAGCATGTCTACGAAAAAGTTAAGACATCATTCAAGGATAAAGAAGGAAACGAGATTCCAGGTAATCCAAGTGAAGATGGCGAACAACCTAAGAAAGATATCCCAGGTTACCGCTTCGTAGAGACTAAGAAACTTCCAAATGGAGATACAGAGCACGTCTACGAAAAAGTAACAACACCAACTCCATCAGTTGAAAAACCAAGAATTATTGCACGTGACACAGAAGGGAATATCATTCCAGGATTTGAATTCGATATGCTGTCACCAATCTTGGATATTCCTGAGTATGAGTATGTAGGTGAAGAGCCTCTTTCTGATGGTACAATCAAACGTATCTATAAGAAAGTGAAGAAATCGACAATACCAGCAAAACCATACAGTCCAACACCAACACAAATTACAGAAAAAGTATTAACAACGTTTGTGGATGAAAACGGTAATGTGATTATTCATGAAGAAAATGGTTCACATCCAGGTAGAGAAATAGAAGGATATGAGTTGATTGGTATCAAACGAGATTCTAGAGGCAATGTTCGCAATGTTTACCGTAAGATTCAATCTCAAAAACCAGTACAACCGGTAGAGCCAGCAACTCCAGCACAACCAGTACAGCCAACAGAAGTGAAAGAAGCTGAAGGTAAACGCGAATTGCCAAATACTGGTACAGAAGACAATGCTCGTCTAGCAGCACTTGGACTTCTTGGAGTATTGAGTGGATTTGGTCTTGTAGCTCGTAAGAAGAAAGAAGACTAATCTTTCGAAATGCTGTTTATAGTTCTGAATGAACAGATAATCCCCTAAACTGATGAATCAAATGATTCATCAGTTTTTTGGGAAATTAGAGAAATGCATAGTAAGAGAGTCATAACAAGGTATATTGAAAAATCTCCAGACTAGTGAACTAAATTCATAGTTTCTAGTTTGGAGATTTTATATTTGAACTTTTCTTGTATTGATTCGGTCTAGATTAAATGGACATCTAAAATATTTTCATTTTTCTGTCTGATTTAGTATGACCGATTTCCCTTTACTTTCCATATTTTTGGTAAAAATCAACTTTTACTTGGATGAAGGTTTTAGCTTCACGTAGGAGTTGGAGGAGCGTGGCGCGGGTTTCAAATTCTTCTCTTGTCTTGGGCAGACTGCGGTTGCGAAAGACTTCTAGATAGCGTTCAATTTCATCTAGTAAATCAGAAGCAGGATTTTTCTGGCTTAGTTGCCCTGCAATTTTTGAAAAGAGTTGTGCTAAAATCAGGCTCTCACTGGCAGCTAGATGACAGGTGTTAATCTGCTGGGCCATATTTCGCAGGATACGACTTTGTCGCTGTCTCATCTCAAAGTAGTGGATGTGGTAGTCGGTCTGGTGAAAGAGGTGGTCAGAGTGATCTAGGTAGACCAGTCTGAGGGCTTCTTCTAAAAGGGTGTCCAATTCTTCAACCAGCTGTGCTCGATTGCGTCCATCTCCTCTGGATAAGTAATATTTAAAGCGCTGGAGTATATCTTTTAACTTTTCTTCTACCAGCGTGTGGTAGTACTGGATTTCCTTCTCTCGTGAAGGCATATAGAGATTGACTAGTAGAGCAAACCCTGTACCGATAGCAAAGAGAAGAAATTCATTGACTAGAAGGTATGGAGAGGTTGACTCTTGTACCAAGAGATGGCTAACCAAAACGCTACTTGGTGTGATACCAATTTCCCAGCCCATCTTGTAGGCTAGAGGAACGTAGAGAGCCAGATAGAGACCAAGGCTCCAGATATGAAATCCGCTCAAGTGAAAAGCCAGAACACCGATAGCCAGAGCTAGGAGCATGGAAAAGAGTCGATTTTGTGCCAGTTTTAAAGTACTTCTACGGGTATCAGATAAACTTAAGAGAGCGATAATTCCAGCTGAGACAGCTGAAGAAAGATTGAGAAAATAAGCGACAAAACAGGCTAGACAGGTAGCTAAGATGAGTTTGGTCGTACGTTGGCTAATAGACATAAGGATTTCCTAATAAGTTAGAATAAAAGTGGAAAAGACAAGACTTGAGCAGACTTGTCTTTATGAGTTATTTTTTATGGGCTGCTGCGTATTCGGCAACGGCAGTAAAGAGTACATCTGTAGAAGAATTAATAGCTGTTTCGCATGAGTCTTGAATGACACCAATCACAAATCCAACCCCCACAACTTGCATGGCAATATCATTAGAAATGCCGAAAAGACTACAAGCGACTGGGATAAGGAGGAGGGAACCACCAGCGATACCAGAAGCACCACAGGCTGAGATGGCTGCTACCACACTAAGGACAAAGGCTGTCGCAAAGTCAACAGGGATTCCGAGAGTGTTTACTGCAGCAAGGGTCAAAATGTTAATAGTAATCGCTGCTCCTGCCATGTTGATAGTAGAACCGAGTGGGATAGAAACTGAATAGGTATCTGGGTTGAGTCCAAGGTCATGGCAGAGTTTCATGTTTACAGGGATGTTAGCTGCAGAACTACGAGTGAAGAAGGCTGTCACACCACTGACACGCAAACATTTCCAAACGAGGGGATAAGGATTTCTCTTCATAAAGAGAAAGGCAATCAATGGATTGACAACCAGAGCGACAAAGAACATGGTTGTAACCAATAGTCCTAGTAAAATACCGTAGTTTGCTAGACTGCCGATTCCTTTATCAGAGATAGTTTTAAAGACAAGGCCTAGGATTCCAAATGGAGCTAGGTTGATGATCCATTCGACAATTTTAGAAGTCACATCGGCTATGGTGTTCAACAATTCTTTACTATTCTTGCTGGCTTCTCTCATGGCAATCCCGAAAATTACTGCCCAAGATAGGATTCCAATGTAGTTGGCTGTAACGAGGGCATTGACAGGGTTGTCTACGAGTTTAAGCAAGAGATTGCTAAGAACCTGACCTATACCATCAGGAGGCGTAACCTCTGTATTAGTACTATTTAAGGTAATTTCAACTGGAACGATGAAACTAGCAAAGACAGCCACAAGTGCCGCTGCAAAGGTTCCCACTAGATAAAGGAAGATAACCGTTTTCATATTGCTATCCTGTCCCTTTTGGTGTTTGGAAAGGGCATTGGCAACGAGGGCAAAGACTAGAATAGGTGCGATGGCTTTGAGACCACCAACAAAGAGATCTCCGAGTAGGCCGATTCCAGATACAGTAGGAAGTGTTAATCCTAGGATTCCTCCACAAAGCATACCAATCAAAATACGTTTGATTAGGCTTGCCTTATTCCAAGCATGAATGAGTTTTTTCATAATAACCTCCTTAGTTGTGTAATGTTTATGATTATAGTATAAATATGAACTAAAATCAAGAATTTTCTGTCTATTTTTGAAATTATTTTTGAATATTTATGGAGAATGACACTTAATGAAAGTATGGTATAATAAATGAAAGGAGTTTTCTATGCAAGAATTTATTCAAACCTATCTCAATAAGCTTGATCTAAGAGCGATTGTCGAGAGTATCTTAACCAAGCTACTTTCTCTTTTATTATTATTTTTGCTCTTTTATATGGCTAAAAAACTGCTTCATACCATGGTGCAGAGAATTGTTAAACCTTCTCTAAAAATGTCTCGTCACGATATCGGACGTCAGAAAACCATCTCACGTCTGTTAGAAAATGTGTTTAATTATACCCTTTATTTCTTTTTGCTTTACTGCATTTTATCGATATTGGGCTTGCCAGTTTCTAGTTTGCTGGCAGGTGCTGGAATCGCTGGGGTAGCAATTGGGATGGGAGCCCAAGGTTTTCTGTCTGATGTGATCAATGGATTTTTCATCCTTTTCGAACGTCAACTGGATGTGGGTGATGAAGTTGTTTTGACAAATGGTCCCATTACTGTATCGGGCAAGGTTGTCAGCGTCGGTATTCGGACAACTCAACTCAGAGGAGAAGATCAGGTTTTGCACTTCGTTCCCAATCGGAATATCACCGTTGTCAGCAATTTCTCTCGGACAGACCAGACCTGAAATGTTATCAGATTTATGGTACAATAGAAAGAGTTTGGTAAAGGAGAGAAGATGTTTTTAGAAAAACAGTTGGGCAATGGTTGTACCTGGATTGACCTAGATTTGGACAAGTTGAAAAAACTAGAAGACCTTTCTGAAATCTACGGTTTGGACAAGGAAACCATTGAATACGCACTGGATAGAAATGAGCGTGCCCACATGGATTATCACCGTGAAAATGGGACTGTGACCTTTATCTATAATGTCTTGAACTTGAAAAAGGACAAAGAATACTACGAGGCCTTTCCCATGACCTTTATCGTGGAACATCGTCGCCTGATTACCATAAGTAATACCAAGAATGCTTATGTCATTGAACAAATGACCCGTTATCTGGAGAGTCATGACACGCTTTCGATTTACAAGTTTCTTTTTGCTAGTCTGGAGATCATTAGCAATGCCTACTATCCTGTCATCGAGCAGATGGACAAGAGTAAGGATGAGGTCAATGGCCTCTTGCGTCAGCGGACGACCAAGAAAAACCTCTTTGCCTTGTCTGACTTGGAGACCGGTATGGTTTATCTTACTGCGGCTGCCAAGCAAAATCGCATGTTGCTGGAACATATCCAAGGGCATGCTCTCTATCGCAGTTTTAACGAAATTGAGAGAGAGCAGTTTGATGATGCCATGATTGAGGCTCATCAGCTGGTGTCCATGACAGACTTGATTTCTCAAGTCCTCCAACAACTATCAGCATCTTACAACAACATTCTAAACAATAATCTGAATGATAATTTGACAACCTTGACCATCATTTCAGTCTTGCTAGCTGTTTTGGCAGTCGTGACAGGCTTTTTCGGAATGAATATTCCGCTACCTTTAACAGATGAGCCCCATGCTTGGCTCTACATCAGCTTGGCCAGTGCAGGTTTGTGGATTATCCTGTCATTATTACTAAGGAAAATTGCGAAAAAAAGTTAAGAAAAGGAGCCAGAATGGCGATTGAAAACTATATGCCAGATTTTGCTGTGGAAGCAGTTTATGATCTGACAGTCCCAAGCCTGCAGGCGCAGGGAATCAAGGCTGTTTTGGTCGATTTGGACAATACCCTCATCGCTTGGAACAACCCTGATGGGACGCCAGAGATGAAGCAATGGCTACATGACCTCCGTGATGCGGGTATTCGCATCATTGTGGTCTCAAATAATACCAAAAAACGAGTTCGACGAGCAGTTGAAAAATTTGGGATTGATTACGTTTATTGGGCCTTGAAGCCCTTCACATTTGGGATTGATCGTGCCATGAAGGAATTCCACTATGAGAAAAGTGAAGTGGTCATGGTCGGTGACCAGCTCATGACAGATATTCGGGCAGCTCACCGTGCAGGGATTCGCTCAATTTTAGTCAAACCCTTGGTTCAACACGACTCTATTAAGACGCAGTTTAACCGTGCTCGTGAGCGCCGTGTCATGCGAAAAATTACTGAAAAGTACGGACCGATTACATATAAAAAAGGAATTTAATTATGGAAGAAATTCTCTGTATTGGTTGTGGAGCAACCATTCAGACGACAGACAAGGCTGGTCTTGGATTTACTCCCCAGTCGGCACTTGAAAAAGGTTTGGAGACAGGCGAGGTCTATTGCCAACGCTGTTTCCGTCTCCGCCACTACAATGAAATCACGGATGTCCAGTTGACGGACGATGATTTCCTCAAGCTCTTGCACGAGGTGGGAGACAGTGATGCCTTAGTGGTCAATGTCATTGATATCTTTGATTTTAATGGCTCTGTTATCCCAGGCTTGCCACGTTTTGTATCGGGCAATGATGTCCTCTTGGTTGGAAATAAAAAAGATATCCTACCCAAGTCAGTTAAACCAGGCAAGATTAGCCAGTGGCTCATGGAACGTGCTCACGAAGAAGGACTTCGTCCAGTTGATGTCGTCCTGACTTCAGCACAGAATAAGCATGCCATTAAGGAAGTCATTGACAAGATTGAACACTACCGTAAGGGCCGTGATGTCTATGTGGTTGGTGTAACCAACGTTGGAAAATCAACCCTTATCAACGCTATTATCCAAGAAATCACGGGTGATCAGAATGTCATTACCACTTCGCGTTTCCCAGGGACAACCTTGGACAAGATTGAAATTCCACTCGATGATGGATCTTATATCTACGATACGCCAGGAATCATCCACCGTCACCAAATGGCTCATTACTTGACTGCTAAAAACCTCAAGTATGTCAGCCCTAAAAAGGAAATTAAGCCCAAAACCTATCAACTCAATCCTGAACAAACCCTGTTTTTAGGCGGACTCGGACGCTTTGACTTTATATCAGGAGAAAAGCAAGGATTCACAGCCTTCTTTGACAATGAACTCAAACTCCATCGTACCAAGCTTGAAGGCGCTAGTGCATTTTATGATAAGCACGTCGGAACACTTCTGACACCTCCAAATAGTAAGGAAAAAGAAGATTTTCCAAAACTAGTTCAACATGTCTTTACCATCAAGGACAAGACAGACCTAGTCATCTCAGGCCTAGGATGGATCCGCGTAACAGGCACCGCCAAAGTAGCCGTCTGGGCACCAAAAGGCGTCGCCGTCGTCACACGAAAAGCAATTATTTAAAACAAAATCGCTGAGCGAACAAAGTGAGCTCATATAGCGATAGTTATTGCCGTGGTGTCTTGCCAATCTGTAGATTGGCAAGGGGCACAATTGAGACCAAGGCTCAATTGTGAGGTCAGGAAATCCATTTTTCAAAGATGAGATCTTTGGAAAATTAGTTCCGACCGTCCCTCACCACCTAAAATAACTATCAAAAAAACAAGGAAGAAATTATGTCATTAACATCAAAACAACGTGCCTTCCTCAACAGCCAGGCACACACCCTCAAACCCATCATCCAAATCGGGAAAAATGGACTGAACGACCAAATCAAAACCAGCGTTCGCCAAGCTCTTGACGCCCGTGAATTGATTAAAGTAACGCTATTACAAAACACAGATGAAAACATCCACGAAGTAGCTGAAATCTTGGAAGAAGAAATCGGTGTGGACACAGTCCAAAAAATCGGACGCATCTTGATTTTGTTTAAACAATCTAGCAAGAAAGAAAATCGTAAGATTTCTAAAAAAGTCAAAGAAATCTAAAACCCTACTCCAAACAACTGTTTTTACAGAGAAATAAAGGAGACTAGCCTATGGCAATCGAATTATTGACTCCCTTTACTAAGGTAGAGTTGGAGCCAGAAATCAAGGAGAAAAAACGCAAACAAGTCGGAATTTTAGGGGGAAATTTTAACCCTGTTCACAATGCACATCTGATCGTTGCGGACCAAGTACGCCAGCAGTTGGGACTGGATCAAGTCTTGCTCATGCCTGAATACCAACCTCCTCATGTAGATAAAAAGGAAACAATCCCTGAATACCATCGTCTCAAGATGCTTGAGTTGGCTATTGAGGGGATTGAAGGTCTGGACATTGAAACTATTGAGTTGGAGCGCAAGGGGATTTCTTACACCTACGACACCATGAAAATTTTGACAGAGCAACATCCAGATACGGATTATTACTTCATTATCGGTGCGGATATGGTGGACTATCTGCCTAAGTGGTATCGAATTGATGAGCTGGTCGACATGGTTCAGTTTGTGGGGGTTCAGCGCCCACGCTACAAGGCAGGGACTTCCTATCCCGTTATCTGGGTGGATGTGCCTCTCATGGATATCTCGTCCAGCATGGTGCGTGACTTCCTTGCCCAAGGTCGAAAACCCAACTTTCTCCTGCCTCAGCCTGTACTAGACTACATCGAGAAGGAGGGGCTCTACTGATGGCTTATCAAGACTATATCAACTGCTCCCGTGAGGTTTTGTTGGAAAAAATGGCAGAGCTTCTACCTGAAAAACGGTTAACCCATTGTTTGGGTGTGGAGCGTGCAGCCATAGAACTGGCTCAGCGCTTTGGTGTGAATAGTGAGAAAGCAGGTCTAGCAGGCCTTCTTCATGACTACGCTAAGAAGCTGTCAGATCAGGAATTTCTGAACTTGATTGACCGTCATCAGCTAGACCCTGACCTCAAAAACT
The DNA here is from genome assembly GCA_905221195.1 of bacterium. Classification (GTDB taxonomy): domain Bacteria; phylum Bacillota; class Bacilli; order Lactobacillales; family Streptococcaceae; genus Streptococcus. Next base: position 16,318 of record CAJNCF010000008.1, read on the forward strand.
GGGGCAATAATGTCTGGCATGGTATGGTCGGAATTTACAAGATTCAAGAAGACTTGGATTTGCATGATTCAGAAATTCTACGAGCTATTGAAATCCATACAGTCGGTGCTGCTCAGATGACTGACTTAGAAAAAGTCATCTATGTTGCAGACTATATCGAGCACAATCGTGCTTTTCCTGGAGTGGATGTGGCGCGTGAGATTGCAAGTTTGTCACTTAATAAGGCAGTGGCCTACGAAACAGCTCGTACTGTGGAGCATCTAGCTCATCAGGGATTTCCCATCTATCCCCAAACCCTTGAAACCTATAACGCCTTTGTGCACTATTTGAAAGAGGACTAAATGAACGAAAAAGAATTACTAGAACTAGTCGTGAAAGCGGCTGATGAGAAACGTGCGGAGGATATCCTCGCACTTGATGTACAAGATTTGACCAGCGTGACTGATTACTTTGTTATCACTAGTTCAATGAATAGCCGTCAGTTGGACGCTATCGCTGACAATATCCGTGAAAAAGTAGCTGATGCAGGCTTTAAAGGCAGTCATGTCGAAGGAGATGCAGCTGGAGGCTGGGTCCTACTAGACCTCGGTGCTGTCGTTGTGCATATCTTCTCAGAAGAAATGCGTGCCCACTATAACCTAGAAAAACTATGGCATGAGGCGGATTTTGTAGATATTTCTGAAGCCTTAGCATAGTAGATGAACTATATCTTAGTATCGACTTTTTTTAGATTTGGCTCAGTCAACTTATTGACTGGGCTATTTTCGGGAGAATGAATTGGAATTTATAAATGAATAGAAAAAATAAATTAAGAGGACAATATTTTAAGAAGCACAATATAGATGAGAAGTATAATACAATCGAAAATGAAATTCACCATATTATTGAATGGAATGAAGTAGAAAAGGGTTTAGTTTCAAAACAAGAGGTGGACAGTATAGGAAATTTATTGCTCATCAGCAAGAATAAACATACTATTATCACGGCTAAAACTAATCAATTCAGAGAGTCAAATATTGGACAAGTTAGAAAAGAACCGCCTCGCAAGTATTATAAGATTAAATATACTGAATTAAGCAATATGCTAACTTTAATAAATATAAATAATGATACTGAAACAATTGATTTAAAAATAGGAAAAGATGTTTTTTTATGTAAGAATATGATTCCTAATATATTAGAAGTGAATGAACAGCTATTAAAGAAATATTTTAAAAGTGAGTAAAAAATTATGGCAACTTATGAAACCTTTGCGGCTGTTTACGATGCTGTGATGGATGATAGTTTATACGATAAATGGACGGATTTTTCACTTCGTCATTTGCCTAAGACCAAGGAGAGAAAGAAACTCTTGGAGCTGGCTTGTGGGACAGGCATCCAGTCTGTTCGATTTTCTCAGGCTGGTTTTGATGTGACTGGACTTGACTTGAGCGCAGATATGCTGAAGATTGCGGAGAAGAGAGCGGCTTCAGCCAAACAAAAGATTGATTTTATTGAAGGAAATATGCTGAATTTGTCCAAGGCAGGTAAATACGACTTTGTCACGTGTTACTCGGACTCAATCTGCTACATGCAGGATGAGGTGGAAGTAGGAGACGTCTTTAAGGAAGTGTATAATGTACTTAACGAAGATGGAGTCTTTATCTTTGATGTACATTCGACCTACCAGACAGATGAAGTTTTTCCAGGCTATTCCTACCATGAAAATGCAGAAGATTTCGCCATGCTATGGGACACCTATGAGGACGCAGCGCCTCACTCTATCGTGCATGAGTTGACTTTCTTTGTCAAGGAAGTGGATGGTTCCTTTAGTCGCCATGATGAAGTGCATGAGGAGCGGACCTATGAAGTCTTGACCTATGATATTTTGCTGGAACAGGCTGGATTCAAGTCCTTCAAACTTTATGCGGACTTTGAGGATAAGGAGCCAACAGAAACTAGCACCCGTTGGTTTTTTGTCGCGCAGAAGTAGGAGATTACTATGACCATCACGGGTATTATCGCGGAGTTTAATCCTTTTCATAATGGCCACAAATACCTGCTGGATCAGGCAGAGGGATTGAAAATCGTAGCCATGTCTGGGAATTTTATGCAGCGTGGGGAGCCTGCTATCGTGGACAAGTGGACACGGGCCCAGATGGCGCTGGAAAATGGCGCAGACTTGGTAGTGGAATTGCCCTTTTTAGTTAGTGTTCAGGCGGCGGATTTCTTTGGACAAGGGGCTTTGGATATCTTGGCTCGATTGGGCATTGATAGCCTAGTTTTTGGGACAGAAGAAGTTCTGGATTACCAGAAAATCGCTGACTTATACACAGAAAAAGGTGCTGACATGGAGAAATTTGTGGAAAATCTGCCGGATTCCCTTTCCTATCCCCAGAAGACCCAAGCCATGTGGAAGGAATTTGCAGGGTTTGATTTTTCTGGCAATACGCCTAATCATGTTCTTGCTCTTGCTTATGCCAAGGCGGTTGCAGGACGAAACATCAAACTCAATCCAATTCAGCGTCAGGGGGCGGGTTACCATTCTGTGGACAAGGATGTGGACTTTGCCTCGGCGACGGCCCTCCGTCAGCACCAGAAGGACCAAGATTTTTTAAAATGCTTTATGCCATCTGTTGTCCTTTTTGAGCAGGCCAGTAAGGTGAGCTGGGAAGACTATTTTCCCTTGCTCCGCTATCAAATCTTGTCCAATCCAGACCTAACCACTATCTATCAGGTTAATCAAGAAATGGAAGTGCGTATCAAAGATGCCATCAAGACGGCCCATTCTGTGGAAGACTTGGTTGAGGCAGTTGCTACCAAACGTTACACAAAAGCGCGTGTCAGACGCCTCTTGACCTATATCTTGGTGCAGGCTAGAGAAAATGACTTGCCAGAAGGGATTCATATTCTTGGTTTTACCGAAAAAGGCAGACAACATCTCAAGTCTCTGAAGGGGCAGGTCCATCTAGTCAGCCGAATTGGCAAAGAACCATGGGATACCATGACCCAAAAGGCAGACCAGATTTACCAACTGGGGAATCCAAGTATAGAAGAGCAGAATTTTGGAAGAGTGCCGATTAGAATAGAAACAAACTAAGTCTACCGAAAGGTGGACTTTTTGAGATTTTTTACGAATAAATAGATAGAAAAGAAAATCTTGTACAAGTTCCTGACAATTTCTTTCTTTTCGTGTATAATAGTGGAAAAGAGGTAAAACGAGGTATGGTTATGGAAGCAGTTCTTTACTCAACATTCCGAAATCATTTAAAAGACTACATGAAGAAGGTAAACGATGAATTTGAACCTTTGACGGTGATCAATAAAAATCCAGACGAGGACATTGTAGTCCTTTCCAAGAGCGAGTGGGATAGTATTCAGGAAACTTTGAGAATTGCTCAAAACAAAGAGTTATCTGACAAGATCTTGCGAGGAATGGCTCAAGTTCGTGCTGGAAGTACTCAGGTCCATGTTATTGAGGAGTAAGAAATGCTGCTCAAGTTTACAGAAGATGCCTGGGTAGATTATTGCTACTGGCAAAATCAGGATAAGAAAACGTTAAAAAGAATCAACAAGATAATCAAGGATATTCAACGCAATCCATTTACAGGAATAGGTAAACCAGAACCACTCAAGTATGACTACCAAGGAGCTTGGTCACGTCGTATCGACGCAGAAAATCGCTTGATTTATATGATGGATGGAGATAGCGTGGTTTTTTTGTCCTTCAAAGATCACTACTAAGTCTACTGAAAGGTAGGCTTTTTCTCAAATCTCTACTAAGCAACTATTTCCAAAAGCAAGTTTCTTTTAGCAAATGCGTTCCAAATTCCCCAAAACATATTCTATTTTAGGTTTGTGAAAATCACTTTTTTATGGTAGAATGTAAAAGAATGTATGTCATTCGGAATAACAATAAAATGAGGTAAAAACATGGAAATCATGTCGCTTGCGATTGCTGTTTTTGCCGTCATCATTGGTTTAGTCATTGGATATGTCAGCATCTCAGCCAAGATGAAATCATCTCAGGAAGCTGCAGAGTTGATGCTTTTAAATGCTGAACAAGAAGCAACTAATTTACGTGGACAAGCTGAGCGTGAAGCGGATTTACTTGTTAATGAAGCCAAACGTGAAAGCAAGTCTCTTAAAAAAGAAGCACTATTGGAGGCCAAAGAAGAAGCCAGAAAATACCGTGAAGAAGTGGACGCTGAATTCAAATCAGAACGTCAAGAACTCAAACAAATCGAAAGTCGTTTGACAGAGAGAGCTACGAGCCTCGACCGTAAGGACGACAATTTGACGAGTAAAGAACAAACACTTGAACAAAAAGAACAAAGTATTTCTGATAGAGCGAAAAACCTTGATGCGCGTGAAGAGCAATTAGAGGAAGTCGAAAGACAAAAAGAAGCAGAACTAGAGCGTATTGGTGCCCTGTCTCAGGCAGAAGCACGAGATATTATCTTGGCTCAGACAGAGGAAAACTTGACCAAGGAGATTGCCAGTCGTATTCGCGAAGCTGAGCAAGAGGTCAAGGAACGTTCTGACAAAATGGCCAAGGATATCCTGGTTCAAGCTATGCAACGTATCGCTGGTGAATATGTAGCGGAGTCGACAAACTCAACGGTTCATCTACCAGACGATACTATGAAGGGACGCATTATTGGTCGTGAAGGTCGTAACATTCGTACCTTTGAAAGTTTGACAGGGGTCGATGTGATTATCGACGATACACCAGAAGTGGTAACCTTGTCAGGTTTTGACCCGATTCGTCGCGAGATTGCCCGTATGACTATGGAAATGTTGCTCAAGGATGGTCGTATTCATCCAGCTCGTATCGAGGAGTTGGTTGAGAAAAACCGTCAGGAGATTGACAATAAAATCCGTGAATATGGTGAGGCTGCTGCCTATGAAATCGGTGCGCCAAACCTTCACCCTGACTTGATGAAGATTATGGGACGTTTGCAGTTCCGTACTTCTTATGGACAAAATGTCTTGCGTCATTCGATTGAGGTTGCTAAGTTGGCTGGTATCATGGCCAGCGAACTTGGAGAAAATGCGGCTCTTGCCCGTCGTGCAGGATTCCTTCACGATATCGGGAAAGCTATTGACCGTGAGGTTGAAGGTAGCCACGTTGAAATCGGTATGGAATTGGCCCGTAAGTACAAGGAACACCCAGTTGTGGTCAATACCATTGCTAGTCACCACGGCGACGTTGAAGCAGAAAGTGTGATTGCAGTGATCGTTGCTGCGGCAGATGCCTTGAGTGCAGCCCGTCCGGGAGCTCGTAGTGAATCTCTTGAAAGCTACATCAAGCGTCTCCATGATTTGGAAGAAATTGCTAACGGCTTTGAGGGAGTACAAACTAGCTTTGCCCTTCAAGCAGGACGTGAAATCCGCATCATGGTCAATCCAGGACAAATCAAGGACGACAAAGTCACAATCTTGGCTCACAAAGTTCGTGAGAAAATTGAAAACAATCTCGATTACCCAGGAAATATCAAGGTAACCGTGATTCGCGAGCTTCGTGCAGTAGATTATGCTAAATAAATAAGAAAGAGCAGTTGAAAAATTACTGCTTTTTTGTTACACTAGATAGAAAGACTGTAGAAGGATAGTTTGCGCAAAATGCTACTATCTGAAGGGAAATCTTATTTTATTTTTACAGACTGACTAAAAGGAGACACAATGGCAGACCGAGGCTTACTAATCGTTTTTTCTGGTCCTTCAGGGGTTGGAAAAGGAACGGTTAGAAGAGAGATTTTTGAGAGTTCTGAAAACCAATTTCAATACTCTGTATCGATGACGACACGCGCACAACGTCCTGGAGAAGTGGACGGTGTTGACTATTTCTTCCGTACTCGTGAAGAGTTTGAAGAGCTGATTCGTCAAGGACAGATGTTGGAATACGCAGAATATGTCGGTAACTACTATGGAACTCCTCTGACCTATGTCAATGAAACCTTGGACAAGGGAATCGATGTTTTCCTTGAAATTGAAGTTCAGGGCGCTCTTCAGGTTAAGAAAAAGGTTCCAGATGCTGTCTTTATCTTCCTGACACCACCAGACTTGGATGAATTACAAGATCGTTTGGTAGGTCGTGGAACAGACAGCGCAGAAGTAATTGCCCAACGAATCGAAAAAGCCAAGGAAGAAATTGCCCTCATGCGTGAGTATGATTATGCGATTGTCAACGATCAGGTGCCCCTAGCTGCTGAGCGTGTCAAACGTGTGATCGAAGCAGAGCACTTCCGTGTGGATCGTGTCATTGGTCACTATCAAGAGATGTTACCAAAATCTCCAACTACCCGATAAAATTTAGAAAATAGGTACAAGCAAATGATGTTAAAACCCTCTATTGATACCTTGCTCGACAAGGTTCCTTCAAAATATTCACTCGTAATCTTGGAAGCAAAACGTGCTCACGAATTGGAAGCAGGTGCGCCAGCAACTCAAGGTTTCAAGTCTGAAAAATCAACTCTTCGCGCTTTAGAAGAAATCGAATCAGGAAACGTAACCATTCACCCAGATCCAGAAGGAAAACGTGAAGCAGTACGTCGCCGTATCGAAGAAGAAAAACGCCGTAAAGAAGAAGAAGAAAAGAAAATCAAAGAGCAAATCGCTAAAGAAAAAGAAGATGGTGAAAAAATTTAAGGTTGGGGGGACTCAATCTTATTTTTTCTATTGCAAGAATATACTGATAAGGAGGAGGTGAGAAGATGGCTATAGCCAAGATTATCGTGGATGTATCCTTGATGCAGACAGACCAGCCCTATAGTTACAGAATTCCTGAGGAATTTGAGGGAATGCTAGAAGTTGGGATGAGGGTTCACGTGCCCTTTGGTAAGGGCAATCGCCTGATTCAAGGGATTGTTCTTGGTTTGGAGTCCCAATCAGATGAAGATGAAGAAGAGATGGAGCAAGATTTAAAAGATATTGCCGAGGTGTTGGATTTTTCACCTGTTCTCACACAAGAACAACTCTGGTTGGCTGAAGAGTTACGCAAGTCAGTCTTCTCCTACAAAATCTCCATTCTCAAGGCCATGCTACCAGGATTTCTAAATTCTAGCTATGACAAGATTCTCTATCCTCTGGAAGGCCTAAGTCATGAAGACCGAGAGCGTCTGTTTGGTTCAGAAGATTCGCTTGCCTTTTCTTCTCTGGATTTAGGTAAGCAAGCTGAAATGATGCGTTTGACTAGAAAAGGTCTGCTTGGTCTGGAATATCAGGCAGTCGATCAAAAGAAGATCAAGACCCAGTCTTGGTATGAGGTTGACCTTGCTCAATTAGAAAGTGTAGAGATTTCTGCACGTGCCAAGAAAAAATTAGAACTGAGGGACTATTTACTGTCTTATCCTGAGAGCGCTTCCTTGGCTAGTTTATTAGAGTCCTATTCGCGGGAGCAAGTCAACTTCTTTGTAGAACAAGGTGCTGTGACCATAGTCCAAAAAGAAGTGCAACGCTCGGCTGCTTATTTTGAAGGGATTGAGGCAAGTAGACCTTTGGAACTAAATTCAGAGCAAAGACAGGCGCGTGATGCGGTTGTCAGTGCGATTGGCAGTCATCAGCCTCCCTTCCTCCTTCAAGGGATTACAGGAAGTGGGAAAACCGAGGTTTACTTGCAGATTATCCAAGGGGCCTTGGACAAGGGTAAAACAGCCATTTTACTGGTACCTGAGATTTCCTTGACTCCTCAGATGACGGAGCGTTTTATCGCTCGCTTTGGTGAGAAAGTGGCCATTCTTCATTCAGGCCTGTCTAATGGTGAAAAGTATGATGAATGGCGCAAAGTGGAGCGCGGAGATGCTCAAGTTGTTGTTGGTGCTAGATCTGCTATCTTTGCTCCGCTGAAAAATCTAGGTGTCATGATTATTGATGAGGAGCATGAAGCGACTTATAAGCAAGACAGCAATCCCCGTTACCATGCCAGAGAGGTGGCAATTTTACGGTCTCAATATAATCAAGCGGCCTTGGTCCTTGGTTCGGCAACACCTAGTCTGGAAAGCCGTGCTCGGGCTGGAAAAGGTGTCTATCAACACTTACGTCTGACCCAACGTGCCAATCCTTTGGCTAGGATCCCTGAGGTTCAAGTGATAGACTTTCGAGACTATATCGGACAAAATGAGACGTCAAACTTTACGCCTCCTTTGCTAGAGGCTATCCAAAATCGTCTTGCTAAAAAAGAGCAGGTGGTTCTCATGCTCAATCGCCGTGGCTATTCTAGCTTTGTCATGTGTCGGGAGTGTGGGACGGTTGATACTTGTCCTAACTGTGATATTTCCCTGACCTTGCACATGGATACCAAGACCATGAACTGCCATTACTGTGGTTTTTCAAAGGACATTCCTCAGGTCTGTCCTAACTGTAAGAGTCGCAGCATTCGTTACTATGGAACAGGGACTCAAAAGGCTTATGACGAGTTGGCAGAGCTTTTTCCTCAGGCACGCATTCTGCGCATGGATGTGGATACGACGCGCAAGAAAGGCAGTCACCAGGCTCTACTTGACCAGTTTGGACGAGGAGAGGCGGATATCTTGCTTGGTACTCAGATGATTGCCAAGGGCTTGGATTTTCCCAATGTGACCCTAGTCGGAGTTCTTAATGCGGATACGGCCTTGAATCTACCAGATTTCCGTTCTTCTGAGAGAACCTTCCAGCTCTTGACTCAGGTGTCAGGTCGAGCAGGTCGGGCTGAAAAAGCAGGTCAGGTTTTGATTCAGTCCTATAATCCGCAGCACTATGCTATTCGATTTGCCAAGGATCAGGATTACGAAGGCTTTTATGCTTATGAAATGGGAATTAGACGACAACTTGGCTATCCACCTTACTATTTCACGATTGGCATTACCCTTTCTCACAAAAAAGAAGAAGTGGTTGTCAAGAGTGCTTATGAAGTTATGAACATCTTGAGGTCAGGTTTGTCAGAGACCAGTAAGATTCTCGGGCCGACGCCCAAGCCCATTGCTCGTACCCACAACCTTTATCATTACCAGATTTTAATTAAATACCGTTTAGAGGATGAACTTGGTCCGACCCTCAATCGAGTACTGGCCTTGACTCAAGAACGAGAAAATAGTGAGCTCCGTCTCAGCATTGATCAGGAGCCACAGCAATTTTTATAAGAAGGAGAAGATATGACAAAACTAATCTTTATGGGAACTCCCGACTTTTCAGCAACAGTCTTAAAAGGGCTTTTGACAGATAACCGTTACGAAATTCTAGCCGTTGTAACCCAGCCAGACCGTGCTGTCGGACGTAAAAAAGTGATCCAAGAGACACCAGTCAAGCAGGCTGCCAAAGAGGCTGGACTTCCTATCTACCAACCTGAAAAATTATCTGGAAGTCCAGAGATGGAAGCGATTATGAAGCTAGGAGCAGATGGAATTGTGACTGCTGCTTTTGGGCAGTTTCTCCCAAGTAAACTCCTTGATAGCATGGATTTTGCGGTCAATGTTCACGCTTCCCTCCTTCCAAAACACCGTGGTGGTGCGCCTATCCATTATGCCTTGATTCAAGGGGATAAGGAAGCTGGTGTGACCATTATGGAAATGGTTAAGGAAATGGATGCAGGAGATATGATTTCTCGTCGTAGTATTCCTATCACAGATGAGGATAATGTCGGCACCTTGTTTGAGAAATTAGCTCTCGTTGGTCGTGATTTACTTTTGGACACTCTGCCTGCCTATATTGCTGGTGAAATCAAACCTGAACCGCAGGATCCAAGTCAGGTTAGTTTCTCTCCAAATATCAAGCCAGAAGAAGAAAAGTTGGATTGGACTAAAAGCAATCGCCAACTCTTCAACCAAATTCGTGGCATGAACCCCTGGCCTGTTGCCCATACTTTCCTTAAGGGCGACCGATTTAAGATTTATGAAGCCCTACCAGTAGAAGGTCAGGGAAATCCAGGTGAAATCCTTTCTATCGGTAAGAAAGAATTGATCGTCGCTACGGCTGAAGGAGCTTTGTCTCTTAAACAAGTGCAGCCAGCTGGTAAACCTAAGATGGACATTGCTTCCTTCCTCAACGGTGTTGGACGGACATTGACTGTAGGAGAACGATTTGGTGACTAAAGTAGAAACGGCTAGAAATCTAGCTCTAGCAATATTAGAGGATGTCTTTATCAATCAAGCATACTCAAATATCGCATTAAATAAGCATCTCAAGGGAAGTCAATTTTCGGCAACAGACAAGGGCTTGGTAACTGAGATTGTCTATGGAACGGTAGCCCGTAAATTGACGCTGGAATGGTACCTATCCCACTTTATCGAAGATAGAGACCAGTTAGACAGCTGGCTCTATGTTCTGCTTCTCATGAGTGCCTACCAACTTCGCTATTTGGATAAGATTCCAGACCATGCTGTGGTCAATGAAGCAGTAGAATTGGCTAAAGTTCGTAAAAAAAGTAGCGAAAAATTGGTCAACGCTGTCTTACGCCGTATCCTGCGTGAAGGCTGGCCAGATATTGCCAGCATCAAGCGAAAAAACAAGCGTGATTCCATTGCCTATTCTCTCCCAGTTTGGCTAGTTGCCAAACTCAAGGAAGAATACGGTGAAGAGAGAGCGCAAGCTATCTTTGAAAGCCTTTTGGTGCGAAATAAGGCCAGTATCCGAGTGGCTGATTTAAGTCGAAAAGAGAAAATTCAAGCTTTGTTGGAGGCTAGTGATTCATCTTTATCTGTTTCTGGTCTCGTCAAGGAGCAAGGGCATTTTGCAGGTCATGATTTGTTTGCAGAAGGTGCTATAACCATTCAAGACGAGTCTAGTCAACTGGTTGCTCCGACTCTTGATCTACAAGGCGATGAGCAGGTCCTAGATGCCTGTGCAGCTCCAGGTGGGAAAACAGCCCATATAGCCTCTTATCTCACGACAGGTCAGGTTACTGCTCTGGACTTGTACGACCATAAGTTGGACTTAATTCAAGAAAATGCCCAACGTCTGGGAGTCGCGGATCGGGTTCAAACGCAAAAATTAGATGCCAGAAAGGTGCATGAGTTTTTTGGTCAGGCTTCTTTTGATAAGATTTTGGTAGATGCTCCCTGTTCAGGAATCGGTCTTTTGCGCCGAAAACCAGACATCAAATACAATAAAGAAACGGCAGATTTCGCGTCCTTACAGGAAATTCAGCTAGAAATATTAGGTAGTGTTTGTCAAACACTAGGCAAAGGTGGTATAATAACTTATAGTACCTGTACCATTGTTTCAGAGGAGAATTTTCAAGTCGTTGAGGCGTTTTTAGAAAGTCATCCCGAGTTCGAGCAGGTAAAACTAGAACATGAATGTAAGGATATCATGAAAGATGGCTGTATCCTCATTACACCTGAATTGTATGGAAGTGATGGATTCTTCATCAGTCAATTTCGCAAGATATCGGATTAGGAAGGAACTGACACATGGAAATTTCATTATTAACAGATGTTGGTCAGAAACGAACAAATAACCAAGACTATGTCAACCACTATGTCAATAGAGCTGGACGTACCATGATTATTTTAGCTGATGGGATGGGAGGTCATCGCGCAGGGAATATCGCTAGTGAAATGGCGGTAACAGACCTAGGTATAGCTTGGGTTGATACCCAAATCGATACAGTCAATGAAGTGCGTGAATGGTTTGCCCATTACCTAGAAATTGAAAATCAAAAGATTCACCAACTTGGACAAGATGATGCCTATAAAGGAATGGGAACAACTCTAGAAGCTGTTGCTATTATTGGCAATCAGGCTATCTATGCCCACATTGGAGATTCTCGTATCGGTTTGATTCGTGGGGAAGAATACCATCAGTTAACGAGCGACCATTCCTTGGTCAATGAATTGCTCAAGGCAGGTCAATTGACACCAGAAGAAGCAGCCAGCCATCCACAGAAAAATATTATTACTCAATCTATCGGTCAAAAAGATGAAGTTCAACCTGATTTTGGAATAATTACTCTTGAGCTAGGTGACTATCTCTTGCTCAATAGTGATGGTTTGACCAACATGATTTCAGGCAGTGAGATTTGTGATATTGTAACCAGTGATATTCCTTTGTCAGATAAAACAGCGACACTCGTGCGTTTTGCTAACAATGCAGGAGGTTTAGACAATATTACGGTTGCCCTTGTTTCTATGAACGAGGAGGATGCAGAATGATCCAAATCGGCAAAATTTTTGCCGGACGCTATCGGATTGTGAAACAGATTGGCCGAGGAGGCATGGCAGATGTCTATTTGGCCAAGGATTTAATTCTAGACGGAGAAGAAGTGGCAGTGAAGGTCCTGAGGACCAACTACCAGACGGACCCGATAGCTGTAGCTCGTTTTCAACGTGAAGCGAGAGCTATGGCAGATCTAGACCATCCTCATATCGTTCGGATAACAGATATTGGTGAGGAAGATGGTCAACAGTACCTCGCAATGGAGTATGTTGCTGGGCTAGACCTCAAACGCTATATCAAGGAACACTATCCTCTTTCTAATGAAGAAGCCGTCCGCATTATGGGACAAATCCTCCTAGCCATGCGTTTGGCCCATACCAGAGGAATTGTTCACAGGGACTTGAAACCTCAAAATATCCTCTTGACACCAGATGGGACTGCCAAAGTCACAGATTTTGGGATTGCGGTAGCCTTTGCTGAGACGAGTCTGACTCAGACTAACTCTATGCTGGGTTCAGTTCATTACTTGTCGCCAGAGCAGGCGCGTGGTTCGAAGGCAACTGTACAGAGTGATATCTATGCTATGGGGATTATTTTCTATGAGATGCTGACAGGCCATATCCCTTATGACGGGGATAGCGCGGTTACCATCGCCCTTCAGCATTTCCAGAAACCACTGCCATCGGTTATGGCTGAAAATCCATCTGTGCCTCAGGCTTTGGAAAATGTTGTCATCAAGGCAACTGCTAAGAAATTGACAGATCGCTACAAATCAGTCGCTGAAATGTATGTGGACTTGTCGAGTAGTTTGTCTTATAATCGTCGCAATGAACCAAAGCTGGTCTTTGACGATGCGACTAAGGCGGACACCAAGACTCTACCAAAAGTATCTCAGAGCACCTTGACCTCGATTCCTAAGGTGCAAACACAGAGTCCGAAGCCACAGACTGCGAAGCCGAGTCAGCAGGTTTCAGAAGACAATTACGTGACCAAGCCTGTTAAGAAACGGAAATTTAGAGTTCGCTATATGATTTTGTTGGCCAGCATTGTATTGGTGGCAGCCTCTCTGATTTGGATATTATCCAGAACTCCTGCAACCATTGCCATTCCAGATGTGGCAGGTCAGACAGTTGCGGAAGCCAAGGAAACCCTCAAGAAAGCCAATTTTGAGATTGGCGAGGAGAAGTCAGAAGCTAGTGAAAAGGTGGAAGAAGGACGGATTATCCGTACAGATCCTGGCGCTGGAACGACTCGAAAAGAAGGTTCAAAAATTAATTTGATTGTCTCATCAGGCAAGCAATCTTTCCAATTGAGTAATTATATCGGCCGTAAATCCACGGATGTTATCGCAGAACTCAAGCAGAAGAAGGTTCCTGAAAATCTCATCAAGATCGAGGAAGAAGAATCAAGTGAGAGCGAAGCAGGAACTGTTCTCAGACAGAGTCCAGCTGCTGGAACAACCTATGATTTGAGCAAGGCATCAACGATTACCTTAACCGTTGCTAAGAAAGTAACCAGCGTTGCTATGCCAAGTTATACAGGTTCTAGTCTTGAATTTACCAAAAACAATCTTGTTCAAATTGTCGGTATTAAAGAAGCCAATATTGAAGTTGTAGAAGTGTCGACAGCTCCCGCTGGAACGGCTGAAGGTACAGTCGTTGAACAGAGTCCAAAAGCAGGTGATAAGGTTGATTTGACTAAGACGCGTGTCAAGATTTCAATTTACAAACCGAAAACACTGCCGTCAACGTCATCACCAGCATCAGTTCAACGTGGAAACCAAGGTTCTACTACAACACCAAGTCAGGGGAACCAACAAGGAAATCAACGAGGGAATGCACCTGCTCCTACTCCATCAAGTAGTGAAGGCAACCACGAAAATTCTCGTGATTAAACGAATCTTTGTCATGATTTCATGGCAAAGATTTTTTTTGACTCCAGATTTGTGATAAAATAGAAAGAGTTGATAAAAGGAGGAAAGCATGGAAGAATCAAGAGAATTAAATGCCGTCATCGATGTGATTATGCTAGCGGGGACTATTCTCCTTAAAAGTGGCTCAGAGATTCATCGTGTAGAAGATACCATGATTCGGATTGCGCATTCGCAGGGAATCGTGGATTGCAATGTTCTTGCCATGCCTGCCGCTATCTTTTTCTCGATTGAAAATACCAATATTTCGCGCATGAAGCGTGTGACCTCCTCTTCTTATAACATTGAAAAAGTCTGCGATGTGAACCAGATTTCTCGTCAGCTGGTTGGGGGGCAGATTGATTTAGAAACAGCCTTCAAGCAATTGACGACCTTGCAAGCTCAACCCCTTCCCTATACCAAGTTGCAGGTAACTTTGGCTGCGACCTTTAGTGCCCCTTTCTTTTCAGTTATGTTTAGTGGAAATATCTACGACGCACTCGGAGCAGGAGTGGCTACCTTATTTGGTTTTGCCTTTTCCCTTTATGTGGAGAAGTTTATCCGAATTCCCTTTGTGACAGCATTTGCTGGGGCCTTCGTCTTTGGGATGATTGCCCAGTTTTGGGCTCGCTATACAGGATTTCCTTCAACGGCAGATTTGATTATAGCTGGTGCGGTTATGCCTTTTGTACCAGGAATTGCCTTAACAAATGCGGTTCGGGATATTATGACCAACCACATAAACTCTGGTATGAGTAAGATGTTTGAATCCCTGCTCATTACCCTTGCTTTAGGGGCAGGAACTTCTGTCGCCTTGGTATTGATGAACTAATATGACACTAATGACCTTTTTATTACAAGCAGTAGCAAGTCTTCTTGCTATTATTACCTTTTTAATCGTACTCAATGTTCAACGGTCTATGCTCTTACCAGGAGGGATTTTGGGCATGGTTGTCTGGCTAATCTATCTCTTGCTCAAGGAGCCGACCAATGTCATTGTAGCCACCTTTATTGCGGCTATTATCGGTTCTTGTGTTAGCCAGATTTTAAGTATTCTTTACAAGACCCCTGCTGTAGTCTTTATCTTGGCAATCTTGGCACCCTTAGTTCCAGGCTATCTTTCTTATCGGACAACTGCCTTTTTTGTGACGGGGGATTATAGTCATGCCATTGCTAGTGCAACCTTGGTTGTCATGCTGGCTTTAGTGATTTCCATTGGAATGGCTAGTGGAACAGTGATTCTTAGACTGTATTCCTACTTACGAAAACAGCAAAATAATTAGAATAATAAGGGACTTGCTTTGGTGAATCAAGTCTTTTTTCTCTCTTTTACTGCTATTTGTGATAAAATAGTAATGGACGATTTTTTACATGAATGATAAAACAGAGGTAAATATGACAATCGGTATTGATAAGATTGGTTTTGCGACCAGTCAATATGTCTTGAAATTACAAGACCTAGCAGAAGCGAGGGGCATTGACCCTGAAAAATTAAGTAAAGGACTATTGCTCAAGGAATTGAGTATTGCCCCTCTAACTGAGGACATCGTGACCTTGGCGGCCAGTGCAAGTGACTCTATTTTAACTGACCAAGAAAGAGCAGAAATTGACATGGTCATTGTGGCTACTGAGTCAGGAATTGACCAGAGTAAGGCTGCGGCCGTCTTTGTGCATGGCTTGCTGGGTATCCAGCCCTTTGCTCGTAGTTTCGAGATTAAAGAAGCCTGCTATGGAGCGACTGCTGCCCTTCATTATGCCAAATTGCATGTGGAAAATTCTCCAGAGTCCAAGGTCTTGGTCATTGCCAGTGATATTGCCAAATACGGTATTGAAACTCCAGGAGAACCCACTCAAGGTGCTGGAAGTGTGGCTATGTTGATTACACAAAATCCACGTATTATGGCCTTTAATAATGACAATGTAGCTCAGACTCGTGACATCATGGACTTTTGGCGTCCAAATTACTCAACAACCCCTTATGTAAATGGTGTCTATTCTACCCAACAATACTTGGATAGTTTGAAAACGACTTGGCTTGAATATCAAAAACGCTACCAGCTTACTTTGGATGATTTTGCGGCTGTTTGCTTCCACTTGCCTTATCCTAAATTAGCGCTAAAAGGCTTGAAAAAGATCATGGATAAGAACCTGCCTCAAGAGAAAAAAGACCTCTTGCAAAAGCATTTTGACCAGTCTATTCTCTACAGTCAAAAGGTGGGGAATATCTATACAGGTTCCCTCTTCCTCGGACTCTTGTCTCTCTTGGAAAATACAGATAGCTTGAAGGCTGGGGATAAAATCGCCCTCTACAGTTATGGAAGTGGAGCTGTGGCTGAGTTCTTCAGTGGTGAATTGGTTGAAGGTTATGAAGCTTATCTAGATAAAGACCGCTTGAACAAGCTCAACCAACGAACTGTCCTGTCTGTTGCAGACTATGAAAAAGTCTTCTTTGAAGAAGTGGTATTGGATGAAACAAATTCTGCCCAGTTTGCAGATTTTGAGAATCAAGACTATGCCTTGGTTGAAATTGTCGACCACCAACGCCGTTATAGCAAGGTTGAAAAATAATGAAGATAAGTTGGAATGGATTTTCTAAAAAATCATACCAAGAGCGCCTCGAGCTGTTGCAAGTTCAGGCGCTCCTTAGTCCTGAGAAGCAAGCGAGTCTGGAGCAGGATGAACAGATTAGTGTGACTGTCGCAGACCAGCTGAGTGAGAATGTGGTGGGGACTTTTTCTCTGCCTTATTCGCTGGTTCCAGAGGCCCTTGTCAACGGTCAGGAATACACAGTTCCCTATGTGACGGAAGAGCCATCTGTGGTTGCTGCGGCTAGCTATGCCAGCAAAATCATCAAGCGAGCAGGTGGTTTTACAGCTCAAGTCCATGAGCGTCAGATGATCGGTCAGGTAGCCCTTTATCAAGTTGCTGATCCTGAACAAGCGCAAGAGAAGATTACCGGCAAGAAAGCAGAACTCTTGGAACTTGCCAATCAAGCCTATCCTTCCATCGTTAAACGCGGGGGTGGTGCGCGTGATTTACATGTAGAACAGATCAAAGGCGAAACAGACTTTCTTGTCGTCTATCTTCATGTCGATACGCAGGAAGCCATGGGAGCCAATATGCTCAACACCATGCTGGAAGCCTTGAAACCAGTCTTAGAAGAACTGAGTCAGGGACAGAGTCTCATGGGGATTCTATCCAACTACGCGACCGATTCTCTAGTTACTGCAAGCTGTCACATCGCCTTTCGTTACTTGAGTCGCCAAAAGGATCAAGGACGAGAAATTGCGGAGAAAATTGCTTTGGCTAGTCAGTTTGCGCAGGCGGATCCTTATCGAGCAGCTACCCACAATAAAGGGATCTTTAACGGTATTGATGCCATTTTGATTGCCACTGGTAATGACTGGCGTGCCATCGAAGCCGGGGCTCATGCCTTTGCCAGTCGAGATGGACGATATCAAGGTCTTAGTCAATGGACGCTGGACCTGGAAACAGAAGAATTGGTTGGTGAGATGACCCTACCCATGCCTGTAGCGACCAAGGGTGGCTCTATCGGCCTCAACCCTCGTGTAGCTCTTAGTCATGAACTACTGGGAAATCCTTCTGCCAAAGAATTAGCCCAGATTATCGTGTCCATCGGGCTTGCCCAAAACTTTGCAGCACTCAAAGCCTTGGTGAGTACAGGGATTCAGCAAGGCCACATGAAATTACAGGCCAAATCCTTAGCTCTCCTAGCTGGTGCTAGTGAGTCTGAAGTTGCTCCCCTGGTCGAGCGCCTCATCGCAGATAAAACCTTTAACTTAGAAACTGCCCAGTGCTACCTAGAAAATTTAAGATCATAAAAAACTCAGACGAATTCGGTCTGAGTTTTTTGTGCTTATACTCAATAAAAATCAAGGAGCAAACTAGGAAGCTAGCCGCAGGTTGCTCAAAGCACTGCTTTGAGGTTGTAGATAAGACTGACGAAGCCAGCTCAAAACACTGTTTTGAGGTTGTGGATAGAACTGACGAAGTCAGTAACCATATCTACGGTAAGGCGACACTGACGTGGTTTGAAGAGATTTTCGAAGAGTATTAAATACTTTTTCCAGGTAATAGGGTAACTGGTAAGAAGTAGTCTGTTGTTGCGACTTCCTTACCTTCGATCTTCTGTAAGAGTAGGTCAACAGTGAGTTGGGCAATCTCTTGCATAGGTTGCTTGACAGTCGTCAAATGTGGGTAGTAGTTCTCGATAAAGTAGGTCCCATCATAGCCGATGACCTTGAGCTCTTCAGGGACAGAAATACCCAGTTCTTGAGCAATTTTAATGACCAGAATAGCTGTTAAATCATCCGAAGCAAAGATGGCATCAGGCTTTTGTCGGGTCAAGATATTCTTGATTTCCATTTCTTTTCTGACAGGAGAAAAGTCACTGGAAACGTTGATAATAGGAGCTTTTGGGAGTATGGAAGCAAAACCAGCGTGGCGCAGTCCAGTCGGCGAATTAGAATTGTCATTCCCAGTAATCATGATGATAGAATGGGCGCCTGTCTTGACCAAAGTCTGGGCAGCAAGAACCCCACCAGCATAGTTGTCAGAAGAAACGACAGGAATGTCTGGAGACAGGTTTCGGTCAAAGGAAATAATCGGTGCTGTCACACGATTGTAGTCTTCAATTCCTAGGTTGTGACTACCAGAAATGATACCGTCCACCTGATTGGCTTCGAGCATTTCGATGTACTCTCGTTCTTTTTCAGAATCATGTTCACTGTTGCAGATGATGGTCTTGTAACCATTTTTAAAGAGTTGGTGTTCCAATTTATCAATTAATTCTGCATAGAAAACATTGGAAATATTGGGGAAAATCAAGCCGATTAACTTAGCTGATTTTCCTTGTAAACTACGAGCCAGGTTGTTGGGTTTGTAGCCCAATTCTCGCATGGCTTCATTAACCTTTTGAATGGTTTTCTCAGATAGATAACCTTTTTTATTGATAACCCGAGAAACGGTAGTAGGGCTGACGCCTGCAAGTTTGGCGACATCAGTTAGTTTTGCGACCATAATCTAATTCATAGTAAGTTCCAGTTGGGTTTCCAGATTTGATGAGGATACCATTTTGGTCCGCATGTGGGAAGACACGACCAGAAAATACTTTTTCTCCTTTATTGATGAAAATTTCAAAGACAGAGTTATCGATGAAGATTGTAGCAGTAGTAGCCTGATTCTCGATAGGGCAAGAGCGAGTTGTTCCAAATTCTTGGGCATACTGTTCACCAGCCTGGCTACGATCTACTGTCACTTGACCATTTACAAGGTCAAAGTTGATGGAAAGTCCCTTGCCTTCTTTGTCAGTCAGTAAGACAATCTCGCTCTGGCTATTAGCTTCCAAGTTGAGTTCAAGTTCGTAAGTGTTCTTGGTTTTGGAACGGTTTGAGAAAGGTTCTTCAGAAGCACGAAGGTCCTTGATAGCTGCGACTGGGTATTGGTAGAGTTTACCGTCTTTGATAGTCAGTTCTTTTACCAAAGAGAAGGTTCCTTGGTGGTCAAAACGGTCAGATGGATATGAAACATCTGGCAAACCAAGCCAGCTAACTGCTAGAGCACGCCCATCAGGAGCGTTGAAGGCTTGAGTTGCATAGGCTTCGAAACCATAGTCCATGTTTTGAAGTTGAGACACATCTACCATTTTGGCATTTTCAGGATCAAAGGAAGCCCCGATTTTATACATATTTGGATAGATATTGTCGTAATCTAGAACATCTTTATCCAATCCTTGTGGGCAGTAGAGAAGGACAGGTTGCTCCCCTACAAAGACCAGATTTGGGCATTCCATCATATAGGCAGTTCGGTCGTTAGCAAAGTCAAGGTCGCCAACAGCTTGCCAGTTTGTGTAGTCGTTGTCAATAGCCTTGTAGAGACGGACGAAGCCTTTTTTCTCCAAGTCCTGTCCACCGACGATGGCATAATATTGACCTTTAAAATTAAAAATCTGCGGATCGCGGAAGTGGTCGGTAGAGTCTGTAGGCTGATCGATCAAGAACTTGTCAATCTTCGTAATCTTGCCATCCTTGTCCATCAAAGCCCCAATCTGGTAAGGGTGACGGATCCAGTTTTCATCACGGACATTTCCTGTATAGAATAGGAACAAGTTATCGCCAAACTGCATGGCAGAACCAGAGTAGGCACCGTGGCTATCTAATGGAGTGTCAGGCAAAACTTTGACTCCAGTTTCTCTAAAGTGAACCAAATCATCACTTTCCAATTGCACCCAAGATTTCAAACCGTGGGCTGCACCAAAAGGAAAGTTCTGATAAAAAACAATCCACTTTCCGTCAAAGTAAGAAAAGCCATTTGGGTCGTTGAGAAGTCCTGTTTTTGGCTCAACATGATAATGAGTATGCCATGGAGATTGTGCCATATTTTCTTTAATATTTTGAATTTCTTCTTGCGTCCAGTCTTGATAAAGTCTGTAACGACGCTCAGTAGTCCATTCCATTCTTTCATTCCTCCAAAAATCTTATCACTTTTAATAGTAACCGTTTTCGGAAAAAAAATCAAGCTTTTTATGTTAAAAAAGAGAAAAAACTGTCAAACGTTTGTCATAAAATAAATGCAGGAAATCAATCACATTTTCAGGAAAATATGAAAGATAATGAAACAAAACCCTTTTTAACCAATATTTCAAACTTATTTTTTCAAGGAATACCTAATAAAACAGTCAAAATCAATCAATCTAAAACGAGCCAACTAAGTGGTTAGAACATTTTTTCTGCAAAACGCTTGACATATTTCTAAAACATGATAAAATAAAAGTCGTAGGGCGGATAAAATCGCTTTCAAACAAGAACAAAATTTTATATAAGGAGATTTTTGCAAATGAACAATCAGGAAATTGCAAAAAAAGTCATCGATGCCTTGGGCGGACGTGAAAATGTCAACAGTGTAGCTCACTGTGCGACTCGTCTTCGTGTCATGGTCAAAGATGAAGGAAAAATCAATAAAGAAGTGATTGAGAACTTGGAAAAAGTTCAAGGTGCTTTCTTTAACTCAGGTCAATACCAAATCATCTTTGGTACAGGTACAGTTAACAAAATGTACGATGAAGTTGTTGCACTTGGTTTGCCAACATCATCTAAAGCTGACATGAAAGCAGAAGCTGCTAAACAAGGGAACTGGTTCCAACGTGCTATCCGTACTTTCGGTGACGTTTTCGTTCCAATCATCCCAGTTATCGTAGCGACAGGTCTTTTCATGGGTGTGCGTGGCCTTTTCAACGCTCTTGAAATGCCACTTCCAGGAGACTTTGCAACTTACACTCAAATCTTGACAGATACAGCCTTCATCATCTTGCCAGGTTTGGTTGTGTGGTCAACCTTCCGTGTATTCGGTGGTAACCCTGCCGTTGGTATCGTTCTTGGTATGATGCTTGTTTCTGGCTCACTTCCAAACGCTTGGGCAGTTGCTCAGGGTGGTGAAGTAACGGCTATGAACTTCTTTGGTTTCATCCCTGTTGTTGGTTTGCAAGGTTCCGTTCTTCCAGCCTTCATCATCGGGGTTGTCGGAGCTAAATTTGAAAAACTTGTCCGCAAGGTCGTTCCAGATGTCATTGACCTCTTGGTAACACCATTTGTGACACTTTTGGTCATGTCTATCCTGGGACTCTTTGTCATCGGACCAGTCTTCCACATTGTTGAAAACTATATCCTTATTGGTACAAAAGCAATTCTTGGCTTGCCACTTGGTCTTGGTGGTTTCTTGATTGGTGGGGTTCACCAATTGATCGTCGTGTCAGGTGTGCACCACATCTTCAACTTGCTTGAAGTTCAATTGCTTGCTGCTGACCATGCTAACCCATTCAACGCTATCATCACAGCTGCTATGACAGCTCAAGGTGCTGCGACTGTTGCGGTTGGTGTTAAAACTAAAAATCCAAAACTGAAAACACTTGCTTTCCCAGCTGCTCTTTCTGCCTTCCTAGGTATTACAGAGCCTGCTATCTTCGGGGTGAACTTGCGCTTCCGTAAACCATTCTTCCTTTCATTGATTGCTGGTGCGATCGGTGGTGGATTGGCTTCAATCCTTGGACTTGCTGGTACTGGTAATGGTATCACAATCATCCCTGGTACAATGCTTTATGTTGGTAACGGACAACTTGCCCAATACCTTCTTATGGTAGCTGTATCATTTGCACTTGGTTTTGCCCTTACTTACATGTTTGGCTACGAAGATGAAGTAGAGGCAACTGCATCTGCAAAACAAGCTGAAGTTGCTGAAGAAAAAGAAGAAGTTGCGCCAGCAGCTCTTCAAAATGAAACACTTGTAACTCCTATCGTTGGTGATGTTGTCGCTCTTGCTGATGTCAATGATCCAGTCTTCTCAAGTGGAGCTATGGGACAAGGTATTGCTGTGAAACCAAGCCAAGGTGTGGTTTATGCACCAGCTGATGCTGAAGTTTCAATCGCCTTTGCAACAGGACATGCCTTTGGTTTGAAAACAACTAATGGTGCTGAAGTCTTGATCCACGTTGGTATCGACACTGTAACTATGAACGGTGAAGGTTTCGAACAAAAAGTTGCCCAAGGTGACAAGGTTAAAGCAGGCGATGTTCTTGGAACATTTGATTCAAACAAAATTGCTGCAGCTGGTCTTGATGATACAACAATGGTCATCGTTACTAACACAGCTGACTTCTCTTCAGTAGCTCCAGTCGCAACAGGTTCAGTTGCGAAGGGGGATGCTCTTATCGAAGTGAAAGCCTAATCTTTCCTAGCTAAATGAAAACGAACAAATGACATGTTTGTTCGTTTTTGCTTGAATGGTAAGATTTACAGAGGAAAATCTAAAAAATAGAGAAATTTAGACTTTCGAAATATGCTATAATAAAGAAAATAAAAACAAGAGGTTTATCATGACAAAATTATATGGAAGTTTGGAAGCGGGCGGTACAAAGTTTGTCTGTGCTGTCGGTGATGAAAACTTTAATGTTGTAGAAAAAACACAATTTCCAACAACAACTCCAATCGAAACAATCGATAAAACCATTGAGTTCTTCTCAAAATTCGATAACCTTGCTGGTCTTGCAGTTGGTTCATTTGGTCCCATTGATATTGACAAAAACTCAAAAACTTATGGCTTTATCACGACGACTCCAAAACCTCACTGGGCAAATGTGGACTTGCTTGGTGCCCTTCGTAGAGCCCTAAACGTGCCAATGTACTTCACAACAGACGTAAACAGCTCGGCTTACGGCGAAGTGGTTGCCCGTAACAATGCTGGTGGCCGTATCGAAAACTTGGTTTACTACACAATTGGTACAGGTATCGGTGCTGGTGTTATCCAACGTGGTGAGTTTATCGGTGGTGTGGGTCACCCTGAAATGGGGCATTACTATGTGGCGAAACACCCAATGGATATTGAAAAAGAATTCAACGGTGTTTGTCCATTCCACAAAGGATGTTTGGAAGGCTTTGCGGCTGGACCAAGTCTAGAAGCTCGTACAGGTATTCGTGGTGAAAATATTGAACTCAACAGCTCTGTCTGGGATGTTCAAGCCTACTACATCGCTCAAGCAGCTGTTAATGCTACAGTGACTTTCCGCCCAGACGTGATCGTCTTTGGTGGTGGGGTCATGGCTCAACAACACATGCTGGACCGTGTTCGTGAGAAATTTACATCTCTGCTCAATGGTTACCTACCAGTGCCAGATGTGCGTGACTATATCGTGACTCCAGCAGTCGCAGGAAATGGTTCTGCCACACTTGGGAACTTTGTCCTTGCAAAAGAAGTTTCAAAATAAAGCACAAAATCCGCTTGGGAAACCAAACGGATTTTTTACATGTCAAAGCATTTGCCAGAAAAAGTCGATAATATAGGTCAGACCGTAGGTATAAACCACGAGGGTAAAGGGTTTGGTCAGAACGATGATGATCATATAGCGCTTGAAGCTCATCTTGGTCAGGGCAGCCAGCATACAGAGAAAGTCAGCTGGACTAATGGGCCAAATCATCATAAAGATAAAGAAACGGTCAAAACGATTGCCCTTATCCAACCAGCCGATATACTTGTCATAGGTGCGCTTGCTGACGACAGACTGGACAAAGGCAGCCCCATAGAGGCGCACTAGATAAAAGATAATGGCACAGCCAATGACAATGCCGATATAGTTGTAGATCGTACCGATGATGTGGCCGTAAATAAAGACGCCAGCCACCGAGGTCAAGGCTCCTGGAATGATAGGGACGACCGTCTGTAAAATCTGTAAAAAGATGAAGAGAGGTGGCCCCCAGATACCTGCCTGCTGGATAAAGGCAGAGAGGGTTTCCTTA
Source organism: bacterium (assembly GCA_905221195.1). GTDB lineage: Bacteria > Bacillota > Bacilli > Lactobacillales > Streptococcaceae > Streptococcus. The sequence goes on from CAJNCF010000008.1 coordinate 40,642, forward strand.
GACTGTAAAATCCCAGCCTGATAAGCCCAAATACAGAAAATCAAACTCCCAACCCCACCGACAATCGATGAGATATTGATAAGGTGCTGTAAAAGGGGAGAAACAGCTTTCATTTGTTTATCCTGTGACATGTAAACTCCTCATAGATAGTATATTTCTACTATACCATATTTTGGAGGAGAAAGGGAGAAAGGATTGTTTTGGGATTAGAGGGAATTTCAAGAATTTAAACCTAATTTTATTCCAATTATAAAATTTAAGAACGGGTTTCATGATATAATGTGTATAAGTAAATTGATATTGGAGAAAATAAATGAAATCAACAATAGAGAAAATTAATAAATTTCGGGATGATCGTGATTGGAGAAAATTTCACAATGAAAAAGATTTAGCTATTTCTATTTTGCTGGAATCTAGTGAACTTCTAGAATTGTTCCAATGGAAGCAGCCTGAAGAAGTTACAACAAATTCTCTCGAAAGAATTAAAGAAGAACTAGCGGATGTGCTAATATATTCAATGATGTTAGCTGATAATTTACAACTGGATATAGAACAAATTATTGAAGAAAAATTAGAAAAAAATAAAGCGAAATATCCTGTTAAATTAAGTAAGGGGAATAATAAAAAATATACTGAATTATAGTGTTGAGTAACTGATATGAGTAAAATATTGAAACCAGTAATTGAAGAAGTAAAATATGAAAGTGGTTCATTAGACACTTTACAGGAAACTTTAAAAATCAGTTTTCGTGATGAAAACAAGATACTATTGTTTGAGTATCCGACTATATATATTGTAAATGATAAAAATTCTGATGGATATAGTGTTTATGTAGGTGAAACAACAGATATTGTACGTCGTACAAATCAACATTTAGGTGAAATTAGAGAAGATTGGACTAAATTTTCAAAATCAAATACTACTAAAATGTTTGTTATAGGTCATCATCACTTTAATAAGTCTTTGACACTAGATATTGAGAATAGACTAATGTTGTATTTATTAAGTGTTGATAATGTTTCAAATGTTCAAAACAGACGAGGGAATCCTCAAAATAAATATTATACTTCTGATGAGCTTGATGAGATTTTTACCAAAATTTGGAGTTCGTTAAATAAGAAAAATAAGTATTTATTTCCAGCAGAAAGTATTGTTAGAAATTCTGCAATTTTTAAATCTTCCCCATTTCATAAATTAACCAATGAGCAATTAAAAGCGAAAAATGAAATCATTTTTAAAATTACATCAGCACTTAGTAAGAACGAGTTTGGAACTTTAATCTTGGTTAAAGGAGAAGCTGGTGCTGGTAAAACTGTTTTGATGAGTTCTTTAATCGATGATCTATTAAATTCTGATGACACGGATTTCCTAAGAGAAAATAATGCAATTAATTTGGTTGTTAATCATGATGATCAATTGAGTGTCTATAAAGAAATAGAGAAAAAGCTTGAATGGAAGAGTGGTTCAACCCTTGATGTTGCTATGAAACCAACTCAGTTTTTAAACGCACTAAAAAAGCAAGATGCTAATGCTGGTATAGTTGTTATTGACGAAGGACACTTACTTTTGACTGCAAAAAATCAAGCTTATCAAGGTGGTAATCATTTAAAGGATATACTATCAAAATCGAAAGTAGTAGTTTTAGTGTACGATGATAATCAAATAATGAGTAAATCTCAAATATGGGTAGATGATTCATTTTTGACTTTACAGCATCAAGCGAGGCTGTCTGGCAATTTAATTGAATTAAATAATCAAATGCGTATAAAAGCTAGTGAATCAACAATTAGTTGGATTAGAAATATTATTGATAAAAGAGAAATTACCAAATTAAAAGAAGATAATAACTATGATATCCAGATATTTAATTCTCCCAAGGAATTACAGGATGCTATTAAATTAAAAGATGAGAATCGTCATTTAGGGATTTCTAGGTTAATAGCAACTTATGATTGGGAATATAGTAGTCAATCTAAACCTGAATCTAAAGATTATTGGTGTGTGGAAATAGATGACTGGTCTTGTCCTTGGAATAGAGAATTGAGTAGGGATAGGAAAAACTCTAAACTTTCTTGGATTGAACAACCACAAACTATTGGTGAAGTAGGATCCACTTTTACTGTGCAAGGTTTTGATTTGAATTATGCTGGAGTCATTATTGGTCCATCGGTTAAATATAGAGATGGTAAAATTAAGTTTGATATCTCTGCTAGTAAAAATAAAGGGGCAGTTCAAAATAGGAAACTCGAAAATGGTGAAATGAAAAATTTTGGTGAAGATCTTTTAAAAAATGAATTAAATGTTTTACTTACAAGAGGAGTAAATGGACTCTATATCTACGCAGTAGATGAAGAACTTCAAGCGGCTTTAAAAAAGGCAATTTTATAAGATTATAAGGTAGGAATAGATATTTATGAATCTAAACATGGTATAATGTCAATTATGAATAACAACCAACGTGCCCTTTGCCAACAACTCTGGGCGAGAAACAAATACCTCGTGTTGAGCCATTCCAGCAATATTTACAATGAGATTCGCCAATACTTGAAGAATGAAGAGGTGGAGGTAAGTCTGGTTCAAGAGATGATTGACCGTGCCTGTCAAATCCCAGAACACAGGGGTCAGGTTTGCAATGCCTTTCAGCATATTTGGGGCTATTTCAAAAAGAAAGCGACAGATGTTGAGCGCAAAGACTATATGCTCTTGCTGGATCGTTACCGCTTTGGTCAGGCTTCCAAGGAAGATGTAATCGCTAAGACTAGAGACTTGCTTGAACGCTATCCAAATACCTACTTGCAACATTCGACGTTACTGAAGGGAGACTCCAATGAGACTTTGGCATGAGGCTTTGATTTCACAACTTCCCCGTCCTCAACTTTTGGGACAACACCGAGAATGCTGCGCCCTTCGTGGTAATGGCTGGGGCAGAAAGCATGCGACGGTGGACTATGTCTTTACCCACTCGCCCTATCGTCTCTATGCCTATCATCGCTTGATCATGGAGGAAATGGCTGATCGTGGTTACAATGTCAGTCCAGAGTGGCTGGACAAGAACTACCGTGGTAAGACCTGCCCTCCTTATCAATACTTAGCAGAGGAAAAGTTGACTAGTCCTATCTATAGCGAACATGATGATGCCTACTATGAGGAGTGTCTGGCTAATCTCCGAGAGAAGGGAATCAACCTATAGTCTTTTCTAATAACAAGCCATAGTCACTTATAAGAATTACTAATAACGCGTTTGAACCGTCTAACTGAAATAAAGCTATAAAACAAGCTACACAAAGGATTTGAGGCATGTGTCTCAGGTCTTTTTCTTTTGTTTAAAACAGAGATATAGTTTCAAACTATATCAAAGCCTAATTTTTTACAATTATACAGATGATTTCTTTTCTGTTAAGATAGTTTCAACAACAAATTTTGGAGGACACATCATGTCAACTACAATCATCGGTTTCCCTCGTTTGGGCGAATTCCGCGAATTAAAATTTACAACCGAAAAATACTTTAGAAAAGAAATCTCAGAAGAAGAACTCTTGGCAGCCGCAAAAGACTTGCGTGCTAAACACTGGAACATTGTCAAAGAAAAAGGTATCACTGAAATTCCATCAAATGACTTTTCTCACTATGACAACTTCCTAGATGCAGCTTTCCTTTTCAACGTGGTACCTGCTTCAGTTCAAAACTTGGACTTGTCTGACCTTGAGCGCTACTTCGCTTTGGGACGTGGTTACCAAGGAGAAAAAGGGGACGTTCGCGCCCTTCCAATGAAGAAATGGTTCAACACCAACTACCACTACATCGTTCCTAAGTTTGAAAAAGACACCCAAGTTAAACTTGCAGGTCACAAGATTTTTGATGAGTTCCAAGAAGCCAAAGAACTTGGATTGAACACTCGTCCAGTTCTTGTAGGTCCATTCACTTTCCTTCAATTGTCAGACTTTGAAGAAGGCGTGAAAGCAGAAGACTTCGTAGACAGCTTAGTAGCTGCTTATCAAGAAGTGTTTGCTAAATTGGCTGAACTTGGTGCGACTCGTATCCAATTGGATGAAGCTGCTCTTGTCAAAGATTTGACAGCTGAAGAAAAAGCTCTCTTCTTGAACCTCTACAACAAACTCTTGGCTGACAAAAAAGGTCTTGAAGTCTTGCTTCAAACTTACTTCGGTGATGTTCGTGACGTTTACGCTGACCTTGTAAACTTGCCAGTTGATGCTATCGGTTTGGACTTCGTTGAAGGTAAGAAAACTCTTGAACTCGTTAAAAGTGGCTTCCCAGCTGACAAGACTCTTTATGCAGGTATTGTCAATGGTAAAAACATCTGGCGTAACAACTACGAAAAGAGCTTGGCTGTTCTTGAGCAAATTCCAGCTGAAAACATCGTTTTGACTAGCTCATGCTCACTTCTTCATGTGCCATTTACAACTGCTAATGAAGAGTTTGAACCAGCAATCTTGAACCACTTTGCCTTTGCGGTTGAAAAATTGGATGAGATTCGTGACTTGGATGCTATCCGCAATGGTCAAGGTGAAGCAGCTCTTGCAGCTAACAAAGAACTCTTTGCGACTGAACGTGTTGGTGAGAATGCAGAACTTCGTGCGCGCATCGCTGGTTTGACAGACGCAGACTACACTCGTTTGCCAGCCTTTGCAGAGCGTGAAGCTATCCAAGAAGAAGCTTTCAAACTTCCAGCTCTTCCAACAACAACTATCGGTTCATTCCCTCAAACTAAAGAAGTTCGTGCCAAACGTTTGGCTTACCGTAAAGGTGAATTGTCTCAAGAAGAGTACGATGCTTTCCTTGCTGAAACGATCGATGAATGGATCAAATGGCAAGAAGATATCGACTTTGATGTCCTTGTTCACGGTGAATTTGAGCGTAACGACATGGTTGAATACTTCGGTCAAAACTTGTCAGGTTACCTCTTCTCTAAAAATGGTTGGGTACAATCATACGGTATGCGTGGGGTTAAACCACCAATCATCTGGGGTGATGTCACTCGTCTTAACCCTATCACTGTTAAATGGTCTAGCTATGCACAAAGCCGTACAAACAAACCTGTTAAAGGGATGTTGACTGGACCTGTTACCATCCTCAACTGGTCATTCCCACGTGAAGACATCTCTATCAAGGATTCAACTCTTCAAATCGCCCTTGCCATCAAGGATGAAGTGCTTGACCTTGAAGCTGCTGGTGTGAAAATCATCCAAATCGACGAGGCTGCTCTTCGTGAAAAATTGCCACTCCGTCGTAGCGACTGGTACGAAGACTACCTTGACTGGGCAATTCCTGCCTTCCGCTTGGTACACTCAACAGTAGCGCCAGATACACAAATCCACACTCACATGTGTTACTCAGAATTTACAGATATCATCCCAGCTATCGACAACTTGGATGCGGACGTTATCTCATTTGAGGCTAGCCGTTCAAACCTTGAAATCTTGGACGAACTCAAAGCGAAAAACTTCCAAACAGAAGTGGGACCTGGGGTTTACGATATCCACTCACCTCGTGTACCAAATGAAGGCGAAATCGACCACACAATCGAAGCCATCCTTGCTAAAGTGCCAAGCAAGAAAGTTTGGATCAACCCTGACTGTGGTTTGAAAACACGTGGTATTCCAGAAACAAAAGAAAGCTTGATCCGCCTTGTTGAAGCAGCTAAAGCTGCGCGTGAGAAATTGTAAGATAAATATTTCTCAAGAAGCACTGTTTGGTCAATCTGCCTGTTTCACTTGGATTCTAAGAGTCCAGCTAACGAAAAAATCAACTAGAAAAGGATAATGACTATGTCACGCCAAACACCGTCACTCTCATTTGAAGTGTTCCCTCCAAACCCAGCCGTGGGTAATGATAACATTATTTCTGCTCTTCAAGATATGCAGGAGTTGGCTCCTCACTTTATCAGTGTAACTGCCAGCAATAATAAATTTAATATCAAGGAAACGACGGTTCGTTTGGCTGACTTTATCCAAAATGACTTGGCGATTCCTACTATTGCTCACTTGCCAGCCATCTATTTGACCAAGGACAAGGTTGCTGAAACCATTGCAGACTTGGACAAGGTTGGGGTGCAGAAAATCTTGGCTCTTCGTGGGGATATTATCCCTGATGTGGAACCACAAAAGGATTTCCGCTACGCGACTGACTTGATTGAGTTCATCAAGGAACAAGCCCCTCACTTTGATATTGTTGGTGCTTGTTATCCAGAAGGGCATCCAGATTCACCAAATCAGATTTCAGATATTCAAAATCTTAAGAAGAAAGTAGATGCAGGTTGTTCGAGCCTTGTAACTCAGCTTTTCTTTGACAATGAGCGCTTCTATGATTTCCAAGACAAGTGTATCTTGGCTGGGATTGATGTTCCTATTCATGCAGGGATTATGCCAATTTTGAATCGAAATCAGGCTCTCCGCCTCTTGAAGACTTGTGAGAATATCCATCTTCCACGTAAATTTAAAGCCATCTTAGACAAGTATGAGCATGACCCTGAGTCGCTCAGAGCAGCAGGACTTGCCTATGCGGTAGACCAAATCGTGGACTTGGTAACTCAGGATGTTGCTGGTGTGCATCTTTACACCATGAACAATGCGGATACAGCAAAATACATCCACCAAGCAACCCATGCCTTGTTTAATCATCAGTCTCTAGGATAATAAAAAGCAAACCATTCTTCTCAGGTGAGGGGAATGGTTCCTTTTTAATGGTAAAGACCGCACTTTTTAAGAAAAATATGATAAAATAGTCTCTGTACGTACTTGATACAAAGATGAGGGTATAAACAGATTTTTAACTATTCAAATCTGCTATAAAAAGGACAAATACTAAAGAATAATATTTTTAAACTTTTCAAAGTATCTAGGTAGTTGAACACGGGCTAAATCCCTAGTGAAAAAGATAGATTTCCTGGTGTGCATCGCACACTGCGTCAATCTCCTATTTTCATACGGGATTCTTTACGCCCTTTGTATCCTGATCTTTGTAGGCAAGGCGTATAATTTCATCAATCCAAAGGGGATTAAAATGACAAAACAAGTGTTTCAAACGACTTTTGCGGGTCGTGAGTTAATTGTAGAGACTGGTCAGGTTGCTAAGCAGGCAAATGGCGCAGTTGTTGTGCGTTACGGTGAGTCAACTGTCTTGACTGCTGCCGTTATGTCTAAGAAAATGGCAACTGGGGATTTCTTCCCACTCCAAGTCAACTACGAAGAAAAAATGTATGCGGCTGGGAAGTTTCCTGGTGGCTTTATGAAACGTGAAGGACGTCCTTCAACAGATGCGACCTTGACAGCGCGTTTGATTGACCGTCCAATCCGTCCAATGTTTGCGGAAGGTTTCCGTAATGAAGTCCAAGTCATCAACACAGTGCTTTCTTATGATGAAAATGCTTCTGCACCAATGGCTGCTATGTTTGGTTCATCCTTGGCACTTTCTATCTCAGATATTCCATTTGACGGACCAATCGCTGGGGTGCAAGTGGGTTATGTAGATGGTCAAATCATCATCAACCCAAGTCAAGAACAGGCAGAGCAATCTCTTCTTGAATTGACAGTAGCTGGTACTAAACACGCTATCAACATGGTTGAGTCTGGTGCCAAAGAATTATCGGAAGAAATCATGTTGGAAGCTCTTCTGAAAGGGCACGAAGCAGTCAAAGAATTGATTGCCTTCCAAGAAGAAATCGTTGCGGCAGTCGGTAAAGAAAAAGCAGAAGTGGAATTACTTCATGTAGATGCTGAATTGCAGGATGAAATCATCGCAGCCTACAACAGCGACCTCCAAAAAGCGGTTCAAGTAGAAGAAAAATTGGCTCGTGAAGCTGCAACTCGAGCAGTTAAGGACCAAGTAACCGCTGTTTATGAAGAAAAATATGCAGACCACGAAGAATTTGACCGTATTATGCGTGATGTGGCTGAAATCTTGGAACAAATGGAACACGCTGAAGTGCGCCGTTTGATTACAGAAGACAAGGTGCGTCCTGACGGTCGTAAGGTCGATGAAATCCGTCCTTTGGATGCGGTTGTTGACTTCCTTCCTCGTGTGCACGGTTCAGGTCTCTTCACTCGTGGCCAAACACAGGCCCTTTCTGTCTTGACCTTGGCTCCGATGGGAGAAACTCAAATCATTGATGGTTTGGACCCAGAGTACAAGAAACGCTTTATGCACCACTATAACTTCCCACAATACTCTGTAGGGGAAACTGGTCGTTACGGTGCGCCAGGTCGTCGTGAAATCGGTCACGGTGCTCTTGGTGAGCGTGCACTTGCTCAAGTCTTGCCAAGTTTGGAAGAATTCCCATATGCTATTCGTCTAGTAGCAGAAGTATTGGAATCAAATGGTTCTTCTTCTCAAGCCTCTATCTGTGCTGGAACTCTTGCTCTTATGGCTGGTGGTGTGCCAATTAAGGCGCCAGTAGCTGGTATTGCCATGGGTCTTATCTCAGATGGAAATAACTACACTGTATTGACCGATATCCAAGGTTTGGAAGACCACTTTGGAGACATGGACTTCAAGGTTGCTGGTACTCGTGACGGGATTACAGCCCTACAAATGGATATCAAGATCCAAGGGATTACTGCAGAAATCTTGACTGAGGCTCTTGCTCAAGCCAAGAAAGCACGTTTTGAAATCCTTGATGTGATTGAAGCAACCATTCCAGAAGTTCGTCCAGAATTGGCTCCAACTGCTCCGAAAATTGATACCATCAAGATTGATGTGGACAAGATCAAGATTGTCATCGGTAAGGGTGGAGAAACCATCGACAAGATTATCGCTGAAACAGGCGTTAAGATTGATATCGACGAAGAAGGAAATGTGTCTATCTACTCTAGCGACCAAGAAGCTATTAACCGTGCCAAAGAAATCATTGCTGGTTTGGTTCGTGAGGCTAAGGTGGATGAAGTTTACCGTGCCAAAGTCGTTCGTATCGAGAAATTTGGTGCCTTTGTCAACCTCTTTGATAAGACAGATGCCCTTGTTCATATCTCTGAGATGGCTTGGACGCGTACCAATAATGTCGAAGACTTGGTAGCAATCGGGGATGAAGTTGATGTTAAGGTTATCAAGATTGATGAAAAAGGACGTGTGGATGCTTCTATGAAAGCTCTTCTTCCTCGTCCGCCAAAACCTGAACGTGATGAAAAAGGTGAAAAATCAGAGCGTCCTCATCGCCCACGTCATCACAAGGACCACAAACCTAAGAAAGAATTTACAGAAACACCAAAAGATTCAGAATAAGAAAAGGAGAAATGTATGGGATGGTGGCGCGAAACCATTGATATCGTGAAAGAAAATGATCCAGCGGCCCGCACCACTTTGGAGGTTTTGCTGACTTATCCAGGTGTCAAGGCCTTGGCGGCCCACCGTCTCTCGCATTTTCTCTGGAAGCATGGCTTCAAACTCCTGGCTCGTATGCACAGTCAGTTCTGGCGCTTTTGGACTCAGATTGAGATTCATCCAGGTGCCCAGATTGATTCAGGTGTTTTCATCGACCACGGCTCTGGTCTGGTGATTGGGGAGACGGCGATTGTTGAAAAAGGTGTTCTTCTTTATCATGGAGTAACCCTTGGTGGGACGGGTAAGGATGTTGGCAAACGACATCCGACCGTTCGAAAGGGAGCTCTGATATCCGCTCATGCTCAAGTTATTGGACCAGTGGAAATCGGTGAAAATGCCAAGGTCGGTGCAGCAGCAGTTGTTGTGGCAGACGTGCCTAGTGATGTGACGGTTGTCGGTATTCCGGCTAAGATTGTTCGTGTTCATGGTAAGAAAGATGAGCCAATCATTCACGAAGTTGAAGAAAAACGAGAGTACTACGTCAATAAACTCGAGCAGGCTAGAGAAGCCAGTCACAGATCGTCTGGGTTGTAGAGAGTAGTAATGCCTTTTATCGAGAAACGCCTGATAAGGTCAAGCGTCGCTTGGCTGCTGGTGCACAAGTGGTCGACATGAAAGCTTCAGCTATCATGGCTTGGAGTCAATTTCGCAAGAGTAAAGTCTATCAGTTCTTCTACACTGCTGACTATGTGGATCATCATAACCGAACCTGGGATGCCCGCCATGAAGAGCGGACAGCTGATGTCATGACTTTTTTCACTATCGCTTTGACAATAGCAAAGGAACTAGAAAGGTAACTACAAGAATGGCGGTATATTTTTACGGCTGTATCACCATGGATGGCTACTTGGCAGACAGTCAGCACAGGATAGACTGGCTGCATCAGCTTGGCTCTGTAGAGGATACAGGCTATGATGACTTTTACAGGCAAATGGATATCACAATCATGGGCAAGCGGACCTTTGAGGAAATCCAAGATTTGCAAGATGTAGAAAGTTTTTATCAAGCTACGGAAAACTATGTCTTTACGCATGATAGGCACATGCCTGTCAGTAATTACCAGCCAGTAGCTGAGGATGTGGTGGACTTTGTTCGCCAGATTGATAAAGGCAAAAATGTCTTTGTGATTGGTGGTAATTCCTTGGTAGGACCGCTCTTGGATGCGGATCTTTTCGATCACCTCATTATTCAGATAGCGCCCCTTATCCTAGGAAAGGGGGTTCCCCTCTTTACCCAAGAGGAAGGGCAGCGCTTTTACCAACTGGATAGCCTCAGACAATTTGGCCCTTTTGCAGAGCTGGTTTTCAGCCGAAAAAGTCAGAAATAGAGAAGGGAGTGGACCGCATGATTAAAATTTATGATACCATGTCTCGTGATTTGCGAGAATTTGTCCCCATCGAAGAAGGAAAGGTTCGCATGTATGTTTGTGGGCCAACCGTCTACAACTATATCCACGTGGGGAATGCCCGTTCGACGGTGGCTTTTGATACCATTCGTCGTTATTTCGAATACCGTGGCTACGAGGTTGCCTATATTTCCAATTTTACGGATGTGGATGATAAGATTATCAACCGTGCTAAGGAAGAAGGTATCACGCCTCAGGAGGTCGCGGACAAGTACATCGCTGCCTTTCGTGAGGATGTGACGGCCTTGGGCGTCAAACCTGCGACTCGCCATCCGCGTGTGGTGGAATTTATGGCAGACATCATCCGCTTTGTGGAAGACTTGATTAAAAAAGGCTTTGCCTATGAGAGTCAAGGGGATGTTTACTTTCGTGTAGAAAAATCTCATAACTATGCTAAATTGGCTAATAAAACCTTGGAAGACTTGGAGCTAGGTGCTTCAGGTCGTACTGATGAAGAAACGGCTCGCAAGGAAAATCCTGTAGACTTTGCACTATGGAAATCTGCTAAACCAGGCGAGATTTCTTGGGACAGTCCTTGGGGAGCTGGTCGTCCAGGCTGGCACATCGAGTGTTCGGTCATGTCTACTGAAATTTTGGGCGATACTATTGATATCCACGGTGGTGGAGCCGACCTTGAGTTTCCTCATCATACTAACGAGATTGCCCAGTCTGAAGCTAAAACAGGCAAGACTTTTGCCAACTACTGGATGCACAATGGTTTTGTCAATATCGATAATGTCAAGATGTCCAAGTCCTTGGGCAACTTTATAACCGTACACGATGCCCTCAAAACTCTTGACGGGCAAGTACTTCGATTCTTCTTTGCCACTCAGCACTACCGTAAGCCTATCAATTTTACGGAAAAAGCGGTGCGTGATGCAGAGACTAATCTCAAGTATCTGAAGAATACTTATGAGCAACCATTTACAGGAACTGTAGATACTCAAGAATTGCAAGCCTTTAAAGATAAGTTTGTGGCTGCAATGGATGAAGATTTTAACGCTGCTAACGGTATCACAGTCGTCTTTGAAATGGCTAAGTGGATTAACTCTGGCAACTATGATGCAAGTGTTAAGCAGGATCTTGCGAATATGTTAGAAGTCTTTGGAATTGTCTTTGTTGAGGAAGTTTTGGATGCAGAGATTGAAGTTTTGATTCAAAAACGCCAAGAAGCGCGTGCCAATCGTGACTTTGCGACAGCGGACCAAATTCGTGACCAATTGGCTGCTCAAGGGATTAAACTACTGGATACAAAAGATGGAGTGAGGTGGACACGTGATTGATGTCAATCTCATTAACGGGATTGCGTTAGCCTTTGAAGGAGATGCAGTGTATTCTATGTATATTCGTCGCCATCTCATTCTCAAAGGAATGACCAAGCCCAATAAACTCCACCAAGAGGCCACCAAGTATGTATCTGCCAAAGCTCAAGCTCGCCTGATTGCCCTCATGTTGGAGGAGCAAGTCCTGACGGAAAAAGAAGAAGAAATCTACAAACGTGGTCGCAATACCAATAGTCACACCAAGGCCAAAAATGCTGATGTGGTGACTTACCGTATGTCCACAGGTTTTGAAGCAGTGATGGGCTATCTCCATATGACTGAAAATCTGGAACGTCTTGAGAGCTTGATTTCGTGGTGCATCCAAAAAGTGGAGGGCTAGGGCATGATGGCAAAAGAACTACAAGACTGGTTTCCTGAGGCTCAGATTTTAGACCAACCGGTTGAGAAAGAGGGTTATCTCACTCTCCCTTTAGCTTCTCAGCAGTGGATTTTGCTGGAGGAAGCTGGGCTCAGCGAGCGTGAAAAGCAGTTGGTTGCCCTTTTGACCCAGCAGGAGCAGGCTCGTTCGCTCAATCCTTGGTATTCCTATCTGATTGAGGGGAAGGGACAGGCACCGCAAGCTTTCAAAAAGATTCAGCTGGTTTATTGCCATCTTTCCTATTTTCAGCAGGAAAATCTAGCTTCTTGGCTAGATATGATGCGGACTCTCTTTCCTAACTGTCAGGCGGTGCTTCAAGTCGGAGCTCAGGACTATGTTTTCGTGCTTCAACAAGATAAGTACACTTCTGTACGAGCTATTTTAAGTGATACAATTGAAGCGGTTGAGTATGACTTTGGACTTCGTTTGTCTATTATGTTAGGACAGGTTTGGTCTCAGGCAGGACATCAAGCCCTATCAGACTTGATTAAAGCGGAGCGGGATTTGTTTAAGACTTGGTGGCGTCAAGGTCACCAAGGTGTTCATACCTTTTCACAACTCTATCTTTGGAGTATGGGAGAAAGGCTCGTGGACCTGAGAGTCATTAAAGAATGTCTACATCAGATGATTTTGGATCAAGACCAGATTCAGGAAATCATTCTTTCCCTTTGGGAAAATAGTGCCGTTCTCACTAAAACAGCCCAACAACTCTACCTGCACCGCAATTCTCTTCAATACAAGATTGATAAATGGGAAGAATTGACAGGCCTGCAGTTGAAGGAATTGACCGACCTGACCTTGTGTTATCAGTTGATTTTACCAGATATTCTCTAAAGTTTTGTGCAAGTTGCACAGAACTTTTTTGTTTTTTTGGTCACCTTGCCATAGAAAAGTAAAGCGTTTTCATATATAATAAAACTATCAAAAGACAAAAGGAGTTCACCTCATGGTAGAATTAAATCTTAAAAATATTTACAAAAAATATCCAAACAGCGAACACTATTCAGTTGAAGATTTCAACTTGAACATCAAAGACAAAGAGTTCATCGTTTTCGTAGGACCTTCAGGATGCGGTAAATCAACTACTCTCCGTATGATTGCAGGTCTTGAAGACATCACAGAAGGTACTGCCTCTATCGATGGCGTGGTTGTCAACGACGTGGCTCCAAAAGACCGTGACATCGCCATGGTATTCCAAAACTACGCTCTTTACCCACACATGACTGTTTATGACAACATGGCTTTCGGTTTGAAATTGCGTAAATACAGCAAGGAAGATATCGATAAACGTGTACAAGAAGCAGCTGAAATCCTTGGATTGAAAGAATTCTTGGAACGTAAACCTGCTGACCTTTCAGGTGGTCAACGTCAACGTGTTGCCATGGGTCGTGCCATTGTCCGTGATGCAAAAGTATTCTTGATGGACGAACCTTTGTCAAACTTGGATGCTAAACTTCGTGTATCAATGCGTGCTGAAATCGCTAAAATCCACCGTCGTATCGGGGCTACAACCATCTACGTAACTCACGACCAAACAGAAGCGATGACACTTGCAGACCGTATCGTTATCATGTCAGCAACTAAGAACCCTGCTGGTACAGGTACTATCGGACGTGTAGAACAAATTGGTTCTCCTCAAGAAGTTTACAAAAACCCTGTAAATAAATTTGTTGCAGGATTTATCGGAAGTCCAGCTATGAACTTCATTAATGTGAAATTAGTTGGTAGCGAAATTGTTTCAGACGGTTTCCGTTTGAAAGTTCCAGAAGGCGCTTTGAAAGTTCTTCGTGAAAAAGGTTACGAAGGTAAAGAATTGATCTTCGGTATCCGTCCAGAAGACGTGAATGCAGAGGAAGCATTCCTTGAAACATTCCCAGATTCAGTAGTAAAAGCTACCATCTCTGTATCAGAATTGCTTGGTTCAGAATCTCACCTTTACTGCCAAGTTGGTAAAGACGAATTTGTTGCTAAAGTTGATGCTCGTGACTACTTGCAAACAGGTGCAACAGTTGAACTTGGATTTGACTTGAACAAAGCACACTTCTTCGATGTAGAAACTGAAAGAACAGTTTACTAAGATAAAGAAAATCAAAACACTGCTAGAGAAATTTGGCGGTGTTTTTTGGCGATTGAATAGAAAAAACTCCTGGGCAATTCCAGGAGAGTATGAGTGGTTATTTGAACTTGAATCCTTCGTAAATAAGCTCTGCTTTTGGATTTTGTTTCTTAATCTGTTTGGCAAGTGACTTCATCATAGAAAGAGGACCACACATATAGACGCTTGCATGTTCTGGTACTTCTTCTTGATTAAAATTAAGATAGCCATCTTTCCTACTGTCTATTAGATGGAGTTCAAAATTAGGATTTTTCTGAGCATAGTCACGGAGTAAATCTAGATAGACTGCATTTTCCTCACCACGGAAGCTATAGTAGAAGTGAACCTGTTTATCCAAAATAGGATGTTCACGGATGTAAGAGATGAAGGGGGTGATCCCAATACCTCCAGCAATCCAAACCTGATTTTCTCGTCCTTGGTTGATAATCATGTGCCCGTAAGCTCTATCTACGCTTACTTTGCTGCCGACTTGAAGATTGTCATAGATATTCTTGGTATGGTCGCCTGAATTTTTGACAGTAAAGTAAAGAGTTTGGCCGTGACCGCCTGAGACAGAAAAAGGATGTGGAGCACTTTCAAAGCCTTCTTGGAAAATCTTTAGAAAGGCGAATTGACCTGATTGATAGTTGAAAGGTCTGCTAAGATGGATTTGAATTTCTCTAGTATCGTGGTTTAAGCGTTTGAGATTGGTAATTTTCCCTAGATAGGGGAAACCAATCTTTTGATATAGAAAAATGATATAAAAACCAGCTAGCAAGCCTAAAAGGGCATAGCTACCAATAAGAAAACTTAGAAGATTAAATGTAAGAAGACGATTGCCCATGATCATGTAGACATGAAAGAGTCCAAAAATATAAGCTAGGTAAACCAGGCGGTGAATCCATCGCCAAGCTTCGTATTGGATGTATTTGCCTAAATAGGCGACAAGGATGATGCTGACAAAGATATAGAGAGCAAGATTGCCAAACTGAGCGGCTAAGCGAGAGCCCCACAAACCGCCCATACTGAAGTTATGAAAGATTAGTAGGATAATGGAGAGAAAGGCTGTGAATTTGTGGACAGTATAGACCTTCTCCAAACCGTGAAACCAGCTTTCTAGTAGTGGGAGACGAGTGGCTAGGATAAAAGTCAGAGATAGGCTTGTTAAAGCTAGCCCTGGAATCATGAATTGGGGAGAAGTGTTCATCCAAGTCAAAATAGTTAAGACAAAGCTGACTATCATAAAAAGTATTCCTTTGAGTGATTTCATAAAAAATTCCATTTCATTTAGCTTTCAATTCGTTGTAAATAAATTTGTTACATTTTATCATAGAAAAACTATGGTGTCAAATTGAGCTCTATAAATATCTATTCTCAGCAAAAAAACTCTCCATATCGCATGGAGAGCTAATACTCAATGAAAATCAAAAAGCAAACTAGGAAGCTAGCCGTAAGCTGTACTTGAGTAAGGTGAGGCGACGCTGACGTGGTTTGAAGAGATTTTCGAAGAGTATAATTTGCTATTCTGCAGCTTGTTGCCAACGTTTTGCTAGCATATGAGACAGGCTAGAGATTGCTAGGTTAAAGCTGAAGTAGATGAGGGCAATCAGGATATAAAGACTGAAGACCTGCTCTGGTTCGAAATAACGGCCCATGAGAATTTGGCTAGCTCCAAAGAGTTCTTGTAGGGCGATAACAGAGTAGAGAAGACTGGTATCCTTAATCACGGTCACAAACTGAGAAATGATGGCTGGTAGCATTTTACGGATCGCTTGTGGGAGAATGATGTGGTAGAGGATTTGGGTTGAGGTAAATCCTTGCGACATTCCTGCTTCGTACTGGCCCTTGTCCACAGCATTGAGGCCACCACGGATAATCTCAGCCAAGGCTGCTGATGTAAAGAGGGTAAAGGCGGTGATACCAGCTGGTGTGGACTTCATCTTAAATACCAAAAAGATAGTGAAAATCCAGAGGAGGTTGGGAACGTTACGCACAAACTCGATGTAAATGCTGGAGATGATACGCAAGATAGGATTTTTCCCATTTCTCATGACAGCTAGAACCGTACCGATAAGGGTAGAGAGGAAGATGGCGATCAGAGAAATATAGAGCGTCAAGCCAAATCCTTTAAAGATAAAGACTAGGTTATCTGGGGTCAAAACTTCTAAAATGGATTCCATAGTAACCTCCTAAAGTGAATAGGCTTTTTTGTTGGCTTGCTCCATCTTGCGACCAAACTGGGCAACAGGGAAGCAAAGAGAAAAGTAGAGAAGGGCAGCGCCTAAAAATGCTGGAATGTAGTTTCCGTTGAGGGCTGACCAAGACTTGGTCACAAACATCAAATCTACTCCAGAGATGATAGCGACTGTTGAGGTGTTCTTGATGAGGTTGACGATTTGGTTGGTCAAAGGAGGGAGAATGATACGAAAGGCCTGAGGCAAGATAATCAAGCGCATGGCACTGATATAGGTAAACCCTTGAGACAAGGCTGCCTCCATCTGACCGCTAGGAATAGACTGAATCCCTGAGCGAATAACCTCAGCGATATAGGCGCCGTGATAGAGACCCACGCAGAGAACAGCCGTCCAATAAATCGGAATCATGATGATATGGTCACTGATAAGAGGTAGACCATAAAAAACGATAACAAACTGCACCAAGAGGGGAGTGTTTTGATAAAATTCCACAAAGACGCGAGCTAAAATACGCAAAATAGGACGTTTGCTGGTTGACATGGCTCCAAAGAAGATGCCCAAAACCATGGCTAGGATAAAGGATCCAATTGCTAGGGCAAGAGTGAAGAGGAAACCATTGAAAAATTGACCAAAATCCTGAAAATAGGCTGTCCAAGATGATAAATCTGTCATAGGGTGTCCTCCTTAATCTGCTGTATGGCTAGATGGTTTGAGCTTGTAACGGTCATAAAGTTTTTGCAAACTACCATCCGTGCTCCATTTAGTAACCAAGTTATCGAGATAGTCGTTGAGCTCGGTATTTGATTTCTTGGTAACGATACCGTAGTCAGATGGTTTGAAACTATCATCTAGTAGTACTGTGCGTTTGCTGATATAACCAGATAGAATCGAGCGGTCAACGGAAAAGGCATCAATACGGTGAGCATGAAGGGAAGTAATTAATTCTGGGTAGGAACCAAGTTCGACGAATTTAAAGGTTAGACCTTTCTTTTTACCCAGTTCAGTAATCAAGCGCTGAGTAATGGAACCTTGGGCAACTCCGATGGTTTTACCGTTTAGATCCTCAATGCTTTTGATTTTGGCAGATTTATTGACCAAAAAGCCAGAAGCGTCGGTGTAGTAGGGACTGGTAAAGTTATAGAGTTTTTTGCGCTCGTCTGTGATGGTAAAGGTCGCGATATCCATATCAACCTGTTCATTGTCTAAGAGCGGTCCACGAGTTTGCGCGGTAACAGGCACATAGCGAACTTTGACCTTGAGCTCATCTGCTACCATCTTGGCCAAGTCGGTTTCGATACCAGAATAGGTTCCTGTCTTGGGATCCTTGTAGCCAAAGTTGGGAACGTCTTGTTTGACACCGACAACTAGCTCGCCTCTTTTTTGAATATCTGCGACACTGGTGTCGGCCTGAACTGGTTTTGCAGCAGACAGGCTCAAAAGGCTAATCAATAATGCTGATAAAAAGAATTTCTTTTTCATAGGCGCCTCCTTATTTGACTTTGTCACTTTCGTGGTTGATGATTTTGCTGAGGAATTGTTGGGCACGAGGTTCGCTTGGATTGTCGAAAAAGTCGTCGACATCTGTCGTATCCACCAAAACCTCTCCGTCAGCCATAAAGATGATGCGGTCAGCAACTTCACGGGCAAAGCCCATTTCATGGGTGACGACTATCATATTCATCCCCTCGTGGGCCAATTTTTGCATAACTGCTAGAACATCGCCGATGGTTTCAGGATCAAGGGCAGATGTTGGCTCATCGAAGAGGAGGAGTTCAGGATGCATAGCGAGACCACGTGCGATGGCAATCCGTTGTTTTTGTCCACCAGACAGCATGGCTGGATAAGAATCTTTCTTGTCCCACATATTTACAAATTCCAGATATTTTTTGGCCGTTTTTTCAGCTTCTTTTTTATCAATTCCTAGAACTTTTATGGGTGCAAGTGTTACGTTTTCTAACACTGTTTTGTGTGGGTAGAGGTTGAAATGCTGGAAAACCATGCCGACTTCCTTGCGAAGAGGCACTAAATCTTTCTGGCTGGCACCAGCAACTTGGTGACCATTTACTAGGAGACTTCCCTTGTCAACAGCCTCTAAACCATTAATCGTACGGATAAGAGTGGACTTCCCAGAACCAGAAGGGCCTAGGAGTACAACAACTTGCCCTTTTTCAAAACGGAGATTGATGTCGCGGAGTGCGTGGTAGTCTCCGTAATATTTTTCGACGTGTTCAAATTCTACTAAAGCCATAAGGAATCTCCTTTGTGTTAGATTTTATAACATGATTCTACACCAAAAGAATGGCCTTGTCAAATCATATCTGAAAAAATTCACTAAAATTTTATAAAAAAGCAATCAGGATAGAGAAAAAGCCTAAATCATGTTATAATGAAGCAATAGAATTCTTAGAAAGAGTGGATGTCTTTTTGATAACACCTACTTATGAATGGCAATTTGCCCCGCAGGTTGAAGATGCGGATTTTACAAAGATAGCCAAGAAGGCTGGACTGGGTCCTGAGGTGGCTCGGTTATTATTTGAGAGAGGGATTCAGGATGAAGAAAGTCTGAAGAAGTTTTTAGAACCTTCCTTGGAGGACTTGCATGACCCCTATCTGCTCCATGATATGGACAAGGCAGTGACTCGCATTCGTCAGGCCATTGAAGAAGGGGAAAATATTCTCATCTATGGAGACTATGATGCGGATGGCATGACTTCGGCTTCGATTGTGAAGGAAAGTTTGGAACAGCTTGGTGCTGAGTGCCGTGTTTACCTGCCCAATCGTTTTACTGATGGCTATGGTCCAAATGCTAGTGTTTATAAATACTTTATCGAGCAAGAAGGAATTTCCTTGATTGTGACGGTGGACAATGGGGTCGCTGGTCATGAAGCCATTGAATTGGCCCAGTCTATGGGAGTGGATGTCATTGTGACCGACCACCATTCCATGCCTGAAACCCTGCCAGATGCTTATGCCATTGTCCATCCTGAGCATCCAGATGCAGACTATCCTTTCCAATATTTGGCTGGTTGTGGAGTGGCATTCAAGCTGGCTTGCGCCCTTTTAGAAGAAGTACAGGTGGAATTACTTGATTTGGTCGCTATCGGAACCATTGCAGATATGGTGAGCTTGACAGATGAAAACCGTATCTTGGTTCAATATGGTCTGGAAATGCTAGGGCATACTCAGCGCATAGGTCTGCAAGAAATGTTGGATATGGCTGGGATTGCTGCTAATGAAGTGACAGAAGAAACGGTTGGTTTTCAGATTGCCCCTCGTTTGAATGCCTTGGGCCGATTGGATGATCCCAATCCTGCCATTGATTTGCTGACTGGATTTGACGACGAGGAAGCGCATGAGATTGCCCTTATGATTCATCAGAAAAACGAAGAGCGCAAGGAAATCGTTCAGTCTATCTATGAAGAAGCTAAGACCATGGTGGATCCTGAGAAGAAGGTTCAGGTCTTAGCCAAGGAAGGTTGGAATCCTGGGGTTCTAGGAATCGTAGCTGGTCGTTTGTTGGAAGAATTAGGACAGACGGTCATTGTTCTTAATATAGAGGACGGTCGTGCCAAGGGCAGTGCTCGTAGTGTGGAAGCGGTCGATATTTTTGAAGCCCTAGATCCCCATCGCGACCTCTTTATCGCATTTGGCGGTCATGCTGGCGCAGCAGGAATGACACTGGAAGTGGAAAAACTCTCAGATTTATCTCAGGTTTTGGAAGAATATGTCCGTGAAAAAGGTACAGATGCTGCTGGCAAGAACAAGTTAAATCTAGATGAAGAACTGGATTTGGAGACTTTGAGTCTTGAAACGGTCAAGAACTTTGAACGCTTGGCACCTTTTGGGATGGATAATCAGAAACCTGTCTTTTATATCAAGGATTTTCAGGTCGAAAGTGCTAGAACAATGGGAGCTGGCAACGCCCATCTCAAACTGAAAATTTCTAAGGGTGAGGCGAGTTTTGAAGTGGTAGCCTTCGGTCAAGGTAGATGGGCAACAGAATTTTCTCAAATTAAGAATCTAGAGTTGGCAGTCAAATTGTCTGTCAATCAATGGAATGGCCAAACGGCCCTCCAGTTGATGATGGTGGATGCACGTGTAGAGGGTGTTCAACTTTTTAACATCCGTGGAAAAAATGCAGTCTTGCCAGAAGGAGTTCCAGTCTTGGATTTTGCTGGAGAAGTACCAAATCTGGCGGCTAGTGAAGCTGTGGTTGTAAAAACAATTCCTGAAGATATTACTCAGCTGAAGACCATTTTTCAGGAACAGCATTTCTCTGCTGTCTATTTCAAAAATGACATTGATAAGGCCTATTATCTGACAGGTTATGGAACTAGAGATCAGTTTGCCAAATTGTACAAGACAATCTACCAGTTTCCAGAGTTTGATATTCGCTATAAGCTGAAGGATTTGGCTACTTATCTTAATATTCAACAAATCTTGCTGGTCAAGATGATTCAAGTATTTGAAGAGCTAGGCTTTGTGACGATCAAAGATGGTGTCATGACAGTCAATAAAGAAGCGCCAAAGCGAGAAATAGGAGAAAGTCAGATTTACCAAAATCTCAAACAAACCGTTAAAGACCAAGAAATGATGGCGCTGGGTACCGTGCAAGAAATCTATGACTTTTTGATGGAGAAATAGTAGCAGATTGGAAAGAGTTGGGTAACCAGCTCTTTTTTGAAAACAAATCTTCATTTTGAAAATCATCAAAAAAATGGTATAATGGTAGGAAAAGATTCGGCTAAAAGTAATAGTGCTTTTAGAATAAGAGGGTAAGCAACCCTATAATCAAGATAAACTAAGCTTTCGGAGGAAAAATGAGTAATATCAGTTTAACAACACTTGGTGGTGTACGTGAAAATGGGAAAAATATGTATATCGCTGAAATCGATGGGTCTATTTTTGTTTTGGATGCAGGTCTGAAATACCCTGAAAATGAACAACTAGGGGTGGACGTAGTTATTCCAAATATGGACTACCTTTTTGAAAATAGCGACCGTATCGCTGGGGTCTTCTTGACCCACGGCCATGCTGATGCCATTGGTGCTCTGCCTTATCTCTTGGCTGAAGCCAAGGTGCCTGTATTTGGATCTGAGTTGACCATTGAGTTGGCAAAACTCTTTGTTAAAGGAAATGATACGGTTAAGAAATTCAATGATTTCCATGTCATCGATGAGGATTCGGAGATTGATTTTGGAGGGACTGTGGTGTCCTTCTTCCGTACGACCCACTCTATCCCTGAAAGTCTGGGTGTGGTCTTGAAGACGGCTGAAGGTAGCATCGTTTATACAGGTGACTTCAAATTTGACCAGACAGCTAGTGAATCCTATGCGACAGACTTCGCTCGTTTGGCAGAAATCGGTCGTGACGGAGTTTTAGCTCTGCTCAGTGATTCAGCCAATGCGGACAGTAATATCCAAGTGGCTAGCGAAAGTGAAGTTGGGGATGAAATCACTCAAACTATTGCGGACTGGGAGGGACGTATCATCGTTGCAGCAGTAGCCAGCAACCTCTCTCGTATCCAGCAGGTGTTTGACGCTGCGGATGAGACAGGTCGTCGTGTGGTTTTGACAGGGTTTGATATTGAAAATATCGTCCGCACAGCTATTCGCCTCAAGAAATTGTCTCTAGCTAACGAAAGTCTTTTGATTAAGCCAAAAGATATGTCTCGTTTTGAAGACCATGAGTTGATTATCCTTGAGACAGGTCGTATGGGTGAGCCTATCAACGGTCTTCGCAAGATGTCGATTGGTCGCCACCGTTATGTGGAAATCAAGGACGGTGACCTAGTTTATATCGTAACGACTCCGTCTATCGCCAAGGAAGCAGTTATGGCGCGTGTGGAAAATATGATTTACCAAGCTGGTGGAGTTGTCAAACTGATCACCCAAAGCTTGCGCGTGTCAGGTCACGGAAATGCGCGTGATCTTCAATTGATGATTAATCTCTTGCAACCTAAGTATCTCTTCCCAATTCAAGGGGAATACCGTGAGTTAGATGCCCATGCTAAGGCTGCTATGGCAGTTGGAATGTTGCCAGAACGCATTTTTATCCCTAAAAAGGGAACTAGCATGGCTTATGAGAATGGGGACTTTGTCCCAGCTGGCGCAGTTTCGGCAGGGGATGTCTTGATTGACGGGAATGCCATCGGTGATGTTGGAAATGTGGTTCTTCGTGACCGTAAGGTCTTGTCAGAGGATGGCATTTTCATCGTAGCAATCACCGTTAACCGCCGTGAGAAGAAAATTGTGGCCAAGGCTCGTGTTCACACGCGTGGATTCGTTTATCTCAAGAAGAGTCGCGATATTCTCCGTGAAAGTTCAGAATTGATTAACCAAACGGTAGAAGAGTATCTTCAAGGCGATGACTTTGACTGGGCAGATCTCAAAGGGAAGGTTCGTGATAATTTGACCAAGTATCTCTTTGATCAAACCAAAGGTCGTCCAGCTATTTTACCAGTAGTGATGGAAGCAAAATAATCGTTGAAATAAATAGAGAGAAAGTCGAATTTCGGCTTTTTCTTATAGAAAAATAGAGGAAAAAATTATGGCAGTAATGAAAATTGAGTATTACTCACAAGTTTTGGATATGGAGTGGGGAGTGAATGTTCTCTATCCTGACGCTAATCGAGTGGAAGAACCAGAATGTAAAGATATCCCTGTCTTGTACCTTTTGCACGGGATGTCTGGCAACCATAATAGCTGGCTCAAGCGGACCAATGTAGAACGTTTGCTTCGTGGAACTAATCTTATCGTCGTCATGCCCAATACCAGCAATGGTTGGTATACAGATACCCAGTATGGTTTTGACTACTACACAGCTCTAGCAGAGGAACTGCCAGAGGTTTTGAAACGTTTCTTCCCTAATATGACTAGTAAGCGTGAAAAGACCTTTATCGCTGGTCTCTCTATGGGAGGCTATGGCTGTTTCAAACTGGCTCTTGCAACAAATCGTTTTTCTCATGCAGCTAGTTTTTCAGGCGCCCTTAGTTTTCAAGATTTTTCTCCTGAAAGCCAAAATCTGGGAACACCAGCTTATTGGAGAGGTGTGTTTGGGGAGATTAAAGATTGGACAGCTAGCCCTTATTCTCTTGAAAGTCTGGCTAAAAAATCAGATAAAAAGACTAAGTTTTGGGCTTGGTGTGGCGAACAGGATTTCTTGTATGAAGCCAATAATCTAGCAGTGAAAAATCTCAAAAAATTAGGCTTTGATGTGACCTATAGCCATAGTGCTGGAACTCATGAATGGTACTACTGGGAAAAACAATTGGAACGGTTTTTAGCAACCCTGCCAATTGATTTCAAATTAGAAGAGAGATTGTCATAATTTAGATTTCTTTCAGCTTGTTTTAGTAAAATAGTCTTTATTTTCTAGAAAGGTGGAGGGACATGCGCTGGCTTTTTCGTTTGATAGGGGCTTTCTTTTCTTTTATTTGGCATTTGTTTTGGCGCCTGGTTTGGATAGCTTTGCTTTTATGGGCTCTTACTTTTGGATTTCTCTGGTATCTGAACGGAGATTTTCAAGGAGCGCTAAAGCAAGCAGAGCGGTCAGTAAAAATTGGTCAACAAAGTATCGACCAATGGGAAAAAACAGGGCAACTGCCTAAGTTGAACCAGACAGATAGCCACCAGCATTCTGAAGGAAGGTGGCCGCAGGCCTCTGCTCGTATTTACTTGGCCCCCCAGATGGATTCACGCTTTCAAAAGGCTTATTTAGAAGCGATTCAGAATTGGAATCAAACTGGTGCTTTTAACTTTGAACTTGTGACTGAGTCCAGCAAGGCGGATATCTTTGCTACTGAGATGAACGACGGAAACACTCCTGTAGCAGGAGAGGCGGAAAGTCAGACCAATCTCTTGACGGGGGAATTCTTGTCTGTAACGGTGCGGTTGAATCATTATTATTTGTCCAATCCAGACTATGGTTATTCCTATGAGCGCATTATCCATACGGCAGAACATGAGTTGGGGCATGCGATTGGCTTGGACCATACAGATGAGAAGTCTGTGATGCAACCTGCGGGTTCCTTTTATGGTATTCAGGAAGAGGATGTTGCAAACCTTCGAAAATTATATGAGACCAATGAGTAGGGGACTATCTTTCCCTACTTTTTTGCTATAATGGAACTATGAATAACTTGATTAAATCAAAACTAGAGCTCTTGCCGACCAGCCCTGGTTGCTACATTCACAAGGATAAAAACGGCACCATTATCTATGTAGGAAAGGCTAAAAACCTGCGCAACCGTGTGAGGTCCTATTTCCGTGGGAGTCACGATACCAAGACAGAGGCTCTGGTGTCTGAAATTGTAGATTTTGAATTTATTGTTACGGAGTCTAATATTGAGGCCCTTCTCCTAGAAATCAACCTGATCAAGGAAAATAAGCCTAAATACAATATTATGCTCAAGGATGATAAGTCCTATCCCTTCATCAAAATCACCAATGAGCGCTATCCTCGTTTGATTATCACTCGTCAGGTCAAAAAGGACGGTGGTCTCTACTTTGGTCCCTATCCAGATGTAGGGGCAGCCAATGAAATCAAGCGACTGCTGGATCGGATTTTCCCTTTTCGTAAGTGTACCAATCCACCGTCTAAGGTCTGTTTTTATTACCATATCGGTCAATGTATGGCCCACACCATCTGTAAGAAAGATGAGGACTATTTCAAGTCTATGGCTCAGGAGGTTTCTGATTTCCTAAAAGGACAGGATGACAAAATCATCGATGACCTCAAGGGGAAGATGGCAAGTGCTGCCCAGACTATGGAATTTGAACGTGCAGCGGAATACCGTGACCTAATTCAAGCCATTGGAACGCTTCGGACCAAGCAACGGGTCATGGCCAAGGATCTCCAAAATCGTGACGTTTTTGGCTACTATGTGGACAAGGGCTGGATGTGTGTTCAGGTTTTCTTTGTTCGTCAAGGCAAGCTGATTGAACGCGATGTTAATCTCTTCCCCTACTACAATGATCCAGATGAGGACTTCTTGACCTATGTGGGACAATTTTATCAAGAAAAATCTCACCTAGTACCCAATGAGGTGCTAATTCCGCAGGATATTGACGAAGAAGCTGTCAAGGCCTTGGTGGATACCAAGATTCTCAAGCCCCAACGTGGAGAGAAAAAGCAGCTGGTCAATCTAGCTATAAAGAATGCCCGAGTCAGCCTAGAGCAGAAGTTCAATCTGTTAGAAAAATCTGTCGAAAAGACACAAGGGGCTATTGAAAATCTAGGTCGTTTGCTTCAAATACCGACCCCAGTCCGCATCGAATCCTTCGATAATTCCAATATCATGGGAACCAGTCCTGTTTCGGCCATGGTGGTCTTTGTCAACGGCAAACCAAGTAAGAAGGATTACCGTAAGTACAAGATAAAAACCGTAGTCGGGCCAGATGATTATGCCAGTATGCGTGAGGTTATCCGCAGACGCTATGGCCGAGTTCAGCGTGAGGATTTGACTCCGCCAGATTTGATTGTCATTGATGGGGGACAAGGTCAAGTTAATATTGCCAAACAGGTCATCCAAGAAGAACTGGGTTTGGATATTCCAATTGCAGGTCTGCAAAAGAATGACAAGCACCAAACCCATGAATTGCTCTTTGGAGATCCGCTTGAGGTGGTGGAGTTATCTCGCAATTCTCAGGAATTTTTCCTCCTTCAACGCATTCAGGATGAGGTTCACCGCTTTGCCATCACCTTCCACCGCCAACTGCGATCCAAAAATTCTTTCTCATCTCAATTGGATGGGATTGAAGGTTTGGGGCCTAAACGCAAGCAAAATCTTATGAAGCATTTCAAGTCTCTAACTAAAATCAAGGAAGCCAGTGTGGATGAGATTGTCGAAGTTGGGGTGCCAAGAGCAGTCGCAGAAGCAGTTCAGAGGAAGTTGAATCCGCAGGAAGCAGAAGCCTTACTTCAAGTTGCGGAAGAAAGAGTAGATTACCAAACGGAAGGAAACCACAATGAATCATAAAATTGCAATTTTATCAGATATTCATGGCAATACGACTGCTTTAGAAGCAGTTATTGCAGATGCTAAAAATCAAGGAGTCAGTGAATACTGGCTTCTGGGAGATGTTTTTCTTCCTGGTCCAGGTGCAAGTGACTTGGTAGCCCTGCTAAATGACCTTCCTATCACGGCAAGTGTTCGAGGCAATTGGGATGATTGTGTCCTTGAGGCTTTGGATGGTGAATACGGTTTGGAAGATCCACAAGAAATCCAGTCAATGCGCATGACTCAGTTTTTGATGGAGCGAATGGATCCTGCAACGATTGTCTGGCTACGAAGCTTACCTTTGCTAGAAAAGAAAGAAGTTGACGGACTGCGCTTTTCTCTCTCACATAATTTACCTGACAAAAATTATGGTGGAGACCTACTGGTTGGGAATGATACAGATAAATTTGACCAACTGCTAGATGCGGAAACCGATGTGGCAATCTACGGTCATGTTCACAAGCAGTTGCTTCGTTATGGCAGTCAAGGGCAACAAATCATCAATCCAGGTTCGATTGGCATGCCCTATTTTGATTGGGAGATGTTAAAAAATCACCGTGCCCAGTATGCCGTGATAGAAGTTGAAGATGGGGAATTGGTAAATATCCTATTTCGTAAAGTCGCTTATGCTTATGAAGCGGAGTTAGACTTGGCAAAGTCCAAGGGGCTTCCCTTTATCGAAATGTATGAAGAACTACGTCGTGAAGATAACTATCAGGGACACAATCTGGAATTATTAGCAAGCTTAATAGAAAAGCATGGGTATGTAGAAGATGTGAAGAATTTTTTTGATTTTTTGTAAGAGTTCCCTAAGATAACCAATGCAAACTAAAAACGATTGGCTGGTCCAATCGCTTTTATATATCTTATTGTAATTGAGATTTATCTGGGAGATAAGAACCACCTAGATAAGTATTGCTAAGTTTTTCAAGGGTTCCGTCTTGATAGAGTTCTTTGAGCGCTTTATCAAATTTCTCTTTAAACTCTTTTTGGTCGCTTGAGAAAACGATATAGTTGTTGGGGCTATCTGCAGAAGGTAAATCAACGACTGAGAGATCTAAGCCACGATCCTTGATAATCTTTTGAACGGATACCTTGTCAAAAACTAGGAAATCAAATTCACCGTTAGAAAGGTCAAGGATTCGTTTACCGATATCCTCACCAGAAAAATCAATTGTAGCGGGATTGTCAGTGTGTTTTTGATTCCAGTTATTGATGAATTGAGCATTTGAAGTTCCAGTATCCTCTTGAGTTGTCTTGCCAGCAATTTGGTCAAGTGAAGTCAGAGGATTTTTCTTGTTGCTGACAAGGACGAGGGGATTATTAGAAATTGGAAGTGAGTAAAGGTATTTTTCAGCACGCTCTTTTGTGTAACTCAAGTTATTGGCTGCAGCCTGATAGTGACCAGAATCAAGTCCTGGGAAGATACTTTCCCAGGCAGTTCTTTGGAATTGAATCTCGTAGTCGCTGAGCTTTTCATCCACTGCTTTTAGAACTTCGATATCGAAGCCTGTCAGATTGCCCTTGTCTTCGTAGTCAAATGGTGGTACATCACCAGCTGTAGCAACGACGATTGTCTTTTGAGAACTGGTCTCTTTGGGTGTGGCTTGATTCCCGCAGGCAACCAAAAATGGTAGGATGGCTAGTAATAGGCTAAATTTTTTCATAATGTCTCCATTCAAATGTAAAGTTACCTGCTAGTTTATCAGAAACATTCCCGATGAACCAATATATATTTTTTATGGTTGTGATAAAAAAACTTAATCATGAAAAATCCCTGCAAGCTCTTTCAAATTATGGTAGAATGGAAGCAGTAGAATTAGAAAAGGAAATCGATTATGAAATTTCTTGAATTAAATAAAAAACGTCATGCGACCAAGCATTTCACTGACAAGCCAGTGGATCCCAAAGATGTGCGTACGGCTATCGAAATCGCAACCTTGGCACCGAGCGCCCACAACAGCCAGCCTTGGAAATTTGTGGTAGTACGTGAGAAAAATGCTGAATTGGCAAAATTGGCTTATGGTTCAAACTTTGAACAGGTATCATCAGCGCCTGTAACTATTGCCTTGTTTACAGATACAGATCTGGCTAAACGTGCCCGTAAGATTGCCCGAGTTGGTGGTGCTAATAATTTCTCAGAAGAACAACTTCAATACTTCATGAAAAATTTGCCAGCTGAGTTTGCCCGTTACAATGAACAACAGGTCAGTGACTACCTAGCTCTCAATGCAGGTTTAGTTGCCATGAACTTGATTCTGGCTCTTACAGACCAAGGAATTGGCTCAAATATGATTCTTGGGTTTGATAAATCAAAAGCCAACGAAGTTTTGGATATCGAAGACCGTTTCCGTCCAGAACTCTTGATTACAGTGGGTTATACAGACGAAAAATTGGAACCAAGCTACCGCTTGCCAGTAGATGAAATCATTGAGAAAAGATAGAAAGAAGAAAAAAATGACAGCAATTGATTTTACAGCAGAAGTAGAAAAACGCAAAGAAGACCTCTTGGCTGACTTGTTTAGCCTTTTGGAAATCAACTCAGAACGTGATGATAGCAAGGCTGATGCTGAACATCCATTTGGACCTGGTCCAGTAAAGGCCTTGGAAAAATTCCTTGAAATCGCAGATCGCGATGGTTATCCAACTAAGAATGTCGATAACTATGCAGGACATTTTGAGTTTGGTGAAGGAGAAGAAGTTCTCGGAATCTTTGCCCACATGGACGTGGTGCCAGCTGGTAGCGGTTGGGACACAGATCCTTACACACCAACTATCAAAGACGGTCGCCTTTATGCGCGTGGAGCTTCAGATGACAAGGGACCTACAACAGCTTGTTACTATGGTTTGAAAATCATCAAAGAATTGGGCCTTCCAACTTCTAAGAAGGTTCGTTTCATCGTTGGAACAGACGAAGAATCAGGCTGGGCAGACATGGACTACTACTTCGAGCACGTAGGACTTGCGAAACCAGACTTCGGTTTCTCTCCAGACGCTGAATTTCCTATCATCAATGGTGAAAAAGGAAACATTACCGAATACCTTCACTTTGCAGGTGAAAATACAGGTGCTGTCCGTCTTCACAGCTTCACAGGTGGTTTGCGTGAAAACATGGTGCCTGAATCAGCAACAGCAGTTATTTCAGGTGACTTGGTTGACTTGCAAGCTAAACTAGATGCCTTTGTTGAAGAATACAAACTCAGAGGAGAAATTCAAGAAGAAGCTGGTCAATACAAGGTGACCATCATTGGTAAATCAGCCCATGGTGCCATGCCTGCTTCAGGTGTCAATGGTGCGACCTACCTTGCCCTCTTCCTCAGCAAGTTCGACTTTGCTGGACCAGCTAAAGATTACCTTGATATCGCTGGAAAAATTCTTTTGAACGACCACGAGGGGGAAAATCTCAAGATTGCCCATGTGGATGAAAAGATGGGTGCCCTTTCTATGAATGCGGGTGTCTTCCGCTTTGACGAAACAAGTGCTGACAATACGATTGCCCTTAATATCCGTTATCCAAAAGGGACAAGTCCAGAACAAATTAAGTCAATCCTTGAAAACTTGCCAGTTGCTTCTGTTAGCCTTTCTGAACACGGTCACACCCCTCACTATGTGCCAATGGAAGATCCGCTTGTGCAAACATTGTTGAATGTCTATGAAAAACAAACTGGTCTTCAAGGTCATGAACAAGTTATCGGTGGTGGTACCTTTGGTCGCTTGCTAGAACGAGGTGTTGCCTATGGTGCCATGTTCCCAGACTCTATTGACACCATGCACCAAGCCAATGAATTTATCGCCTTGGACGATCTCTTCCGCGCAGCAGCAATCTATGCTGAAGCTATTTACGAATTGATCAAATAAAACGATAGAAGTCTGAGATTTTATGCTTGGACTTCTTTTTGGAGGGAAATTAGATGTCTCATATCGAAAAAATCAAGCAGGCTATCATGGCGGATCCACAGAATGCCAGCTATACAGAGCGTGGCATCGAGCCTCTCTTTGCAGCGCCAAAGACTGCTCGCATCAATATCATCGGTCAAGCGCCTGGACTTAAAACTCAAGAAGCAGGCCTTTACTGGAAAGATAAGAGTGGTGACCGCTTACGGGATTGGCTAGGTGTGGATGAAGATACCTTTTACAACTCAGGTTATTTTGCTGTTCTGCCTATGGATTTCTACTTTCCAGGGCATGGCAAGTCAGGTGATCTGCCACCGAGAACTGGCTTTGCAGAAAAATGGCATCCGCAGATCTTGCAAGAATTGCCCGATATTCAGTTGACCATCTTGATTGGGCAATATGCCCAAGCCTACTATTTACAGGAGAAAGTCAGTGGTAAGGTGACAGAACGAGTAAGACATTACCAGAACTATCTGCCAGACTATTTTCCACTAGTTCATCCCTCACCACGAAATCAAATCTGGATGGCCAAAAATTCTTGGTTTGAGGCAGAAGTAGTGCCAGATTTGAAAAAAAGAATTAGAGATATTTTAGGAGAAAAAGAATGAAAGAAATTTCCTTTGACGCATTTTACCAGCTTTACCAAAACGACCAACTTTCTCTAGTGGATGTGAGAGAAGTGGATGAGTTTGAAGCTCTTCATTTAGAAGGTGCTCACAACCTACCTCTTAGTCAATTAGCTGATAATTATGATCAGTTGGACAAGGACCAGTTGCATTATGTTATTTGTAAAGCTGGAATGAGATCAGCGCGTGCTTGTCAATTCCTAGCTGAACAAGGTTATGAAGTTATCAATGTTCAGGGTGGCATGTTAGCTTTTGAAGAACTTTAAACAGTAGACTTTCTCCTACTTAGTGTGGTCTGGGTAGGAGAGTTTTGTTTTTAGATAATTCATACTTTTTAGAATCTTAAAAACATTTAACATTTTACTTCGTGATGCTTTTTTCATACTCCTATTCGTGATATACTAAGTCAGTATTTTATAAATATGAAGGAGATTTTCATGGCTAAAAAAGGTGCCTTAACAGGTTTGCTCCTGTTTGGAATATTTTTTGGTGCGGGGAACTTGATTTTTCCGCCTTCTCTAGGTGCTCTATCTGGGGAACATTTTCTTCCTGCCATCGCAGGTTTTGTCTTTTCAGGCGTCGGTATCGCCGTCTTGACCCTTATTATTGGAACGCTCAATCCTAAAGGATATATCTACGAGATTTCAACAAAGATAGCGCCTTGGTTTGCGACTCTCTACCTATCGGTTCTTTACTTGTCAATCGGTCCATTCTTTGCTATCCCGCGTACAGCTACAACAGCTTACGAAGTGGGGATTAGCCCCCTTTTGTCGGATGCAAATAAAGGTCTAGGCTTGATTGTCTTTACGGTTCTGTATTTTGCGGCAGCCTATTTGATTTCGCTTAATCCATCAAAAATCTTAGACCGCATTGGACGTATTTTAACTCCAGTCTTTGCAATCTTGATTGTCATCTTGGTTGTTCTAGGAGCTATCAAATACGGTGGAACAAGTCCTCAAGCTGCTTCAGCTGCTTATCAAGCTTCTGCCTTTGGTACAGGTTTCCTAGAAGGTTATAATACCCTGGATGCCCTTGCCTCAGTTGCCTTTAGCGTAATCGCAGTTCAAACCTTGAAACAACTTGGATTCTCAAGTAAAAAAGAATATATTTCAACTATTTGGGTTGTTGGTATCGTTGTTGCCCTTGCCTTCAGTGCTCTTTACATCGGGTTAGGGTTCCTTGGAAATCATTTCCCAGTGCCTGCTGAAGCGATGAAGGGTGGAACACCAGGTGTTTACATCTTGTCACAAGCCACTCAAGAAATCTTTGGCTCAACAGCTCAACTCTTCCTTGCAGCTATGGTTACCGTAACCTGCTTCACAACAACAGTTGGTTTGATTGTGTCAACAGCTGAGTTCTTTAATGAGCGTTTCCCACAAATCAGCTACAAGGTTTATGCGACAGCCTTTACCTTGATTGGATTTGCGATTGCCAATTTGGGTCTTGATGCGATTATCAAGTACTCAATCCCTGTACTGGTTATCTTGTACCCAATCACGATTGCCATCGTTATGATTGTCATTGTCAACAAATTTGTCGCTCTTTCAAAACCAGGTATGCAGTTGACAATTGCTGTTGTTTCAGCTATTGCCATTGCAAGCGTACTAGGAAGCTCATTTAAGGTTGAGTTCCTTGCAAATCTTGTCAACGCTCTTCCTTTTGCCAAGGCATCACTCCCATGGTTGGTACCAGCCGTTGTCGGAATCTTGCTCTCATTGGTTCTACCAAACAAGCAAGAAAGCGATGTTTTTGAAATGGATTAATCACTGAAATCACTTTTGTAGCTAAGTCTACAGGAGTGATTTTCTTTTTTTATCCGATGATAAATGTGTTATAATAGGTATTAAAAGAGGTGAAGAAATGAATCAAACAGTAGAATATATCAAAGAACTAACAGCCATTGCGTCGCCAACGGGCTTCACTCGTGAGATTTCGGACTATTTAGTAAAGACTCTAGAAGGCTTCGGTTACCAACCGATTCGCACAGCCAAGGGCGGTGTCAATGTAACTATCAAAGGTCAAAATGATGAACAACAACGCTATGTGACTGCCCATG
The DNA here is from genome assembly GCA_905221195.1 of bacterium. GTDB lineage: Bacteria > Bacillota > Bacilli > Lactobacillales > Streptococcaceae > Streptococcus. Next base: position 73,948 of record CAJNCF010000008.1, read on the forward strand.
TGGATACGCTGGGTGCTATTGTTCGCGCTGTCAAACCAGACGGCCGTCTCAAATTGGACCGTATCGGTGGCTTTCCTTGGAACATGATTGAAGGAGAAAACTGTACCGTTCATGTAGCTAGCACAGGTGAAAAAGTATCAGGAACCATCCTTATCCACCAAACTTCTTGCCATGTCTACAAGGATGCAGGAACTGCAGAACGTACGCAAGACAATATGGAAGTGCGTTTGGATGCAAAAGTAACTAATGAAAAAGAAACTCGTGCCTTGGGAATTGAAGTCGGTGATTTTATCAGCTTTGACCCACGAACTGTCGTGACAGAGACAGGCTTTATCAAATCTCGTCATTTGGACGATAAGGTCAGTGCAGCGATTTTGCTTAACCTGCTTCGTCTTTATAAGGAAGAGAAGATTGAATTGCCTGTAACAACCCATTTTGCTTTTTCAGTCTTTGAAGAAGTGGGACACGGTGCTAACTCTAATATTCCTGCTCAGGTAGTAGAATATATGGCTGTGGATATGGGCGCTATGGGCGATGATCAGCAAACAGACGAATATACAGTGTCTATCTGTGTCAAGGATGCTTCAGGTCCTTATCACTATGACTTCCGTCAACACTTGGTGGCCTTGGCGAAAGAGCAAGATATTCCATTTAAGTTGGATATCTATCCATTTTATGGATCGGACGCTTCAGCAGCCATGTCCGCAGGGGCAGAGGTCAAACATGCTCTTCTTGGTGCTGGTATCGAGTCTAGTCATTCTTATGAACGTACTCATATTGATTCAGTTGTCGCGACAGAGCGTATGGTTGATGCTTATCTTAAGAGCGTATTGGTAGACTAATATGTGCCTGATTTGCCAGAGAATTGACCTCATCAAGAAGGGAGAAAATCCCTATTTTGTCAAAGAGTTGGAAGCAGGCTATCTTGTGGTTGGAGACCACCAGTATTTTGCAGGCTATAGTCTTTTTCTAGCCAAAGAACATGTTACCGAATTGCACCATTTAGAAAAGGAAACGAAACTCCGTTTTCTAGAAGAAATGAGTATGGTCCAAGAGGCAGTTGCTAAGGCCTTTGCTGCTGAGAAAATGAATATCGAACTTCTAGGAAATGGCGATGCCCATCTTCATTGGCATCTGTTTCCTAGACGAACAGGTGATATGAACGGCCACGGTCTTAAAGGTCGTGGGCCAGTTTGGTGGGTTCCCTTTGAAGAAATGACCTCAGAAACCTGGAAAGCAAAACCAGATGAGATTAAAAAACTAGTTAAATGTTTATCGTCAGAACTAGATAAACTATTAGAAATAAAGGAGTACAAATGAAAAAAAGATACCTAGTCTTGACAGCCTTGCTAGCCTTGAGTCTAGCAGCTTGTTCACAAGAAAAAGCAAAAACTGAAGATGGCGCAGCTAAGACAGCACAAACAGCCAAGACTGATGGAACAGTCGGGAGTAAATCTCAAGGAGCTGCCCAGAAAAAAGCAGAAGTGGTTAATAAAGGAGACTACTACAGCATCCAAGGGAAATACGATGAAATCATCGTAGCCAATAAACACTATCCTTTGTCTAAAGACTACAATCCAGGGGAAAATCCAACAGCCAAGGCTGAGTTGGTCAAACTCATCAAAGCGATGCAAGAGGCAGGTTTCCCAATCAGCGACCATTACAGTGGTTTTAGAAGTTATGAGACTCAGACTAAGCTCTATCAAGATTATGTCAACCAAGATGGGAAGGCGGCAGCTGACCGTTACTCTGCCCGTCCTGGCTATAGCGAACACCAAACAGGTTTGGCCTTTGATGTGATTAGCACAAATGGAGAATTGGTGACAGAAGAAAAAGCAGCCCAATGGCTCTTGGACCACGCTGCTGATTATGGCTTTGTTGTCCGTTATCTCAAAGGTAAGGAAAAGGAAACAGGCTATATGGCTGAAGAATGGCACCTTCGTTATGTCGGAAAAGAAGCCAAAGAAATTGCTGAGACTGGACTCAGTTTGGAAGAATACTATGGGTTTGAAGGCGGAGATTACGTCGATTAAAAATAAACTTTTCTCTTGCAATTTCAGATAAATAGTGTATAATAGATGAGTATGTGTAAAGCATACTTGTGGGAGGTAAAAATCTCTAATTACCGCCAAAACCACAAAGGAGGATTTAAAAATGGCTAAAAAAGTCGAAAAACTTGTAAAATTGCAAATCCCTGCTGGTAAAGCTACACCAGCTCCACCAGTTGGACCTGCTCTTGGTCAAGCTGGTATCAACATCATGGGATTCACAAAAGAGTTCAACGCTCGTACAGCTGACCAAGCTGGTATGATCATTCCAGTTGTTATCTCAGTTTACGAAGATAAATCATTTACTTTCATCACTAAAACACCACCAGCTGCTGTTCTTTTGAAAAAAGCTGCAGGTGTTGAAAAAGGATCAGGTACACCTAACAAAACTAAAGTTGCTACAGTTACTCGTGCACAAGTACAAGAAATTGCAGAAACTAAGATGCCAGATTTGAACGCAGCAAACGTAGAGTCTGCAATGCGTATGATCGAAGGTACTGCTCGTTCTATGGGATTCACTGTTGTTGACTAATCAATAACACAGTAGAAAATCTCACAGCAGTCTATTAGTTACTTTTCATACTAGTCAAGCTACTGAGGCTTGTACTTGAGTACAGCAAGGGAGCTTAACAACGTAGGAAAAGGAAAATAATAGACTGAAAACCCGCAAGACTTCATCATTTCGAGAAGTGACGTGGGAGATGAAAATCGATTGAACCACTTACAAGGAGAATAGAAAATGGCTAAAAAAAGCAAACAACTTCGTGCTGCTCTTGAGAAAATCGACAGCACAAAAGCATACAGCGTAGAAGAAGCTGTAGCACTTGCAAAAGAAACTAACTTTGCAAAATTTGACGCAACTGTAGAAGTTGCTTACAACTTGAACATCGACGTTAAAAAAGCTGACCAACAAATCCGTGGAGCAATGGTATTGCCAAACGGTACTGGTAAAACTTCACGCGTTCTTGTTTTCGCACGTGGTGCAAAAGCTGAAGAAGCAAAAGCTGCTGGTGCAGACTTTGTTGGTGAAGATGACCTTGTTGCTAAAATCAACGACGGTTGGTTGGACTTCGACGTAGTTATCGCTACACCTGATATGATGGCTCTTGTTGGACGTCTTGGACGTGTCCTTGGACCACGTAACTTGATGCCAAACCCTAAAACTGGTACTGTAACAATGGATGTTGCTAAAGCAGTTGAAGAGTCTAAAGGTGGTAAAATCACTTACCGTGCTGACCGTGCAGGTAACGTTCAAGCAATCATCGGTAAAGTATCATTTGAAGCTGAAAAATTGGTTGAAAACTTCAAAGCTTTCAACGAAACAATCCAAAAAGCAAAACCAGCTACAGCTAAAGGAACTTACGTAACAAACTTGACTATCACAACTACTCAAGGTGTTGGTATCAAAGTTGACGTGAACTCACTTTAATCAGTAGTTTATAAACAAAGACGAGTACGAGAGTGCTCGTCTTTTTCGGCTATTTAGAAACACTAGTGATCTGAAGGAAATCAACTTTTGAAAAATTAATTGTAAGTTTACTAGAATCAAATATAGAATTTAATTCTAGTAAATAGCTTTAATAAAATAATTCTTATACATATTTTTGTAATAATTATAAAAATAAACCAACTAAGTAATATTTCTTTTTAACAAAATAATTTCCAAAAATATTTATCAAATAAATATTATAATATATAAAACGATAATTATTTCAAAAATCATAAAATCCGAATTTAATCTCAAAAAATGGAGGTGAGTTAATAATTTATCAGAATGTTTTCATCTATAAAATCAATCGATTTAAGGTATTAAACTTGAAAATCAATCGATTTAAGGTATTAAACTTGTTTTTAAAAAATGAAAGTGTTATAATTAAAGAGGTTTTGATAATTATTGAGCACTTCCCACTCAAAATATTATATCCTTAATATTACAAAAATATTTAAGGGGGGGGGGCTTTTTATTTGTCTAAACATTCTAAATCAACATTAAAAATTTACATTGAAGGAGGTTGTGTATCTCATGCAGAGAAACCAACAAGATTTTAGAACGGAAAAATACCTTCGTTATGGTATCCGTAAGTATAGTTTTGGAGCTGCATCAGTAGCGATTGCAGCTGGTTTGATGTTCCTTGGGAATGGAGCAGTTTCGGCTACTGAAGTACAAGGAGCTGATGTTTCGTCAGCAACAACTGCTAATGTAGGGAATCAGGCGGATTCTAAAGATAAACCAGTCAAAGCAGAAGCTGATAAAGTAGAAGAAGCTAAAAAAGTTAAAAAAGAAATTCTTGAAGCTAGCATTTCAACTTTAGAATCAAAACTTTCAACGGCTAAGTATGCAGAGGTTTTTGTACTTAGCTCAGCTAAGGAAGCCTTGGCTACAGCTAAAGCAACTCTTGCTAATGCAGAGGCTAGTCAAGCAGAAGTTGATCAACAGGCAGCTACAGTATCTGCTTTAAGTTTGGTTGTAACAGAGTCAAATACTGCTGGTTTCGATAAGAAGCAGGCAGCTGATCAGGAAGCAGCTAAGGCAGAAGCAGAAAAAACTGCAACTCCAGTTGAAAAAGCACTTTCAACGGCTACAACAACTCTAACACAAGTATCATCAGAAGCTGAAGTAACTAATAAATTGGCTGAGACTCAACTTGCTAAGGCTGATGTCAAAGAAGAAAACAAGGCAGCAGTTACAGCGGCAGTAGCTAAAAACCAAGCAGTTCTTGCTGAAACAAAATCTCTTTTAGCTGATAAGAGTGTTACAAAAGAGCAAGTAGATGCTCAATTGGAGCGCCTTAACGAATCTATCCTTGCAGTTTATAACGAATTAAAAAATGCAGGGATCGGTCGCGATGGTAAATTTGCGGTTAATTTAGCAGAAACAGAAACTGCTGCATTAATAGACGGTTCAAATGAACTAGGTAAAAAGTGGTTAGCAGACCATGGTTATGCTTCATTAGCTGACGTACCAGTCAAGAAAAACTCAAAAGAAATAGCAACGTTAAACGACCAAATTCAGTGGCTTGACTTTTCTGATACAAATGATTGGACGAATTTAGTTGATGGTAAAATACTTCAAGTAGGTTCTCAGTATCGAAAAGAAATTATGCCAGGATATGTTGTAACATTAACAGTTAAGGAATTAAAACCTTTTGAATCAACGTTAGCCTACAAAAACCGTGTTGCAGGAACTGAGCATGAAGCGAGTTATGATGCAGATAAAGATAATAAATTTAATCAAGCGGTAGGTTTCTCAGGTTATCCGCAAGATGGAAGGTATACGAATGTTCGTGAGCGTGGTGCAGGTATTAATACAGGAAACCATAAAACAGCACTTGGAGCCGTAACTGCGAGTGGTGGTCGTGTAAATGGTGTTAATGGAGGGGTACTCTTTACTGTAGATGCAACCTATAATAATAAGCCAGTTAAACCAGGTATCGTGATGACTTCTGGGGAAGATATCAGTGATGCGAACTACGAGGCAGAAATTTATACTACTAACGGGACACCTTGGGATTTAGCGGGTACTGTCGGAAGTGGTAATAAGACACAGTATAACCCCCTACCAAACTTTAATAGAGTAAATGGTACTTTAACATTTAATACTGAGGAATTTAAAAAAGCTCTTGCAGCTAAAATGTTTGCGACTAGAGATTCTGTAACTGCAGGATTAGGTTCACAAATTTTTGGTTCTTATACTAATGGAGGAGGAAAATATTCATCACCAATCGTGTCGACAGCTAATGTTAGTGAAGTAGGAATTTATATCATCTCCACAGGGTTGCAAAGTACGATGATTGGGGTTAAGATTTCTGACTTTGGAGATCTTCCAGAATCTTATGGATCGGCTGAGCATTTCTTAAGAACAGAGACTACAGACTGGAACACAGGTGTCAAAAGACAAATCCAACAACCGTACTTAGGTACTGTAAAAGCGGACGTAGATTCTACTACGGGAACACGTGTTAGAGGCATAGGTTCGGATGATCAAAATGACGCTGCCGATGAAGGAGTTAAGCAACTAATTGATGCTGCCGATGTACATGAAAATAAAGAAACAGGGGAGCCAGAAGTAAAATTAGTAAAAGCTCCAGATAATACTTATAAAGTAAATATTAGAGCTTCTGTTAATGGTAATGATCAATTTACAGAAACACCAGAGCCAGCCTATGTACGTGGATTTATCGATTTCAATAATAATGGTAAATTTGATGCAGATGAAGCATCAGAAATTGTTAAAGTTACTGAAAATAATCAGAAAGTAACATTGACATTCAGCAATACGCAGATTGTCGATACAACGAAAGAAATGGTTAATTTCCGTGTTCGTATTGCTAAAGAAGAATCTCAAATCGAAAAACCTACAGGAATTGCGTACTCAGGGGAAGTAGAAGATAACCAAATTCAAGTAGCTATCCCACCTCGTGGAGACAAAGAAGAAACTACAGGTGTTCAAGGTGAGAGACAAACGATAGACTTCGAATTTGTCAATAGACCTGAAGGGGATGATGCCTCTGACGTTGGTTCTGGAAACCAAAAAGTAACATTTAACTCATATGGAAGATTAGGTTACTCTACTCAGAAGAACACTATTAGTTTAGAAACAACTAAGAAAAAACAAGCTGAAGGTGTTATGATCGTTAAACCAGACGGCTCTCTTGCGAAAACTTATACTAAAGATGGTCAAGGTACTTATGAAGTAACGGATACAGGTGTAACATTCACACCAGTGGCTAACTTCGTAGGGAAAGCCGATGGTATCGCATTACGTGCTGTTGATGAAAATGGTCAATCAACAGGATGGACAGCTTTAACAGAGAAAAATGGACTTGTAAACAATAATACAGGAATTCATTCAACAACAGAGTTAACAATGGATGCTGTTTATATTCCTAATGTAACGAAAAAAGAAATTACGGCAGATCCAAAAACTTCTATTGACGTACAAGGAAAAGAACAAAAAGAAACAGTAGTATTCAAAACTGATGCAGGAAAAGCTACTGAAGCTGTTATTACACCAACGGCAACAAGTCCTGCAAAATTAATTGATCCTACAACAAAAGCACCGATTGATGCAACATCAGTAACAGTGGAAAATGAAGGAACATACACAATTGTTCCAGAAACTGGAGAAGTGAAATTCCAACCTCTTCCAACATTTAAAGGTAAGGCTAAAGGAATTGGCGTATCGTTAACTGTGCCAGTAGGAGCTGATAAAGCCGGAACTGAAGTAACAGCGACAGCAACAACAACTTATACTCCAGAAGTTGTTCCAGTAGTACCAACTGCTGAACCAGCAACATCTACTGATATTCAAGGAGCTGAACAATCAGCAGTTGTAGCATTTGCTCCAGGAAAAGCAACAATTGGAGATGCAGAAAAAACAGTAGAACTTAAACCAAATTCAGCTAAATTATTAAATGCTGATGGAAGTGTACCGACAGAAGCGACCGTACCAGCTTATAAAGAGGACGGAGTTACTCAAGTAGGAACATACTCAGTTGATCCAGCTACTAATAAAGTAACATTTACACCAACTGACAAATCTTATGTAGGTAAAGTATTACCAGCAAATGTACAAGCAGAAGATGTAAATGGAACAACCGTTAAAACAACTTACACACCGACAATCGTAGGAGTTAAACCAACAGCAACGCCTGCAGAATCTACAAATATCCAAGGTGAAGAACAATCAGGTGTTGTAGCATTTGCACCAGGAAAAGCAACTATCGATAATGTTGAGAAATCAGTAGCCATCAAGGAAGGTTCAGCTAAATTATTAAATGCTGACGGAAGTGTACCAACAGAAGCAACAGTACCAGCATATGCAGCAGATGGAACAAATAAAGTAGTAGGTACTTACTCAATTGATCCAGCAACAAACACAGTCAAATTCACGCCGACAGATAAAACATATAAAGGCACTGTATTACCTGCAAATGTTCAAGCGGAAGATGTAAATGGCTCAACGGTTAAAACAACTTATACACCACATATCGTAGGTGTAGCACCGACAGCAGATCCAGCTACTTCAACAGATATCCAAGGGGTAGAACAATCAAAAGAAGTTACATTTACTCCAGGTAAAACAGAAATCAATGGAACAGAAAAAACAGTAGCAATCGAACCAACTTCATTTAAAGTTATCGGTGAAAATGGACAACCAGCTGATGAAGCACCAGCAAAAGATCCAAGTGGAAAAGTAGTTGGTAAATTCACAGTTAAAAATGTTGGTGGAAAAGCAGTAGCTGTATTCACACCAACAGATAAAACATATTCAGGTGCTGTACAAGCTGTTACGGTTCAAGCGGCAGACACAAATGGAACGACAGTTACAACTACTTACACACCAACTATTACACCAATCAAACCAACAGGAACACCTGTAACAACTGAAGGAATTCAAGGGGCTACACAGGAAGGAACACCAACATTTACACAAGGTAATGACAAAGTTCCAATGAAGATTGATGCAGACCAACCAGCGAAATTAGTAGATCCAGCAACTGGAAATTCAACTAATGAAACAACAATCCCAGCAAAAGATGAAACTGGAAAACAAGTTGGTACATACACAATCGAACCAACAACTGGAAAAGTAACGTTCACACCGAATAAAGATTTCACAGGTACACCAGTAGCAGCTACAGTTGAAGCAAAAGATGCGAATGGAACGCCAACAACGGCTAAATATACACCAACAGTTAAATCAGCAACACCTACAGCAACAGATGCTATAACAGAAGATGTACAAGGTGCAACGCAAGAAGCTACACCAGTATTCACAACAGGAAAAGCAATTGTTAACGGTACTGAAGTAGAAGTTCCATTAGATAACAACGTACCAGCGAAATTAGTAGATCCAGCGACTAAACAACCTACAGACGAAAAATCTGTTAAAGTACCAAATGAAGGAACATACACAATTGATGAGACTGGAAAAGTAACATTCACACCAGAAAAAGCATTCACAGGTAAAACTGCTGGAATTGCTGTACGTCGTGTAGATACAAATGGCACACCAGCAACAGCTAACTACACACCAGTTGTAAAACCAGCAACACCAACAAGCTCAGATGTAGTAACAACAAATGTTCAAGGTGCAACTCAAGAAGGAACACCAACATTTACAGGTGGAAAAGTAACGATTAATGGTCAAGAAAAAACTGTTAAAATCGATGAAGCTGTAAAACCAAAATTCGATGATGGAACAACTGAAAAAGTAGTACCAAACGAAGGAACATACACAATTGATGAGACTGGAAAAGTAACATTCACACCAGAAAAAACATTCACAGGACAAGCTGCAGGAGTAACAGTTAAGCGTGTTGATACAAACGGAACACCAGTAACAGCTAAATACACACCAGTAGTAATTCCAGTGTCACCAACTTCTAAAGATGCTGAATCAGAAGGTCCAAAAGGACAATCTCAAGAAGGGACACCAACATTTACAGGTGGAAAAGTAACACTTAACGGGAAAGAAGTACCAGTAGCAATCGATGAAGCTGTAAAACCAAAATTCGATGATGGAACAACAACGAAGAAAGTACCAAACGAAGGAACATACACAATCGATGAAAATGGAAAAGTAATATTCACTCCAGAACCAAACTTCGTAGGAAAAGCTGCAGGAGTAACGGTTAAACGTGTTGATATGAACGGAACACCAGTAACTGCTAAGTATATTCCAACAGTTCGCCCAGATACTAGATATGTAGTTATCGAAAAAGATGGCAAAGAAACAGATTTACTTCCATCTAAAGATGGAGCTAAACCTTCAGAAACAATTCCAGGATATAATGTTGTTAGAACTGAAATTGATGAAAAAGGAAATACAAAACACATCTACGAAAAAGTTAAGACTTCATTTAAGGATAAAGAAGGCAACGAAATTCCTAAATATCCAAGTGAGCCAGGAACAGTCGATAAGAAAGACATTCCAGAATACCGCTTCGTAGAGACTAAGAAATTACCAAATGGCGATACAGAACACATCTATGAAAAAGTTAAGACTTCATTCAAGGATAAAGAAGGAAATGAAATTCCTAAATATCCAAGTGAACCAGGAACAGTCGATAAGAAAGACATTCCAGAATA
>CAJNCF010000009.1 GCA_905221195.1 bacterium
GAACAAGCCATTATAGACTATATCGATTACTACAACAACAAACGAATTAAGGTAAAACTAAAAGGACTTAGTCCTGTCCAATACAGAACTAAATCCTTTCAATAATTATTTGTCCAACTTTTTGGGGTCAGTACAAACCTGATAGGATGCGTTTTTATCATTTCACTAAAATATTTTTGCCCAGACTCATTCTCCTTCTTGATTTCGTTTGAGGGAAAAGTGGTCTGGGACGGGGTCCTTGCCTGTTTTCGACCAGGGATGGCAACGTAAAATCCGAGACAAGCCCATCAAGACACCCTTAAAGCCATGTTTTTCAATAGCCTGAATCATATAGTTGGAACAAGTAGGCTCAAAGCGACATGAGGGCGGAAAGGCTGGTGAGATAAAACGTTGGTAAAAGCGCACAGGCGCTATTAAAATTCGTTTCATTATTTCTTGGTTACAGCCATAGTGTGTAGTTGGCTGATTTCTTTTTTGTTAAGGCGACGGGCTTCACCTGGACGAAGACCTGTCAAGTCTAGATGTCCAAAACGTGTACGAGACAGTTTATCTACTTGAAGACCGACAGCTTCAAACATCTTTTTAACCTGATGGTTACGCCCTTCGTGGATGGTCAACTGTACCACAGAGCGATTTTTAACTGGATCCACTTTGAGAATTTCATAAACAGCTGGCTTGGTTTTCTTGCCATCAATCTCAAGACCACGAGTCAAGGGACGGAGATTGTCCTTATTAGCCACACCTTTAACACGCGCAACATAGACCTTATCAATCTCATTACGAGGGTGAATCATCTCATCCGTGAAATCCCCATCATTGGTCAAAATCAAGACACCTGATGTATCCCAGTCCAAACGACCTACAGGGTAAATGCGCTCTTTCACATTGAGCAAGAGATCGACAACCGTCTTACGACCCTTGTCATCTGTCACACTGGAAATGACTCCGCGTGGTTTGTTAAGCAGATAGTAGACCTTTTCTTCGTTGTAGATAGGTTGACCTTCCACTTCGACCTTGTCGCCTGATTTAATTGTCGTTGCTAGCTCACGTACCACTTGGCCGTTAACCGTCACCAAGCCTTGCTTGATCAACTCTTCTGCTTTTCTCCTACTGGCCACACCTGCGTGGGCAATATACTTATTGATTCTCATCTTCTTCTATCCTTTCACCAAATAATTGGCTTTCTTGGGCTTGAATCTCAAGCTCATCAATCACTGGTAATTCTTCCAAATGATTTATCCCCATGTAATCTAGGAAATAATCCGTAGTCACATAGAGGTTGGGACGCCCCAACACTTCTTTTTTTCCGTCTTCTTTAATCAAGTCAAAAGCCTGCAACTTTGCCAAGGCCCCACTCGAGTTGACCCCACGGATAGCATCAATCTCTATCCGTGTGATGGGCTGTTTGTAAGCAATGATGGACAAGGTCTCAAGGGCAGCCCGAGACAGGCTCTGATTGATAGGCGCCTTAGAATATTCCTTCAAAATCTCTGAAAACTGAGGCTTGGTCACCAATCTATAAGCACCCCCTGTCTCAATCAGAGCCAAACTGGAATCTGGGTCCTTTTCATACTTCTGGACTAATTTTTCTAAACTCTGCTGGATGCCTGTCGGTGGCAGAGAGAGGAGTTCAGCTAACTGGCGGACCCTAATCCCATCTTCACCCGCTACAAACAAGAGCGCTTCTATTTTTGCTAAAGTACTCATCTTTCCTCTCTATCAAGTCTAGCTTTGGGCTACTTGACTTTCTTCCTTCTTTTCCATGAGATAGATATCTCCGAAACTCTCCTCTTGCACTAGGACCAGCTCCTGGGTTTTGATTAACTCTAGGGTTGCCAAAAAGAGGGTAATGACCTCTTGGACATTCCGGGCTTCCTTGAATAAATCCTGCAAGCGCAACTGATCTCGTCCAGTCAAGGACTCTTTCACGATGACCATCATGTCCTCAATCTTATACTCATCTCGCAAGATAGTCGTGTGATTCTGTGCAAACTCCTCTTTTTTCTTGGCTAGGATATTTGAAAAAGCCAAAAAGAGGTCAATGGTCGTCTTGTCATGCACAAGCTCCGCATCTTCGTAAATCAACTCAGTCGGCGCTTTGGAATAGTACTGGGCCCGTTCTTGGTGCTTGGCTTCCAAGTGCTCCCCCAAAAGCTTGAACTTGCGGTATTCTTCGATTTGAGAGAGAAGATCCTGCTCTAGGTCATCCTCCAAGTCTGTCACTTCTGCCACCTTTGGCAAGAGCTTGCGGCTCTTGATTAGCATCAACTGACTGGCCATGACCATGTACTCACCCGTAACTTCCAGACGCATGGCCTGCAGAGTTGAGACATAGGCTAGATACTGCTCAATGACTTCTGTGATGGGCACATCGTAGATATCCATCTGGTACTTGGAAACCAGGTGCAAGAGCAAGTCCAGAGGCCCTTCAAAATCTTTTAATTTAATATCCATTATCTATATTTTTCTAAGGTCAGGACTGTTTTTAATCCTAATTTTTTTGCAATTTCGTACAAATCGACCTTGTTTTCAATTTGTCGTAGAATGAACTGTTCCCGCAAGGCTTGAGCTGATAGGGTTGGAAAACCTTTCTCCTTTACAAAAGATTCTAACTGACGGAAGGCCCACTGACGAGAATAGGCTTTTCCTGCCCTTTCAAAAAGATAGGTCTGCCCCATCAAGGGTTCCAATTCTGAAAGCAAGGTCGTGGGAATGGTGACAATCCTCTGTTGGGAAGCCTTGTTAATTCGCAACACCTGAAAATCCAGATTAATATCCGCAACCTTGAGGGCTAAAATCTCACTTGGCAAGAGCCCTATTTCCAAGATAAGAAGCGCCAGTAAGCGTCCCTCTGGATAGTCGCTTTCCTGCCAAAAAGAGTCTAGATCTAAGAGTTCTGGCTTTTCTGTCTTCTTTTCAGCTTGTTTGGCTAATTCCAAACGGTAAAAGCTATCCACTTCTCCTTTTTGATAGAGAAAGTAAAGAAATTGATTACAGGCCGAAATCTTACGCTTCTGGGCGCTAATTTTTAGATTGGCTAGCTGGGCTTGGTAAATCTTGAGACTGGTCTCAGAAATCCGCTCGCCCACAATGTCTAAAAATTGCTCCAAATCATACTTATAGGACTGCTTGGAATTGGCAGATAAACCCTGCTTTTCCTCTAAAAAGGCTGAAATCCTATCTCTCATTTGCATCGAATCTCATAGTCCTTATTAAAGTCATGCAAGAGAGCATTGACAGCCTTGAGGATAGACTTACGCGTAATAATCCCTTGGAAAATACCCTCTGCATCCACAACTGGCAAGAAAGATTCATCTACCAGCTTGTGCAAGACCTCCGTAATAGTAAAATCAGGCGAGGCGACCGCTACGTCCGTTTTGGTCATATGAACGATATCCGTATCTGCCATGATTTCTTGACTCAAGTCATGCTCCATCTGATAAGCCATAATATCTCTGAGCCCAATAGTCCCAACAAATTGTTTCTCATCTGTCACAACGGGAACACGGGTATAGGTCATCTGACTGAGCAAGAGGGTCGCATGATCCGCATTGTGGGTATCAATCAACACAGCTAGATTTTCAGCAGGGGTCAAAAAAGTTTCCTCTTGACCCAACAAGAAAGTCTCAAACTCCTTGGCAATCATCTGCTAAACTCCTTGGACAAGTCTGGATACACCTCGTGGTTTCGTGTCAAAAAGTCCACTTTGAAATAACTGTCATCAATCTCCACACGTGCATAGAGACATTCTCTGATAGTCCCACGTGGTTGACTGATGGAACCAGGATTTAGAAAGAGGGTCTTGCCTTCCATCCAAGCACTTGGCACATGTAAGTGACCATAGAGGCAGATATCGGCTTCTTCTTCCTGAGCCCAGTAGTCCAACTTTTGAAAGTTGAAATTGATGTCAAAGAGGTGTCCATGGGTTTGGATAATCTTGGTCGAACCAAGCTCAGTCACCAAACGTTCTGGGTAGCCTGCATAGAAGTCCATATTCCCTTTAACAACACGGATTCCCTCCCAAAGTGGAGAATCGGGACGCAGTTCAGAATCGCCGTTATGAAAAACGGCGTCAACTTTGCCCACATAGCGATCACGGATTTCTTCCACAATCAAGCTATCTCCATGGGAATCGCTCATTACAATGATGGTTTGCTTTGCCATGATGGAAATACCTCCAAAAGTTTCTTAACGGCTAAGGCACGGTGAGATTGACTATTTTTTTCTTCAAGGGTTAATTCAGCTGAGGACTTGCCTGTCTCTCCTACAAGGAAGAGAGGATCGTAACCAAATCCATTTTCACCCTTAGGTTCAAAGTTAATGTAGCCTGGCCAGTCTGCTTCAACAACCAAACTTTCCTTGTTTGGGCTGGCTACGACTAGGGTTGTATGGAATTGAGCCGAGCGGTCCTTGAGTTCAAAGACCATGGCCAATTCGTGCAAGAGTTTAGCATTGTTTTCACGGTCAGTTGCACCCACACCTGCGAAACGAGCTGACCAGACACCTGGCAAACCGCCCAAAACATCTACTTTAAGTCCAGAGTCATCCGCCAGAACCATCTTGCCCGTTAATTGAGAAATAGTTTCTGCCTTAAGGCGGGCATTTTCTTCGAAGGTCATGCCTGTTTCTGCTACTTCAGGTAGGTCAGGATAGTCATTGAGATTTTCCACATCGTAGCCTAGCTTGTCAAAGATAGCTCGAAATTCCTTGGTCTTGCCCTCGTTACGAGTCGCAATCAACAAGGTTTCTCTAACCTTGTTTGTCTCAAAGAAATCATGAACATTGACCCCTTCTTTGGGCAATTCCACATACAAGAGTTGGCCATTTTCAACCAAGAGCAGAGCCCCCTGACGTTGAATGACTTTCAAATTTCGGCCCATTTCTTGGCTAAGGATATCTACCACAAAAGACAATAAACGGTAGCGAGAACCATAGCGTAAAACAGTAACCGAAATAGGAAAACCTCGCTCCTCATCTCGAAAGATTTTGGCCAATCCAACCAGAGGAAAATCCAAGTCTTCATCCGTCAACGTCCGGACGCCACCAAAAATACTATAGGACCCGACATACCAGTCCTGGTCATCCTTGTATTCATAAATTTTATTTGTCATAATTCTACATGCTCCACATGAATTTCTTTTTCCAGCCATTCTTCACCAATTTGTGCAAAACTTTGGCTGCTGGCTGTTGTGTAAAAACGGTGATGGAGTGGTCCAGCATCGCGACCACGATTGATTTCAAAATAATTGAGTAAGACTGAAATGTCCCGTACGCACTCTGCACCACTATCGATGAGCTGAACCTTTGGCCCCATGACATTCTGGATGATAGGGCGAAGGAGTGGGTAATGGGTACAGCCTAAAATCAGGCTATCCACCTTTCCAACCAAGGGACGCAGGGTTTCATAGACTACTTTCTTAGTGACACTGGTTGACAGGGCCCCAGACTCGACCAAGGGTGCAAACTTGGGACAGGCCAAACTCTCCACCTGTAAGTCTGGATCCAGATCATGGATTTTCTGACGGTAAATGTCTGATTGGACCGTCATGGGCGTTCCAATAACCCCGATTTTCCCACCTTGGCTGGACTTGATGGCTGCCGAAGCTCCTGGCAAAATCACACCTAGGACGGGAATGTTGAGTTGAGCCTTGATTTCTTCCCAGACGACCGCAGTCGCAGTGTTACAAGCAATGACAATCATCTTGACATCCTTGGTCAAGAGAAAGTTGACCAGCTGCCAAGTATATTCACGAATTTGCTCAGCAGGACGGGGACCATAAGGCGCCCGCGCCGAATCTCCAATATAGACGATTTCTTCATGGGGAAGCTGGCGCATAAGCTCACGCACAACGGTCAAGCCCCCGACACCCGAATCCAAAAAACCAATCGGTCGATTATCCATACAGTCTTCTTTCTAGTCTTTTTTCTGATTGATAGTTCATTATGATTACCGTTCCTTATGAACTGAATAATGACAGCCTAATCAATAACCATCTCTCTTAATCATAATCAAATATCAATAGAATGCAAGGAAAAAGTCTCACCCCTAAACCATAGCCAACATAGTGAGAAGTCTGGAACTTTCATCCCAGACTTTTCCTTATTTATTTTTTCTTTTTATTGTTAGCAAGAGCTGCTTTTTGTTGGCGGATGATTTGGTGGTAAACTTGTTGTACCTTGGCTTCGCTTGGTTTTTGACCATTTGCACTCAAAAGAGTACGAACTGCTTCAGCATTCAAACGTGGGTTGTCAGCGAATTCTTTTTCGATTTGCTTACGAACCAAGTACATTCCTCCAAGAGCTCCTCCTAGAAAAGCTAGCACAATCAATACAATTGCTAAAAGTAAATCCATCATTTTTCTCCTGTTTCTTTTTGAGTCTCTTCCATTATACCATAAACTAGCCACCCTGACCAGTTTGTTCTACACTTTCAGGAATGGAATAGGCAGCAAAAAGAACCCTGCTTTTCTGAGAAAGAGGGCTTCTTGTTGCGTTTAATTTACATAAATAGCTAGTGTAAGAAATAAAAGACTGAAACACTAGATTTCAGCCTTTTTCTTTATCCCAAAACCAATTCATTACTGACCAGACTTTGGCCACTATTTTTCTGGAAGAGATGCATGAGATCTTCAACCGTCAGATGCTTTTTCTCCTCTCCCTTGACATCCACCACTATCTTGCCTTGATAGAGCATAATGAGACGATTGCCGTACTCAATCGCATGATTCATATCATGGGTAATCATCAGAGTAGTCAACTGATGGTGGTCCACAATCTTTTGCGTCAAGTCCATCACCATTTGACTCGTTTTCGGGTCAAGTGCCGCAGTGTGTTCATCCAACAATAAGAGCTTAGGTTTTACCAAGGCTGCCATGACTAGGGTCAAGGCCTGTCTCTGCCCTCCTGAAAGGTATTGAGTATCCACTTTCAAACGATTTTCAAGACCAATATTCAACTCTTTCAAGGCCTCTTGGAACTGGATTCTGTCCTTCTCCTTCACGCCCCAGCCAAGTCCTCTCTTCTGTCCGCGCCTCAAGGCAATAGCCATATTCTCCTCAATCGTCAAACGAGAAGCTGTTCCCATCTTAGGATCCTGAAAAACACGGGCAATATCCTTGGCTCTCTTTCGTACACTCAGATTTTTAATGGATTTCCCTTCCAACAAAAGATCCCCTTCGTCCACAGATAGATTTCCAGCCAAGATATTCATTAAAGTGGATTTCCCTGCGCCATTTCCACCAATCACAGAGATAAAATCTCCCTCTTCAACCTCTAAATCTAATCCTTTGAGGACATGGTTTTCATTGACCGTCCCTGCTTCAAATGTTTTGTGAATATTTTCAAGTGTTAACAAGCTTGCCATAACTTTCTCCTCCTATTCATTTCTTAGTTTCAAACCACGAATCTTTAATCTCTTTTGCAATTCTGGCGCAAATAAAACCAAGGCTAGCAAGATCGCATTAAAGAGACGAACTAGATTTTGATCTAAATTTGGAATTTCATAGATATTTAAAATAATCAAACGATAAACAATAGCACCGATTCCGATGGATAACAAGCGGCCTCCAATGGTCAAATCGTGAATCAAGACTTCTGCAATAATGACTGCACTCAAACCAACAACGATGGTTCCTGTCCCAGAAGTTACATCTGAAAATCCATCATTCTGAGCAAATAAGGAACCACATAGGGCAATCAAACCATTTGAAATCATGTAACCAACAATCTTCATCGTGTCTACATTGACCCCATTGGCCTCACTCATCGGAATATTGTCCCCAGTCGAACGCAAGACTAATCCAATCTCCGTTTTCATCAAAAGAGTCAAGACCAAACAAACAAGTAAGAGACAGGCTAAACTGAATGAGAAAACAGCTTCTTCAGTTGTCAGCCCCAAGCGCGCCAACTGTTTAAAGACAGTTGAAGAATCTCCCAAGGAAAGATTGGGCACACTTCCCATGATTTTAATATTGATTGAATAGAGCCCGGTCAAGGTCACAATCCCTGTCAAGAGAGCTGGGATTTTCATCTTGGTGTGGAGCATTCCTGATACAAGACCAGCAATCATACCTGCCAGCACAGCAAGTAAGGTCGCAATCCAAGGATTAGCCCCTGCCTGTATCTGCGATACAACGACAGCTGCACCCAGAGGAAAGGCTCCTTCAGCAGTCATATCCGCAATATCCAAAATACGGAAAGTCAAGTAAACTCCAATGGCCATAATCGACCATAGCAAACCTTCTGATAAACTAGATAATACAAAACTCATCTTAAACCTCCTATTCCTTGCTCTCTAACTTACTAATATCAATTCCTAGTGCATCTGCCATTTCTTGATTGGTATGCAATTCCAGTTTTTCAGGCAACTCAACTGCCATATTTTCTGGCTTCTCACCTTTTAAAACACGAATCAACATACGGGCTGTCTGTCTTCCCAATTCTTCATAATTGGTTCCGTAGTTATACAAACCACCAACAGCAATCATTTCTGTTGAACCACCAAATACTGGAACCTTGTGTTTAATAGAAACCTGCTTGACTGTTTCCATGGTTGACGAAATGATATTGTCCGTTGGTACAAAAACCATATCCACTTCTGCCATCAAACTCTCTGCTGCCGCCTTGACGTTGTTACTGTCCAAGATTGTTTTTTCAACAACGGTAAAGCCTTTTTCTTCTAGAAGACGCTTAGCTTCATCCTTTTGGACAACTGAGTTTGGCTCGCTCTGAGTATAGAGAATTCCAATTGTTTTAGCCTTTGGTAACACTTTCTTTATCAAATTGATTTGGGTTGAAATGGCATCTGATGACTGGTCGCTTGTTCCAGTTACATTGCCCCCAGGATGTTCTCTTGACTCAACCAGCTTGGCACTGACAGGATCTGTTACAGCTGAAAAGATAACAGGAGTCGTTTGTGTTGTATTAGCCAAGCTCTGAGCAGAAGGCGTTGCGATGGCTAGAACGACATCACTAGATTCTGCTAGTTGCTGGGAAATGGTTTTTAGATTTCTTTGTTCTCCCTGTGCATTTTGCAAATCAATCTCAATATTTTTCCCTTCCACATAGCCTTGCTTGGCCAGCTCATCTACAAAACCTTCTCTAGTAGCGTCTAGGGACTGGTGGGTAATAAACTGCGAAATCCCGATACGAAACACATCTTTTTTCTTATCTGCCTTCAACTGATGCAAACTAATCAGAGAGGTCAAGAGGATCCCCACCACCAAGAGGGGGGCTAGTAATTTTCGAACAACTTTCATAATGAAACTCCTTCTCAGAAAAGATAATACTCAATGAAAATCAAAGAGCAAACTAGGAAACTAGCCGCAGGCTGTACTTGAGTACGGCAAGGCGACGTTGACGTGGTTTGAAGAGATTTTCGAAGAGTATAAAACAAAAAACCGCCTAGATAATATCTAAACGGATGCTTGAAA
This sequence comes from bacterium, assembly GCA_905221195.1. Classification (GTDB taxonomy): domain Bacteria; phylum Bacillota; class Bacilli; order Lactobacillales; family Streptococcaceae; genus Streptococcus. The sequence continues at coordinate 9,432 of CAJNCF010000009.1, forward strand.
TAATCTAACAAGTTATAACTTTGCTAGTCCATTTAGATATTCATCTATATGGACCACAATCAAAAATCTTAGCCACATAGATACAAACAAATTGCTTGAACTGTTTGCATCCATGGTGACATGTCTACAAACACTATCTAAAGTAGCTAAAGTAAAAGTTTTGATTCATTGTTACAGCTTGTCTTTTATTCATTTCTTTTTCTGCTTTCTTTTTTGATGTTTCCTATCTTACCACCTTTTTCATCAGCTGTCAAGAATATTTCAGAATTTTTTAAATTTTTTCGAAAATTCTTTCAGATCCCTTTCAAAACGAGTCCAACAAAAAAAGTTTTATAATTCCCATAAAAATTGACATGGAAATTATAAAACCATTATTAGTTTAATCCTTGTTTGTATCGTGCCAATTCGGCTTGATTAGCCCAAACATAGTGACCTGGACGGATTTCAACCATGGATGGCTTATCAGTCTCATAGTCGTGTTGACTTGGGTCGTAAACCTTCAAGATCTTCTTGCGTTCCAAGATTGGATCTGGAATTGGTACCGCTGAAAGCAAGGCCTGAGTATATGGGTGAATTGGATTGTTAAACAATTCTTCTGTTTCTGCAACCTCTACAATAACACCCTTATAAATAACTGCGATACGATCTGAAATAAAGCGAACGACCGACAAGTCATGGGCGATAAAGAGATAGGTCAAACCGAGCTCTTTTTGGAATTTTTTAAGCAAGTTCAAGACTTGGGCACGAACAGAAACGTCCAAGGCTGAAATTGGCTCATCCGCAATAACAAAGTCTGGTTGCATGACCAAAGCACGGGCAATACCGATACGTTGACGTTGACCACCTGAAAACTCATGAGGGTAACGAGTCAAATGCTCGGCAAGAAGACCCACTTCACGGATAATATTTTTAACTTTCTCTTTACGTTCTTCTTCATCCTTAAACAGACTGTGATTGTAAAGACCTTCAGAAATAATATAATCAACAGTCGCACGTTCATTCAAACTTGCCGCAGGGTCTTGAAAAATCATCTGGATACGACGAATCAATTCCGCGGCTTGTTCACGCGATTTCTTACCATTGATCTTTTGACCTTCAAAAATGATATCTCCATTACTTGTATCATTAAGACCGATGATAGCACGACCAATAGTTGTTTTCCCACTTCCTGACTCACCTACAAGCGAGAAGGTTTCTCCCTTGTTGATAAAGAAGTTAGCATTTTTAACCGCGACAAACTTCTTACTTCCTTCACCGAAGGAAATTTCTAAATCTTTGATTTCTACTAATTTTTCAGACATTTCCTTCCTCCTAGTCTGCCAGATGAGCAAATCCCATTTTATCACGGATCTTATCGTGAAGATTTGCAATCACAGCTGGTTTTTCTACTTTTGGAGCATCCTCATGAAGAAGCCAAGTTTTAGCCCAATGCGTCTCTGATACTGAGAATTGAGGAGCTTTTTGTTCAAAGTCAATTTGCATTGCGTAGTCTGAACGCAAGGCAAAGGCATCCCCTTTCAGGTCAGTATAAAGTGACGGAGGTGTTCCTGGGATTGAGTAAAGTTCCCCTTTATCATCAGCAAGCTGAGGCAAGCTAGACAAGAGACTCCATGTATATGGATGGCGAGGGTCATAGAAGACTTCCTCAACAGTTCCATATTCAACGATTTCTCCTGCATACATAACCGCTACCTTATCCGCAATACTTGCTACCACACCAAGGTCGTGGGTAATAAAGATTGTTGTGAAATGGTACTCGTTTTGTAATGATTTGAGCAAATCAATAATCTGTGCTTGGATAGTCACATCCAAGGCTGTCGTTGGCTCATCACAGATCAAGACATCAGGTCGGCAGGCAAGGGCAATAGCAATAACGATACGTTGACGCATTCCTCCAGAATATTGGAATGGGTATTCATCAAAACGTCTATCTGCGTCTGGAATCCCAACCTTATTCATGTAGTCAATGGCCAATTCTTTTGCTTCTTTAGCTGTTTTTCCTTGGTGTTTTACAATAACTTCTGTAATCTGACTACCAATGGTTTTAATTGGGTCCAAACTAGTCATTGGGTCCTGGAAGATAGTCGCAATCTTAGCACCACGAATTTGTTCCCAATCCTTATGAGAAGACAAGGCTGTCAAATCCTGACCACGATAGTCAATGCTACCTTGAGCAATACGACCATTTTCTTCAAGCATACCTGTGAAAGTCTTTGTCAAAACAGATTTACCTGATCCTGACTCACCTACCAAGGCCAACACTTCGCCTTCAACTAGTTCAAGGGAAACGCCGCGAATGGCTGTCAATACTTTGTCACGAACGTCAAATTCCACGACAATATCGCGAGCAGTCAAAATTACATTTTTTTCTTTTGTCATTTCTACTCCTATCTATGTGTACGTGGATCACTAGCATCCGCTAAGTTTTGACCAACTACGAAAAGGGACAAGGATACCAAGACAAGAGTTGTCAATGGAATCCAGAACAAGTAAGCATTGGTTGTCACGTTTTGTGAATAATCCGAAATCAAACGACCCAAACTTGGCACTGTAATCGGTAATCCCAAACCGAAGAAAGATAAGAAGGCTTCGTACGAGATAAAACTTGGAAGCATCTGAGTCATCGTTGTCACAATAACAGATACCAATTGTGGCATGATATTTTTGGCAACAATCTTCAAGGTTGGGGTTCCCAAAGTACGTGATGCCAAGTTGTATTCCAAATCACGATAACGCAAGATTTGCACACGGATCATGAAGGCAATCCCGATCCATGTTGTTACACTCATGGCAAAAATCAGATTCCAGAATCCAGCTCCGATTGAGTAAGTCAAGACAATGACAATCAAAAGAGATGGGATGTTTGAGATGACGTTATAAACTTCCATCATGACACGGTCAACTGATTTTGAAATTCCCCAAATACCACCGACAAAGACACCGATAACCAAGTTAATCACTGTTGCAATTACAGAAATGAGGATAGAGTTACGAGCTCCAAACCAGACACCGTCAAAGAGCGATTTCCCGTTACTGTCAGTACCGAACCAATGCTCAGCATTTGGCTTGATATAACGAGCACTAAAGTCGTTTACCTTGCTGACATCATTAAAATCAAACTTAGAAAACATTGGGTAGATGAAACTCATTAAAATGATAGCTACCAAGATTCCCAACATGACTACAGTTGATTTTTTCTTCATAAACTGTCTAAACACTGATCCCCAGTATGAATATGCTGGCGCATCAATGGCTTCAGAGGCAAAATCGTCACGTTTTACGAACTGAAATTTTTCTTTATCGATTGTAGACATTATTTGCCTCCTTTCTCAGTCAATTTAATACGTGGGTCAATAATAGTCATCCAAATATCTCCCAAAAGAAGTGAGAAGATAGAAATACATGTAAAGATGAAGACAAGACCTACGACCATAGAGTTGTTAGATGCTTTTACAGAGTCAATCAACATTTTACCCATACCTGGGAAGGCGAAGACTGTTTCAGTAAGAGTTGCACCACCGATAACCCCGATAACAGCACCAGGAATTCCTGAAACCAGTGGAACCATGGCATTTTTAAAGATGTGTTTGTTTGAAATTTCTTTTTCAGACAAACCTTTTGCACGAGCAAAACGTACAAAGTCTTGTGATTGCAAGTCAATCATATAACGACGAATCCAAATAGCTGTACCAGGAGCCCCCAATAAACCAAGGATAACTGCTGGTAAAACATATGAACGCCAATCACCAGCACCCAAGATAGGGAATGAATCTGGCAAGCCGATTGAAGAACCAGCCAAACGAACGATATAAACCAAGGCAATTGTTGGAAGAGCCATCAAGAAGGTCAGAGCCCCTGTTGAAAAGCTATCAATCCAAGTGTTCTTGAAGCGAGCCATAGCTGAACCAAGTGGCACGGCAATCGCATAAGAAATCACCAAACCAATCAATCCAACGACAGCAGAGCTGGCAATCATAGAAGGATATTGGTAGTTACTTTCAGTAGCTGTATAAGGATCATCTTTCCCGTAGTTAGCTACTTCACGAGAATCAGCCTGACTAGGTGATTTGTAGGTTCTTGAGTAAATATTTACAGAAGAAGTTTTCTTACCTGTTGGGAACTGAACTTGACTCGTTTTTGTTTGCCCTTGTCCCTGAGTAATAACCTGTAAAACAGGACTATTAGCATAGGTTGGATAAGAGTCACCTAAATTAATGTTCACAAAGTTTTGATGCACAAATGGGAACTGACTGTTGAAGTACAAGAGATATTTGTGTTTAGTACCTGAACCGACCAAGGACCATCCGATAGCTGGATCATTTTCAAAACGAAGATAACGTTTCAAGTCTGGATTCTCAGGGTCTTGAATTTTATTTGTATGGTCAATGTCAATCAAGTTAGCATAGAATTTGAAAACACGTTCAAAAATTGGGATTTCACGAGTAGCGTAGAATTGACCACTTTCAGTAAATTCTCCCAAGGTCCAACCATGACCGATTTGTTTGATGTATTTTTCATAGATAGCCTTGTTGGTGTCATTAGCTTCAACTGTTACAGAAGAATCTATCTGGCTAGCTTTTTCTTGCAACTCTTTGGTATCGTAGTACTCGATATAGCCCATACGCTCATAAACGGTATTTTCATAGTTATCACGTTTATCAGCCGTTGTCGCAATCTTGTTATAGTTGGTATCCTGTTTGAAAATCAATTTTCGAGGAACCATTGTATAGATAATCGTGTAAGTCAAGGTAGTTACTAAGAAGATAGAAACCAATGACCGCAAAACACGCATAAAAATATATTTTTTCATATCATTTCCTTTAAAAATCCCAAAAGAACCTTCTCCTCATGGAGAGAAAGTTCTATTGAAAATTATTTACTTCACATGACTTGCCAATTCTTTTTGAGCTTTCTCGTTTGACTCAGTCTTTTCTTTCAACCATTTTTCACGAGCTTTTTCATACTCTTCTTTGGTGATTGCTTTTTCACCAACTTGAGTATACTTCAAGTATCCTGCATTTTCACCTTTAAGGCCAGCTACAGAATATGAAGAGCTAAATGGTAAAACCTTTGAAACAAATGAAACGGCTGTTTCTTTAGGAGTAGCCATTACTGGAATTGTCAAAGCATTATCAGTCAACCAAGCTTGTGCTACTGCGTATTTTTCATAACGTTTTTGAACATCTTGGTTTTCGCTGTTTGCGTCATCAAGTAATTTTCCATACTCAGCCAAACCAAGTTTACTTACTACTGATGCATCCGTTTTTTGGTCAATACCAAGGTAAAGGCGAGTGTTTCCTCCCTTGATGACAAACTGATCCAAGAAAGTAGACGGATCTTGATAGTCAGGGGTCCATCCTATCAAAGTATGGATATCCCAGTCTTGCTCTTTAGCTGTTGGAGCACTAAATGAAATTGGTAAAGCTTCTGCTTGAGTCATTTGTTGCAAGTCTACAACAACATTATCTGAACCCAATACTTTTTCAATTGATTGCTTCAATGATTGAACACGGTTTACAACCGCTGTTGATTCTTGAATAACCAAGGCATCTAAGTGGATTGGGAATTCAACACCTTCAGCTTGTAGACTTGATTTAGCTTTAGCAAATACCTCTTTAGCTTTTTCTTCATTATAAAGCCCATTTTGAGAATCAGCTAGAGAAACCTTAGCCCAAGTAGAAGAATTTGTCTTAGCCAAGCTATCTTGTACCAATTCACCAAATGTTTTCTTACCAACTTGAAGATTATATGGTGCAAATGTATTACGGATGGCTACTGCAGCACCATCAGTACCATTTGTTTGAGCTGAATAAGAATTACGATCTACCGCAAAGTTCAGGGCTTGACGGAACTCCTTGTTCAACAAGGCTTTTTGAGTAGAGGTCTTTTGTGCTTCACTTGTCTTAGCAGTGTGGTTATAAGTTGTACGGCCATAGTTCAAGCTGACAGTCGCAACACCCGCACCTGGTTCGTTAAAGTAAATGTTATCTTTGAAGTCAGCTGCATATTTTTCATATGTTGAACTTGTAGGGAAGATACGAGCTTTGCTATATTGACCATCAGCAAAACCTTTAGCAATCACATCTTGATCCTTACCATCCCAGAAAGTGAACTTAACATTCTCAATTTTTACATTTTCTTTATCCCAGTAAGCGTCATTTTTAGCCATCTCGATAGATGATTTCGGAGTTACAGCTTTCAAAACAAATGGACCATTATAGAGAATAGAGTTAGCATCTGTTGGAGCCCCAAATCCTTCACCTTTTGAAGCTAAAAACTCTTCATTAACTGGCATCATGACACCGCTAGTTGTCTTATCATTCCAGAAAGTTTCTGGTTGATTCAAGGTATATTCTAAAGTTTGATCATCAAGTGCTTTTACACCAACCGTTGAAAAGTCTTTTGTTTCACCCTTGATATATGCATCCAATCCCTTGATAGAAGAGCTAACGATTGAAAGTCCTTTTGATTTTCCATCTACAGCATGTTTCAAACCAGTAACGAAGTCTTTAGCAGTTACAGGAGCATATTCTTCTCCCTCTGCTGTCACCCATTTAGCATCCTGACGGATTTTATAGGTATACGTCAAACCATCTTTTGAAACTGTCCATGATTCGGCAATAGAAGGAACTAGATTACCATATTTATCATTAGCTAATAAACCATCTACAGCATTTGTTGTAATAAATGATGTAGAATCAATATTGCTAACAATATAATCCAAGGTTTCTGGATCTATTTGATAAACATATTGGTAATCTTTTGCTAATTTCGCATTATTTGAACTAGTGTTTGAACACGCAGCTAGAACTCCTGACACTAATAAGGTAGCTCCCGCTACAGCAAGCACTTGACTTTTTTTCATTTCTTTACTCCTCTTATAAAATATAGGTCGTTATCAATTATATCATAGATTTCAAGAAAAGTAAACGAATTTTCAGAATATTTAGGCTTATTCATACAAAAAATCTGAAAAAACTATTGACTGAGAATGATTTTCAAGGTATAATAATAAACGTTAAGGCGGTATAGCCAAGTGGTAAGGCACGGCTCTGCAAAAGCTTGATCGTCGGTTCAAATCCGTCTACCGCCTTCTATAACTTGATTTATCAGGTTTCAAATAAATAGAAAGCCCAGCTTGGAGGGCTTTTTTATTTTTTCTTCGGATAAATACGGATAGATTTAGAAAAGTTTTGGGGCGAATTTGGGGCTGAGTTTTTCGAGGATACTATTCCCTTTTAAAATCAACTGAAAAAAGCTTTGTCACGCATGATGACAAAAGCCTCTAGTTTACTCTGTTTCTTCTTCTATTTCAACTTCTGTGATTTGGACTTTTACTTTGGTAACACGTCCATTTTTCACTTTATCATTGGTTAAGATAAGCTGTTTGTTTTGACTGACCAATTCATAGCTAAGTTTTTCAGTCGTTGGAATGGTCCCCACTCCTGTCAAATAATAACCAGCGATGGTATCAACGTCATCACTTTCCAGTTCAACATCAAAGTAATCATTGAAATCATTAAGATTCATGGTACCTTGAACAATATAGGTATCTTCTCCGATTTGATGGACTTCTATTTCAGCCTTATCTGTTTCGTCATCGATTTCCCCAACGATTTCCTCTAAGAGGTCTTCTAAGGTCACCAAACCAGCCATCCCACCGTATTCATCTAGCAAAATTGCCATTTGTCTTTGGGTATTGCGCAATTCTTTTAACAAGTCATCCACAAAAATAGTTTCAGGAACAAAAAGTGGATCTTGTAAAATTCTCTTCCATACAATGTTATCAAAACCGTCTACAAAGGCTGCCTTAAGAAGACTCTTGGTATGAATGATTCCAATCACATTGTCCTTATCCCCATCATAAACTGGTATACGGGAAAAGTTTTGTTTTAAAATGCTTTGGATAATGGTTTGACTATCATCCTGAATATCCACCATAAAGGCATCCGTTCGAGGAACCATGACTTCTCTGGCCATCAATTCGTCCAATGAAAAAATCCCCTGTAACATCTCAATTTCGTCAGCATCAAGTGTTTCTTCACTATTTGTCAGCATGTACTCAATTTCATCACGGGTCATTTTTTCGTCAGCATCGTCAAAGGTCATAGGAGTCAAGTGACTCAAGAGATTGGTAGATGCAGACAAGAGCCAGACAAAAGGACTAACGAGTTTCCCAAGCCCAATGATAACTGGCGCTGTACGAATCGCCAAGGCATCCTTTAGATTAAGAGCGATTCTCTTAGGATACAATTCCCCAAAAACGATGGAAATATAAGTCAAAAATGCTAAAGATAGAAAACTTGCTACGGCATAAGCTGTTTCGCCATTTCCAAGCCAAGATGCAATTTCTCGTCCCAGAGTTTCTGCCAAACTCGCCCCTGACAAAATCGTAATCAGGGTAATCCCTACTTGAATGGTTGATAAAAAATGGTTAGGATTTTCTAGTACCTTCAGCAAACGGATATAGCGTCTATCTCCTTCTTCTGCCTTTTGTTCAACTCGCGCACGGTTAAGTGAAACCATGGCCATTTCTGTGGCTGAGAAAAAGGCATTTAATACCGTCAAAATAAACAATAAAACAAATTGTAGCAACAAATTCTGACTACTTGGGTCTTCCATAGTTCTTCTCCTAAAATAGTATCTTACCCTCTATTATATCACAAAATGTAGTCCAGTACATATTATTTTTTATCAGTGTCTATTCTAGTCCTACTTAAATGGTCCAAAAAAGAACTCCTACATCCACAAGTGACGTAGGAGTTTATCTTATCTTTTCTTTTACTGAGTAACCGTTACTTCTCCAGTTCGGTAATCCAGTTGAAGCCCCTTTTGAACATTGGGAACTAGAACATTGAATTCCAATTCTCCGTCTGAGGACTTGGCTTCAATCTGTGAAGCTGAAGGAACTAAATCCTCGTTTGAAGCATAATAAAGAGTTACACGGTAACGGACACGCTTGTTTTGATCTAAGGCTTTACGCACCATGCTTTCATAGTAGTTTTGCCCTGTCGAATCCTCGGCTTGCGCCTGATTTGCCCAGGCTGTTTGAACAGCAATATTTTTAGGATTGCTTGTTGAGGCATCAAAACCATCTAAGCCACCTATTAAGGCATAGCCTAACAAGTGACCTCTATCGACCGCATGAGTATAGGAACCCTTTAGATTCTTAACCTGATGCCAGCCTGGAGGAGTCCATGAAGTAGAACCATTCCCAGTTTCTTCACGATTCTTGTACTGACGAGTAGCCTTAGACAAGAGGGCATTAGCTACGGTTGGCACAGTTTCCTTGCCCACTGTCTTTGTTTTATTATCAGCGTAGGGTTTACTTGAAACCTTGGCATCTAGGTTTGTTTTATTACCATTGACAATAAAAGCACCTGAGCCATTCCATTCAAGACTCCCTTTTATTTGGCCTTTGACTTCGTCTGTTAGGACACTTTCTGCTAATTCCCGACTAGGAGCTTCCGAAGCTTGTTTTTTCTGACTAACCTTAGTTTTAGGACTATTAGCTGTCGACTGCATCTGCTTGATATAATAGCTACCTGCAGACAAAAGCAATAACACTAACAGCCCAATCAGTGTCTGTCTTGTTTTTTTGTTCATATTTCTCCTTATCTTTAGAAAAAGGCTGGTTCTCCAGCCTAATTTCCTGTAAATTTATGAATCAATTCCTGCCATTTTGCTGGAGACAGGATAGCCCATGGATCTTGACCCTTGCCCAAGATTCCATAGCCGACCATTAAACCGATTCCTAGGGCTAGAAGACCTAAAATCAGTATCAGAATGACTAAAAGTAAACGCTTGGCTACGTAGCCTGATTTCTTATTCATCTTCATCACTTGCCTCAATCCGCTGAATCTTAGCACCCAGCTGCGCTAACTTATCATGGAATCGGTAGTAACCTCTATCCAAGTGAACCAATTTACCAACCACAGTTTTTCCTTGTGCTACCAAACCTGTCAAAATCAAGGCTGCGCTGGCACGAAGGTCAGTTGAAAGAACTTCTGCTCCCTGCAAAGGCTGTCCACCAACAATACGAGCTGTGTCACGGATAATTTCAGAGTGCAAGCCCATGCGGCGCATTTCTTCTAAATGTTGGAAACGATTTTCGAAAACTGTCTCCACCATAGTTGATTCGCCTTTTGCGACGGTCATCAAGGCTGTAAATTGAGCCTGCATATCTGTTGGAAATCCTGGATGGGGCAAGGTTTTCACATGGACAGCTTTTAGATTTTCTAGTTGAGAGCGAACTCGAATTCCTTCGGTCTCCTCCGTCACTTCCACTCCCATTTCAAGCAATTTGGCAATCAAGGGACGGTTGTGCTCCCAAACAGCATCTTTAATCAAGACATCACCACCAGTCATGGCAGCAGCCACCATAAAGGTTCCAGCTTCGATACGGTCTTGGACCACATTGTGAGTCGTACCGTGAAGTTTCTCCACACCAGTAATGGTAATGGTCTCTGTACCAGCACCTTTGACTTTAGCTCCCATTTCATTTAAGAGAATGGCTAGGTCCACAATCTCAGGCTCACGCGCAGCATTTTCAATCACTGTCACCCCATCAGCTAGAGTCGCCGCCATCATCAAGTTCTGCGTAGCACCAACACTTGGGAAGTCCATGTAGATATGAGCTCCATGTAAGCGATCAGCCTTGGCTTCGATGTAACCAGCTGTCTGACTAATCTTAGCACCCATAGCTTCTAGACCTTTCAAATGAAGATCAATAGGACGGCTACCAATCGTACAACCACCTGGCATGGATACCTTAGCATGACCTACACGGGCAAGAATTGGCCCCAAGACAACGATGGATGCGCGCATCTTGCTGACATACTTGTAGGGAGCTTCCTCAGTGATATCGCCAGTCGCATCCACCTCGACAAGATGGGCTTCTTCATCAAAATCCACCTTGGCATTCAATCCACGAACCACCTGATTCATAGTGAAAACGTCTGACAAGATAGGAACATTCTGCAAGACAGTCTTTCCTTCACTAGCTAGAATAGTCGCTGCCAATAAGGGCAAGACTGCATTCTTTGCCCCTTCAATCATAACACTTCCTACCAGACGATTATCGCCACCTTGAACCACAATTTTTTCCATACTTATTTCCTTTACATTGATTTTATAATAATCCTCTAAGCGCTTCTTGCCACAACTGATATAGGCTGATAAAGAAAGAACTCAAAATATAGCCCATTACAATGCTGAAAAAGGCTACTAATAAACGAACTTTTCCTGTATTCTCAGCTGTCACTTTTAAGACCTTTTCCCATCTAACAAGATTCTTTAAAAGGTAAAAACTCACATAAATAAAGAGCATGTGACTGCTTAGAGTGAATAATAATTGAACCATTTGACTATTATACCATCTTCTCTGTTTGTGCGCTAGTTTGGAAAACTTCCCTTAAAAACTAGGGATTGTTTTTCAAGTAATCAATTGCATCCTGTAGGGTTTTAACTGGCACAATTTTCATATCTGTCTTAATTGTTTTGGCTGCTTCCAGAGCTGTTTGGTAGTTGTTTTTAGCATCTGGATGCGCTTTTTGTTCTTCTTCGCTAACAGGGTTATCAGGGGCAAAGAAAATCGCAGCACCTTCTCTAGCCGAAGCTACAACTTTCTTATCAACACCTCCAATGTCCCCCACATTGCCATCGCGGTCAATGGTCCCTGTACCAGCAACGATACGGCCGTTACGAAGGCCTGGGTCAGCTATTTGAGTATAGATGGCCAGACTAAACATGAGACCAGCACTTGGACCGCCGATACCAGCTGTTGAAAAACGAATTGGGACATCACTAGTTACTTCTGTACGGTCAATCAAACCGATTCCAATTCCATTTTTGCCATTTTCCAAAGTGATAATCTTACCTTCTGCAGACTTGGTTTGCCCATCCTCTTCATAGGTGACCTTGACGGAGTCCCCTAGTTTTTGAGAATTGACGTAATCAATCAAATCTTTGGAACTGTCAAAAGTCTGATCATTGACTGCTGTGACTGTATCAGAGATGTTGAGAATCCCTTTAAAGGTTGAATTATCTGTCACAGTCAAAACATAAACCCCAAGGTATTTGAGTTCAATATCCTTACCAGCTGTTTTTAGCCCTTGATACTTGGCCATATTTTGCGATGTTTGCATGTAGAATTGATTGATTCGCATAAATTCAACATCGGAAGTTCCCCCTGTAGTCTCCTGAGCACTACGAATATCTGTAAAAGGCGTCAACCAGGCATAAATCATATGGGCTAAAGTAGCATGCTGAACACCAACCGTAACGAATTGATAGGCACCTGCTTCCTTATCTTCTGTATCATTGACTTTAAGGACTTGGCGAATATCTTCCGAACCACCTGGAACCTCTATATAGTAGGGCAAGGGCACTACAAATGCCAAGAAAGTCGCTATCAAGGCCGCAATAACGTATAAGGGCCATCTAATCTTTTTTTTCATTTCTTATTTCCTCCAAAATACTCTCGGGAACATAACAGGCAACATCCTGACCAAACTTCAAAAGCTCTCTAACGCCTGATGAACTGATATAGAGATGTTCAGGTCGGCTATGTAAATAAATAGTCTCTATATTAGGAGACAGCTGATGGTTGTAGTAATCAAAACTGGCTTCATATTGCAAATCCGTTGCATTTCTCAAACCCCGCACTAGGCAAGTAGCCTCCAGTCTTTTTGCAACATCAACCACCAATTCATCATGAGAAGACACAACTTCAACATTTCCCAAATATTTCACAGCCTTTTCTAGTCCCCGTTTCCGATTTTCGATGGTGAGAAATCCTTGTTTGTGAGGATTAAAAAAAATACCCACATAGAGCTTATCAAAGAGTTTGCTAGCCCTCTCAATCATATCCAAATGCCCATTTGTCATCGGATCAAATGAACCTGTGAATAAACCAATCTTATCTGACATACACTGTCACCTTACTAATTCCATAAATTTTTTCCTTCCAGATGCCCAGGCAGGCAATTTCTTCTGGAAGTTCCACGGCTTTATCCGTCTCACACACGACCATGACATCCTCAGACAAAAGCTCTCTTTCAGCCATTTTTTCAATATCTGCTACGATTTGTTCCTTGGCATAGGGAGGGTCTAAGAAAATGAGGTCGAAGGGTCCAGACACCTGCTCCAAGGCTCTTTCCGCCTCCATCTTGAGGAGTTGAAATTTTCCAACTTCCTTGGTCATCTGGATATTTTCAGCCACGATTGCCTGAGCCTTACGGTCTCGCTCTACCAAAACAGCGCTGGACATGCCACGCGAAACTGCCTCTATAGATAAACCACCACTACCTGCATAAAGGTCCAAGACTCGTCCCCCTTCAAAATAGGGACCAATCATATTAAAAATGGCTCCCCTAACCTTATCCGAAGTGGGTCTTGTTGTCTTTCCTTCTAACGTCTTGAGGGGGCGTCCCCCATAGATTCCTGATACGATTTTCATACCGTTTATTATACCAAATTATAGGCAAAAAGAGAAAGAAAACCGAACCTTGCGGTTCGATTCTCTACAAAATATTTTCGTAAGTATCGCGAACTTCTTGAGGCCAAACACTTGTTTGCACTTCTCCGATATGTTTCTTGCGAAGTAGGAACATGGCCATACGAGATTGTCCAATTCCTCCACCGATTGTCAATGGGAATAGACCATTCAACAAAGCCTTGTGCCATTCCAATTCCAAGCGGTCTTCATCACCTGTGATTTCTACCTGACGGCGAAGGGTTTCTTCATCTACACGAATCCCCATAGAAGACAACTCAAAGGCTCCACCTAGAGACTCATTCCAGACAAGAATATCGCCATTTAGACCCTTGTAGCCATTTTCAGACTCACTTGTCCAGTCATCATAGTCTGGTGCGCGTCCATCGTGTGGTTTACCATCTGGCAACTCGCCACCGATACCAATCAGGAAGACAGCTCCGAATTCTTTACAGATCGCATTTTCACGTTCTTTTGGAGTCAAGTCTGGGTAGCGTTCTACCAACTCTTCTGTATGGATAAAGGTGATTTGTTTTGGCAAGATAGACTCGATGTCATAGCGAGCTTCAACAGCTAGTTCTGTCAAACGAATGGCCTTGTAAATCTTCTCAACTGTTTCTTTTAGGTAAGCAATGTTGCGTTGACCATTTGGAATGACCTTTTCCCAGTCCCACTGATCCACAAAGACAGAGTGGGTTGCATCCAGCGAGTCTTCGTCTGGACGAAGGGCCTTCATGTGGACGAACAGACCTTCACCCTCACCGAAACCAAAGCGAGCCAGGGTATGACGTTTCCATTTAGCAAGTGAGTGCACCACTTCATAGGTTTCATCAGGAATCTGCAAAACCTTGACAGATACTGGATTTTCCACACCAGACAGGTTATCCTGCATCCCGTCACCGACCTTGCTCAAGATAGGACCTTGAACTTCGACAACTTCTAGCTTGTCTTTCAAATACTGGGTAAAAGTGTTTTTAACAAAGGAAATTTCTTCTTGTTGATGGATAAAACTTTTCTTCATAAACTACTCCTCAAAAATTTAATTAAAAGCATTATACAACTATTTCCAAGAAAAGAAAAGAGAAAATTTAAAAAAATCAGTGTCACTCAAAACACTGATTTCATAGACCTTTTAATCATTGCGACCAAAGATACGTAAAATACTTAGGAAGAGATTGATAAAATCAAGATAGATACTGAGAGCCATTGACACAACCCAACCTGTCGCTACACGACCTTGCGATTGTTCATAAGCATAGCGAATTCTTTGGTTGTCCCAAGCAATCAGCCCAGAAAAGACCAAAACCATGGCTACGCTGATCATATAATCAAAGAAACCGCTAGCCAAGAAAATATTAACTACCATGGCAATAATCAATCCGATTAGAGCTGCCATCATTGCTCGACCAATCCCACTCAAGTCTTTCTTGGTAAAGATACCAACTGCCGCCATGACAAAGAAGAGAAGGGCGCTCGACACAAAGGCAGATAAAACTGTACCTGGAGTATAGAAGGCTACCACAAAACTAAGGGTAAAGCCGTTTAATACTGAGTAAAGTAAAAATACTGGAAGAGCAGCTGGACTATTCTTTGAAGCCATACTGCTGGCAACAAAGACCAGAGCTAGCTCTGCAAAGGTTGCAATGGTCAACCAGAGACGCCCCTGCATCAAAAAGTAAACCAACTGAGACTGAAAGACCGTCAACATAAGACCTGATACCAAAGCGGATAGTCCGATTCCCAGACCAACAAAGGCATAGACCTTAGCGTAAAATTGATTGAGACCTGCTCGGTCGTGAATAATAGTGTGATTCATCTTTTCTCCTTTTCTATGAACATCTTTCCTTGATTATAACAAAGAAAGTTAAAATTAGCTTAAATGGAAAATCAAAATACCTGCTGCAACTGCAACATTCAGACTCTCGGCCTGACCCTTCATGCTAATATGGACCAACTGATCTGCACTTTCAGCCATGAGGGAACTAATTCCTTGACCCTCATTCCCCATAACCAAGACAAACTGATCTAAATGAGGCAAGTCACGATAGTCTTTAGAATCCTTGGAAAGAGTGGTCGCTAGGACTGAAATACCTGCCTTTTTAGCTTCCTCAAGAAGCGTTTGACTAGACATTCGATAAATGGGCAGATGAAAATGACTGCCTTGCATAGAACGGAGGGTCTTAAGACTATATATGTCTGCTGACTTATCTGAAACAATCACTCCTGTAAAGCCTGCTGCATCCGCAGTCCGAATGATGGTTCCTACATTACCAGGATCTTGCACATCTTCCAAAAACAAGAACTTACCCTGACTAAAATCAGCTTGCCCTATTTCTTCTTTTTGAACCACGGCAACAATTCCCTGTGGAGTCTGAGAATCTGCCAAATCTAGCAAAATATCCTCTGACACCCAGACAGTTTGCGGAAAAGCAGCTAACTGATCTCGGTAACTTTCTAGGGCAAAGATTTTCTCAATCGTCACTCCAGCTTGAACAGCTTCTTCAAACAAGTGCCAGCCTTCAATCAAATAGGCAGACTTGCGGTATTTTTTTTGGTGTAATTTCTTGGCATTTTTTACCACAGAATTGGCTTTTGAGGTTATAATAGTCATAGAAATATTATAACACAATCAAAGGGGTTTGGTATGCAAAAGGTTAGAATGATTGCGCAAGGTAGAGTGCAGGGAGTTGGATTTCGTTGGGGAGTTTGTAGCCTTGCTCTTGAAATTGGTGGCATCACGGGCCGAGTATGGAATAACGACGATGGCACAGTGGAAATCTTAGCTCAAGCAGACTCATCTGCTACCATGGCGAAATTTATCCAAGAAATCCGAAAAGGACCCACACCTTTTTCAAAAGTCAGCTACTTAGATGTCCAACTGAGCAACTTCCCTCCCTACCCTGACTTCAAAATTGCAAATTAGGTCTCTAGAACTATTGTATATTTTGTAAAAAAACAGTAGAATAGAAAGGTATAATTTTTTAAAGAAGGAATAAAAACAGTGAAATCTATTAAACGTTTTGCACTCTCGGCTATGGGAGTGGCTATATTGCTTGTCTTGACTGGCTGTGTTAGCGTCGATAAAGCAACAGGAGAACCCACAGGATTTATTTGGAATACTTTCGGAGCGCCTATGGCTGAAGCTATCAAGTACTTCGCTACTGATAAAGAGCTAGGATTTGGTATGGCTATCATTATCGTAACTATTATCGTGCGCTTGATTATCTTGCCACTTGGTATCTACCAATCATGGAAGGCGACACTTCACTCTGAAAAGATGAACGCCCTCAAGCACGTCCTCGAGCCACACCAAACTCGTCTCAAAGAAGCAACAACTCAAGAAGAAAAACTAGAAGCTCAACAAGCTCTCTTTGCCGCTCAAAAAGAACACGGCATCAGCATGTTTGGTGGTGTAGGATGTTTCCCTATCCTCCTTCAAATGCCTTTCTTCTCTGCAATTTACTTTGCTGCCCAACATACTGAAGGGGTTGCTCAAGCAAGCTACCTAGGCATTCCTCTAGGTTCTCCAAGTATGATGTTGGTTGCCTTCGCTGGTGTCCTTTACTATCTTCAATCACTCCTTTCACTTCACGGAGTAGAAGATGAAACGCAAAGAGATCAAATCAAGAAAATGGCTTACGTGAGCCCAATCACGATTGTCGTCTTCTCCCTCATTTCACCAGCCAGTGTCACACTTTACTGGGTTGTCGGTGGTTTCATGATGATTCTCCAACAGTTTATCGTCAACTATATCGTTCGTCCAAAACTTCGCAAAAAAGTCCGTGAAGAATTGGCGAAGAACCCACCAAAAGCAAGTGCTTTCTCAACAGCAAACGGACGAAAAGACGTGACCCCTGAACAACCAACTGCTATCACAAGCAAGAAAAAACACAAAAATCGCAACGCTGGAAAACAACGTTCGAGATAAGAAGAAAAAGGCTTAGCTAGTTTGCTAAGTCTTTTTGCGATATCAAAAAAAGGAAAAACACTGATTAATAAGAAGCAAAACGTACCCACTAAAGCTTTACAAAGTTAGACAAAGCCTTGTTTTGAATCCCCATATGAAATCTATGTAGTCAGTAAGACTCTTAGAAAGATATGACGCTCGCATCGTTTAAAAATGCCCCATAAACGAACAGTCCTCGCATGACTATGATTTAATACACTTCACAGTTATTAAAACTTCTGCTCCCTCGTCTCTATTTCTAAGCTCAACTCGGCCTTTGTGTAGTTTTGCAACTCTACATACAAAACTAAGCCCAATACCATAATGTTGCTCTTTATACGATCTAGCTTTATCCATACGATAAAAGAGCTTCCCAAAATTAGTTAAAACTTCATCTGGAAATTCAGAGCCATTATTCCATATACCTATTTTCAATTCCTTTCCCTCTTGCTCTACTCTAATTTTAATTTTAGGATTCTGTTTATCGGCGTATTCCAAAGCATTTGTTAAAATATTTTGTATTGCACGAATCAGAAGAGATGGATTTATATAATAGTTTTCAGTTCCTTTCACATTTTGTTCAAAAGAAAACTTCATCTGATTTTTTATCAAAAAAGAGACTTCTTTCTCTAATTCATTGATAAAATCTGAAGAGGAATACTCCGTCCAACCTGTCTCATCATCATAATAGGTTTTGGAATAGTGAATCAATTGATTGAAATAATCTAGTAACTGTTGACTAGCTCTTTCTATATCTGCTAAGCATTCTTGAGATTGGTCGTTTTCAGTTATCGCCTGCAAAAATTCCACATTCCCCCTAATAATGGTTAAGGGAGTTTTTAAATCATGAGAAGCTGCTGAAACCTGAAACATCAAATCTTCTTTCTGTTCTTTCTCATCAATTATTAATTGTCGAATTCTATCTTGCATCACAATAATCCGATTTCCTGTCTCACGAAATTCTTTAACCGTTAATCTTTCTGTACATTCCCTCTCTAACCATATACTATTTTCATAAATCAAATTCATTTCATAACTCAGTTTTTTCAACAATTTTCCAATGTGATAACTTATTAGAATAATCAATAAAACACAAATATATATCCATGATGATACATTGAAAAAGATTGATAGAACACTACTATTGTTTAGAGGTTTCCCATCTTCATTTATTTGTATAGATACTGAAGCTAAGGGAATAATATAGGCCATTAGTAAGCCAAGACTAAACTGCCAAATAATTCTCCAACAGGTTTCTCGAATTAATTGTCTAAAACTTTTGATTCTACCCATTGATATCCTCCACCGTACAAGGTTTTAATTGGATTTAATTGATAAGGTTTCAGCTTTTGACGAATTTGATAAATATACTCTGAAACCGAACGTAAAAGAGCTTCGGAACTTTGTGGATATAGATAATTATAAATTTCCTCTATAGAATATATTTTACTTGGGTTGCTTGCCAAAAGATTCACTATGTCAAATTCCCTCCTTGTCAGAGCAATCTTATCATCGTTTACAAATAGTTCCTTACTATCCGTATATAGTATAAGCTTCCCAATCTTTATTTGATGAACATTTCCTTTAGTCCTTTCTTCACGACGTAAGTGCATTTTAACACGTGCTAACAATTCTTGCATACTAAAGGGCTTCATAATATAATCATCAGCACCTGCATTGATTCCAGCTACTAAATCTTCATCCATATCCTTGGCAGTTATAAAACAGATAGGAACAGTTATCTGCTCGCGAATCATCTGACAGATTTCTAAACCACTAACAGGCATCATAATATCTAATAAAATCAAGTCAAATCCTGTAAAATCACAAAGATCAATCTCTTCTATCTTATTTCGTATGACTACTTCATATTTTTCATATTCTAGTACTTTTTTTATTAGGCGAAGAATAGCAAGATCATCATCTACCACCAAAATTTTATAAGCCATAACTCACCCTCCTAACTATATTATAGCACTAACCGAGAAAAAGACAGGATATCCCCTGTCTTTAGCCTACATTTCTTCCTATAAGTATCAGTGTAGCAAATAGAAAAACAATTAATAACCAAACTATTTGTATCCCTAAGCCTTGCCACACTGGATAATAAAGAGACACTGGATAGGTATAAAAACAATTCATACTAGCCAGTAATGGTAAATTTCTAAAAAAAGAACTGAATTGTAATAACATTTGTCCCAACCCCAATAAAAGGGATAAACTGCTTCCCAAAATTAAGATAAAAGACTGGGAAATAAATACAAAAATACCACTTAAAAGAGAGAAGGTTAGAATAGAAATACAAGCTGGAAATAGAATTGTTAGAACATGTTTAATATTACTCAAAAG
The DNA here is from genome assembly GCA_905221195.1 of bacterium. Lineage (GTDB taxonomy): Bacteria > Bacillota > Bacilli > Lactobacillales > Streptococcaceae > Streptococcus. The sequence goes on from CAJNCF010000009.1 coordinate 29,222, forward strand.
ATTGATGTTGTAGTACCCTTGGGCGATTAGTATGCATAATGATATTACAGCAACCAATAATACAATTTCCATACATAATAGAATAGCTAGTTTACAGATTATAAATTTCAAACGATTTGGACATGTAAGAAAACTGGTACGAAGGCTAGAACCTGTAAATTCTTGACCTATAAATAGAACCGCTAGACTAACGAAACCTGCCTGTCCTAAATAGAGACTTTGCAGTAGCTGTTCCAAAACAAACTGTAGGGTCAACTGGTCTGGCTTACTATTTAAAAAAATAACCATCGCCGGAACACACAGTAACATAGCACCTATAATCAACCAGTGCCAAGGATTCATCATAAACTTGAGATACTCACTTTTAAGTTGCTCTTTCAACTTATTCACCTCCTCCGATATCTGACTTAAGTAAGCGGTAGATTGCTAAAGCCAAGAATGAGAAGTTCCAACAAAGTAAAAGTAAAATATGTTGCAAACTACTATGTTCTAACATTTGAGGAGATGTAGCAATCAATCCTTGCCCCAATGCAACTGGAAGAAATTTTGCAACCGATATATAGTTTGCTAAGAATGTTCCTAAATTGTAGACTTGAGGAAGCAAAAATAATAGAGGAACAATGGCTGTTTTAAATGTCAAAGCCATAATATAGGCTAGCAGTCCCAATAAAGTCCAAGCTATACTGGATAAAAATATATAGAACCAAACTGTCCCATTTAGTGAAAAAAGCAATAAGCCATCTTGTCCTAAAACATAATGTGTCATGTTAATCGTAAGGAATATTGATAGAAAGGAAATGAAAAAAGAAAATACAAGCCAAACTAATGTTTTTGAAACTAGAAAAGTACTTCGATTTGTAATAGAGAGGAGGCTTGTACGAATAGCAGAGCCTTTATACTCCTCGGCTCCGTAAATTGATCCTAGGATAATCATAATAAAAACACCAAATAAAGTGACGTCAAAACCTAAAAATTCAATAGGAGGTATAGCTTCTGCTAATTCTGGATTTGTCTCTGGTGTAGCATGAATACCAACTGAAACAATTTGAGAAGCACCAATATTTGCTAAAAACGTTTGAAATACCAGTATCAAGAATAGTACAACATGAGTAGCTCTCTTATAAAGTAATTTCAATATTTCAGAATGAAGAGAGTAAATAAGTGCCATGTTACTTTCCTCCTTCTGTTAAACTAAAGAAGACTTCTTCTAGTGAAGAAAGATTTTTCATCACTTCTTGTAAAGTCCCTTTTATAAGAACTTTTCCTTTATTTATGATAACTACATCATCTGTTACTGCTTCCACTTCCGATAGTATATGAGATGATAGCAAGACTGTCTTCCCTTCTTGAGCTTGTTTTTTTATAAACTCTCTAAACCACCGAATTCCTCTTGGATCCAATCCATTAGTCGGTTCATCCAATATCAGATATTGAGGATTTCCTAATAGAGCTGTTGCAATTCCCAAGCGTTGTCCTTCTCCTAATGATAATTTCCCAATTTTAGATTTTTTCTTATGACTAATATCCACCATATCCAAAACTTGCTCAATTCGCTGACTGGATATCCCATTACTAGCAGCAACAATTTTCAAATGTTGATAAACAGTTCGATCATCAGGAGCTCCTACACTGTCAAATGAAGCTCCTACAGTCTTTAGAGGAAATTTTAATTCCTTATAAGTCTGATCTCCAATTTTGGTAAGACCAGATGTTGCTTTGTCTAATCCTAATAAAATACGTAAGGTTGAACTTTTACCAGCTCCATTTGGACCTAGGAAAGCAGTCACTCTACCTGCTTTTGCTTCAAAAGAAATATATTTTAAAATTTGAGTTTGGCCATATGACTTACATAAATTTTTAATGGTAATACTTTGTTCCATGATGTTCTCCTATTCTATTTAATATTTCTAAAAGTAACTATATCTTACACATTCTTTTTCGGATTTTTTTCAGAATTTAGAGAGTAAAAAAGATTTATAGTCAATGAAAATCAAAGAGCAAACTAGGAAGCTAGCCGTAGGTTGCTCAAAGCACTGCTTTGAGGTTGCAGATAAAGCTGACGTGGTTTGAAGAGATTTTCGAAGAGTATAAAATTTTGTTTTATTTAATTATATATATTTGTGTAAACTTAAAAGCCCGATGTTCCCATCAGGCTTCTTTTTTATCCATGTACACGTTTCATATAGTCTTGATAACTTTCGGTATCCATGAGTTTTTTAGCGTTCTTGACGCGATCTGGTGTTGGTGGTTTAACCCCTTCGAGCGAATAAGGGATTCCCAATTCACGCCACTTGAACTCACCCATGGTGTGATAAGGTAGAATTTCAAACTTATCCACATTTTTGAGGGTCTTGACGAACTTACCAAGTTCAATCAAGTCATCATCTCTGTCTGTCAAACCTGGAACTAGCACGTGGCGAATCCAGACAGGCTTTCCAATATCTGATAGATACTGGGCACAGGCCAAGATGTTTTTATTGGTTTGGCTAGTAACGATCTTGTGCTGTTCTTCGTTGATTTCCTTGATATCTAAGAGAACCAAGTCAGTGACAGCCATGAGTTTGTCAAATTTCTCAAGGTAACGTGGTTTATTACGGAAAGGAAGGGCACAGGTATCCAAGGTACAGTGGATTCCTTGTTCTTTGGCCTTGGTGAAGAGGGCAATCAGGAAATCAATCTGCAAGAGGGCTTCTCCCCCACTGACTGTAATACCGCCCTTATTTCCCCAGAAACCGCGGTAGCGCAAGGCCTCTGCCAAGACATCATCTACCGTCCGTTCACGTGATTTATTGGACTCCATAGCCCAAGTGTCTGGGTTGTGGCAGTACTGGCAACGCATGTGACAGCCCTGCAAAAAGACAATAAAGCGAATACCAGGTCCGTCTACCGAACCAAAGCTCTCCGTTGAATGCACCATTCCTGTCACTTGTCCATAATCAATTGTTTCTTCAGACATATCGTTACCTTCCTTGAAAACGTTTTATAGTTTTATTATATCACGACTTGAATGAAAAACAAGATTTTTGTCTATTTTTTAGAAAGCAATCTGTTTTTCAATTTCATTTTCAATCTATTCTCAGATCATTCTTCAAAATCAAAACCATACAAGGTTGCAAAATAGTCCTCAGGGCGCTCTGCACGGCGAATTTGGAGAGCTTTGCCTTCTTCAGTATAAAGGATTTCCGCAGAGCGAAGTTTGGCGTTGTACTGGTAGCCCATTGAAAAACCATGTGCACCTGTATCATGAATAACCAACAAATCACCGATTTCTGTATGAGGCAACTCGCGATTCACTGCAAATTTATCATTGTTTTCGCAGAGTGAACCGACCACATCTACCACTTCAGCTGGTCCATCTGGATGTGTCAGATTAGTGATATGGTGGTAGGCTCCGTACATAGCTGGACGCATGAGGTTGACTGCTGATGCATCCACACCTAGATAGGTACGGTAGGTTTTCTTCTTATGAGTGACTCTTGTGACGAGAGCACCGTGAGGGGCTAACATAAAGCGACCCAATTCTGTAAAAATCTTAACCTGACCAAGACCTGCTGGTGTAAGGACCTCTTCATACACCTTACGAACTCCCTCACCAATCAAGGCAATATCATTTGGCTCCTGCTCAGGACGATAGTTGACTCCAATACCGCCAGAAAGATTGATAAAATCTAGCGAAATGCCCAACTTTTCCTTGATTTCAACAGCCAATTCAAAAAGCTGACGAGCCAACTCTGGATAATAGAGATGAGTGACGGTATTAGATGCTAGGAAGGAGTGAATCCCAAAAGTCTTGGCTCCTTTTTCCTTCAAGATAGCAAAGGCTTCAAAGAGCTGATCCTTAGTCATGCCAAACTTAGCCTCTCCAGGATTGTCCATGATGTCTGTCCCCAGTTCAAAAACACCACCAGGATTGTAACGACAAGAGATAATTTCTGGAATACCTGCTGCACGCTCTAGATGTTCAATATCTTCAAAGGCATCCAAGTTAATGGTCGCCCCCAATTCACGCGCATAGGCATATTCCTTGTCTGGCGTGTTGTTAGAGGAGAACATGATCTCAGACCCTGGAAAGTCCAGTTTATGGCTCATTAAAAGCTCTACATAACTAGAGCAATCCACACCACAACCTTCCTCTTGGAGGATTTTCAAGATAGCTGGTGTTGGAGTAGCCTTAACTGCAAAATATTCCTTAAAGCCCTTATTCCACGAAAAGGCTTGGTTGACAGCTCTTGCCTTCTCACGAATCCCCTTCTCATCATACAAGTGAAAGGGAGTCGGGAACTCGGCAACAATCGCTTCTAACTCTTCTCTATTGATAAATGGTGTTTTCATAAGCTTCCTTCTATTCTATTTGCAAAGAAAGGCTGGGACAATCGTTCCAACCTTTAGTTCTATCTCTTATTTATCTTCGTCAAAGATATTGCCAACCTCAACATCGATGGCTTGGTTCTTGACATCAATATTGGTTACCTTCAAGAGTGACTTGTAGTCAAATTGCTTTTCACGCTCTTCTTGGGCATTGTCTGCAAAGACCGCTACACCAGCCAATTCTGAATCAAACTCACGCAAGAGACTAATCATCCCATTGACCGTTCCTCCGCCTTTTAAGAAGTCATCCACAATCAAGACACGGCTTCCTGCCTTAAGACTGCGTTTTGAAAGGAACATTTTCTCAATACGGTCACCACTTGAACCTGATACATAGTTGACGCTGACAGTTGAACCTTCGGTAATTTTCAAGTCACGGCGCACAATGACAAAAGGAACGTTTAGGACATTGGCAACTGCATTTGCAAGTGGCACACCCTTGGTCGCTACTGTCATAACCGCATCAATTTTTTGGTCCATAAAGCTCTTGGCAATAATGCGACCAATATTTTTCAAGATAGCTGGTGTGCTAAGCAAATCAGACAAGTAAATATAGCCACCTGGCAAGATACGGTCACTTTCTGACAACTTGGCACGCAAGTCCTCAACCATTTCCTTGGCATCATGACTTGAGATTGATGGTGTGAAGATGACACCTCCACCAGCACCAGTTACTGTTTGGATATGGCCGATTTCAATTTCCTCAAAGGCGCGTTTGATAATCACAATATCTTCTGAGATGGATGATTTAGCAGATTCATACTTTTCAGCAAAAGTATTGAGACTAGTTAGTTTATAAGGATTATTAATCAAATAGTTGGAAATGACAACCATCCGATCACTTCTTCTTAATTTCATTTCTATTTCCCATTTCATTTTATTTTGATATTTTCTCCATTATACCATATTCATATAAAAAAACGAACATTCTTATCCTAAAAAATGCTCATTTTTCTTAAATTATTAATCTAAATCTGGTTTATAGAAGGAACGATTGTCCATAGCGAAGATTTTATTGGTCATCTCTCCTTTATCCACCAAAGCTAGAGCTGTTGACATCATCATCATGCTAGCATCCAGATTATCAATCATATGGATAATCTCTGCCTCCATGATACGTGGACGGACTGGGCTACCATACTCCAGTAAGCCGTGGTGGCTGAGAATAACATGGCGAAGCAGAACGACTTCTTCCTTGGTATCATCGATGCCGAGTTCCATCACTGTCTTGGTAATTTCACTATCAATCAGAGCGATATGACCAAGAAGATTGCCTCTGACTGTATACTCAGTCTGGTCTGGCCCCGTCAACTCAATGACTTTAGCCAAGTCATGTAGCATAATCCCCGCATAAAGCAGACTCTTATTGAGCTGAGGATAGACCTCGCTAATAGCATCTGCCAAACGCACCATGGTCGCCGTATGATAGGCCAATCCCGTCTCAAAGGCATGGTGGTTGGTCTTGGCAGCTGGATAAGAGTAGAACTCCTTATCATACTTGGTGTAGAGATTTCGGACAATTCGTTGCCAAACAGGATTTTCTATTTTGAAAATCATCTGAATCATATACTCTCGGATTTCCTTGACATCAACTGGCGACTTAACCTTGAAATCAGCTGGATCATTGGGTTCCCCAGGTTGAGGCAGGCGGAGAGTAATTTGATTGACTTGAGGGGTGTTGTTATAAACTTCTCGGCGCCCTTTCATGTGGACAACCTTACCTGCTGTAAAAGCCTCAACGTTATGAGGTTGGGCATCCCAGAGTTTCCCTTCAATCTCGCCACTATCATCTTGGAAGGTAAAGGCTAGGTAATTTTTCCCAGCGCGAGTTTGTCTCAGGTCAGCTGACTTGATTAGGTAAAAGCCTTCAAACAGCTCATCTCTTTTCATGTGACTAATCTTCATATTCTTCCTCATTTTCTTGGAAATGGAGTAGATCAAGCGCAGGCTCACCTTCTGATAACTCAATGTGACGGAGCGTCCGCTCGATAGCTGTAGTGCGACGGTTTAATAGTTCATCAATATTGCCAGAGGCATGTTGGAGGTGTTTTTGTGCCTTGACCAGAATGCCACCAAACTTGCCAAACTCGGTCTTAACACTAGCAAGGGTCTTACTGATATGGTCGGCACTCTTTTGTATATTGAGGGTTTTGAAGCCAACTGATAGGGAATTGAGGAGGGCTGATAGGGTACTTGGTCCTGCGACAATAATCTGCTCCTCCCGTCTCAAATCATCAAAGAAGACAGGATTGCGAACAATTTCTGAGTAGAGACCTTCTGTCGGAACAAATAAAACTCCAAAATTGGTCGTCCGAGGCGGTGATATGTACTTGTTCCTAATATCCTTGGCAAAGCGCTTGACGCTTGCTAGGAGTGACTTACGACAGCGTTCGATTTCATCCTTGTCACCCACTTCATAAGCTTCTTCCAAGCGGTAATAATCCGCCAGTGGAAACTTGGAGTCAATTGGTAAGTAGACATATTCCTGATCACCTTGCCCAGGTAACTTGATAGCATACTCTACTCGCTCACTAGAGTTTTCAACTGTTGCGTATTCTCGTTCATACTGGGCAGGGGTCATGATGTCTTCGATGATCTGCCCCAGTTGCAATTCGCCCAGAATTCCTCGCGTCTTGGTTCCAGAGAGAACCTTGTTGAGGGCTCCGACATCGCGGGCAACTGTCTGCATTTCTCCCAGACCACGATTGACCGACTCCAGTTGCTTAGAAACTGTCTCAAAGGAAGCCTGTAAGCGTGTCTGCAAGGTCTTTTCCAACTTTTCCTCGACCGTCTGACGCATTTGCTCCAAGCGTTGCTCATTTGATTCCTGCAAGGCTTGAAGACGTTGGTCAGTCTTGTCTCTAGTTTGCAAGAGATTATCTGTCATTTCTTGACGGACTTGCATCAGGCCTTGGTGCAATTCTATTCGCACTTCTTGCAAGCGGTCACTGACAGCCACTTCCAAATCTTTTTGGTCTAACTGGCTGGCTTGTCTGGCTTGTTCAAAGCGATAATCCAACTGGTCTGATAAATGATCTGCCTGATCCTCCAAGCTCTTACTTAAGTGTTTTTCCTGCTTATCCTGCCTTTGCCAAATGAGAAAAAGCCCAGCTAGGTTGGCAATTAATAATAGAACAAGTAAACTTTCCATCCTACCTCCTGTCCTTGCTATGCAAGACAACTACATAGCCATCTGGGCAAGTCACCGACACTTCCCTATCTATATATTCGTTAGAAGCGTACACTTTTTTAAAGAAAAAATTTTCCTCAGTTAACTCATACTTGGCTCCTAGAATGGTCAGCTGGCTATCCCGAACTGGCAAAAAGGCTAGGTAGTCATAGTCTGAACGGGGTTCTAGCTGACTGGTTCCTTCTGGACAATAGGCAATCAAGTTTTGTCCATCCTCAATCGCTATCTGGCGCATATAGGGGGCCAACTTGGGATTGCTTGGCAGAAAGACATTGGCCAGCATGTGGTCAATACGACCACCCAAAGCACCGAAAATAGTGACCTGAGCCTGAGAATTCTTCTCAAAAATGGTCAAGAGAGCCAATTCCAAATCAGTATCATCTTTTTCTGGTCGGGCTTGAACAAAATGCTGGGCATTTTTTTGAATCAACTGACACTCTTCTGCAGTTACAGAATCAAAATCTCCAACTGCTAGGGCGAGAGGAAGTCCTTCTTCCAAGACCCAGAGCGAGCCTCGATCCACACCGACAAAGCAATCAAAATCCGTTCGGTAGTGACCGCGATCTCCGCCTGCAAAAACTGCAATCCTAGTCCAGTTGTTTTCTGAGAGTTTGTACTCGCTCATTGACTTCTCCCTTAAAGACATAGGAACCTGCTACAAAAACGGTCGCACCAGCTTCTTTGGCTTGAGCAATAGTTTGGTCATCAATCCCACCATCCACTTCAATCTCAAATTTCAAACCTTTTTCCTCACGAATGGCAACCAACTCACGAACCTTATCCATAGTTTCTGGCAGAAAAGCTTGTCCACCGAAGCCAGGGTTCACTGTCATGACTAAGACTTGGTCAACTAGATGAAGGACATGCTTAATGGCTTCAACAGGCGTACCAGGGTTAATGACAACCGAAGGTTTGACACCGAGCGAACGAATCTTTTGGAGAGCACCATGAATATGAGGCGTTGCTTCTACATGGATGCTGATGATATCTGCCCCTGCACGCGCAAAATCTTCTAAATGATGCTCTGGATTAGCTACCATCAAGTGGCAGTCAAAGACCATCTTACTATGTGGTCGAAGAGCTTCGACCACACCTGCACCAAAACTGATTTGTGGTACAAAGTGCCCATCCATGATATCGATATGGGCATATTCTGCCCCAGTTGCTTCTAGGTGTTTGATTTCACGTTCAAAGTTGGCATAATCTGCTGCCAGAATTGACGGAGCAATCTTGTATTGAGACATAGGTTTCTCCTTATTTTGGAATTTTTTTGCTGACTTTTTTATAGGTTTCTCTGCGATTTTCAATTTCACTGAGGAATTGCAGGTAGTTGTCAAAACGGAAGGTGGCAATGGCGCCCTCTTCAACAGCTGGCTTCACTGCACAGGATGGCTCATGGGTATGGGTACAGCTACGAAATTTGCAGTCTCGACTGACAGTGGCAATCTCTGGAAAGGCCTGATTGAGGTCTTCAGCCATTGATACTTCATAGTCCAATGATGAAAATCCTGGCGTGTCTGCTATTTTACCCCCATTGAGATTGTAAAAACTAACAGCTCGAGTGGTATGACGACCACGACCTAGACTATCTGAGATTTCTCCTGTCTCAAGATTGAGATCAGGTGCGATTTTATTGAGAAGAGTTGATTTACCAACACCTGTCTGCCCCATAAAAACTGTAATCTTGCCTGTCAACAAGGGCAGGAGTTCCTCTTTACTGGTCACAAAGTCATAACCAATGGCGCCGTAAGTCTGCTGGTAAAAATCCAGCTCTCCCCTATCTTCCAGCAAGTCCATTTTAGAAATATAAACAATAGGATGGATGCCCTTGTGTTCCAAAAGAACCAAGAACCGATCCAGCAAATTGCTGTTAAAATCAGGTTCCTTGACGGACATGATTACCACAGCTTGATCGATATTGACAATGGGCGGACGAACCAGACTGTTTTTCCGTTCGTGAATCTTGAGGATATAGCCTTCTGAATTTTCCTCGGCAGAAAAATCTACCCAGTCCCCAACGTAGGGGGTATGGCCTTTTTTACGGAAATTCCCACGCGCCCGTGTTTGATAAACCTGACCATCACACTCCACATAGTAGAAGCCTGCCAAGGCTTTAATGATTTGTCCCTGCATCTTAGAACCCTTGCCCTTTAAGCGCGTCTGCTAGGCTGGCAAATTCTGCCAAGCTGAGAGCTTCCCCACGTACACTTGGTGACAAGCCCGCTTGATCCAAGGCCTTGGTCAATTTATCCTTAACTTCTTCAGTCTTCCCAAAGTAGCCTGTCAAATTGTTCCACAAGGTCTTACGACGATGAGTGAAACTAGCCTTGGAAACCTTAAAGAAGAAGTTCTCGTCTTCCACTGCTACAGCTGGCTCTGGACGGCGCACCATTTTCAAAATAGCAGAGTCCACGTTTGGCGCTGGCACAAAAACCGTACGAGGTACGATGAAGGCAACCTTGGCAGTCATGTAGTACTGAACCGCAATCGACAAGCTACCATAAGCCTTGGTATTCGGTTGAGCGGAAATGCGGTCAGCTACCTCTTTTTGCATCATGACGACAAACTCACTAAACGGAATGCCACTTTCGATCAAGTGCATGAGAATAGGCGTCGTGATGTAATAAGGCAAATTAGCTACTACCTTGATTGGCAGGTCAGGATTTTTGAAATTCTGAATATGCTGCGCCAAATCAACTTTGAGAATGTCCTCGTTGACTACGGTCACATTGTCAAAATCACGCAGGGTATCCGCCAAAATCGGTACCAAACGGTGGTCGATCTCAAAAGCCATGACTTGAGCTGCACGCTCAGCCAAAAACTCCGTCAAGGCACCAATCCCTGGCCCGATTTCGATGACATTAACCTGGCCATCAATCTCAGCCGTATCCACAATTTTTTGTAGGATATTGGTGTCCGTCAAGAAATTTTGCCCGAAGGACTTTTTAAAGGTAAAATCGTGACGCTCCAGCACTGCCTTGGTCACGCTATAATCTGCAATTCTCATCTATTCTCTTTTCTATTATCTGTTACTACTATTGTAACACATTCCCCTTGTATTTGGGGTCTGCTTAGCTGTTCTCATAAGATTTCATAGCTTCTTCCACTTCTGCCAAGGTAACTCCAAACAACTCTAAGCGTTTGAGGAGTTGCTTGCCGTTGGAATAGCCAATTCGGAGAGCCTCTCCTAGATATTCTCGTCGCTTACGGCTATCTGCTCCTGCTAGAAAACCAAGGCGGATCAAGTCGCTACGACTGATGTCAAACTGGCTCTCATATTCAAATTGTTCCGTCACCTGAGCTAGAGCCGTTTTCAGGTCTTCATAGCTGGCATGCTCAATTCCCAGAGACCGCCCCTTGGTCTTGGATTTAGGAACAGCTTCATCTCGTTTGAGAAAAGCATGTTGCACTGTTGGAATGGCCGTCATAATCATGCGACGAATCCGCTCCCCATTTAAATCTGGGTCTGTAAAAACAATGACCCCATGACGCTGGTGCAGGCGCTGAATCCGCTCTATATCCTGGTCATTGATGGCAGAACCTCGTGTCTCATAGGTCTCTACATCGAAATAACGTTTGAGATTGGCCGTATCATCGCGCCCTTCGACCACGATAACTTGGGAAATTTTCTCTTTCATTACTTGCTGTCCAATCCAAAAATTCGTTCTGCATTTGCGGTCGTTGCCATCGCTAGCTCTTCTGTCGTCATGCCACGCAAATCCGCGATAAAATCTACTACATAGCGCGTATAGGCTGTTTTGTTTTCACGACCACGTTTAGGAACAGGAGCCAAGTAGGGAGCATCCGTCTCCACCAAAATCTTGTCCAAAGGAAGTTCTCTAGCCGCCTCTTGGATATCAGTTGCCTTCTTGAAAGTCACCACTCCTGAGAAAGAAATGGTCATACCAAGCTCCACAAACTTCTCTGCCCATTCAAGAGTTCCCGAAAATGAATGCATGATACCACCACGAGGACCAACGCCCTCGCTCTTGATAATTTCATAGGTATCTTCCAGCGCATCACGGGTATGGACAACAAAAGGCAAATCCAAGTCCTTAGATAACTGAATCTGACGGCGAAAAACCTGCTCCTGCACCTCTTTGGGCGCTGTCATCCAATGATAATCCAAACCAATCTCACCCAAGGCAACTACCTTTGGATGCTTGAGCTTATCAAGCAAGTAGGCTTCAATCTCCTCTGTATAAGTCCCAGCTTCTGTAGGATGCCAACCAATAGTCGCGTAAAGTTGGTCATACTCATCTACCAACTCCAAGGCACGCTCAATCGTCGGTTTATCAAAACCTACAATATTCATCTGTGTCACCCCCATCTCAGCAGCCAAGGCAATTTCTTCTGCCTCACGACCCGCAAATTCTTCTACATTCAAGTGTGTATGTGTATCAAAAATCATCTCTTCTAACCTCGTTTTCTATCTTCTATTATAGCAAAAAAACTGACCTCTCTCCTCATCTGTAAAAAATATTCTAAAATCCATCATCATCTCTTGACGCTCTTTTTCCAAAGCAGTATAATAACACTTATTGAATTTTTCAACAAAGGAAACAACTATGTTTACAAAATTAAAACAGACCTTTATCGGTCGTCCTCTTAAGTCCTTAACCGAAGGCGAAGGGGGACTACTGGGAAAAATGCAGGCACTGGCCATGTTGTCAAGCGACGCTCTGTCCTCCATTGCCTATGGACCTGAGCAAGTAGTCCTCGTCTTGGTTAGTCTCTCTCCTCTTGCTATATGGTGGAGCCTTCCCATCGGCCTCTTTGTCCTCCTGCTTCTGGCTAGTCTGACCGTTTCCTACCGTCAAATTATCCACGCCTACCCTCAAGGAGGAGGGGCCTATATGGTTACTCGAGAAAATCTATTTCCCCAACTTGGCTTGATTGCTGGAGGTAGTCTGCTGGTTGACTACATGCTGACCGTAGCAGTATCTGTTGCATCTGGAGCTGATGCTATTACAGCAGCTCTCCCTGCTCTCCACCCTTACAACCTCCACATTTCCATTTTTCTAGTTTGCTTGCTCATGCTCTTGAACTTACGGGGCTTAAAAGAATCTGCCAGCTCACTGATGATTCCTGTATATCTCTTTATCATCAGTACTGTCTTTCTCTTGCTCTATGGAATCTTTCAACTAATGACAGGATCTCTCAGCTATCAGGCAACTTCACCTATTGGGCATGCTGTACCGAGTCTATCTATCGTTCTCATTCTAAGAGCTTTTACCAGCGGATCTGCCTCTCTGACAGGGGTTGAAGCTATTTCAAATGCCGTTCCCTTTTTCAAGGCTCCAAAAGAAAAGAATGCCGCTCAAACCTTGACCATTATGTCACTGATTTTAGGATTTCTTTTTGCTGGTATCACCTTCCTAAACTACTGGATGGGGATTATGCCTCAACACGGAGAAACTATTCTTTCACAGATGGCTCAAGGTATCCTTGGTAATTCTTTCTTAGGCCACCTTGGCTATTATATTTTCCAATTTTCCACAGCCTTGATTTTGGCTGTAGCTGCAAATACTGGCTTTTCAGCCTTTCCTATGCTGGCTTACAATATGGCTAAAAACAAATACATGCCCCATCTCTTTATGGAAAAAGGAGACCGCCTAGGCTACTCCAACGGTATCTTAACTCTGGCTTTTGGGGCTATGATTCTTCTTCTCATTTTTAATGGCAATACCGAACGCTTGATTCCTCTTTATACTATCGGGGTCTTCGTTCCCTTCGCCCTATCTCAGACTGGGATGATTCGTCATTGGAAAAAAGAAAAAGGGGCAAATTTCTTAAAACCTGCTCTTGCTAATATCATTGGGGCAATCATTTGCTACGCTATTGTGCTCATCCTGCTCTTTTTCCGTCTCAGTGATATCTGGCCTTTCTTCCCGATTATTCTCGTACTCACCCTACTCTTCTTGGCCATTCACAGTCATTACCAAAAAGTGGCCCAACAATTGCGTCTCTATGAAGGAATCGAAAAACGTACCTACGATGGCAATCTTGTCCTCGTTCTAGTAGGAAATGTCACCCGAGTCAGCGTTGGAGCCATTAACTACGCTCAAAGTATCGGTGACGAAGTCCTAGCCATGCATATTTCTACCAAGGAAACAGCAGAAAAAGATCAAGAAATTCTCCAAGAATTTGCCGATTACTTCCCAACCATTACTCTGAAAAACATCAAGACCAGCTATCGTGACATCATCACGCCTACTGTAAAGTATGTCAAACGGATTTCCGAGGAAGCCCAGAAAAAAAACTATACAGTCACTGTCCTCGTTCCACAGTTTATCCCTAATAAACCTTGGCAGAATATCCTGCACAATCAGATGAGTCTCAAACTCAAATACGCCCTTCGTTGGCACCAAGACGTCGTTGTCGCTAGCTACTCCTATCACTTAAAAGAATAAAGAAAAGGCCCTACCAGAACCAAAAAGCTCTGGTAAGGCCTTTTTCTGAATCCAGTTACTATGCTTATACTCTTCGAAAATCTCTTCAAACCACGTCAGCTTCACCTTGCCGTAGGTATGGTTACTGACTTCGTCAGTTCTATCTACAACCTCAAAGCAGTGCTTCGAGCAGCCTGCGGCTAGCTTTCTAGTTTGTTCTTTGATTTTCACTGAGTATTAACTGAAAAGCACGACTAGGAATACTATTGAATGTGGTTAGCTAAATCTTCCTGAGCTTTTTTATTTGACTCAGCTTTTTCTTTTAGCCATTTTTCATAGAGTTCTTGGTACTGTTTAGCAGTTACTGGCTCTTTTTGCAGTTCAACATATTTATAGTTGTCTGAATTTCCTTTATTCCCAACGAATGAGAATGGGCCTGTAAACGGTACAGTCTTGCGGAAGATTGGGTTGGCTCCACCACTTTGAACTGGTAGGAAGAGGGCACTATCTGTCAACCAAGCTTGAGCTTCAGCGTATTTTTCATAACGAGCCTGAGTATCTGTGATTTCCACGTCAGCCTGATCCAAGAGTTTCTTGTAGTCAGAAAGACCAATCTTGTCCTTGACTTCCTTGTCTTTTCCTTCAGACAAGCCCATATTTTTCAACTGAGAACCTGTTTCTGGATCAAGGATCGCTAGGTAAGTCTTAGGATCTGAGTAATCTCCGCCCCATCCTGAGATGTCGATGTCATAGTCTTTTTGTTCTGCTGTATCTGCAAAGTAGGTTGCTTGGTCTTTTTCATCTGGAGAAAGTTGGATAACATCGATAACCACATTATCCTTACCAAGAGTTGCTTCTACTGTTTGCTTGAAAGAGCCAGCCTGTTGTACATCTAACTTAGCAGTCTGGTCAACTGGCATATCCAAATGAATTGGGAAGGTTACTCCCTGTGCTTGCAGGCTTTCTTTGGCCTTCGCAAATTTCTCTTTGGCCTTGTCAGGGTTCAAGAAGGCTTGCTTACCATCGTTTAGGTTGATATTGGTCCAATCTTTACCGTAGTTGACAATTTTTTCATTGACAAGGTCACCAAAGTTCTTATCACCAACTTGGACAAAGTTACTTGGTGTAACCGTGTTACGCAAGATACGGTCTGCTCCATCTTCACCATTTGTCTGTGCTGCATAAGCATGACGGTCAAAGGCAAAGTTGATGGCCTGACGGAAATCTTTATTCTGCATAGCTGCGCGTGAATCTGTCTTTTCCTTATCAGACTGTTTCATAGTCTGCTTGTAGCTTTGACGATTGACGTTGAAAAGATAGTAGAAAGTAACTGAGTTTTGTGGCGTATAGGTAATCTTGTCCTCATTTCCCTTCTTGAGTTCAGCAAAAACTGAACTTGTTGGGAAGATACGACCATCTGTATAGTTTCCTTCCAAGAATCCTCTTGCAATGCTGTCTTGGTCAGAACCGTCAAAGAAAGAGAGCTTCACTTTCTCGATTTTAACATTGTCCTTATCCCAGTAGTTAGGATTTTTGTCAAACTCAATCAAAGATTTTGATGTGAAGGACTTAAACAAGTAAGGACCATTTGACAAGATACTTGATGGTGTCACACTTCCAAAATCGTCTCCTTTAGACTTCAAGAAGGCTTCGTTTACAGGATTAAGGATACTTGCTGTTGTTTTAGAGTTCCAATAAGTCTCAGGTTGGTTGAGGGTGTATTGGAGTGTGTAATCATCCACTGCCTTAACACCAACAGTTCCAAAATCAGATGATTTCCCTTCAACATAGTCTGCCAGCCCCTTGATAGAGTCTTGCACCAAGTACAAGTTTTCAGCCTTTTTATCAGCCGCATACTTGAGACCAGTTACAAAGTCATGAGCTGTTACATCCGCATACTCTTCTCCTTCAGAAGTGTACCATTTAGCTCCCTGACGAATTTTATAAGTATAAGTCAAGCCATCTTTTGACACAGCCCATGACTCAGCCATAGATGGAATGAGATTGCCATACTGGTCATTTTCCAACAAACCATCAATCAAGTTGGTTGTGATACTAGATGTAGAGTCTCGGGTAGAGGTAATATAATCCAAGGTATCTGGGTTATTGACAAAGATATAAGAGTAAGTCTTGTCAGCATTACTTGATTGAGATGATCCACACGCTGCTAGAGCTAGACCTGCTGTCAAAGCCATAGCTCCAAACAGCATCACTTTTGATTTCTTCATGATTATTCTCCATTTTTTACAGTATGTGAAATATTATACACCATTCAAGCAAAAATATAAAGTATTTTGTACTTTTTTACAAAAATAAAAATCAGTAGACTCGAGTTCCTACTGATTTTTGATAGAATTCGTTTGGATTATGCAGCCAAAACTTTGCGTCCTTTACGACGACGAGCTGCCAATACGCGACGACCGTTTTTAGTTGACATACGGTTACGGAATCCGTGTTTGCGCGCACGACGAAGTTTACTTGGTTGATAAGTACGTTTCACGATGAATACCTCCTCATAGATTTTGTATTCGTTTAGCCGGCTATAAAGTGATCAGTTACTAAACATACTTTACTATTCTATCTGATTCTTTTACTTTTGTCAATAGCTCTAGGCAAATGTTTCCTGCTTTTTCGAATGTAAGCCCTATCTGCGATACTGTTTCAAGAAACGAGTCATCTTTTCTTGGATTTGGGCTAGTTCATCGACACGAGGAAGGTAAACGATACGGAAGTGGTCTGGCTCCTGCCAGTTGAAGCCTCGACCATGAACCAAGAGAACCTTTTCCTGCTTCAAGAAATCAAGGACAAACTGCTCATCATCATCGATACGGTACATATTGCGGTCGATTTTAGGGAAGATATAGAGCCCAGCTTTGGGTTTAACCGCAGACAAACCTGGAATATCTTGGATGGCATTGTAGATGAAGTTTCTTTGTTCATAGATTCGTCCACCAGGAAGGAGTAATTCATCAACTGATTGGTGGCCACCCAAGGAAGTTTGTACGACTTGTTGAGCCAGAACGTTAGAACAAAGGCGCATATTGGACAACATATTAAGCCCTTCGATATAGCCTTTAACGTGTGTCTTAGGACCAGACAAGACCATCCAACCCACACGGAAACCAGCGATACGGTGCGATTTTGACAGACCATTCATGCTGACACAGAAGACATCTGGTGCCAAGCTCGCCACAGGCGTATGCACATGCCCATCCATTACCATGCGGTCATAGATTTCGTCCGCAAAGATAATCAAATCGTTTTGACGGGCAATTTCAATGATTTCCAATAAGAGTTCCTTAGGATAAAGGGCTCCAGTTGGGTTGTTTGGATTGATAAGGACGATTGCCTTGGTATTGGAAGTGATTTTTGACTTGATATCGTCAATATCTGGATACCATTCTGCAGCTTCATCACAGATATAGTGAACGGCATTTCCTCCAGCTAGACTGACAGCGGCTGTCCAAAGAGGATAGTCTGGCATAGGCACCAAAACCTCATCTCCATTGTCCAAAAGCCCCTGCATAGACATGACAATCAGCTCACTGACACCATTTCCAAGGTAAATATCATCAATATCCACGTTTGGGAATTTCTTCAATTGGCAATACTGCATGATAGCCTTACGGGCTGAGAAAATCCCTTTAGAATCAGAATAGCCTTCACTATCACGCGCATTCATAATCAAGTCATGAATGACCTCGTCTGGCGCTGTAAAGCCAAATTCTGCTGGATTTCCTGTATTCAGACGTAAAATCTTTTCTCCGTTTGCTCGCATCCGCATGGCTTCTTCCAATACAGGACCACGGATATCATAAGCAACATGCTCTAACTTACTAGACTTGTTATATTCTTTCATCTTGTTTCCTCAATTCATCAGGATAGTAACATTATACCACTAGAAAGAGAATGCGACAAGTTTACTGAAATGTGTTACTAGATTTGGATAAAAGAAAAGCCTCACTAAAAGCGAGGCCATGACAGGGGAGATAGCAGGTGTTTTGCGAGAGACACATCACATCCCAAAAGATAACCCTAGAAAAAGCAAGCCTAGAAAGGAGTCATAGAGAAGATTGAACATGAGGAAGAGCCCCCATATCATCAAGTAATCCCAGCGACCACTTCGCTTTGCAACTAGGAATAATAGCAGATGGTAGAATAGGTGAAAGACTAAAAATCCAATAAAACCTGGATAGAGAAGCGGAATTAGCTTCTCTAATTGCCAGATCATAATCACTTCTACCAAGACTGAAACCAGGATGATTCCATAATAAAGGAAATTTGATTTTTTTGTTTCTTGAAAAGAGTTTTTCATCATTCTCCCTCCCTTCACTTCTTCCCTGCTATCCTTTCTTTTATTTTATCATATATTTATATAGATTTTAAGCGCTAATATTCTTTTGAAAAATACTTTTTTTACTTTACTTCTATAGTGAAAAGGTTTACAATTATAGTAAGAAAATTTCAGGAGGTTTCATTATGGCACAACGTTACCAAAATATTATGGTCGCAATCGATGGTTCTAAAGAAGCAGACTTGGCTTTTGTCAAGGGAGTTCATTCTGCTCTACGAAACGACGCTAAACTTACCATCGCACATGTCATTGACACACGCGCACTCCAAAGCGTATCCACCTTTGATGCTGAAGTTTACGAAGAACTCCAAGTCGACGCTGAAAGTCTGATGAAAGAGTACGAAAAACGTGCTAAAGATGCTGGTGTGACAGATGTTCACATCGTCATTGAAATGGGAAATCCAAAGACCATCTTGGCACGTACTATTCCTGATGCTGAGGAAGTGGACCTCATCCTTGTTGGCGCAACTGGTCTCAACGCCTTTGAACGCCTCTTGGTCGGCTCTTCATCTGAATACATCCTCCGCCATGCTAAGGTCGATTTGCTAGTTGTGAGAGAACAAGAAAAAACCTTATAAATACGAAGAAAAGGAGCTCAGCGCTCCTTTTTGTTTACTGTTTATTTCTCTCTTTATGGCGTTCATAAGCCTTGAGCTGGCGCTGCAGTTCCTTTTTAATAGCAGGTTCTGGAGCATATTTTTCTTCCCAATCATCTGGTTTTAAGATTTTATGGGTCACTGGATCAAAATGAGCCTTGCCATCTGGGAAAATTTTCCCCATATTGGCCTGATGGACGATATCAAAAATACGTTCTGGATCCACCCCCATCAAGACAAAACTACCATAGGTAAAGTAAAGCGTGTCAATCAAGGCATCCACCTGCCCTACCAAATCTTGCTGGGCAGGCGTCTTCTTGGCCACCTTATCTGCTGCCTTATCAAGGGCCTGATGAAGTTGCGATAGAGCTTGAGCAAAATCCTCTTCCGAAGGACTGGCAGCTCGAACAAACTCCACCAATTCTTCCATCTTAAAGCCAGCCCTATGGGTTGCACCTTCTAAATCCCAAGCTTGAGGTTCTTCTTGGGTCCGTTCATCCATCATGTGGTGGAAGGTCTTGACCTTATTGAAATGATAGTCACGACTGACAAAGACTTTTTCTGAAGCCAGAACACCAAAATGTTCCAGAGCCTTGTGGATTCCGTCTTGCTGATTGCTAGTGGTAATGTGTTTGGCGACTTCCTTAACACTGCTACTACCATTTCCCATAGCGACCGACATACCGACACCAGCCAGCATTTCTAGGTCGTTATCCGAGTCACCAAAAGCCATGACTTGGTTAAGGTCAAAACCATATTCTTTCCCAACTCGGCGAATACCTTCCAATTTAGAATTTCCTTGATTGATGACATCCGCAGCAAAAGGATTGCTGCGTGTCAATTTCAAGTCTTCAAAATCAGCTGCCGCCTTCTCAGATTCTTCTGGCGTCATCAGCATCAAAACTTGGTAGATAGGCTGATTCATCAGGTGAAGTAGGTCTTCTTCCTTTTGAGGAACAACCTTGCTGACCATACGATTAAAGGAATGACTTACTGTCCGAGTTAAAACAGAGGGAACGAAGCGACTGATTCGTTGGGAAAAGGAACCCAGACCAAAAGACATGATTTTAGAACCCAGCATGGCATCCTTGGTCCCTAGAGCAATCTCCTTGCCCTCTTTTTTAGCATAGTTAATTAGATGGCGCAAATGTAACTTGGAAATAGGGCTCGTGAACAAGACTCTGTCTTTAGTAAAGATATACTGGCCATTGTAGGTTACCGCAAAGTCCAGATCCAAATCGTCCATCAATTCCTTAACAAAAAAAGGTCCTCGTCCTGTCGCTACGCCAACCAGCACCCCTTGTTCTTTGACAATCTTAATCGCGTCCTTAGTGGATTTCAAAACACTCTTGCGATCGTTAACCAAGGTTCCATCGATATCAAAAAAAACAGCTTTGACTTCCATCCTATCCCAATCTCCCCTTTTGTGATACAATGATTATACCACATTTCAGAAAGAGTGAGTAAATCATGCCTAAGAAAATCCTTGTTTTACATACGGGTGGGACTATTTCCATGCAGGCCGATGCTTCTGGCGCTGTTGTGACTAGTTCAGATAATCCCATGAACCATGTGTCCAATCCCCTCGAAGGAATCCAAGTCCACGCCTTAGACTTTTTTAACCTGCCAAGCCCCCATATCAAACCCAAGCATATGCTGGCTCTCTACCAAAAAATCAAAGAGGAAGCGAATAACTACGATGGGGTGGTGATCACACACGGGACTGATACTTTGGAAGAAACAGCTTATTTCCTTGATACCATGGAAGTTCCCCACATGCCCATCGTTCTAACAGGGGCCATGCGCAGCTCCAATGAACTCGGTAGTGACGGGGTTTATAATTACCTAAGTGCTTTACGGGTGGCTAGCGATGACAAGGCTGCTGACAAAGGAGTTTTGGTCGTTATGAACGATGAAATCCACGCTGCCAAGTATGTTACCAAAACACATACGACCAACGTCGGCACCTTCCAGACTCCTACCCACGGCCCCCTTGGTCTGATCATGAAACAGGAAATCCTCTACTTTAAAACAGCTGAACCCCGTGTTCGCTTTGACCTTGATCACATACAAGGCTTAGTCCCTATCATCTCGGCTTATGCTGGTATGACAGATGAGCTGATTGATATGCTGGATTTGGAACAATTGGACGGTTTGATTATCCAAGCCTTCGGAGCTGGTAATGTTCCCAAAGAAACAGCTCAAAAATTAGAAAGCCTTCTGCAAAAAGGAATCCCAGTCGCCCTGGTTTCACGATGTTTTAATGGTATTGCAGAACCTGTTTATGCCTACCAAGGTGGGGGCGTGCAGTTGCAAAAATCTGGTGTCTTCTTTGTTAAAGAACTCAACGCCCAAAAAGCCCGCTTAAAACTCCTCATCGCTCTCAATGCTGGACTAACAGGACAGGCTTTGAAAGACTATATGGAAGGCTAAGTCTCTTCTCCAGAAAGCAAAATCAGGAAATCTTCACGATTCCCTGGTTTTTTCTATTTACGTTTTCGTGTGGAACGACGTTCTGTCAAACCATGAGGTAAGAGAACTTCACGTTCTTCCAACTCTTCCTTGTGCATAATCTTCGTCAACATACGCATGCTAATAGCTCCAAGGTCATAAAGAGGTTGGGCAATAGTTGTCAAATTTGGACGGGTAAAGCGTGAGACTTGCGAATCATCACTAGTAATGATTTCAAACTCTTCTGGTACTGACACACCCTTATCAGCAAGACCGTTCAAGACACCTGCCGCCAATTCATCACCTGTTACAACTGCTGCAGTTGCATTTGATGAAATCAAGCGTTCTGCCAAGGCATAGCCATCTTCATAAGTATATTTAGACTCAAATACCAATCCTTCGCTATAAGAAATCCCTGCTTTTTTCAAGGCTTCCTTGTAGCCAACCAAGCGAACCTTGCCATTGATGTCATCCACTAGTGGACCGCTAACGAAAGCAATGCGCTCGTTCTCTTTAGCAAGGTAGGTCACTGCATCAATCGTAGCTTGTTTGTAGTCAATATTGACACTTGGAAGTTGATGTTCTACATCCACTGTCCCTGCAAGAACAACTGGTGTCCGAGAGCGAGAAAACTCTGAACGAATTTTTTCAGTCAAGTGGTAACCCATAAAGATGATACCATCCACTTGCTTAGAAAACAGTGTATTGACCACCGAAACTTCCTTGTCATCATCCTCATCACTATTGGCAAGGACGATATTGTACTTGTACATTTCAGCGATATCATCAATCCCTTTAGCAAGCGTTGAGAAGTAGCCATTGGTAATATTTGGGATCACGACACCGACAGTGGTTGTCTTTTTACTTGCAAGACCACGCGCCACGGCATTTGGACGGTAATCCAAACGATCAATTACCTCAAGCACTTTTTTACGGGTGTTCTCTTTTACATTCTTATTGCCATTGACTACACGGCTAACCGTCGCCATTGAAACCCCTGCTTCACGGGCGACATCATAAATCGTTACTGTATCGTCTGTATTCATTCCATTTCCTTTCTATATCATACCTCACGAGACTCCAAAAAAGAGACGGTATGAAAATTTCGTTTTCATGATTCTACTTATTCCATTTTATCACTATTTGTAAACACTTTCAAGCATTTTTTGAAGATTGTTTGAAAAAAATTTCATAGAAAACTATGTTTATGAAGAAAAAATCGCCTTTTCTTGATTTTTAATCCTATTTGCTGTATGATAAGGGAAAAGAAAGGGGGCAGAGATATGGCTTTTACCAATACCCAGATGCGGTCGGCTAGTTTTGGCATTGTTACCAGCTTGCCTGATGATGTTATTGACTCTTTTTGGTATATTATTGACCACTTCTTAAAAAATGTCTTTGAATTAGAAGAAGAACTCGAGTTTCAATTGCTCAATAACCAAGGAAAAATTACCTTCCACTTTTCAAGTCAGCACCTCCCTACAGCCATTGATTTTGACTTTAGCCATCCTTTTGACCCTCTTTATCCGCCAAGAGTACTGGTTTTAGACATGGACGGTAGAGAGACTATCCTCCTCCCAGAAGAAAATGACCTATTTTAATACTCAAGGAAAATCAAAGAACAAACTAAGAAGCTAGCCGCAGGCTACTCAAAACACTGTTTTGAGGTTGCAGATAGAACTGACGAAGTCAGTAACCATACCTACGGTAAGGAGACGCTGACGTGATTTGAAGAGATTTTCGAAGAGTATAAAAACTCTAGCCTTCAGTTGCAAGTGACTGAAAACTAGAGTTTTTTCTATTTTTTCAAAGCATCATACAAGTGACGGATAGGTTGCTTTAATGTCGGATGGATAAAATGAGGCGCAATTTCTTGTAGAGACTCAAGGACAAACAGGCGTTCTGCTATGTAAGGATGGGGCAAGATGAGGTCGTCTGTATAAATGACCTGGTCCTCTACAAAGAGCAAGTCCAAATCAATCAAACGAGGTCCCCAATGCACTTCTCTCACCCGTCCCATCTCTGACTCAATAGTCAACAAGGTTTCTAACAAGACTGGGGCAGGCAACCAGGTTTCCACCTCAACCACTTGATTTGCAAAACTATCCTGCTCTACTCCACCCCAAGGCTCCGTCGCTAAGACACTGGACTCTTTGAGAATATGGATGCCACGAGATCGCAATTTGTCAATGGCTTGCTCCAAATTCGCTTGCTTATCTCCCATGTTGCTTCCCAGGGCGATAAAGGCCCGTTGCTTGCGACGATGAATGGTCACCGAGCAAGTATCTAGTGGCAAATGAACTGGCGCCCAAGGTTTTTTGAGTTCCAGCTTGATTTCTTGGACAAGAGGATAAGCCTCAAAAGTACGTTCTACCAGTTTATAGGCCACCGTTTCAATCAGGTCTTCAGTTGTTTCCTGAAACCAAATCGTCCACTTCTGACACAGTTCTCCGTAATGGACAGAGGCTGTTAAATCCAAATCTGTAGCCGCCTTGGTCATATCATAGGATAGGATGGCTGAAACGACAAACTTCTGCCCCAACTCTTTCTCACTAGGGAACAGACCATGGTAGGCAAAAATTTCCAAATCTTTAATCTGCAATTGATCCATAACTAGTCCTTTCTAGAAAAATCCGCTTGAAGCGGATTCTTTTTATACTAAATGAAAATCAAAGTGCAAACTAGGAAGCTAACCGCAGGCTGCTCAAAACACTGTTTTGAAGCTGCAGATGGAAGCTGACGTGGTTTGAATTTGATTTTCGAAGAGTATTATAGTCCCATTAAACGATAAGCCTGATCTCGAAGGTCCTTATCTGTTTCAAATATACCACGAGCTACTGTTGTCAAGGTGGCAGTTCCTGGCTTTCTGACACCACGCATGCTCATACACATATGTTCTGCCTCAATGACAACAAAGGCTCCCTTAGCACCCAGATATTCCATCAAGGCATCGGCCACTTCGATATTCAAACGTTCTTGAATTTGTGGTTTCTTAGAATAAACTTCAACCGTACGGGCTAGCTTAGACAAGCCCGCCACACGACCATCTGGAATGTAGGCAATATGCGCTCTACCATAAAATGGCAGAAAGTGGTGCTCACACATGGTATGGAAAAAGATATCCTTTTCTACTACCATGTTGTCATCAATAATCTCAAAGGATTTTGACAAATGTTCCTCCGCAGTTTGACCAAGACCTGAAAAAATCTCTTGGTACATACGGGCTACACGAGCAGGTGTTTCCTGCAAGCCCTCGCGGTTAGCATCCTCTCCTACAGCCTCGATAATCATTTTTACAGCTGCTTCAATCTTTTGTGTATCCATTCTCGTTCTTCCTCTCCATCAGATAGGCTCTCACTTGGCTCAAGAAATACAAGGAACCTGTGACAATCCTAACTGTTTGTTTCTCTTCTTTTTTATCTGTCAATTTCTGCTCTAGAAAATCCTGCCAACCTTGGTAGCTGAGATTTCTAGACTTGGCTGTCTCTTTCAGCACACTTTCATCAGTAGCCCGACTATCATCAAAATGTGTCAGAGTAAGCTCGGTATCTGACATGCCCCCCAGCAAGTCCAACATATCCTCCAAGGCCTTGGTTTTGATGCAAGTAAAGAGGATTTCCTTATGATAACCCGCAAAACGTTCTTGTAAGGTTGCTATTAAAGCCTTGATGGCATGAGGATTGTGGGCTCCATCCAAAATCATCAAGGGGTCTCTCGACACAACTTCCAAACGTCCTGGCCATCTGGTTTCTTCCAAGGCTTGAGAAACCAAGTCATTACTCGCTAGCTCTCGACCATCTTCTTGACAAAAAGTATCAAGTAAAGCTATGGCCATCCCTGCATTCTCTATCTGGTGCAAACCAAGCAGGCCAGTCTGGAAACGACCTTGTCTGATAGAACTGGTATAGTCAAATATTTCGCCTATTACCACACTCTCTTGATGACAAACCTGATAATCTCTATCATATCTAATTCTCGGTGCATTTTTAGCTACTGCAATAGAATCAATCACAGCCAAAGCTTCTGGAGCGATACGACCTGTTACCAAGGGAATACCTTGTTTGATAATACCAGCTTTCTGCTCTGCTATGGCTTCCAAGGTGTCACCAAGTAGGGCTACATGGTCCAGTCCAATGGTCGTAATCCCTGTCAAAATTGGTTGGCAGACATTGGTACTATCCAAGAGTCCCCCCATACCAACTTCCATGATGGCCACATCTACTTGTTCAGAAGCAAAATAATCATAGGCTATAGCTGTAATTATCTCAAACTCAGTTGTCCCCTGTAAATTTGCAGTCGTTTCTCCCTCCAGCAAAGATCGATAGTCTGACATGAGAGCTTCTAGTCTCGCTTCTGGGATAGATTCCCCATTGATGCTAATCTGATCCGTATAATGAATGAGATAGGGCGAGCTAAACACGCCAACTCTCAGCCCTAGCTTTTCCAGCATATTTTTCAAAAAAGCAATGGTCGAACCCTTGCCATTGGTTCCTCCGATATGGATGACCTTGAGTTTGAGATGGGGATTGCCACGCAGAGCTAATAGTTCCACCATGCGTTCCAAGCCAAAATGCGGTTGGTCCGTCCGGTAGTTGGCAATCCACTGATTGTTTTGAATTTCTTTCATCTTATTTGTATTGTTTTAAATCTAGATTTTCCGCTTCATCAGCTAGACGAATAGCAGAGGCAATTTCAACCGCCATCTTGTGACTGGCTACATCATGCACGCGCACCACTTCCACACCCTGTCTCGCAGCGATACTGGTTACATGAGCAGAGGCCGTATCCCGATTGCGGAAACCAAGTTCTGTCTCAGGATTGACTTCAAAACCATTTTCTTCTAGGATATTGATGACAAACCTCTTACGCGAAACTCCAAGAAAGATTGGATAGCCCTTCTGATGGAGTTTATCCAAGTCCCGTAAAAGGAGCAAATTTTCTTTCTTGGTCAGACCAAAGCCAATTCCTGGATCCAGCAGGATATTTTCTTGTGCAATACCAGCTTGACCTGCTCTCGCTAGGGATCTGTCAAAGAAAGCCCCCATCAAGTCTTCAATTGGCAATTTTTCAAAATCAGCTAACTCTTTTTCTGTAAAGGTTTGACCAAAGCCAAAATGAGGAAAGATGAGCGAGCTAGGGTGCTGAGGTCGAGCCATAACCGGATTAAACATGATAACCACTTTCGCTCCAGCCTTAGCAACCACATGAGCCATTTTTTCATCTCCCATGAGACCAGTGATATCATTGACCAGATTGGCACCAGCAGCCAAAGCAGCCTCTGCCACCTGACTTTTCCAAGTATCGATAGAAATGAGAACATCACTTTCCTTACGAATCGCTTTAATCACTGGAACAACACGCTGGATTTCCTCTTCTATCTCAACATAGCTACTTCCCGGCCGAGGCCGAGTTGATTCTCCACCGATATCTAGCATACTAGCCCCTTCTGCTATCAACTTACGAGCCTGCTGAAGTGCCTGCTCAAGAGCAAAAAATTGGCCACCATCCGAAAAGGAATCTGGGGTTACATTGATAATTCCGCAAATAGCTGTCTTTGCATGATTGGCTTTACTTGACATATCGGTCACTCCCTCAAGGCTTTTCACCATATTATTTCTCTATTTTACCATAAAAAGAAAAAGATGGACACGATTGCATTCATCTTTTTCACAGTTGAAGGAGGCAATTTCTCCCTCAAGAAAAATTGCTTCCATTTAGCAGAACCATTTCTCCCATTTTTAAAATATTGCCCTTAACTTTTAAAGTAGAGAACCTTAAATAGGCACGCCAAAGGTTCTACTAACAATAATCACAAGTGCAAACAAGCAAAAGACTACTCCGTTAACAATCATATGAAGTAAGATAGACATTTCTAAACGTTGGGTTTTATAGACAGTCCACGTTAAAACCGATGACATGCCACCATAGATTAAAAGAGAAGGCAGATTTGTTGGTAGATGCAGCAAAGCAAATACAATTGCACCTATTATGTATCCCAAATTTTCATTTCCTCTAAAAATCTTTTTAGGAACAATCCCACGACACAAGATTTCCTCACAAATCGGAGCAAGCAAAGCTAGCAAGAAGAAACTGGAAATCAGAGAACTATTTTGAACCATATCGTTAATCTGAGACTGATTACTTGTTGTCGTCTCATTTGACAGTTGCAATAAAATGGAACCAAGTATATTTGACCCGATAATGACTAGATAACTCAAACCCAATCGTGCCAAATCCTTAGCTCTAAAAAAAGAAAAATTAAAACTTGCTAATTGCGTTTTACGAGCTCCAATGATAAATAGCGCTAAAATCACAATTGAAATACCAGCAACTATCAGCCCTGACTGTAACAGTGGTACTTCATGTAAAGCTAAAATGAAAGTAACTGCTAAAGGAACCTGATATAAAATTGTCGCCAGCAAAAAAATTAACAGCCAACCTGCACGATTCAACAATTCTTTCCACATACTTTGCTCTTCCATCAGCTATCTCCTTTGTATTAAAAAAGGGGGGAAATCCCCCTGGGTCATCCTATTATAGAGCCATACTGATGTAGTTAAGGATAAACAAGGCATCCAAAATCCAAATCATGACATGGACATCTTTAGCTTGACCTTTAACAATCTTAGTCAAAGTGTAAGTCAAGAAACCAACTGCAATACCCTGAGTGATAGAGTAGCTGAATCCCATAAAGATAGATGTGAAGAAAGCAGGAACCGCTTCAGACATATCATCCCAATGAATATTTTTCAAGCTAGCCAACATCATAATCCCAACAATAATTAAGATTGGAGCTGTAGCAGCTGTTGGTACAATCGCTAAAAGTGGGCTAAAGAAGCTTGCAATTGCAAAACAGATAGCCACAACCAAGGCTGTCAAACCAGTACGTCCACCTGCACCGATACCTGCAGCAGACTCAACATAAGTCGTTACGTTTGAAGTACCAGCTACTGCACCAATTGTTGTAGCAATTAAATCAGAATAAAGAGCTTTGTCCAATTTAACTGATTCATTGTTTTCACCCTTAGAAGCAATGATCCCAACTTTTTCACCAGTACCAATTAGAGTACCAATTGTATCGAAAATATCTGTTAACGAGAAGGCTAGAATAGCCATAAGAGTCTCAGGTAAGCGAGCTGTATCTGAAATCAAAGCTCCCAAACCTTCTGAACCAAGAGCTGCACCAAAAATTTTCTTCAAATCTTCTACCGCAGCACCCAAGTGATTATTTGAAAAATCAATGCTAGAAATATTAACTAAACCTACCGCAATTGCAAGAACTGTTGTTGTTAAGATAGAAAGGATAATCCCTCCCTTAATCCCTTTGATGACAAAGAAGATAGTAATGGCAAGTCCTGCAAGAGCCACCAAAACAGCTGGGTTATTAAAGTCAACCAATCCTGGAACCGCTGAAGAGTTTGCTGCAATCGTTGCTTGAGCTTTGTCAGCACCTTCTCCTACAACAGTATAGTTACCTGGATCAATCGTGAATTTCAAAAGTCCAGCATTCTTAATCCCTACGTAAGCAAGGAAGACACCGATACCTGCTGAAATAGCTGAACGAAGAGCAGTAGGAATGGATTCAATGATCATTTTGCGTACATTTGTCAAAGTAATAATCAATGAAATAATACCACACATAAAGACCATAGCCAAGGCTTCTTGCCAAGTATAACCAAGTCCAAATACAACTGTAAAGGTAAAGAAGGCATTCAGTCCCATACCTGGCGCTTGGGCATATGGTAAGTTGGCATAAAAAGCCATCATAAGGGTTCCTACCACAGAACCAATAATCGTTGCTAGGAAGATACCCTGAGCAGGCATTCCTGTTTGCGAAAGAATTTGTGGGTTTACAAAGAGAATATAACTCATTGCAAAGAAAGTTGTTAAACCAGCGAGAACCTCTGTACGAACGTCTGTACCGTTCTCTTTTAGTTTAAATAATTTGTCCATTATCAATCTCCTTTTAATTTTTACGAACAATAATAGAATTATATCATTTATCATTCACTTTTTCAATATATTTGTTTAATTTATTTAAGAATTTGATACAATTTCATTTTTTGTTTCGAATCTGCTTTTCTGCCTGCTTTTTGTTATAATAGTAGACATCTTATCAGAAAAGACACTAGAAAGGTTCATATGACGAAGAAAATTATTGCAGTTGATTTGGATGGAACCCTGCTCAACTCAGACAGTCAAATTTCTGACTTTACCAAAGAAACCATTAAAAAAGTTGCTGAAAAAGGCCATCAGATTATTATTACGACAGGTCGCCCTTACCGCATGTCAAAAGATTTCTATCGCGAATTAGACTTAGACACTCCTATGATTAATTTCAACGGCTCCCTTACTCATTTACCAGACCGAATTTGGGACTTTGAAAAATGTTTGACTGTAGACAAAAAATATCTTTTAGACATGGTTCAACGTTCAGAAGATATTCAAGCCGATTTTATCGCTGGTGAATATCGTAAAAAATTCTACATTACAAATCCTAATGAAGAAATTGCCAATCCCAAACTATTTGGTGTAGAAGCTTTCCAGCCTGAAGATCAATTCCAACCTGAATTGGTGACCAAAAATCCTAACTGTATCCTGTTACAGACCAGAGCTAGTGACAAGTATGCCCTGGCAAAAGAAATGAATGCTTTCTACCAATATCAACTGTCTATCAATACTTGGGGTGGTCCGCTCAATATCCTTGAGTGTACCCCAAAAGGTGTCAATAAGGCCTTCGCCTTAGACTACTTGCTTAAAGTAATGAACCGTGACAAAAAGGATTTAATTGCCTTTGGAGATGAACACAATGATACCGAAATGCTCGCTTTTGCTGGAAAAGGTTTTGCAATGAAAAATGCCAATCCAGAGCTACTCCCTTATGCAGATGAGCAAATTTCCCTGACCAACGACCAAGATGGGGTTGCCAAAACCCTACAAGACTTATTCTTATAACCTATACTGATACTCAATAAAAATCAAAGAGCAAACTAGGAAGCTAGCCGTAGGTTGCTCAAAGCACTGCTTTGAGGTTGTAGATGAAACTGACGAAGTCAGCTCAAAACACTGTTTTGAGGTTGCAGATAGAACTGACGAAGTCAGCTCAAAACACTGTTTTGAGGTTGCAGATAGAACTGACGAAGTCAGCTCAAAACACTGTTTTGAGGTTGCAGATAGAACTGACGAAGTCAGCTCAAAACACTGTTTTGAGGTTGCAGATAGAACTGACGAAGTCAGCTCAAAACACTGTTTTGAGGTTGCAGATAGAACTGACGAAGTCAGCTCAAAACACTGTTTTGAGGTTGCAGATAGAACTGACGAAGTCAGTAACCATATATACGGCAAGGCGAAGCTGACGTGGTTTGAAGAGATTTTCGAAGAGTATGACCAGCTTGCGAGCTGGTCTTTGTGTTCTTTTCACAGTCTCATCAACCAGTTAATCGATTGTTCTATTTTTTACCCCCAAAACCTTGGAAAAGGCTTTCTTTTGTGATATACTTCACATATAAATACAAGAGAGCTCGTCACACTCGACTCTGTTGACACAAAATCAATCCAGTCTTGTTGTCCCTGTTCTCGGCCAATATCAAGGAGGATAGCTATGAAAGCTGTTGTTGTAAATCCAGAAAGCACTGGTGTTGCTATTGAAGAAAAAGTACTCCGTCCACTTGAAACTGGGGAAGCACTTGTAGAAATTGAATACTGTGGTGTTTGCCACACTGACCTTCACGTTGCCCATGGTGACTTTGGTCAAGTACCAGGACGTGTTTTAGGACATGAAGGTGTTGGTATCGTTAAGGAAATTGCCCCAGATGTTAAAAGCCTTAAAGTCGGCGACCGCGTCAGCGTTGCTTGGTTCTTTGAAGGATGTGGCACTTGCGAATACTGTACAACTGGTCGCGAAACCCTTTGCCGTACAGTGAAAAATGCTGGCTACTCAGTAGATGGTGGTATGGCTGAACAGTGTATCGTAACTGCAGACTATGCCGTTAAAGTTCCTGACGGACTTGACCCAGCCCAAGCTTCTTCTATCACATGTGCTGGTGTAACAACCTATAAAGCTATTAAGGAAGCAAAAGTTGAACCAGGCCAATGGGTTGTTCTTTATGGTGCTGGTGGACTTGGTAACCTAGCCGTTCAATATGCTAAAAAAGTATTCAATGCTCATGTCATCGCAGTTGATATCAACAATGACAAACTTGCCCTTGCAAAAGAAGTCGGTGCTGACATTGTTATTAACGGCCTAGAAGTTGAAGATGTACCTGGACTTATCAAGGAAAAAACTGATGGTGGAGCTCATTCAGCTGTCGTAACTGCTGTATCTAAAGTTGCCTTCAATCAGGCTGTTGACTCAGTTCGTGCTGGTGGTCGCGTAGTTGCTGTTGGTCTCCCTTCTGAAATGATGGAACTCAGCATCGTTAAAACAGTCCTAGATGGAATCCAAGTTATCGGTTCTCTTGTTGGAACTCGTAAAGACTTGGAAGAAGCCTTCCAATTCGGTGCAGAAGGTTTGGTAGTTCCAGTTGTCCAAAAACGTCCAGTAGAAGATGCCGTAGCCATTTTCGACGAAATGGAAAAAGGTCAAATCCAAGGGCGTATGGTACTTGATTTCACAAACTAATTCAATAAAAACATATACAAAAAAGTTGGATGTTTCTTCCAACTTTTTTATATTAAATTTTAATATAAAAAATTACTATGTCTTCTTGAAACCTTATTATATCAATATTATTAAATACACTATTTAAATATTTTCTTGAATATTTTATATCAATTAGTTGATTTTTTTATGAAAACGGTTTATACTAATCTAGTCTTAAAGTTTTCTTAAACAATGGGCACAACATTTTATAAGGAGGAATGACAATAATGAGTATCGGAATCATTATTGCGAGCCACGGCGAATTCGCTGCAGGTATTCATCAGTCAGGATCTATGATTTTTGGTGAACAAGAAAAGGTTCAAGTTGTAACCTTTATGCCAAATGAAGGTCCAGATGACCTATATGCTAAATTTAACAACGCTGTGGCTGCATTTGACGCAGAAGATGAGGTGCTAGTTTTGGCTGATCTTTGGAGTGGTTCTCCATTCAACCAAGCTAGTCGCGTGATGGGAGAAAATCCTGATCGTAAGTTTGCCATCATCACAGGACTTAACTTACCGATGTTAATCCAAGCCTATACAGAGCGCCTCATGGACGCTACAGCAGGTGTGGAAAAAGTCGCTGCGAATATTATCAAAGAAGCCAAAGATGGCATCAAAGCTCTTCCAGAAGAGTTAAATCCAGTTGAAGAAGTTGCAAGTGCTGCAGCTGCTCCAGTTGCCCAAGCTGCTATCCCAGAAGGAACTGTTATCGGTGACGGTAAACTGAAAATCAATCTTGCCCGTCTAGACACTCGTCTACTTCACGGTCAGGTTGCAACTGCTTGGACTCCAGATTCAAAAGCAGATCGTATCATCGTTGCTTCAGATAACGTTGCCAACGACGATCTTCGTAAAGAATTGATTAAACAAGCTGCTCCAAATAATGTCAGAGCTAATGTTGTTCCAATTCAAAAATTGATCGAGGTTGCAAAAGACCCACGATTTGGAGAAACACATGCCCTTATCTTGTTTGAAACACCTCAAGATGCTCTTCGTGCAATCGAAGGTGGCGTGCCAATCAAGACCCTTAACGTAGGATCAATGGCTCACTCAACTGGTAAAACAATGGTCAACAATGTTTTGTCTATGGACAAAGAAGACGTTGCTACATTTGAAAAAATGCGTGACCTTGGTGTTGAATTTGACGTACGTAAAGTACCAAACGACACCAAAAAAGATTTGTTTGACTTGATTAACAAAGCCAACGTTCAATAATAAACATCAAACTATAGAAGAATTCTAAGAAAATTTTTCACTTTATATAATTAAATAGAAAAGGAATAAAACCATGTCAGATATTTCAATTATTTCTGCTGTCTTGGTTGTAGTTGTTGCCTTCCTTGCAGGTCTTGAAGGTATCCTCGACCAATTCCAATTCCATCAACCAATCGTCGCATGTACCCTTATCGGGCTTGCAACTGGTAACCTAGAAGCAGGTGTTATGCTTGGTGGATCACTTCAAATGATCGCCCTTGGTTGGGCAAATATCGGAGCTGCCGTAGCTCCTGACGCTGCTCTTGCATCTGTTGCCGCAGCAATCATCTTGATCAAAGGTGGTAACTTTACTACTGAAGGTATCGCCGTTGCAACAGCAACAGCTATCCCTCTTGCCGTAGCTGGACTTTTCTTGACTATGATTGTTCGTACAATCTCAGTTGGTTTGGTTCACACTGCAGATGCTGCTGCTAAAGAAGGAAATATTGCGGCTGTTGAGCGTGCTCACTTTATCGCACTTCTTCTTCAAGGTCTTCGTATTGCTATCCCTGCAGCCTTCCTTATCGCTATCCCTGCTTCTGCCGTTCAAGATGCTCTTAAATTGATGCCAGACTGGTTGAACGGTGGTATGGCTGTCGGTGGTGCTATGGTCGTTGCCGTTGGTTACGCTATGGTTATCAACATGATGGCAACTCGTGAAGTATGGCCATTCTTCGCAATCGGTTTTGCTTTTGCTGCCATTTCTCAATTGACTTTGATTGCCCTTGGTGTAGTCGGTGTTGCCCTTGCTTTCATCTACCTTAACCTTTCAAAACAAGGTGGTAACGGTGGCGGCGGAGCTGTAACTTCTAACGACCCAATCGGTGATATCCTAGAAGACTACTAGAAAGGGGAACAATCATGACTGAAAAACTTCAATTATCAAAATCAGATCGTAAAAAAGTTTGGTGGCGTTCACAATTCCTTCAAGGTTCTTGGAACTACGAGCGTATGCAAAACTTGGGTTGGGCTTACTCATTGATCCCAGCTATCAAAAAATTGTACACTACTAAAGAAGACCAAGCTGCTGCTCTTGAGCGCCACCTTGAGTTCTTTAACACTCACCCATACGTAGCTGCTCCAATCATGGGGGTTACTCTTGCACTTGAAGAAGAACGTGCGAACGGTGTTGAAATCGACGATGCTGCTATCCAAGGGGTTAAAATCGGTATGATGGGACCTCTTGCTGGTATCGGTGACCCAGTATTCTGGTTTACAGTTCGTCCTATCCTTGGAGCTCTTGGTGCATCACTTGCTGCATCTGGTAACTTGGTTGGTCCACTTCTCTTCTTCTTCGGATGGAATGCTATCCGTATGGCCTTCCTATGGTACACACAAGAGTTTGGTTACAAGGCTGGATCTGAAATCACTAAAGACATGTCTGGTGGTATCTTGAAAGACATCACTAAAGGAGCTTCTATCCTTGGTATGTTCATCCTTGCTGTTCTTGTACAACGTTGGGTATCTATCAACTTCACTGTTAACCTTCCAGGTAAACAATTAGCTGAAGGTGCCTACATCAACTTCCCAGAAGGAGCTGTATCAGGTGCTGAATTGAAAGGTATCCTTGGTCAAGCACTTGGTGGATTGAGCTTAGATAAGATTCAACCACAAACTCTTCAAGGTCAGTTGAACTCATTGATTCCAGGATTGATGGGACTTCTCCTTACTTTCCTTTGCATGTGGTTGCTTAAGAAAAAAGTATCACCAATCTCAATCATTCTTGCACTCTTTGCAGTAGGTATCGCAGCTCGTTTCTTCGGTATCATGTAATCAAGCAATTTAAAAGGAACCAGGTTCTAAGCCTGATTCCTTTTTTCTATTCTTTTATTCTGCCAAGGCTCCCATTGGATCCCATGGTGCAAGTACGATTGGCTCTGCTTCATAGGCAGCTTGTTCTTCGGTTGTTAATAATTCTTTACGGACAACGATTTGATAAGTGTATTCGTCCATCCAAGCATCTGAGGCAACAAAGTAACCATCTGTACCGACCTTGTCTCCCCATGAGTTTTCAACCTTCCACTTGGTTGACTTGCCATTTTCGTCCAAATCCACACCTGTCAAGACCATGGCGTGGGTCATCAAGCTTTCGCTGTAATCCAAACGTCCAGCCTTGTCTTGAGTAAGTTTAATGTCCATGCTTGATTCAAAGTCATAAACATCTGTCGCAAGGATTCCAGCTTTACGATTGCTGAGCTGACCAACATCAGAACCAAACCAAACAGTCTCGCCTGCTTGCATTTGAGCAATCGCCAATTCTTTCAAGCGCTCCATTGGAACGTTGATGTAGCGAACTGCACGGCTACCAACCACATTTCCTAACATCTCAACTGTGTAAGATTGGCCGTAAGGCTTGTCAGCAGTTGGAGCATTGATAACAGAAACATAGTCTTCTAGAGGAAGATTGACATATTTCTTGTAAAATTCTTGTGGAGTGATACTTTTTTCGCTTTGGTAGTTGTTATCCTTATCGCGATAAGCAAAGTCAAATTTACGTGGTGGAAGCCCTAAAGACATAGCAAGGAAGTTAAAGATTTCTTGCAAGAGGTCTTCTTTCTTAGCTTGGACAGTCGCTTGGTCTGCACCAGAAGCAAGCAAGTCACGCAAGATTTGAGCATCTTGGCGAAGCAATTTGTTGAGGATGGCATTTAGCTCACGACTGCTGCTAGATGAAACTGACTCAGGATAAACTGACTTAGGAACAACACCGTATTTCTCAAAGAGGGAAACGACCATATCCCATTGACCACCGTCTTGTTGAGGTGTTTGAAGTAGGAATTTAACCTTACGGCTAGTTAGGTCTTGGTCTGCAGTCGCAATGACTTGCTCCAAGAACCAGTTAGATTTCTCGTACTTATCCCAGAAAAATGTGTGGGCCTGTGACAACTCAAAGCTTTCCAATTTGTATTGAGAGATAAGTTTGTGGCGGAAGGTGTTGAGAGCCGCAAACATCCAGCAACGACCAGATGCTTTCTGGTTAGTAACCTTGTCCTTGGTCAAATCCAATGAGAAAACAGGTGTATTGTCTACATGGCTTTGGCGACGTTCTAGGGCTGCAAAAATTCCATTGTGGCTGGCAGCATTTTCAATCGCTTGGTATTTGACATTTGCTTCATAGTTAGCAAATAATTTATCAGTAAATGATTCTTGAATCGCGTTCATAGATTCCTCCTTTTATTCTACAGTCTATTATAACTCTTTTCACAAAGGAAGCAACTGAAAAACACAAAAGGCAAGGACATTATACCTCACCTTTTCGAATATAAATCCAATTAAGCAATATTCGCAAGGAGAGCTTCTAACTCTTCCTTGGTCAAGCGACGCCATTCTCCTCGTTGTAAGTTCTCATCCAAGACTAGCGTTCCCATAGTCAAACGCTGTAGGTCCACTACTTCCTTGCCACAGTAAGCCACCATACGCTTGACCTGATGAAACTTCCCTTCTGCAATGGTCACACGAATTTGGCTTTGATTCTTTTCTGTATCTACAGACACAAGATCCAGTCTAGCGGGCTGACAGGTAAAGTCTTTGAGAGGAATACCCTCAGCAAATATCTCCACATCTTCTTGGGTCATAATTCCCTTGACTTGTGCCTGATAAGTCTTGTCCACATGACGCTTGGGTGAAAGAAGAGCATGGGCAAGCTTGCCGTCATTAGTCAAGAGCAAAAGACCATGCGTGTCAATATCCAAGCGTCCTACTGGGAAAACTTCCTTGCTCCGAGCAATATCATCCAGCAAGTCCAGAACGGTTCTGTGCTTAGGATCCTCAGTCGCTGAGATAACTCCTTGGGGCTTGTTCATCATGTAGTAGACAAACTCTTCATATTTCAGTACTTGCCCATCAAAACGAATCTCATCTCTTTCTTCATCAATCTGCAGTTTAGCTGATTTTTCTTTTTTACCATTTACCATCACGCGCCCAGCCTTGAGCAAGTTTTTGACCTCAGTCCGACTCCCCACAGCGCAGGCAACTAAAAATTTATCTAATCTCATAGAATCATTATACCATATCAAAAGGAGGCCGTCTCAATAACCAACCTCCTTTTCGTTTTAGATTTAAGAAATTAACTTCCTCGTCTCCAGAAAATCGCTAAGACAATCATAGCACCTAAAATCGCTGGGATAATAGCTGTTCCTGATAAAACTGGCCCCCAAGTTCCAAAAAGCAAGTGACCTAGAAAGGCACCAATCCAACCGAGAAACATTTTCCCAAAGCATCCCATTCGCTCTCCACGATTGGTCAAAGCACCTGCCAAGAGTCCCACTAGGAGACCAACAAACATACTTCCTATCATCTTGGCTCCTTAATTTGCCCAATCTCCGTTACGGAAGAGAGGCACACGTGTCCCATCCTCACGGATACCATCGATATCCATTTGACTAGACCCAATCATAAAGTCCACATGAACATCTGAACGGTTAAGCCCCGCAGCTTCAAGCTCCTCTTCGCTCATCTCCGCTCCACCAACGACGCTAGTCGCATAGGCTGCACCGATAGCCAAGTGATTTGATGCATTTTCGTCAAAAAGGGTGTTGAAGAAGGTAATACCTGACTGAGAAATTGGGCTTGGATCTGGTACCAAGGCACATTCACCCAAGGCACGCGCACCCGCATTTTTAAAGACAAGGTCTTTCATGACCTGATCACCCTTCTCAGCAGTGATGTCAACGATTTGTCCATCCTTAAAGGTCACCTTAATACCTTCAATGATATTTCCGTTATAGCTGAGCGGTTTTGTAGAAGTGACATAACCATCTGCGCGACGAAAATCAGGTGCTGTGAAGACTTCTTCTGTCGGCATATTTGGCAAGAATCCTTCGCCCTGTGCATTGATAGCACCAGCTGATTCCCAAACATGGTTCTTAGGTAAACCAAGTGTCAAATCTGTTCCTGGCGCTGTGTAGTGAAGGGCTGAAAATTGTTCTTTATTAAGCATATCAGCCTTACTCTTGAGGATGGCTGCATGCTCTTCCCAAGCCTTAACAGGATCTGCTTCATAAACGCGACAAGTCTTGAAGATTTGGTCCCAAAGAAGATCGACTGCTTCTTCGTCGCTCGCAACATTTGGAAAGACTTTTTTAGCCCACTCAAGTCCAGCAGCGGCTACTACAGTCCAGCTAACCTTATTGGATTGCGTTGCGATACGCATAGGCTTCATAGCAAGTCCCATAGCTTTAGCAGAAGCTGAAAGTTTGTCAGCATCCACACCGTTCAAGGCACCTGGATCAGATGAACGGACACCGAGACGACTAGCCTTGTTCTCCAAGAGATAGTTCATCTCAGCAATCTTGTATTCTGGTACATTGTCCAGACGCTCCATAGGTGCGTGGAGAAATTTCTCACGGTTGATGATATCATCTGTCCACTGAACGATAACCTCATGCGCACCCAAGGCATAGGCTTCTTTCACGATCAGATGCGCCAATTCACGTTGCTCCACATCGATAGAAAGAGCCAAAGTGTGACCAGGCTGCACATTGATTCCGTTCGCAACCAACAATTTCGCATATTTTTCTAGATTTTCTTTAAAATTTGGTAAAACCATGTTGTTTCTCTTTTCTATTTTTATTTTTCTTTCAAAGCAGAAAATAATCCTGCCAAAGCAATAGCGCCTGACAAGAGC
This sequence comes from bacterium, assembly GCA_905221195.1. GTDB lineage: Bacteria > Bacillota > Bacilli > Lactobacillales > Streptococcaceae > Streptococcus. The sequence continues at coordinate 68,097 of CAJNCF010000009.1, forward strand.
GCTGTTGATAGTATAATTGTTTCATCTGCCAGCTCTAGCCGATAGTCAAAGATTTTTTGGTTCGGCTTATCTTCTGCGAATATTCTAAGTTTCACAAAAATGTTCTCCGTTCTAATTCTTAAAACAATTCATCAAACAAACTGAGCTGGTTATCCTCGGGCATATTGCCCAGAATCCCCATTTCATCCATCTTTTCAACCAAGGTTGATGAGAGTCCACCGCGTTTGCGTAGTTCTGTTTTGGAGAGGAATTCTCCCTCTTCACGCGCTCGAACTAACTGCTTGGCAACGTTCTCTCCCAGACCATCCATTGCTACAAATGGTGGGATGAGAGTGTCCCCATCAATGAGAAACTCTGTTGCCTGACTACGGTAAAGATCTAATTTGCCAAACTTGAAACCACGTTCCCACATTTCATTGACAATCTCAAGAGTTGTATAGAGGTCAATTTCCACATTAGAGGCTTCATTATTCTTCCGTTTTTCAGCGATTTCCTCCATTCTGCGCTTGATGGCATCCAAGCCTGCTCCCATGGTCTTGATATCAAAAGCCTTAGCACGGATGGAGAAATAAGCACAGTAGTAATAAATGGGATGGTGAACCTTGAAGTAGGCCACACGCAAGGCCATCATAACGTAGGCTGCCGCATGGGCTTTAGGGAACATATACTTGATTTTCCCACAGGACTCGATATACCACTCTGGCACCTTATTGGCCTTCATGGCTTCGATGTAGCCATTTCGCTCCTCTTCAGAAATCTTCAGCCACAAGCCCTTACGTACCCGTTCCATGATGGTAAAGGCCATCTTAGGCTCTAGACCAGCATGCATGAGATAAACCATGATATCGTCCCGACAACCGATAACGGTCGACAGATCCGCAATCCCTTGCTTGATTAAATCCTGAGCATTTCCCAACCAGACATCGGTACCATGGGATAATCCAGACAGCTGAAGCAACTCCGCAAAGGTCGTCGGATGCGTCTCGTCTACCATCCCACGTACAAAGTTGGTTCCAAACTCTGGAATTCCCAGCATCCCCGTCGGTGTTCCAATTTGTTCAGGTGTTACCCCAAGCACATCAGTCCCAGAAAAGAGGGCCATCACGCCTTCGTCATCCATAGGGATTTCATTTGGATCAATCCCAGACAAGTCCTGCAGTTTCCGAATCATGGTCGGATCATCATGCCCCAGCACATCGAGTTTGAGGACGTTCTCATCGATATCGTGGAAGTTAAAGTGAGTGGTCTGCCATTCAGCAGTCACGTCATCCGCTGGATACTGGACAGGCGTAAAATCGTAAACATCCATGTAGTTCGGAATAACAACGATTCCCCCCGGGTGTTGTCCCGTTGTCCGCTTGACACCAGCTGCACCTTGGGCGAGGCGTTCCACCTCTGCATCACGATAAAACTTGCCATAATCTCTCTCATAGCCCTTGACAAATCCATAGGCAGTCTTAGCAGCCACCGTACCAACCGTTCCTGCACGGAAGGCATATTCTTCACCAAAGATATCACGCACATCCAAGTGGGCGCTAGGCTGATCTTCTCCCGAGAAGTTCAAGTCAATATCGGGAACCTTGTCCCCATCAAAACCGAGGAAGGTCTCAAACGGAATATCCTGCCCATTTTTGCTGAGTTTGTGGCCACACTTTGGACAGTCCTTATTAGGCATATCAAAACCTGAACCGTACGAACCATCGGTGATAAATTCGCTGTACTGACACCGACCACAGACATAGTGAGGAGAGAGAGGATTAACCTCCGTAATCCCAATCATGGTCGCAACGAAACTAGATCCGACAGATCCACGAGAACCAACCAAGTAGCCCCGTTCATTAGATCGTTGCACCAGCATCTGGGAGGCTAGATAAATAACGGCAAATCCATTCCCCAGAATAGAGGTTAGTTCTTTTTCAATCCGCAAATCAACGATATCTGGCAGCGGATTTCCATAAATCTCAAAAGCTTTCTTATAGGTCAACTCAGCAACCGTTTCTTCAGCCTTATCAATGAAAGGCGTGTACAAGTCACCCTTAACGACCTCAACAGGCTCAAAGGTTCCTGCCAAAGTATTTGGATTTTCAATAACCAGTTTACGAGCTAAATCTTCTCCCAAGAAGGCAAATTCATCTAACATCTCATTTGTCGTTCTAAAATGGGCTTTTGGAAGAGGAGCTGGTTGGGCATGTTCACCATGACCAATCGTTCGGTTAATCATCGCCCCCTGTCCCAAACTACGGACGATAATTTCTCGATAAATCTCTTCTTCTGGTTCGATATAGTGGACATTTCCCGTAGCAAGAACGGGCTTACCAAGACGGTCTCCAACCTCTATCAAACTCTTGATAATAGTCTGGAGTTCTTCCATATCCTTGACCTGCTCCTTAGCAATCAAGGGAGCATAGATAGCCGGTGGCATAACCTCGATAAAATCATAATACCTGGCCACATCAACCGCCGCATCCACACCTTGAGAAACGACAGCATCAAAAACTTCACCTTCTGCACAGGCTGATCCTAAAATCAAGCCCTCCCGATGAGCATCTAGAACCGTTCTTGGAATTCGTGGCACCCCTTCAAAGTACTTGGTATTGGACAAAGAAACCAGCTTAAAGATATTTTTTAGACCTACCTGATTCTTAACATAAATGGTCGCATGCTTGATTCGAGCTTTTTTATAAGAATCTGGACTAATCAAATCAATGTTTAGTCTAGCCAAGTCTGTCACACCATGTTTTTCTGACACCTCTTTGATAAAGATGAAAAGCAGACGACCAGTAGCTTCCGCATCGTAATTGGCCATGTGGTGGTGTTCCAAAGCCACACCAAAACGCTTGGTCAAAGGTCCCAAACCATGACGTTTATACTCGGGATAGAGGTTTCTAGCAAACTCCAGCGTATCAATAACTGGTTGACTAATCTTTGGCAGACCATGACGCTCATAATTGGCATTCATAAAGCCAACGTCAAAGGTCGCATTGTGGGCAACTAAGACTGTATCCTTACAAAATTCTTGGAATTCTTGCAGAACTTGTTCTAATGGTTTAGCATTTTTGACATGATCATCTGTAATTCCAGTTAACTCAGTAGTAAAGGCTGACAAGGGATGCCCAGGATTGATAAATTCATCAAATTCGGCAATAACATTCCCCTTGTACATCTTAGAAGCCGCAACCTGAATCAAATCATTATAGATGGCTGATAGACCCGTCGTTTCCACGTCAAAAACCACGTAGGTCGCTTCTGACAAGTCCATCTCCACTTCGTTATAGACGATAGGGACACGGTCCTCCACGATATTGGCTTCCATTCCATAAATCAGCTGAATTCCAGCTTTCTTGGCCGCCTTATAGCCGTGTGGGAAGGATTGAACATTTCCATGGTCGGTGATGGCAACCGCCTTGTGTCCCCACTTAGCAGCTGTCGCAACAATCTCCTCTACTTCTGGCAGAGCATCCATGGTCGACATATTAGTATGAGCATGAAATTCAACCCGACGCTCACCTTCTGGCATCAAATCTTTCCGCTCATAGTGAACAACTTCCTGCACATCCTGCACATTCATTGTCAAATCGCGTGTGAAGTTATTCATCTCCACATTTCCACGCACTCGTAGCCAAGAATTTTTCTTGATTAGATCAAATTTCTGAGCCTCTTCCTCATTTTTAACCCACTTTTGCATAGAAAAACTTGAAGTGTAGTCCGTCATTTTAAAGTTGATTAAAACACGACCTGTTCTGGTCACTTTTTGCTCCACATCAAAAACAACCCCTTCAAAGACCAGACGATTTTCCTCAGTCGTCACTTCAATCATAGGAGTAATCTCCGCCTTGTCCAATTTCGGTTTAGCTGCAGCTTTTTTGGCTTGAAAATCAAAGGTTGGTTTCTCTTCTGCTGGAGGTGGTGCCATCTGTTCCAGTTGTTCCATAGCACGGAGCGCTTCCTCATTGGCGGCTTGAACAATCTGCTCATTTTCAGCTTGAAAGGCTTCTTCCTGCTCTTGAGTCAGCACATCATTTTTCTCTACTTGACAGTTAAAAGATGGAAAACCAAATTTTTCAAGTTGTTTAGCTAAATTAGGAAGATGATTTTTCTTAAAGTGTTCCTTATCAATCGCCTCTGAGCCTTCAATAAATAGTTGATTACCCTCAGCACGAACTTGCAGATTTTGATAAAGGGACTTAAAGCCTTGACTAGCACATGGCCCTTCAGAAAAAGCCTCTCTATAATAGGCTTGTAAGAGTTGGTTTGAAAAATCTTGAGACAGTACTTTGATTTCGAAAACAGCTTTATTCCCTGTCTTAGAAAATTCCTCACTCAGCCCTTTCTTTAATTCTAAAAAGATTTCAATCGGTAAAATATTAGAAAATACGAAATGAAACTCCCATACCTTACTAATTTTATGAACCACAACTCGCTCAATATCAGCCTGTGATAAAGCAGGATCCTGTCTCATTTCAGTAGGTATCCCCAGTTGATTCATCAAAATTTCAAAACTGTTTGACATTCATTTTCCTCACATTATTCTCCTACTATTTTACCATATTTAGAGACATTTTCTAAAGACAAAAGGAAGCCACCAAGTGACTTCCTTCTAGAGTGAGGACTGATTAGTCTTCACCTTTGTTTTTCTTAATGATTTCTTCTTGTACTGACTTAGGTACATCTTCGTAGTGGTCAAATACCATCATGAATGTACCACGTCCTTGAGATGCAGAACGAAGAACTGTTGCGTAACCGAACATTTCAGCAAGTGGAACGTAAGCACGAACGATTTGGCTGTTACCGTGCGCTTCCATACCATCTACACGTCCACGACGAGCAGTTACGTGACCCATAACATCACCAAGGTTTTCTTCTGGAACAGTGATTGTTACAAGCATCATTGGCTCAAGGATAGCTGGTTGTGCTGATTTAGCAGCTTCTTTAAGAGCAAGTGAAGCCGCAATCTTGAAGGCAGTTTCAGATGAGTCGACATCGTGGTATGAACCATCGTAAAGCTTAGCTTTAACGTCAACCATTGGGTAACCTGCAAGAACACCGTTAGCCATAGATTCTACCAAACCTTTTTCAACCGCTGGGATAAATTCACGAGGAACCACACCACCGACGATTGCGTTTTCGAATTCAAATCCTTTACCTTCTTCGTTTGGAGTAAATTCAATCCATACATCACCGAATTGACCTTTACCACCAGATTGACGTTTGAAGAATCCACGTGCTTGAGTAGAAGCGCGGAATGTTTCACGGTAAGATACTTGAGGAGCACCTACGTTCGCTTCAACTTTGAACTCACGACGCATACGGTCAACAAGGACGTCAAGGTGAAGCTCACCCATACCAGAGATAACTGTTTCACCAGTTTCAACGTTTGTTTCAACGCGGAATGTTGGATCTTCTTCAGCCAATTTTTGAAGGGCAATACCCATCTTGTCTTGGTCAGCTTTAGATTTTGGCTCAACCATCAATTGGATAACTGGTTCTGGAACATTGATTGACTCAAGGATGATTTTAGATTTTTCATCTGTCAATGAGTCACCAGTAGTAGTATCTTTCAAACCAACGGCAGCAGCGATATCACCTGAGTAAACAGTGTCAATTTCTTGACGGCTGTTAGCGTGCATTTGAAGGATACGTCCGATACGCTCACGTTTACCTTTAGAAGTGTTCAATACGTAAGAACCTGATTGAAGAACACCTGAGTAAACACGGAAGAATGTCAAACGACCTACGAATGGGTCTGTCATGATCTTGAAGGCAAGAGCTGCAAATGGCTCTTCATCAGATGCTGGACGAGTTTCTTCAGCGTCTGTATCTGGGTTAATACCTTTGATAGCTGGGATGTCAAGTGGGCTTGGAAGGTAGTCAATAACCGCATCAAGCATCAATTGAACACCTTTGTTCTTGAAGGCAGAACCACACAATACTGGGAAGAATTCAACGTTGATAGTCGCTTTACGGATACCAGCTTTCAATTCTTCGTTAGTGATTTCTTCACCTTCGAGGTATTTCATCATCAATTCTTCATCAGTTTCAGCAACTGCTTCAACCAATTTTTCACGGTATTCTTGTGCTTGGTCAAGGTATTCAGCTGGAATATCTTCTTCAAGGATATCTGTACCAAGGTCGTTAGTATAGATTTCAGCTTTCATCTTGATCAAGTCGATGATACCACGGAAGTCATCTTCAGAACCGATTGGCAATTGGATTGGGTGTGCATTTGCTTGAAGACGATCGTGAAGTGTGCTTACAGAGTAAAGGAAGTCAGCACCGATTTTGTCCATTTTGTTGGCAAATACGATACGTGGAACTCCGTACTCAGTTGCTTGACGCCAAACTGTTTCAGTTTGAGGCTCAACACCTGATTGTGAGTCAAGAACGGTAACAGCACCATCCAATACACGAAGAGAACGTTGTACTTCGATTGTGAAGTCCACGTGTCCTGGTGTGTCGATGATGTTTACGCGGTGGTTATTCCATTGAGCTGTTGTCGCAGCAGATGTGATAGTGATACCACGTTCTTGCTCTTGCTCCATCCAGTCCATTTGTGACGCACCTTCGTGAGTTTCACCGATTTTGTGGATTTTACCAGTGTAGTAAAGAATACGCTCAGTAGTTGTTGTTTTACCAGCATCGACGTGAGCCATGATACCGATATTACGAGTTTTTTCAAGTGAAAATTCGCGTGCCATGAGGTTTATTTCTCCTATTTATTTTTGATTTCTATTCTATTATAACACGATTTTAATAAAAACGGATAGGCAGGACCTACCCGTTCTCAATGTTTTCATGCTATTGTTGGTTTCAACTTACAAGCTGGTAAGTTGAATTGTTGCTAAGAGCTGATCGAGCTCAATTGAACTCAGGCTAAAGTTAGTTAGCCTATTTGAGCTGGAACGGAATGCTGTGTGAAAAAGATAAACTTCCTTATATTGTCAGTTTCCTATTTTCACCTTGAATCCTTACCGTTCCTAGCATCATGACCTAGTTGAGCTCAAGCTAAAAGTCTGGAGAAAAAGATGAATCTCATTGGTTGCAATCGCAACCTGCTTCGATTCCCTATTTTCTCTGGGACTTTCTTAACGCTTTCGCATCCTATATTACCAACGGAAGTGTGCGAATGCACGGTTAGCTTCAGCCATACGGTGAGTGTCTTCACGTTTCTTAACAGCTGCACCAGTGTTGTTAGCAGCATCTAAGATTTCTTTTGCAAGACGGTCTTGCATTGTGTGTTCACCACGAAGACGAGCGATTGTTACCAACCAACGAAGTCCAAGTGTTGTACGACGTTCTGGACGAACTTCAACTGGGACTTGGTAGTTAGAACCACCAACACGACGTGCACGTACTTCAAGTACAGGCATGATGTTTTCCATAGCTGTTTCAAATACTTCAAGTGCATCGTTTCCAGTAGCTTCTTTGATTTGCTCAAAGGCACCGTAAACGATTGAAGCAGCTGTACCACGTTTACCATCAAGCATAACGCGGTTGATAAGACGAGTAACTAGTTGTGAATTGTAAAGCGGATCTGGCAATACGTCACGTTTTGGAGCTCTATTTTTACGACTCATTTCTCTTTATCCCCTTTCCTTATGCTTTTGGACGTTTAGTACCGTATTTAGAACGGCCTTGTTTACGATCGTTAACACCTGCAGTATCAAGTGCACCACGGACGATATGGTAACGTACCCCTGGAAGGTCTTTTACACGTCCACCGCGAAGAAGAACCACGCTGTGCTCTTGCAAGTTGTGTCCGATACCTGGGATGTAGGCAGTAACTTCGATAAGGTTGCTCAAACGTACACGAGCGAATTTACGAAGGGCTGAGTTAGGTTTTTTAGGTGTCATTGTTCCAACACGAGTTGCAACACCACGTTTTTGTGGTGAAGAAACGTTTGTTTGAACTTTTTTATGACTGTTGTAACCAACGTTCAAAGCTGGTGATTTAGATTTTTCTACTTTTGATTTACGCGGTTTGCGAACCAATTGGTTAATTGTAGGCATCTACATTCTCCTGTGTTTTTTTATTTTTGGTGATGATACACTTGGTGACAGCTACCATCTGTGTGTACTTTTGCAACATTTGTCAGCACGTCCCTGTACACTCTTGAGAGACCAAAAGTAAAAAGTACCGTCTATTATTGTAACAAATTTTTCCCTTGCTTGTCAAGATATTTTTCTTTTTTATTGTTAATTTTAGCTCTTTAGTACTGCTACCAAAAGAAAGAAAAGGAGGAATAAGTCCCTCCTAAAGTTTGGGATTGTTCCATTCAATCCCATCAATTTTAACTCATAATGTTCAAAAAAATATTATATCATCACAACCAACCAGATTCTTTCGCGATATTAGCTGCCTCTGTTCGATTACCTGCATCTAGTTTCGAAAGAATATTGGTGACATAGTTTCGGACGGTTCCGTTTGATAAATAAAGTTGATCTGCAATTTCTTGGTTAGACAAGCCTTGAGCAATTCCCTTTAAAACGGCGATTTCTTGCTCTGTTAACGGGTTAGGATGCGTCATCACCACTTCCATCAATTCAGGCGAATATTGCTTACGTCCTTCGAGAACAGTGTGCAAAGTTTGCATGAGGTCTGCAATGCTTCTTTCTTTTAAGACATAAGCATCCACTCCAGACTTGACCGCACGTTCAAAATATCCGGGGCGCTTGAAGGTCGTCACCACAACTACCTTTGTTTCTAGCATTTCTGCTCGTATCCACTCCAAGACTTCGAGACCTGTCTTAACAGGCATTTCTACGTCAAGAATGGCGATATCTACGGACTCCTTTCCTAAGAGTTGGATTGCTTCTTGTCCATTCTTGGCTTGAAAGACAGACTCTACATCCGGCTGAAGCGTGAGCAACTGACACATGGCATCTCGCAACATACTTTGATCTTCTGCAACAAGTAGTTTCATCTTAGTTTCTCTCCTTATAAGGTAGTCGAACCTGCACTTCAGTCGGATGTTTCTGACTGATCACCTTTACTTCTCCTGAAAAAGGAAGGACACGGTCTCGAACGGTATGGAGTTCATCTCCTTTTAGAGAAGCAAAGCCACAGCCATCATCTCTTACTGTTAAAATGAGTTCTTTCTCTGTCCGTTCTAATTTTAAGTAAGCTTTAGACGCTTTGGCATGTTTGATGATATTGGTCACTAACTCAAGCAAAATCATGGAAGCCGTTGACTCCAATTCCTGAGTAAGGCTAGCAGTATCTAGTTGATTATCTGTTTCCACCTCAATTCCAGCAATTTCTAACATCTTTTTCACAGTCTCTAGTTCGGATGTCAAAGTTCTAGACTTAAGATTTTCCACAATCGTTCGCACTTCCCGCATTGAGTCTTTGCTAATTTGCTGTATTTCTCTTAATTCCTTTTCCACCTGTGGATAAGCCTGTATTTGAAATAACTGCAAGGCTAGATCAGTTTTAACACTAAGCATAGCAAAGGTATGCCCCAGACTATCATGCAAATCCTGACCGATACGACTACGTTCATTTTCAGCAAGCAATAGATTTATCTGGGCATTTTGCTTGGCCTGTGCTTTTTTCAAATCCTCGACAATGCGAATCCGAACCAATCCAAATGTCATAAGATCGACAAAAGTAAGAATTCCAAGCAGATAAACTAGAAACTCAACTTCAACTTCCTGAAAAATCAAAAGTTGCCCCACAACAAGGAATTGAGCAAGGAGAAAAGTCCGGACATGTAAAGAATTAAAACTACGTACGCCAAAATGATAAATTAAGAGATTGGCAAGGAAAAAGAAGAACCAGATATAATTTACACCAACAAAGGCGGTATCCCCAGCTACATAGGCTAGCATGATAATCCAAAAGAGCCAGGATAAGCGATGGCTCTTGGTGGTTAAAACGCCTAAGTAAGCCACTACAAATAGAATATCAATCAATAAATGCCAGCTAGGAATTTCCCCAGTCATTACAGGAACGATGGGAAAAACCATAAAAATCAAACTGGCCCAGTACATATAGTCTATGTTTTTCAGTCTTTCAAGCATTAAGTATTCTCCTTATGACCTTGAAGGTAAATGGTCAAACCAAACAAAACTGCTGAAAAAACAAGTAGATAAACTGTGGCTGATAGATTGATGCTACCCTCGTTTAAGAAGGTCTTGAGCAACTCCATCAACTGATAAGTTGGTAGACACTTCCCGATTGCTTGCATCCAGTCTGGAAATAAAGAGATGGGCATCCAGAGTCCGCCTAACACAGCCAAACCTAGATAGAGAAGATTGCCCACGACAGACATCAGCTGACTAGAAGGCAAGAGTGTCAAGGTCAAGCCAAGCGCTACAAAAGCTACACTTCCTACTATCAGTAAGAGCGCCGCCCCAATCCAGCTTCCTAGAGGCATGTCCACACCTCTGACCAAGTGCCCAACTGAGAAAACAACCAGAATTGAGACCAAATAATCAACCATCATACTTGTTATCTTTGATAGATAATATTCTACCATATTTACTGGAGTATGGCCTAATGTTTTCTGCCAGTTGTTGGTCTTGTCAGTATGTAAGACAGCTGGGAATGAAAACATGGCTGTCGACATCATGGAAAAAGCCGTCATGGAGATGAGGTAGTCGCGCATAAAATTCGCGGGTCCACCTGGTGTGTCCTGATACATGCCAGAAAAGAATAGATAGAAGGCTGTCGGCATCCCTACGGATAATAAATAATAGACTGATTGTCGTTTAGTCAATAAAAATTCTATCTTGTTTAGTGCGATCCATCGTTTCATCTTAGTTATCTCCCTTCTGCGTTTCTTCAAAGATTGTATCCAGCAAACTGCGATTATTGACTTCAATTTCTTGAATCCTACATCCTGCTCTGACTAACAGTTCCCAGAAAGCATCCGCTTCACGTGTGACTACTTGCAGGGCATCTTGTTTTTGTGACCAGTTTTCAACCAAGTTAGACTGTTCGACAACTTCCTTGTAAGCCAGAGGTAGGATAAAGTGCTTTTCAATCTCCTCACTGCGCATGGCTAGAGGTGTCGTATCACGAATCAACTCTCCCTTATTTAAGACCAAAATGCGATCTGCGGTGTGTTCTACTTCCTCAATATAATGGGACGAATAAAGAATGGTGGTTCCTTGCGCTTTTAACTCCTGAATAATCTCCCAAAAACGTTGACGAGTTGAGGTATCCATGGCCGAAGTAGGTTCATCTAAAAAGACTAACTTTGGTCGCCCAATTAGAGTTAAGACAAAAGAGAAAAGACGCTTTTGACCGCCTGATAATTTTTCTGCCAACTGTTCTTTTTGTTGCTTGTCAAACTGCAATAGTTGATCAATTTCCTGTACACTCAAAGGATTTGGATAAATACTTTGAAAGAAAGCAATCAACTCCTTAACCTTTAATTTCTGTACAATCACATTCTCTTGAGGAAGGTAAGCCCTAGTATAATCTAACTTAGAACTCGTCACTGGTAAACCTTGAATAGATACTTGACCGCTTGTGACCAGTTTATCTCCAAGCAAACAATCTAAGAGTGTTGTCTTCCCAGCACCATTGGGCCCAATCAAGGCGACGCATTCACCATCAGCTACCTCAAAGGAAATATCCTTCAAAATAGCTTTGCCCTTGATGTTTTTATTTAGGCTTTCTACCTTAATCATGTTCATGATATTCTCCTTTCAGCCACTCCTCTCCCATAGGAAATGCGATAAAAATCATAAATCCTAGTCCCCAGGCACCACGGATGAATTGGTGAAGGAAGGCTTGATCAAACCAACCTGTAAACATTTCTACCAACCATACCACTAGTGATAGTCCAATAAAAAGATAGAGAAACGCTTTTTTCATTTTTCAAACTCCTTTTTCACATCTGAGACTAATTTCAAACCTTCTCGGATAAGCCAGGACATCATTCCAAATCCTGCAAATAGCTCCCAAGGAAAATAATAAAAATCTTCATCCAATCCTGAGAACATGAGATAAGTCATGACTCCTGCTGCTACTAAACTCATTGAGACAATTACTTTATGTTTCATTTTTTCTTCCTCCACTTGATACATCTAGTATAATTCTTTGAAGGTAGAATCACTAGAAGCTTCTGTCATGAGGAGATATGACAAATGTCATAAAATATACTGTTCAAAACAAGCAAGATACACTATACAACAAAACATGAGGTAAAATAGAATCTATAGTCACTTCCTTTATCGTGACATCAAATTCAATTCAAACTATAATGTAAACTAATACTTATTTAAAATCGTAATAGCAGCAATTTTTATAACATAAAAATATATACTATAGATTCAACAGAAACTCTTCTAGTGCTTTATTAAAAAGTTAATAAGAGTTATAAAATCTATTAAATTTCAATGTGTATACTTAAACTACAGTATTTATTGAACGATTGTTATTAAAACCATTATATAAAATGAATTACTAAAACCCAAAAAAGAGGGAACCAAACTGATTCTCTCTTAATGTATATAATATCTAGTTAAAATAAAAAAGATACGTTTATGTATCTCTGTAATGAATCGGGAAGACAGGATTCGAACCTGCGACACCTTGGTCCCAAACCAAGTACTCTACCAAGCTGAGCTACTTCC
>CAJNCF010000010.1 GCA_905221195.1 bacterium
AAGGCTCGGTAGCTCAGTTGGTAGAGCAATGGATTGAAGCTCCATGTGTCGGCGGTTCGATTCCGTCTCGCGCCATTATATATTTTTCGGAAGGGTAGCGAAGAGGCTAAACGCGGCGGACTGTAAATCCGCTCCTTCGGGTTCGGGGGTTCGAATCCCTCCCCTTCCATTATTTTAGTTACGGGCATAGTTTAAAGGTAGAACTAAGGTCTCCAAAACCTTCAGTGTGGGTTCAATTCCTACTGCCCGTGTTAATAAAATTATGGCGGGTGTGGTGAAGTGGTTAACACACCAGATTGTGGCTCTGGCATGCGTGGGTTCGATCCCCATCACTCGCCTATTTTATATTATTGGGGTATAGCCAAGCGGTAAGGCAAGGGACTTTGACTCCCTCATGCGTTGGTTCGAATCCAGCTACCCCAGTTACTATTTGCCGGCGTGGCGGAATTGGCAGACGCGCTGGACTCAAAATCCAGTGTCCGCAAGGACGTGCCGGTTCGACCCCGGCCGCCGGTATAGTATAGCGTTAGGAACGTAGTTAATCTTCGTTCCTTTTTTATATGATTTTTGGTATAATAGTAGTTATTCAAATTTTATTTAGATTAAGAAAGAGTAGGATAGTATGTCTCGTTCTATCGATTTATTAAAACATCGGTATTTGAAAAATATTAAAGAAAATCCTGAATTGTTTGTCGGAATTGAGTTGGAGTATCCTGTTGCAAATTTAGAAGGTGATACTACAGATATTGAAGTTATCAAACACTTATTCCGATATTTAGTTTCTGCTTTGGAGTTCACTGTAGAAAAGGTAGATGATTTTGGCAATCCTATCCAGTTAGTGAATCCGATAAGTCAGGATGCTATTTTATTTGAAGTTTCCTATACAACGATTGAGTTTGCATTTGGTAAGGCTGAAACGATTCAAGAGGTCGAGAATCGTTTTAATAATTATATGGATGTAATTCAGAGTAAATTAGCTGAATCAAATCATGCTATTGTTGGCTGTGGAATTCATCCTAACTGGGATAAAAATGTGAACTGTCCAGTGGCTTATCCACGCTATCGGATGTTGATGGACTATTTGAATTTGAGTAGGAATGTGACTAAATCGGACTTACATCAATTCCCTGAATACGGAGCGTTTATTTGTGGGAGTCAGGTTCAGTTGGATGTTTCAAAATCCAATTACTTACGGGTGATTAATGCTTTTACCCAAATTGAAGCAGCTAAAGCTTATTTATTTGCAAACTCTGAGTTTTCGGGTGCGGATTGGGATACGAAAATTTCAAGGGATATTTTCTGGGAAGAATCCATGCATGGTATCTATCCAGAAAACGTCGGGGTCAATGCTAGACTCTTTAAAGATGAGGATGATTTTTTTGATTATCTAGATCATTCTGCAATTTTTACTGCGGAACGTGATGGGCAAACCTATTATTTTTATCCGATTCAGGCTGGGGACTATTTGGCTACACCTGAAATCCAAGCATATGCTCTTAATGGGGATGAGGTTATTATTTACCCTCAAGAGAAGGATTTTGAAACTCATCGTAGTTATCAGTATCAAGACTTAACGACTCGAGGAACGGTTGAGTTTCGTAGTGTGTGTACTCAGCCTCTTGATAGAACTTTTGCTTCTGCTGCCTTTCACTTGGGATTGTTGGTTAATTTAGATAAATTAGAAGCTTACTTAGAAACAGCACCTTTCTTTAAAGAATTTGGTCGTGATTACAAGTTTTTACGACGACAATTTTCTAAGAAAAAGCTTACAGATCAGGAAAAAACTGCAATTATCAGTTTTTCAAAAGACTTACTCTTGCTAGCTGACGAAGGACTGAAGATGAGAAATAAGCAAGAAACGACCTATTTACAGCCTTTGAAAGAAGAATTGGGACTATAATTTCTCTTACAAAGGGAGAATTTTCTGAAAAATCATGATATAATGGAAGAGACTATAGATAAAGGATAGAGAATAATGACATTAGTTTATCAATCAACGCGTGATGCAAAAAATACAGTAACTGCCAGCCAAGCAATTTTGCAAGGTTTGGCGACGGACGGTGGTTTATTTACACCACTTACTTATCCAAAGGTAGATTTGGACTTTGACAAATTGAAAGATGCTTCTTATCAGGAAGTTGCTAAAGTTGTTTTGTCAGCATTTTTAGATGACTTTACAGCTGAGGAGTTGGACTACTGTATCAACAATGCCTATGATAGCAAGTTTGATACTCCAGCTATTGCGCCTTTGGTGAAATTAGACGGCCAATACAACTTGGAACTCTTCCATGGTTCAACGATTGCCTTCAAGGATATGGCCTTGTCTATCTTGCCATACTTTATGACGACTGCTGCCAAGAAACATGGTTTGGAGAACAAAATCGTCATTTTGACAGCTACATCTGGTGATACTGGGAAAGCTGCTATGGCAGGATTTACAGACGTGCCTGGTACTGAGATTATCGTCTTTTATCCAAAGGATGGTGTCAGCAAGGTGCAAGAGTTGCAAATGACCACTCAAACTGGAGACAATACTCATGTTATCGCTATTGATGGTAACTTTGATGATGCCCAAACAAATGTGAAGCATATGTTTAACGATGTGGCCCTTCGTGAAAAATTAGCGGCCAACAAGTTGCAATTTTCATCAGCTAACTCTATGAACATTGGTCGTTTAGTACCACAAATTGTTTATTATGTTTATGCCTACGCTCAATTGGTTAAGACTGGCGAAATTGTAGCTGGTGAAAAGGTCAACTTCACAGTACCAACAGGAAACTTTGGTAATATCTTGGCTGCCTTTTATGCTAAACAAATTGGTTTGCCAGTTGGTAAATTTATCTGTGCTTCAAATGACAACAATGTCTTGACAGACTTCTTTAAGACACGTGTTTACGACAAGAAACGTGAGTTTAAAGTAACAACTAGTCCATCTATGGATATCCTGGTATCTTCAAACTTGGAACGTTTGATTTTCCATCTTTTGGGTAATGATGCAGTTAAGACAGCTGAACTCATGAATGCCTTGAATGCACAAGGACAATATGAATTGACAGACTTTGATGTTGAGATTCTTGACCTCTTTCCAGCTGAATATGCGACTGAGGAAGAAACTTCGGCAGAAATTAAACGTGTTTATCAAACAGATGCCTACATTGAGGATCCACATACGGCGGTTGCCTCAGCAGTGTATAGAAAATACAAAGTGGCTACTGGCGATGTAACCAAGACGGTGATTGCTTCAACAGCTAGTCCATACAAGTTCCCAGTAGTTGCAGTAGAAGCTGTAACAGGGAAATCTGGTTTGACTGACTTTGAAGCCTTGGCTCAATTACATGAAATCTCAGGAGTAGCTGTGCCACCAGCAGTTGATGGCCTTGAAACAGCCCTAGTTCGTCATAAGACAACTGTGGCGGCTGCTGAGATGCAAGCAGCGGTTGAGGCTTATCTAGGACTTTAAGACAGAGGGAGTGAACTCGGTTGGGAAACCAACTGAGTTTCTTTTCATCAGGAGGAGAGATTGTTTAAGAAAAATAAAGATATTCTTAATATTGCTTTGCCATCTATGGGTGAAAACTTTTTGCAGATGCTCATGGGGATGGTGGACAGTTATTTGGTTGCTCATTTAGGACTGATAGCCATTTCGGGTGTATCAGTCGCTGGTAATATCATCACCATTTATCAGGCGATTTTCATTGCTCTTGGGGCAGCTATTTCTAGTGTTATTTCAAAAAGTTTGGGGCAGAAGGATCAGTCTAAGCTAGCCTATCATGTGAGTGAGGCGTTGAAAATTACTTTACTATTAAGTTTTCTTTTAGGAGCTTTGTCTATCTTCGCTGGGAAAGAGATGATTGGACTTTTGGGGACTGAGCAGACTGTGGCCGAAAGTGGAGGACTCTATCTTTCTTTAGTGGGTGGTTCGATTGTTCTTTTAGGCTTGATGACGAGTCTGGGTGCTTTGATTCGTGCAACGCATAATCCACGTCTGCCTCTCTATGTGAGTCTCTTATCCAATGCCTTGAATATTCTCTTTTCCAGTCTAGCTATTTTTGTTCTTGATATGGGAATAGCGGGTGTTGCTTGGGGGACTATTCTGTCTCGTTTGGTCGGTCTTATGATTTTGTGGTCGCAATTAAAGCTACCTTTTGAGAAACCGACTTTTGGACTGGATAAAGACTTACTGACCTTGGCTTTACCAGCAGCTGGAGAGCGGCTCATGATGCGGGCTGGAGATGTCGTGATCATTGCCTTGGTCGTTTCTTTTGGAACGGAGGCAGTGGCTGGAAATGCAATCGGAGAAGTCTTGACCCAGTTTAACTACATGCCTGCCTTTGGTGTCGCTACGGCAACGGTCATGCTGGTGGCTCGAGCGGTTGGAGAGGATAATTGGAAAAGAGTAGCTAGTTTGAGCAAACAAACCTTTTGGCTTTCTCTACTTCTCATGTTGCCCTTGACGCTTAGTGTCTATGCCTTAGGAATACCACTGACTCATCTCTATACGACTGATCCTTTAGCGGTTGAGGCTAGTGTTCTAGTGACACTTTTTTCACTACTTGGTACTCCCATGGCGACAGGGACAGTTATTTATACGGCAGTTTGGCAAGGTTTGGGCAATGCTCGGCTTCCCTTTTATGCGACAAGTATAGGAATGTGGTGTATTCGCATTGGAACAGGATATCTGATGGGGATTGTTCTTGGTTGGGGCTTGCCTGGTATTTGGGCAGGGACTCTATTGGATAATGGTTTTCGTTGGTTATTTCTACGCTACCGTTACCAGTGTTATATGAGCTTGAAAGGATAGGAAATGCAAAAAACAGCTTTTATTTGGGATTTAGACGGGACTTTATTGGACTCTTATGAAGCGATTTTATCAGGGATTGAGGAGACTTTTGGTCAGTTTTCTATTCCTTATGATAAGGAGAAAGT
The DNA here is from genome assembly GCA_905221195.1 of bacterium. Classification (GTDB taxonomy): domain Bacteria; phylum Bacillota; class Bacilli; order Lactobacillales; family Streptococcaceae; genus Streptococcus. The sequence goes on from CAJNCF010000010.1 coordinate 4,927, forward strand.
GAGAGAGTTTATCCTCAAGTATTCGGTGAAGGATTTGCTTGTGCAGGTGGCAGAAGATAGAAATCTGGATGTGGAAGTGCTCAATCAGGTGCGTGCCCAGAGTTTGGCTGAGAAGAATGCCCAGGTAGCCTTGATGTCTGGTGCGCTTGAAGTGCTAGCTTGGGCAGACCAAGTAGGGATTCGGAACTTTGTTTACACTCATAAGGGAGACAATGCTTTTACCATTCTCAGAGACTTGGGATTGGAATCCTATTTTACAGAGATTTTAACCAGTCAGAGTGGCTTTGCGCGGAAGCCAAGTCCAGAAGCGGCTATCTATCTGATAGACAAGTATCAGCTGAATCCTGATAACACCTATTATATAGGGGACCGGACTCTGGATGTGGAATTTGCTCAGAATAGTGGAATTCAAAGTATCAACTTTTTAGAGTCATCTTATGAAGGCAATCACAGGATTCAAGAACTAGCAGATATTACTCGCATTTTTGAGGATTAGGAGCGAGAAGATTATGTCAGTTTTGTGACAGAGACCTAACAAACTATTTCAAGTAACCGAGTTTGTTACAAGGAATAGACAGTTCTGTTAAATAGGCCCGAGAGGGCTTTTTTTCTGCTCTTTTTGTGTTATCATAGACAGATACTCATTTGAAAGGAATTTGAAAGAATGAAGAAAAGAATATTATTAGTGTCAACAGTAGCCTTGTCATTTGCCCCAGTATTGGCAACTCAAGCAGAAGAAGTTCTTTGGACTGCCCGTAGTATTGAGCAAATCCAAAACGATTTGACTAAAATGGACAACAAAACAAGTTATACAGTTCAGTATGGCGATACTTTGAGCACCATTGCAGAAGCCTTGGGTGTAGATGTCACAGTTCTTGCGAATTTGAATAAAATCACTAATATGGACCTGATTTTCCCAGAAACTGTTTTGACAACGACTGTCAATGAAGCAGAAGAAGTAACAGAAGTTGAAATCCAAACTCCTCAAGCAGATTCTAGTGAAGAAGTGACAACTGCGACAGCAAATTTGACAACCAATCAAGTAACCGTTGATGATCAAACTGTTCAGGTTGCAGACCTTTCTCAACCTATTGCTGAAGCTCCAAAAGCGGTAGAAATTACAAGTACAAAAGAAGTAACAACAAGTTCAGAAGTTACAGAGGAGCAAACAGCTGAAACAAGCAGTGCAGTTGCAAAAGCAGCTCCTCAGGCAACGACTCCAGCTGAGAAAGAGGAAACACAAGCTAGCCCTCAAGCTGCTTCAACAGTGGAAGCAACTAGAACTCCAGTAGAAGAAAAAGCAACCGAGACAACTGCAACAAGTTCAGAAGAAGCAAAAGAAGCCTCATCAAGTGAAGCTACACCAGCAGTTTCTACTTATCAACCAGAAGAGACAAAACCAGCTTCAACAACTTACGCAGCTCCAGCAGCTCCTGATTATGCTGGACTGGCAGTAGCAAAATCTGAAAATGCAGGCCTTCAACCACAAACGGCTGCTTTTAAAGAAGAAATTGCCAACTTGTTTGGTATTACATCCTTTAGTGGTTACCGTCCAGGGGACAGTGGAGATCACGGAAAAGGTTTGGCTATTGACTTTATGGTACCAGAAAGTTCAGAACTAGGGGATAAGATTGCGGAATATGCTATTCAAAACATGGCCAGCCGTGGCATTAGTTACATCATCTGGAAACAACGTTTCTATGCTCCATTCGATAGTAAATATGGACCAGCTAATACTTGGAACCCAATGCCAGACCGTGGTAGCGTGACAGAAAATCACTATGATCACGTTCACGTTTCAATGAATGGATAAACCAGACTTTGTAATATGATTTTGACGAATGAGAACTAGCTTTCGTGATAGGAAGCGAGTCTCGTTCGTTTTTTTGTTTGTCAATGTGAAGGAAGTTACCATCTTGTAATAATCCAAGCGTAATTCTTGCAATTTATTTTACTTTGCATTATACTTGACTTATCAACTATTGATATGTCAATAGAAAAGAGGAAGAAATGTTAGAGATTCAAGATTTACTGTATCAACTCCGCTTGTCTGAGCAAGCGAGCACGCAATTATTTGAAAAAAGGCTTGGGATTAGTTTGACAAGGTATCAGATGTTGCTTTTTTTGCTGGAGCATTCTCCTTGTAATCAAATGGCGGTTCAGGAGCGTTTGAAGATTGATCAGGCTGCTTTGACACGGCATTTCAAGATTTTGGAAAAGGAAGGTTTGGTGGAGCGTCATCGCAATCCTGAAAATCAGCGGGAAGTGTTGGTAGAGGCTACAAAGTATGCCAAGGAGCAGTTAGTGGAGAATCCCCCTCTGAAGCATATCAAGGTTAAGGAAGAGATGGAAAGTATCTTAACAGAGTCTGAAAGAACAGAACTCAGCCGTTTATTAAACAAATTGGTTTTGGGTATTGAGAATATAGAAATTTAAGGAGAAATAGATGTCAATTATTACAATCATTTTAGCAACGATCGTTGCTTTGGAGCATTGTTACATTTTTTATTTGGAAAGTATTGCAACTCAATCAGATGCGACTAGTCGTGTCTTTAACATGGACAAGGAAGAATTGGCTCGTCCGTCGGTAAGTTCACTGTTTAAAAATCAAGGGATTTATAACGGTTTGCTAGGAGTCTTTCTCTTATATGGGATTTATTTCTCACAGAATTTAGAAATTGTGACTATTTTTGTCTTGTTTGTGATTGGTGCTGCGGCTTATGGCTCTCTCACAGCAGATAAGAAAATTATTTTGAAGCAAGGTGGACCAGCTATTTTGGCCTTGATTAGTATTTTACTCTTTAAATAAACTCGAAGACCATTCTTATCCTCGCTAGTCCTTTTCACTCCAGAATAAGGGAAATATGTTATACTTGTTTTTAAGAAAAAAGTCTCATTGAATTTGTTTTGAGGAGTTAGAAATGAAAGTATTAGTGACAGGTTTTGAGCCCTTTGGAGGGGAAAAGGTCAATCCAGCCTTGGAAGCTGTTAAAGGTTTACCAGCTGAAATCCATGGTGCTGAGGTTCGTTGGCTAGAAGTGCCGACAGTCTTTCACAAATCGGCTCAAGTGTTGGAAGAAGAGATGAGTCGTTATCAACCTGACGTTGTCCTTTGTATCGGTCAAGCAGGTGGAAGATCTAGTTTGACACCTGAAAGAGTGGCTATTAATCAAGATGATGCACGGATTCCTGATAATGAAGGCAATCAACCGATTGACCTTCCTATTCGCCCAGACGGTGCTCCTGCCTACTTTAGTAGTTTGCCGATTAAAGCGATGGTTCAAGCTATAAAAAAAGAGGGATTGCCAGCCTCTGTTTCCAATACGGCAGGGACTTTTGTCTGCAATCATTTGATGTATCAGGCTCTCTATTTGGTAGAAAAGAAATTTCCACATGTTAGGGCAGGTTTTATGCATATTCCTTATATGATGGAACAGGTGGTGAATCGACCGACTACTCCAGCTATGAGTTTAGTGGATATTAGGCGGGGGATAGAAGCGGCAATCGACGCCATGATAGAACATGGAGATGAGGATCTCAAGTTGGTAGGCGGAGAAACTCATTGATAGAAAAAAGCTTGAGGGAAAACCTTCAAGCTTTTGGACGTTTTCGAGCTAGTACTGCTCGGTAAAAAATTATTTTATTGATTTGAATATAGGGAAGAAGTGAGAAACTAGCAATTCCAAAGGTAATCCAATTGAGGAAGTACCAAGGAAGGAGTTGTAAGTCTAGGACAAAACGCTGAAATTTGTAGCCTTTCATCAGGAAACGGCTGGTTTTAAGGATTTGTCTTGGTTTGGCTTGTCCCAAGTCGAGAGTGTCACAGAGGAGAAATTCTACCTGCGAATAGGCATAATATTGTGGGATATAGAGACTATTTCCGACAATCATCAAGAAGATACTTGCTAGAGAGTAAAGACCAAAGGTCATGAGGAAGCGCTCGGTTTCAATTGACGAGAGATCCAGATTAGGAAACTCAGGGTGAAGGGCAACGAATTTCTTTGCTAGAAAGCTACTGTAAAAGAGGAAGTAAATCCCAAGCAAGCTAGGAATGCTCCATAAGAAGAGATAGAAGCGTTTGAGAAGGAGAGTCAAAAAGGTTTGTGAAAAGTGCTCTTCGTTAAAGAGTGCGAGACTATTTTTGATGGATAGTTCTGTATCAGGATTCTTGATGAGTCTCAGGGTTGTATAAACGGAACTGGTTAGAAGTATTGTTCCAATAAAGGAGACTAATAGTGGAAAGAGGTAGGCTTGGAATACATGACCAAACACGCTTAAAAAGGATTGTTCTAAAATAGCCTCGTTGATGCGATCTAAGGGATTGAGGAAGCCGGACAAGATGACCAGCATGCTAGGTAAGAGATAGACGAGAAAGAGGCGGGGATTTTCAGCCTGAAATTGTCTGGCCTGCAGACGAATGGTTTTTAAATCAATTTTTGGGTATTTCATTCTCTCATTATACCATATTCGTGACAGTTCCAGCTTTTTTTGATAAAATCATACAGTATGCCCTTGGGCACAAAGTATGAACTGGGACTGTTTTTCCCAGCTTCGGAGGTAAAAAATGTCAGATTCACCAATCAAATATCGTTTGATTAAGAAAGAAAAACACACGGGAGCTCGTCTGGGAGAAATCATCACTCCCCACGGCACCTTCCCGACGCCTATGTTTATGCCAGTTGGCACCCAAGCTACTGTCAAAACTCAGTCGCCAGAAGAGTTAAAGGAGATGGGTTCGGGGATTATCCTGTCAAACACCTATCATCTCTGGCTGCGCCCTGGAGACGAACTCATTGCACGCGCAGGTGGTCTCCACAAGTTCATGAATTGGGACCAGCCAATCCTGACAGATAGTGGAGGTTTCCAGGTTTATTCTCTAGCTGATAGCCGTAATATCACAGAAGAAGGGGTAACCTTTAAAAACCATCTAAATGGTTCTAAGATGTTCTTGTCTCCAGAGAAGGCTATTTCTATTCAGAACAATCTGGGCTCAGACATCATGATGTCTTTTGACGAATGTCCTCAGTTTTATCAACCTTACGACTATGTTAAGAAATCAATCGAGCGTACTAGCCGTTGGGCTGAGCGTGGTTTGAAGGCTCATCGTCGTCCACATGACCAAGGTTTGTTTGGAATTGTGCAGGGAGCGGGATTTGAAGACCTGCGTCGTCAGTCAGCTCACGACCTTGTCAGCATGGATTTCCCAGGCTACTCTATCGGTGGTTTGGCAGTGGGAGAAACCCATGAAGAGATGAATGCGGTCTTGGACTTCACAACTCAACTGCTGCCTGAAAACAAACCTCGCTATTTGATGGGGGTGGGAGCGCCAGATAGCTTGATTGATGGGGTGATTCGTGGGGTAGATATGTTTGACTGTGTCTTGCCGACTCGTATCGCTCGTAACGGAACTTGTATGACCAGTCAAGGACGTTTGGTTGTAAAAAATGCTCAGTTTGCTGAGGACTTTACGCCGCTGGATCCTGAGTGTGATTGCTACACATGTAAGAACTATACACGCGCCTATCTTCGTCACCTACTCAAAGCTGATGAAACCTTTGGTATTCGCTTGACAAGCTACCACAATCTTTACTTCTTGCTTAACCTGATGAAGCAAGTGCGACAAGCCATCATGGACGACAATCTCTTGGAATTCCGTGAGTATTTTGTTGAAAAATATGGCTATAATAAATCAGGCCGTAATTTCTAAAATGGAATGGATATAAGCTAAAAATCCTAAGTTTTCTCTTGGGATTTTTCTTCTTTTTTTGATAGAATAAAGTGTATAACGAAAGGGAGAATAAACTCGTATGCGCATTAAATGGTTTTCCTTGATTAGGATTACAGGTTTACTACTGGTACTCTTGTATCATTTCTTTCAGACCATCTTTCCTGGAGGATTTTTCGGGGTAGATGTCTTTTTCACATTTTCAGGCTTCCTGATTACGGCTCTACTCATCGAAGAATTTTCTAAAAATCATGAGATTGATTTGGTTGGATTTTTTAGGAGACGTTTTTATCGGATTGTACCCCCTGTGGTTTTGATGGTCTTGGTGACCATGCCTTTTACTTTCTTGGTTCGCCAAGATTATGTGGCTGGAATTGGCGGTCAAATTGCGGGTGTCTTAGGTTTTATGACCAACTTCTATGAACTGCTAACAGGTGGAAGTTATGAATCTCAGTTCATTCCTCATTTATTTGTCCATAATTGGAGTCTGGCTGTTGAGGTTCACTACTATATTCTTTGGGGATTGGCAGTTTGGTTCTTATCTAAGCAGTCGAAATCAAATGGTCAGCTGAGAGGAATGGTCTTTCTCTTATCTGCTACTGCCTTTTTGATTAGCTTCTTCTCCATGTTTATTGGTAGTTTTCTAGTAACCTCTTATTCCTCTGTTTATTTCTCCAGTTTAACTCATGTTTATCCATTCTTTTTAGGAAGTATCTTAGCAACGATTGTAGGCGTTCGTCAGACAACTTCTTTAGTTAAGCAGTTGGATAAAATCTGGGATTTACGAAAGACTTTGGTAGTTTTTGGAGGAGGATTTGCTTTCCTAGTCCTTTTGACCTTCTTTGTCAAATTCACCTATCTTTTTGCCTATCTTATCGGCTTTTTACTTGCCAGTCTTGCAGCTCTTGCTATGATTTTGGCAGCACGTGTCTTACATGAAAAGACTCCTAACGTGCAGGAGCCAAAGGTAATCAGCTTTTTAGCAGATACTAGCTATGCAGTTTATCTCTTCCATTGGCCTTTCTATATCATTTTCTCGCAGTTGACATCAAATCTTCTTGCTGTGTTATTAACTTTGATTTTTTCTTATGGATTTGCCAGTCTTTCATTTTATGTATTGGAGCCTTGGATTGCAGGAAAGAACACACCTATTATACAAACCCTTCGTCCCTTGCCTCATATCCACACAATCCTTGCAGTAAGTACAGGAATCTTGACCATCATTGTCTGCACGGTGACCTTGTTGGCACCACAAGTTGGGGCATTTGAGACAGATCTGACTGTCAATGGTTTGAAGCAAGCTGCAACAAATATTGGCCAGACTAAGGTGATGGCAGAACGAGCAGAAGCTGATAGTTTAGGAATTGCTGATGGCACTATGTTAATTGGTGACTCAGTGGCTCTAAGGGCCAATACAGCTCTGCAGACAGCCCTTCCTGGGGCACAGATTAATGCACAAGTCAGCAGAACAACTAAGACAGCCAATGAAATCATGCTAAACAATAGTCAGAATAAATTTTTACCCAAGATGGTGGTTATTGCTACTGGGGTAAATAATCCTGAAAATTACAAGGAAGACTGGGATAGTATCGTGAAAAATCTTCCTAAGGGACACCATATGGTTTTAGTAACTCCTTATGAGGGGGATAAGACAAAAGAGACCTATGCCATCGTTGAGAAGGCTGCTGCCTATATGAGAGAATTGGCAAAGAAGACACCGTATATCACAGTTGCTGATTGGAATCAAGTTGCAAAGGAACATCCAGAAATCTGGACAGGAACAGACCAAGTCCACTTCGGAAGCGACAACAGCAAAATTGAAGCAGGAGCAAAATTGTATGCAGATACCATTGCTACAGCCTTGCAAACAGCTCAAGACAAACCAGTCAAATCAAAATAACTTGTATTAAAAAGAGAAGAGTTGGAGAAATCCAGCTCTTTTAAAATATCTCTAGAAAACAGGTCTATACCATTTACAAATGAATCAGAAAAGTTTATAATGTAATTGACATAATAAATATCAAAAGTAATCTTTTAAGGAGGTCATTATTATGCCTAATTACGTGAAAGCGGATCAGTTTTTCTATCCATTTGGCATTCGTCGCGGTGGGTATTTAGAACTTGTGGACGGTAAATTTGGGAAACATGTGGATCAAATTCCTGAAGGAGCAGAGGTTCTTGACTATACTGGTTATAGCATTGCACCAGGTCTTGTGGATACTCATATTCATGGATATGCAGGTGTAGATGTGATGGACAACAACATTGAAGGGACATTGCATACTATGAGCGAAGGACTTCTTAGTACCGGTGTTACCAGTTTCTTGCCCACAACTTTAACAGCCACTTATGAGCAATTGCTTGCAGTCACTGAAAATCTTGGGAACCATTATAAAGAAGCAACAGGTGCTAAGATTCGTGGGATTTATTATGAAGGTCCATATTTCACAGAAACTTTTAAGGGGGCACAAAATCCAACTTATATGAGAGATCCTGGTGTTGAGGAGTTTCATTCTTGGCAGGATGCTGCAAAAGGGATGCTAAATAAAATTGCTATTGCACCAGAACGTGATGGAGTGGAAGATTTTGTACGTACTATTACAGGTGAAGGTGTGACAGTTGCACTTGGACACTCAGATGCAACATTTGAACAAGCTAAGAAGGCAGTTGATGCTGGAGCTAGTGTATGGGTACATGCCTATAATGGGATGCGTGGTTTAACACACCGCGAACTAGGTATGGTAGGAGCCATGTATGAGCTCCCACATACTTACGCAGAATTGATTTGTGATGGTTATCACGTAGATCCAAAAGCTTGTGAGATTTTACTTAAGCAAAAGGGGACAGAGAACATCGCTCTTATTACGGACTGTATGACAGCTGGTGGGCTTGAAGACGGTGACTATATGTTGGGAGAATTCCCTGTTGTAGTAGCAAATGGAACTGCACGTCTCAAATCTACTGGTAATTTGGCAGGTTCTATCCTCAAACTTAAAGATGGTATGAGAAATGTAGTCGAGTGGGGTATTGCAAATCCACACGAAGCGGTCATGATGGCTAGCCTTAACCCAGCAAAATCTGTTAATATTGACGATGTCTGTGGACAAATTCGTGAAGGCTATGACGCGGACTTTATCGTACTAGACAAAGATTTGGAATTGGTGGCTACGTATCTAGATGGTGTGAAACGTTATCAAGCATAAAAGAGAAGGCAGAAGTTAGAGATTAGCTTCTGCTTTTTTATTTATGGCACTTTACTGGTAAATAAAAAAGTTAAAAATATCACAAAAAAGCTTGAACAAATAAATGAAAAGGCTTACAATTATATTATAAATAGTACAAATAAAAAAACGGAGGAGTGCTTTATGAAAGCCTATACTTATGTTAAACCAGGACTTGCTTCTTTTGTTGATGTAGACAAACCAGTTATTCGCAAGCCAACAGACGCTATTGTGCGTATCGTAAAAACCACTATTTGTGGAACAGACCTCCATATTATCAAAGGGGATGTTCCTGCTTGCCAAAGTGGTACCATTCTTGGTCACGAAGGGATTGGGATTGTTGAAGAAGTTGGAGAAGGAGTTTCTAACTTCAAAAAAGGCGACAAGGTCTTGATTTCTTGTGTTTGTGCCTGTGGTAAATGCTACTACTGTAAAAAAGGAATTTATGCCCACTGTGAAGACGAAGGGGGCTGGATTTTCGGTCACTTAATTGATGGTACGCAGGCGGAGTATCTACGTGTCCCTCATGCAGATAACACTCTTTACCACACTCCAGAAGACTTGTCAGATGAGGCTTTGGTTATGCTATCAGACATTCTGCCTACTGGATATGAGATTGGTGTCTTGAAAGGGAAAGTAGAACCTGGTTGTAGCGTAGCCATTATTGGTTCAGGACCAGTTGGTTTAGCAGCTCTTTTAACAGCTCAATTCTATTCACCAGCTAAATTGATTATGGTGGACCTAGATGATAATCGCTTGGAAACTGCTTTATCATTCGGTGCAACTCATAAGGTTAATTCTTCAGACCCTGAAAAAGCCATTAAAGAAATTTATGATTTGACAGATGGCCGTGGTGTAGATGTTGCTATCGAAGCTGTAGGTATTCCTGCAACATTTGATTTCTGTCAAAAGATCATCGGTGTAGACGGAACAGTAGCTAACTGTGGTGTACACGGTAAACCAGTTGAGTTTGAGTTGGATAGACTTTGGATTCGCAATATCAATATTACTACTGGTTTAGTATCTACAAATACAACACCTCAGTTGTTGAAAGCTCTTGAAAGTCATAAGATTGAACCAGAAAAATTGGTAACTCATTATTTCAAACTAAGTGAAATTGAAAAAGCCTATGAAGTCTTCAGTAAGGCAGCAGACCACCATGCCATTAAGGTCATTATTGAAAACGATATCTCAGAAGCCTAAGAAACAAAAAGTTTTTATCATATAAGTAAATAGAAATTCAGTCATCCATCAGATGGCTGGATTTTTTATCGAAAAATTAAGAGATGAGCATATTTCTTTCCTTGCTTGGCGGAATTAGTTATAATATACGGTACAAAGGAATGAATGAATATGTATCGTGTTATAGAAATGTATGGAGATTTTGAACCTTGGTGGTTCTTAGAAGGTTGGGAAGAAGATATTGTAGCAAGTAAGAGATTTGACCAGTATTATGATGCTCTCAAATACTACAAAACTTGCTGGTTTAGATTGGAACAAGAATCCCCTCTTTATAAAAGTAGAAGCGACTTGATGACCATTTTTTGGGACCCAGAAGACCAACGCTGGTGTGATGAATGTGACGAGTATTTACAACAATACCATTCTTTGGCTCTTTTGCAGGATGAGCAGGTTATCCCAGACGAAAAATTACGCCCAGGCTATGAAAAACAAACAGGTCAGGAAAAGCACCGTTCTTGCCGTATGAAATTAAGATAGAGAAAAGTAACTTTTTTGGAGTTGCTTTTTTATTTTTTCCAAATCTTTGCGAATAGTATAGGTGAGGAGGTAAGTATGATTCAAGAAATTGCACAAGAAATCATTCGTTCGGCTCGGAAAAAAGGGGCGCAAGACATTTATTTTGTCCCCAAGTTAGACGCCTATGAGCTTCATATGAGGGTGGGAGACGAGCGCTGTAAAATTGGTTGTTATGATTTTGAAAAGTTTGCGGCCGTCATCAGTCACTTTAAGTTTGTGGCGGGTATGAATGTGGGAGAAAAACGACGTAGTCAGCTGGGTTCCTGCGATTATGCCTATGGCGATAAGATGGCGTCCCTACGTTTATCTACTGTAGGCGATTATCGAGGTCATGAGAGTTTAGTTATTCGCTTGTTGCACGATGAGGCGCAGGATTTGCATTTTTGGTTTCAGAATATTGAAGAATTAGGCAAGCAGTACAGGCAACGGGGACTCTATCTTTTTGCTGGTCCAGTCGGCAGTGGTAAGACGACCTTGATGCACGAATTAGCCAAGTCCCTCTTTAAGGGGCAACAAGTCATGTCTATTGAGGATCCAGTTGAGATCAAGCAGGACGACATGCTTCAGTTACAGTTGAACGAAGCAATCGGGTTGACCTATGAAAATCTAATCAAACTTTCTTTGCGTCATCGACCAGATCTCTTGATTATCGGAGAAATTCGTGACAGTGAGACGGCGCGTGCAGTGGTCAGAGCCAGTCTGACAGGGGCGACAGTCTTTTCAACCATTCATGCCAAGAGTATCCGAGGTGTTTATGAGCGCCTGCTGGAGTTGGGTGTGAGTGAGGAGGAATTGGCAGTCGTTCTGCAAGGAGTCTGCTATCAGAGATTAATCGGGGGAGGAGGAATCGTTGACTTTGCAAACAAAGACTATCAAGAACACCAGCCGACTAGCTGGAATGAACAGATTGACCAGCTTCTTAAAGATGGACATATCACAAGTCTTCAGACTGAAACGGAAAAAATTAGCTACAGCTAAGCAAAAAAATATCATCACCCTGTTTAACAATCTCTTTTCCAGTGGTTTTCATCTGGTGGAGACTATCTCCTTTCTAGATAGGAGTGCCTTGTTGGACAAGCAGTGCGTGACCCAGATGCGCACAGGTTTGTCTCAGGGAAAATCATTCTCAGAAATGATGGAAAGTTTGGGATTTTCAAGTGCCATTGTCACTCAGTTATCCCTAGCTGAAGTTCATGGGAATCTTCACCTGAGTTTGGGAAAGATAGAAGAATATCTAGACAATCTGGCCAAGGTTAAGAAAAAACTAATTGAAGTAGCGACCTATCCCTTGATTTTGCTGGGTTTTCTTCTCTTAATCATGCTGGGGCTACGTAACTACCTACTACCACAACTGGATAGTAGTAATATCGCCACTCAGATTATTGGCAATCTGCCACAAATCTTTTTAGGAATGGTAGGATTTGTTTCAGTAGGTATCCTTTTAGCACTAACTTTTTATAAAAGAAGTTCTAAGATGAGCATATTTTCTATTTTAGCACGCCTTCCCTTTCTAGGAATTTTTGTTCAGACCTATCTGACAGCCTATTATGCGCGTGAATGGGGGAATATGATTTCTCAAGGGATGGAACTGACGCAGATTTTTCAAATCATGCAGGAACAAGGTTCCCAACTCTTTAAAGAAATCGGTCAAGATCTGGCTCAAGCCCTGCAAAATGGTCAAGAATTTTCTCAGACGATAGGAACCTATCCTTTCTTTAGGAAGGAATTGAGTCTCATCATCGAGTATGGGGAAGTCAAGTCCAAGCTGGGGAGTGAGTTGGAAATCTATGCTGAAAAAACTTGGGAAGCCTTTTTTACCCGAGTCAACCGCACCATGAATCTGGTGCAGCCACTGGTCTTTATCTTTGTGGCTCTGATTATCGTTTTACTTTATGCGGCAATGCTGATGCCCATGTATCAAAATATGGAGGTAAATTTTTAAAATGAAAAAAATGATAACATTCTTGAAAAAAGCGAAGGTAAAAGCTTTTACACTTGTGGAAATGTTGATGGTCTTACTCATCATCAGTGTGCTTCTCTTGCTCTTTGTACCTAATTTGACCAAGCAAAAAGAGGCGGTCAATGACAAAGGAAAAGCTGCTGTTGTTAAGGTGGTGGAAAGCCAGGCAGAGCTTTATAGCTTAGCTAAAAATGAAGAGGCTAGCCTAAGCAAGCTACAAGCAGATGGGCGAATCACAGAAGAACAGGCTAAAGCTTATAATGAATACTATGCTAAAAATGGAGGAGTAAATCGTAAAGTCAATGATTAAGGCCTTTACCATGCTGGAAAGTCTCTTGGTTTTGGGTCTTGTGAGTATGATTGCCTTGGTCTTGTCAGGCTCTGTACAGTCCACTTTTGCGGCGGTAGAGGAGCAAATTTTCTTTATGGAGTTTGAAGAACTCTATCGGGAAACCCAAAAACGCAGTATAGCCAGTCAGCAAAAGACTAGTCTAAACTTAGATGGGCAGACGATTAGCAATGGCAGTCAAAAGTTGACAGTTCCTAAAGGAATTCAGGCACCATCAGGACAAAGTATTACATTTGACCGAACTGGGGGCAATTCATCCCTGGCTAAGGTTGAATTTCAGACCAGTAAAGGAGCGATTCGTTATCAATTATATCTAGGAAATGGAAAAATTAAACGCATTAAGGAAACAAAAAATTAGGGCAGTGATTTTACTGGAAGCAGTAGTCGCTTTAGCTATCTTTGCCAGCATTGCGACCCTCCTTTTAGGACAAATTCAGAAGAATAGGCAGGAAGAAGCAAGAATCTTGCAGAAAGAAGAGATCTTGCGTGTAGCTATGATGGCCTTGCAGACAGGTCAAAATCAGGTAAACATCAACGGAGTTGAGATTCAGGTGTTTTCTAGTGAAAAGGGATTGGAGGTCTACCATGGTTCAGAACAGTTGTTGGCGATCAAAGAGCCATAAAATCAAGGCTTTTACCTTATTGGAATCCCTGATTGCTCTTATTGTCATCAGTGGAAGCTTACTCCTCTTTCAAGCCATGAGTCAGCTCCTCATTTCAGAAGTTCGCTACCAGCAACAAAGCGAGCAAAAAGAGTGGCTCTTGTTTGTGGATCAACTGGAGGCAGAATTAGACCGTTCGCAGTTCGAAAAAGTAGAAGGTAATCGTATATATGTGAAGCAGGATGGCAAGGAAATCGCGATAGGCAAGTCTAAATCGGATGATTTTCGAAAAACCGATGCCAGTGGACGAGGTTATCAGCCCATGGTTTATGGCCTCAAATCAGCTCAGATTACAGAGGACAACCAATTGGTTCACTTTCGTTTCCAGTTTCAAAAAGGCTTAGAAAGGGAATTTATCTATCGTGTGGAAAAAGAAAAAAGTTAAGGCGGGTGTTCTCCTCTATGCAGTCACCATGGCAGCCATTTTCAGCCTTTTATTGCAGTTCTATTTGAACCGACAAGTCGCCCACTATCAAGACTATGCTTTAAATAAAGAAAAATTGGTTGCTTTTGCTATGGCCAAGCGAACTAAGGATAAAGCCGAGCAAGAAAGTGGGGAAGTTGCCTTTAATCTGGGTCAGGTAAGCTATCAAAACAAGAAAACAGGCTTGGTGACGACGGTTCGTACGCCTAAGAGTCAATATGAGTTCCTATTTCCTTCAGTCAAAATCAAAGAAGAGAAAACAGATGAAAAGAAAGAGGTAACGACTGATTCAAGCGAAAAAGCGGAGAAGAAAAAATCAGAAGAGAAGTCTGAAAAGAAAGAAAATTCCTAGTTAATTTAACTACTTTGTGCTAAACTAAAAATATGAAACATGATTTTAACCACAAAGCAGAAACTTTCGATTCGCCTAAAAACATATTTCTTGCAAACTTGGTTTGTCAAGCGGTCGAGAAACAGTTTGATCTTCTATCAGACAAAGAAATTCTGGATTTCGGTGGAGGGACGGGTCTATTAGCCTTGCCCCTAGCCAAGCAGGCTAAGTCTGTCACTCTTGTAGACATTTCTGAGAAAATGCTGGAGCAAGCTCGTTTGAAAGCAGAGCAGCAAGACATCAAGAATATCCAGTTTTTGGAACAAGATTTATTGGAAAATCCCTTGAAGCAAGAGTTTGATTTCATTGTTGTTAGTCGGGTTCTTCATCATATGTCTGATTTGGATACAGCCCTCTCACTGTTTCATCAACATCTGAGAGAAAACGGACAACTCCTCATTGCTGATTTTACCAAGACGGAGACCAACCATCACGGCTTTGAATTGCCTGAACTGGAAAAAGAGCTAATTGAGCATAGTTTTTCATCTGTGCATAGTCAGATTCTCTATAGCGCTGAAGACCTGTTTCAAGGAAATTACTCAGAACTCTTTTTAACAGTAGCTCAAAAATCACTCGCCTAGTCAGGGAGTGATTTTTCTATAAGGATGGAAAAAAGAAGGGAAATTTGATAAGATAGGAATATGGATTTTGAAAAAATTGAACAAGCTTATACCTATTTACTAGAGAATGTCCAAGTCATCCAAAGTGATTTGGCGACCAACTTTTATGACGCCTTGGTGGAGCAAAACAGCATCTATTTGGATGGTGAAACTGAGCTAAATCAGGTCAAAGAGAACAATCAAGCTCTTAAACGCTTAGCACTTCGCAAAGAAGAATGGCTCAAGACCTACCAATTTCTCTTGATGAAGGCTGGGCAGACAGAGCCCCTGCAGGCTAATCACCAGTTTACACCAGATGCTATTGCTTTACTTTTGGTGTTTATTGTGGAAAAGTTGTTTAAAGAGGAGGAGATCACTATCCTCGAAATGGGGTCTGGAACGGGGATTCTAGGAGCTACTTTCTTGACTTCGCTTGCTAAAAAAGTGGATTACTTGGGAATAGAAGTAGATGATTTGCTGATTGATTTGGCAGCAAGCATGGCAGATGTGATTGGTTTGCAGGCTGGCTTTGTCCAAGGAGATGCCGTTCGTCCACAAATGCTCAAAGAAAGCGATGTGGTCATCAGCGACTTGCCTGTTGGCTATTATCCTGATGATGCCGTTGCAGCGCGCCATCAAGTTGCTTCTAGTCAAGAACATACCTACGCTCATCACTTGCTCATGGAACAAGGACTTAAGTACCTCAAATCAGACGGATATGCTATTTTTCTAGCTCCGAGTGATTTGTTGACCAGTCCTCAAAGTGATTTGTTAAAAGGGTGGTTGAAAGAGGAGGCAAGTCTGGTTGCCATGATTAGTCTACCTGAGAATCTCTTTGCTAGTGCTAAACAATCCAAGACTATTTTTATCTTACAAAAGAAAACTGACATAATAGTAGAACCCTTTGTTTATCCACTTGCTAGCTTGCAAGACGCAAGTGTTCTAATGAAATTTAAAGAAAATTTTCAAAAATGGACTCAAGGTACTGAAATATAAAATAGATTTTGTTATAATAGATGAAAACGCTTAAAAGAGGAGTCTTATTATGACAAAAACAATTGCAATCAATGCAGGAAGTTCAAGTTTAAAATGGCAATTATACTTAATGCCAGAGGAAAAAGTATTAGCCAAAGGCTTGATTGAACGTATCGGTTTGAAAGATTCAATTTCAACTGTTAAATTTGATGGTCGTTCTGAACAACAAATTTTAGATATCGAAAATCACACCCAAGCCGTTAAAATTTTATTGGATGACTTGATTCGTTTCGATATTATCAAGGCTTATGATGAGATTACTGGTGTTGGACACCGTGTTGTTGCAGGTGGAGAATATTTCAAAGAATCAACAGTTGTTGAGGGTGATGTTTTAGAAAAAATTGAAGAGTTGAGTTTGTTGGCTCCTCTCCACAATCCAGCCAATGCAGCAGGTGTTCGTGCCTTCAAGGAATTGTTGCCAGACATTACCAGTGTAGTTGTTTTTGATACTTCATTCCACACAAGTATGCCAGAGAAAGCTTATCGCTACCCTCTACCAACAAAATACTACACAGAGAACAAGGTTCGTAAATACGGTGCTCATGGTACAAGCCACCAGTTTGTAGCAGGAGAAGCTGCAAAACTCTTGGGACGTCCATTAGAAGACTTGAAGTTAATTACTTGCCATATCGGTAATGGTGCTTCTATTACAGCTGTTAAGGGTGGTCAATCTGTCGATACTTCAATGGGCTTCACTCCACTTGGCGGTGTGATGATGGGAACTCGTACAGGGGATATTGACCCAGCTATCATTCCTTATTTAATGCAATATACAGAGGACTTTAATACTCCAGAAGCTATTAGCCATATTCTCAATCGTGAGTCAGGACTCATGGGAGTTTCAGGCAAGTCTAGTGATATGCGTGATGTGATTGCTGCTAAAAAAGAAGGAGACCATGATGCTACCTTAGCATATGAAATCTATATTGACCGTATCCAAAAACATATTGGACAGTACCTTGCAGTCCTAAACGGAGCAGATGCTATTATCTTCACAGCTGGTGTAGGTGAAAATGCAACCGATGTACGTAAGGATGTTATCTCAGGAATTTCTTGGTTTGGCTGTGATGTTGACCCAGAAAAGAACGTCTTCGGTGTTACAGGAGACATTTCAACAGAGGCGGCTAAAATCCGTGTCTTGGTTATTCCAACAGATGAGGAATTAGTTATTGCCCGTGACGTTGAACGTTTGAAAAAATAAGTAAAACTAGAAAAAATATTCCGTACAAGGAGTTGGAAAAGTGATTTTTCCAGCTTCTTTTTCTGATGAAATTGTTCAAAACCTTGCTATGATTGGCTTTTTTGAAAAATATGGTATAATAGTAGTAATTTAATAGATGGAGTTGAGTTTTGAAGAAAAACTTTCGTGTAAAAAGAGAGAAAGATTTTAAGGCGATTTTCAAGGAGGGGACAAGTTTTGCTAATCGCAAATTTGTTGTCTACCAATTAGAAAATCAGAAAAACCATTTTCGAGTAGGTCTATCAGTTAGCAAAAAACTGGGGAATGCAGTCACTAGAAATCAAATCAAGCGACGAATCAGACATATTATCCAGAATGCAAAAGGGAGTCTGGTAGAAGATGTCGACTTTGTTGTCATTGCTCGAAAAGGGGTCGAAACCTTGGAATACGCAGAGATGGAGAAAAACCTACTCCACGTATTAAAATTATCAAAGATTTACCAGGAAGGAAATGGGAGTGAAAAAGAAACTACAGTTGACTAGTTTGCTAGGACTGTCTCTATTGATCATGACAGCCTGTGCAACTAATGGGACAACTAGCGATATTACGGCAGATTCGACTGATTTTTGGAGTAAATTTGTTTACTTCTTTGCAGAAATCATTCGCTTTTTATCGTTTGATATCAGTATCGGAGTGGGGATTATTCTCTTTACGGTCTTGATTCGTACATTGCTCTTGCCAGTCTTTCAAGTGCAGATGGTAGCGTCTAGAAAAATGCAAGAGGCTCAACCACGTATTAAGGCGCTTCGAGAACAATATCCAGGTCGAGATATGGAAAGCAGAACCAAGCTAGAGCAGGAAATGCGTAAAGTCTTTAAAGAAATGGGTGTCAGACATTCAGATTCTCTTTGGCCGATTTTGATTCAGATGCCGCTTATCTTGGCCCTGTTCCAAGCTCTATCAAGAGTTGACTTTTTGAAGACAGGTCACTTCTTATGGATTAACCTTGGTGGTGTGGATACAACCCTTGTTTTTCCGATTTTAGCAGCAGTATTCACCTTTTTAAGTACTTGGTTGTCCAATAAAGCCTTGTCTGAGCGAAATGGAGCTACGACTGCAATGATGTACGGGATTCCAGTCTTGATCTTTGTCTTTGGGGTTTATGCTCCGAGCGGGGTAGCGCTCTATTGGGCAGTGTCCAATGCCTATCAAGTCTTGCAAACTTATTTCTTGAACAATCCATTCAAGATTATCGCAGAACGCGAGGCCGTAGTACAGGCACAGAAAGATTTGGAAAATAGAAAAAGAAAAGCCAAGAAGAAGGCTCAGAAAACGAAATAATAAGGAGGAATCTGGTAATGGTAGTATTTACAGGTTCAACTGTTGAAGAAGCAATCCAGAAAGGATTGAAAGAATTAGATATTCCAAGAATGAAGGCTCATATTAAAGTCATTTCTCGTGAAAAAAATGGATTTCTTGGTTTATTTGGTAAAAAGCCCGCCCAGGTTGACATTGAAGCTATTAGTGAAACAACTGTCATTAAAGCAAATCAACAGGCGGTAAAGGGAGTTCCTAAAGAAATTAATGAACAAAATGAACCAGTTAAAACAGTCAGTGAAGCGACCGTTGATTTGGGGCATGTTGTAGAAGCAATTAAAAAGATTGAAGAAGAAGGCCAAGGAGTTTCTGATGAAGTTAAGGCTGAAATCTTGAAAAATGAAAAACATGCTAGCACCATCTTAGAGGAAACAGGATATATTGATATCTTAAGTGAATTACAACTTGAAGAAGCTGTCCTAGGAGAAGAAATAGAAACTCCTATTGTTGAGACTCAAGCTGAAGAAACTGAAAGTCAAGAATTAGAAGATTTGGGCTTAAAGGTGGAACCGAGCTTTGATATTGAACAAGTAGCTACGGAAGTAACGACGTATGTTCAAACGATTATTGATGATATGGATGTTGAGGCGACGATTTCAAATGACTATAACCGTCGTAGCATCAATTTACAAATTGACACCAATGAACCAGGTCGTATTATCGGTTACCATGGTAAAGTTTTGAAAGCCTTGCAATTATTGGCTCAAAATTATCTTTACAATCGTTATTCAAGAACTTTCTACATCACTATTAATGTTAATGATTACGTTGAACATCGTGCAGAAGTCTTGCAGACCTATGCGCAAAAATTGGCGACTCGTGTTTTAGAAGAAGGTCGTAGCCATCAGACAGATCCAATGTCGAATAGCGAACGCAAGATTATCCATCGTATTATTTCACGTATGGATGGTGTTACTAGTTACTCTGAAGGTGATGAGCCAAATCGCTATGTCGTTGTAGATACAGAATAAGTAAAATCAGGTTTATCCTGATTTTTTGCTAGCTAGAGGAGGTTGAACGGATGTTGAATAAGATAAGAGACTATTTAGATTTTGCAGGTTTCCAGTACCGTAATCCTGATAAAGCGGGAGAAGAGCGAGAGAAGATGCTGGAATTGCGTCATAAAGGTCAAGAGACCCGAAAGGCTTTCACAGAATTGGCCAAAACCTTTCAAGCAAGTCATCCAGAATGGCAACTACAACAGACTAGCCAGTGGATGAATCAGGCACAGCGTTTGCGACCACATTTTTGGGTTTATTTACAGAGAGACGGACAAGTGACAGAACCTATGATGGCCTTACGTTTATATGGAAGTCCTTCTGATTTTGGAGTCTCACTAGAAGTCAGTTTCATCGAGCGTAAGAAGGATGAGCAAACTCTAGGCAAGCAGGCCAAGGTCCTAGAAGTTCCAGTGGTAGAAGGGATTTATTATCTATCCTACTGTGATGGGCAAAGTCAACGGTGGGAGGCTACTGAGGAGAACCGTCAAATTTTAAGAAATAAACTATCCAATCAGGAAGTCCGTAAAGTGTTAGTTAAAGCAGATGTTTCTTTTATTGAAAATCAATCATTAGAAGTGATTTTAGAAAAATTAGATGAAGCTTATGAGCGCTTATTTCTCTACTATCAGGCGACTAGAGGGTAGAAAATAGATGACTTATCTAGCGTCGAATTGTTTAATTGCTATTCTATGTATTTTTTCATATAATAGTAAAATAGAATGTGTGATTCAACAATCACCTCAAATAGAAAGGAAATTCTATGTCAAATCTATCTGTTAATGCAATTCGTTTTCTAGGTATTGACGCTATCAACAAAGCCAACTCAGGTCACCCAGGTGTAGTTATGGGAGCAGCTCCGATGGCTTACAGCCTCTTTACAAAACAACTTCGTATCAATCCAGCACAACCAAACTGGATCAACCGCGACCGCTTTATTCTGTCAGCAGGCCATGGTTCAATGCTTCTTTATGCTCTTCTTCACCTTTCTGGTTTTGAAGATGTCAGCATGGATGAGATCAAGAGCTTCCGTCAATGGGGTTCAAAAACACCTGGTCACCCAGAATTTGGCCATACAGCAGGGATTGATGCTACGACAGGCCCTCTAGGTCAAGGGATTTCAACTGCTACTGGTTTTGCCCAAGCAGAACGTTTCCTAGCAGCCAAATATAACCGTGAAGGTTACAATATCTTTGATCACTATACATACGTTATCTGTGGAGACGGAGACTTGATGGAAGGTGTCTCAAGTGAGGCGGCTTCATACGCAGGTTTGCAAAAACTAGATAAGCTGGTTGTCCTTTATGATTCAAATGACATCAACTTGGATGGTGAGACAAAGGATTCCTTTACAGAAAGTGTTCGTGACCGTTACAATGCCTACGGTTGGCATACAGCCTTGGTTGAAGATGGAACAGACTTGGAAGCAATCCATGCTGCTATCGAAACAGCTAAAGCTTCAGGAAAACCATCTTTGATTGAAGTGAAGACCGTGATTGGATACGGTTCTCCAAACAAACAGGGAACTAATGCTGTACACGGTGCCCCTCTTGGAGCAGATGAAACTGCAGCAACTCGCCAAGCACTCGGTTGGGACTATGAACCATTTGAAATTCCAGAGCAAGTATATGCTGATTTCAAAGAAAATGTTGCAGACCGTGGCGTATCAGCTTATCAAGCTTGGACAAAATTAGTTGCTGACTATAAAGAAGCGCATCCAGAATTGGCTGCAGAAGTTGAAGCTATTATCGATGGACGTGATCCAGTTGAAGTGACTCCAGCAGACTTCCCAGATTTAGAAAATGGCTTCTCTCAAGCAACTCGTAATTCAAGCCAAGATGCCTTGAACGTTGTAGCTGCTAAATTGCCAACCTTCCTAGGTGGATCAGCTGACCTTGCTCACTCAAACATGACTTATATCAAGACTGATGGACTTCAAGACGATGCCAATCGCTTGAACCGTAACATTCAGTTTGGTGTTCGTGAATTTGCAATGGGAACTATCTTGAACGGGATGGCTCTTCACGGTGGACTTCGTGTATACGGTGGAACTTTCTTCGTCTTCTCTGACTATGTGAAGGCAGCTGTCCGCTTGTCAGCCTTGCAAGGACTTCCTGTGACTTATGTCTTTACCCACGATTCTATTGCAGTTGGGGAAGATGGCCCAACGCACGAACCCGTTGAGCACTTGGCAGGTCTTCGTGCTATGCCAAATCTAAATGTTTTCCGTCCAGCAGATGCGCGTGAAACGCAAGCAGCTTGGTATCTTGCAGTGACAAGTGAGAAAACACCAACTGCCCTTGTCTTGACACGTCAAAACTTGACTGTCGAAGAGGGAACAGACTTCGACAAGGTTGCAAAAGGTGCCTATGTTGTCTATGAAACTGCAGCAGATTTTGATACCATCTTGATTGCGACAGGTTCAGAGGTCAATCTTGCTGTCTCAGCTGCCAAAGAATTGGCTAATCAAGGCGAAAAAGTCCGTGTAGTCAGCATGCCATCTACAGATGTCTTTGATAAACAAGATGCAGCTTACAAGGAAGAAATCCTTCCAAATGCAGTTCGCCGTCGTGTTGCAGTCGAAATGGGTGCAAGTCAAAACTGGTACAAATACGTTGGTCTCGATGGTGCCGTTCTAGGTATTGATACCTTCGGAGCCTCTGCCCCAGCACCAAAAGTATTGGCAGAATATGGCTTTACTGTAGAAAATCTTGTAAAAGTCGTTCAAAACTTGAAATAATCCTAAAAATCAGGGCGCAAGCTCTGGTTTTTCTTACCAGAAAAGCAAGGTACAATCTTGTAAAAGTAGCTGAAATTTGATATAGTAGTCCTATGTAAAAGACAAAGGAGAATATAATGGAATCACAATATACATTTTTAATCATTCTTGTGGCTATGTTGGTCTTGATGTTCTTTACGCAACGCTCTCAAAAGAAACAAGCACAAAAACGTATGGAAAGTTTGAATAAACTACAAAAAGGCTATGAAGTGATTACAATCGGTGGACTTTACGGAACGGTCGATGAAGTAGATACGGAAAAGAAAACAATTGTTCTTGATGTAGATGGGGTTTACTTGACTTTTGAACTAGCTGCTATCAAGACCGTATTACCACTTAAAGAAACAGCTTCACTCGAAGGTGCAATTGAAAAATAAGACGGGATCACGAACTCCCGTTTTTCTATAAAAGAAAGGAAATGGGATGAAAAAACTAGTCTTTGTCTGTCTGGGGAATATTTGCCGCAGTCCTATGGCCGAGTTTGTTATGAAATCAATGACAGATAATTACGAAATCCAAAGTCGAGCGACGTCCTCTTGGGAACATGGCAATCCGATTCATAAGGGCACTCAGGGAATTTTTCAACAGTATGAGATTCCTTATGACAAGAGCAAGACATCTCTTCAGATTACTAAGGAAGATTTTAAAGCCTTTGATTATATTATCGGAATGGACGCTTCAAATGTTGCTGACTTACGTCAGATGTGTCCAGCAGGATTGCAAGATAAGATTTACTCATTCGCATCTGAAAGTGTACCAGATCCTTGGTATACAGGAGATTTTGAAGAAACTTATCGGCGAGTTCAAGAGGGATGCCAAGTTTGGCTAGAACGTTTAGAAAAGGAGAGTGAAGGTGGAAAATCTTAAGAATTTTTACGAAAAGTATCGTGTCTATCTGACTCGTCCACGTTTAGAGCTTGTAGCAGTAGTTGCCATTGTTTTCTGTGCGGTACTCGTCTTTTTTCTAAATATTCCCGGGAAAGGCGTTCTAAAGCTTGATAATGGAACGATTGTTTATGACGGCAGTCTTGTCCGTGGTAAAATGAATGGCCAAGGCACCATTACCTTCCAAAATGGAGACCAATATACAGGTGGTTTCAACAACGGAGCCTTCAACGGAAAAGGTACCTTTCAATCTAAAGAAGGCTGGACCTACGAAGGTGATTTTGTAAATGGTCAGGCTGAAGGAAAAGGAAAACTAACAACAGAACAAGAAGTCGTTTATGAAGGGACTTTTAAACAAGGCGTTTTTCAACAAAAATAAGGCCTCCTTATCAAAGGAGGTATTGTTAGAACTCCAAAGTAAGCGCTTACCTGCAAATCCTTTCCTTTCCACCTCCTCTTACAACCAAGTTTGTGAAATAAAAAATATTTGAAATAAATTTCACAAACTATGAAGAAAAGACTTGATAAGTAAAGATAATGAGAAACATTTCACAAACAACTAAAAATTCTTTGTGAAATGTTTATGAAACTGTTTACAAAACATAAATAATGCGTTATAATAAACTTGTGAAAAAATTAACAAAGGATTTGATCCTTGAAAGCTATGGAGGAAAATATGGCTGATAAAAAAACTGTGACCCCAGAGGAAAAGAAACTCGCTGCTGAAAAGCATGTCGATGGTTTGGTGCAAAAAGCTCTAGTTGCTCTTGAAGAAATGCGTAAACTCGACCAAGAGCAGGTTGACTACATTGTAGCCAAAGCATCAGTAGCAGCTTTGGATGCCCACGGAGAATTGGCTTTACATGCCTTTGAAGAAACAGGACGTGGTGTATTCGAAGATAAGGCAACTAAGAACTTGTTTGCTTGTGAACACGTAGTAAACAATATGCGTCACACTAAAACAGTTGGCGTTATCGAAGAAGATGATGTGACAGGATTGACTCTCATCGCTGAACCAGTTGGTGTTGTCTGTGGTATTACTCCTACAACAAACCCAACATCAACAGCAATCTTCAAATCATTGATTTCATTGAAGACACGTAATCCAATCGTTTTTGCCTTCCACCCATCAGCACAAGAATCATCTGCTCATGCAGCACGTATCGTCCGCGATGCAGCTATCGCAGCTGGTGCTCCTGAAAACTGTGTGCAATGGATTACTGAACCATCTATGGAAGCAACTAGTGCCCTTATGAACCACGAAGGTGTTGCAACAATTCTTGCAACTGGTGGTAATGCCATGGTTAAGGCGGCTTACTCATGTGGTAAACCAGCTCTTGGGGTAGGTGCAGGAAACGTTCCAGCTTATGTTGAAAAATCAGCAAACATTCGTCAAGCAGCACATGATATCGTCATGTCTAAATCATTTGATAATGGTATGGTCTGTGCATCTGAACAAGCGGTTATCATTGATAAAGAAATTTACGATGAATTTGTAGCAGAGTTCAAATCTTATCACACTTACTTTGTAAACAAGAAAGAAAAAGCACTTCTTGAAGAGTTCTGCTTCGGCGTGAAAGCAAACAGCAAAAACTGTGCTGGTGCAAAATTGAACGCTGACATCGTTGGTAAACCAGCAACTTGGATTGCAGAACAAGCAGGATTTACAGTTCCAGAAGGAACAAACATTCTTGCTGCAGAATGTAAAGAAGTTGGTGAAAATGAGCCATTGACTCGTGAAAAATTGTCACCAGTTATCGCAGTTTTGAAATCTGAAAGCCGTGAAGACGGTATTACCAAAGCTCGTCAAATGGTTGAATTTAACGGTCTTGGACACTCAGCAGCCATCCACACAGCTGACGAAGAATTAACTAAAGAATTTGGTAAAGCTGTTAAAGCTATTCGTGTTATCTGTAACTCACCTTCTACTTTTGGTGGTATCGGGGACGTTTACAATGCCTTCTTGCCATCATTGACACTCGGATGTGGTTCTTACGGACGCAACTCAGTTGGGGATAACGTTAGTGCCATTAACCTCTTGAATATCAAAAAAGTCGGAAGACGGAGAAATAACATGCAATGGATGAAACTTCCTTCAAAAACATACTTTGAACGTGATTCAATTCAATACCTTCAAAAATGTCGTGACGTTGAACGTGTCATGATCGTTACTGACCATGCCATGGTAGAGCTTGGTTTCCTTGATCGTATCATCGAACAACTTGATCTTCGTCGCAATAAGGTTGTTTACCAAATCTTTGCTGATGTAGAACCAGATCCAGATATCACAACTGTAAACCGTGGTACTGAAATCATGCGTGCCTTCAAACCAGATACAATCATCGCTCTTGGTGGTGGCTCTCCAATGGATGCCGCTAAAGTAATGTGGCTCTTCTACGAACAACCAGAAGTGGACTTCCGTGACCTTGTTCAAAAATTCATGGATATCCGTAAACGTGCCTTCAAGTTCCCATTGCTTGGTAAGAAGACTAAATTCATCGCGATCCCAACTACATCTGGTACAGGATCTGAAGTAACTCCATTTGCCGTTATCTCTGATAAAGCAAACAACCGTAAATACCCAATCGCTGACTACTCATTGACACCAACTGTGGCAATCGTAGATCCTGCCTTGGTATTGACAGTTCCTGGATTTGTCGCTGCTGATACTGGTATGGACGTATTGACTCACGCGACTGAAGCTTACGTATCACAAATGGCTAGCGACTACACTGACGGTTTGGCACTTCAAGCCATCAAGCTTGTATTCGAAAACCTTGAAAGCTCAGTTAAGAACGCAGATTTCCACTCACGTGAGAAAATGCACAACGCTTCAACAATCGCTGGTATGGCCTTTGCCAATGCCTTCCTAGGTATTTCTCACTCAATGGCTCATAAGATTGGTGCACAATTCCACACAATCCACGGTCGTACAAATGCAATCTTGCTTCCATACGTTATCCGTTACAATGGTACACGTCCAGCTAAGACAGCAACATGGCCTAAGTACAACTACTACCGTGCAGATGAAAAATACCAAGATATCGCACGCATGCTTGGACTTCCAGCTTCTACTCCAGAAGAAGGGGTTGAATCTTACGCAAAAGCTGTCTACGAACTTGGTGAGCGCGTAGGTATCCAAATGAACTTCAAAGCACAAGGAATCGATGAAAAAGAATGGAAAGAACATTCTCGTGAATTAGCCTTCCTTGCTTATGAAGACCAATGTTCACCAGCTAACCCACGTCTTCCAATGGTTGACCATATGCAAGAAATCATCGAAGATTCTTACTATGGTTACAAAGAAAGACCAGGACGCCGTAAATAATTGTTATCAGCCTAGAGGCAGGAATTTCCTGCCTCTTTTTTGTAATTCTATTTGAAAAATGGTATAATCATCGCATATATTTGTTTGAATATCAAATCTTTTATAATCATGCGAGGGGCAAATGAACAAGATAAATGAGTTAGGGGATAAAGTGCGACTTTTAAGAGAGGAGAAAGGGCTTAGTCGTCCAGTATTTTGTGGGGATGAATCCGAATTATCAGTCCGTCAGCTGGTGCGGATAGAAAAAGGAGAATTTCGCCCAACGATAAAAACACTAGAATATATTGCAGATAGGTTAGAAATTCCGTCCTACGTCTTGATGCCAGATTATAAGGAATTACCCAAGCGTTACCAAGAATTAAAATACTTTCTTCTTCATCATCCTGACTACGGAGACAAGGAGTTGCAAGAACAAAAGGAAGAATAATTTGATGAGATTTTTGAGTGTTTTTATGATGATTTGCCACGTGATGAGAAAGTGGTAGTGGATTGTCTTCAAGCTATAGATGAAGTGAGAGCGACGGATAATGAACAGTATGGAATAGCGCTTTTAGATGAATCTTTTGAGGAACTATGGAATCAAAGAGAGTTTTCCTTTTCAGATCTTTTAAAAATTAGATTGTATTTTTTGTGTAGTTATTTAGAAAATATAAAAAAAGGACAGTTATCTATTAGCGAACAGCAGAAACTTCAATTAATGTTTCAAAAAGTGTGTAATAACGTAGAAAATAGCGGTACGGACGATTTATTTCTTGTTCGTGATGTGTTATTTGCAGGGCTAGGAAGTTGTGAATTATTGAATGACTTAGAGTTATTTAAGTTAGCTGTGGAAAAACTTAATTGGATTTCTGAAAAAACACGAGATTTCCAAAAGCAACCGATTGTCTTGATGGTGGAGTGGAAATATTATCTTCAGACTGATTATGATACGGCCAAACAAAAGTATGAAGAAGCAAAAATGATGGCGAGGATGTTTGGCAATGAGCAGTTAATCCTTAGTTTAGATAATGAATGGGCCGAGGATCTAGAAAGATATCGTTAAAGAGTTTATAGGAGTGACATTTCTGTCATTGGAGAAATGTCGCTTTTTTGTTAAAATGAATTTTACTTGATATACATCTGGTACTGATGCAACTTGAAGGATTTTCTATCAGTATGATGTATGACGATAACAGTTTTAATAAGGGGGAAAGAATGTCTATTTTATCCATTAAAAATATTTCAAAGTTTTACACTTTGGACGGTAAACATCAAGAACAGGCTTTAAAGAATATAAACCTGCAGATTGCAAAAGGTAAAATTACAGCGATTTACGGTCCGTCAGGCTGTGGCAAAACCAGCTTGCTAAACATTATCAGTGGTCTAGATAGACAATACGAAGGAATTTTAGAATTTAAAGGGGAATCCCTCCGTGACTTATCAGAGATTGAACTAACTCAATTTCGTAAAGATAAGATTGGATTTGTGTTTCAAAACTTTAACCTCATTCCTCATCAGTCTGTCTTGGACAATGTCAAGCTACCTCTCTATGTCAAAGATTTATCTGACAGGGAGATGACAATGATTGCAAAGGAGCAATTAAGTAACTTGGGCATGGAGCCTTTTATTGCTAAAGATGTTAAACAGCTTTCTGGCGGGCAAAAGCAACGTGTAGCAATCGCGCGTGCTTTGGTGAATCAGCCTGATATGATTGTAGCAGATGAGCCAACGGGTTCGCTGGATTCTCAATCCCAAGAAATGGTATTGGAAGTATTTAAAAATTTAGCCCAAACAGGGAAAACAGTATTGATCGTAACCCATAATCCAGAGGTTGCTGAATATGCAGATGTGATTATCAAAATGAAGGATGGTGAAGTCGTTGAAGAAGTCAAAAAATAAAGGATTATCATTGAAAAACAAATTCAAACTTTCTTTAAATAACTTTATGGAAAGAAAGTGGCGTAACCTATTGATTGCGCTAGCAACCTCAATCGGTTTTGTAGGAGTCTTAATTTCTTTCGGATTGGGAAATGCTTTGATTTCGATGATTGATGAAAATACGAATGGAGGTCAAATCCCTTCTCAAGTTCAGATTGCTTTAAACACAGAAAATGCTGGACGAGGCTTTTTGAACCAAGACGATAAGAACTATATCACGGATACAGTTGGCAAAGAAGCTATTAAATATTTGGAGAGTCCTTTTGGGATGACCATGTCAAATATTACTATAGATGGGCAAGAAATGGATCTGAGTCAAACGATGCCTTCTTATGCTCAAGTAGTGAGTCTCTATGAGGATACAAGTATTTCTGTTAGTAGTAATGAGGCGGACAAAGTATTAGCAGGCTCCCTCTATACTGATGCAAATGAACAGGGGTTGACGATTCCAAGCAGTTTACTAAAAAGTTGGAATGAACATACAGGAAAAAATCTGACAGCTACTGATCTTATTGGCAAATCAGTCTCAGCAAGTATTGTAGAAAATGCTGCTGAAGCTAGCAAGACAGCTCAATTTCAAACAAAGATTGTGCGTGTGATCAATGATGAAGATGACATGGAGGACAGCAACAGTTTTATGCCCTCTAATCAAATGGAAACGATTTTGAAAGAGGCTGGATTTACAAAAGCTGTATCTTATTTTATCTTGGAACTCAAAGATCCATCACAGACAAAAGCAGTAACAGAAGAATTGCAGAAAAATAAGAAGTATACTGTTCTTTCTCAACAGAAGATTCTTGATATTGTGATTACCTTTATTCGTGTCATTCAGGGATTGTTGATTGTACTTTCATCACAAGCTATTGTGGTAGCAGCGGTCATGATTGGTATCATCATTTACATCAATATCATGCAACGTTCTAAGGAAATAGGTGTCATGAAGGCAGTTGGTTATCAAAATCGTGATGTCAAAGGGATTTTTATTTACGAGGCTATCTGGATTGTAGGAATCGCCTTGCTGCTGGCATTTTTGGTTGCACAAGGGGTGGGAAGTTTGGCGAATGTGGTTGTAAATCATTTTTATCCATCCATCACGAAGGTTTTTGAATTAAATCTTCTATCTATTTTAGGAACTCTAGCTTTTGCTCTATTACTTGGTTATGTCTCAGCCTATTTCCCAGCACGTAAAATTAGTAAAATGGATCCTGTAGAATCGCTACGATATGAATAGTTAAGGATGTTACTAGATTATCGTCGCTCAAAAAGAAACTAACATAGAAAAACAATGCCCGTACTTGCAATTAAACTTAAATAGTTATATAATAGGTTTGTTGAAAGGTGATTTGTAGTGATTCAAGTTACTCTTTTCACAATAAAAATTTCATGATTTTCATAAGGAGGAAATCACTAATGGTAGTTAAAGTTGGTATTAACGGTTTCGGACGTATCGGTCGTCTTGCTTTCCGTCGTATCCAAAACGTAGAAGGTGTTGAAGTTACTCGTATCAACGACCTTACAGATCCAGTTATGCTTGCACACTTGTTGAAATATGACACAACTCAAGGTCGTTTCGACGGTACTGTTGAAGTTAAAGAAGGTGGATTTGAAGTTAACGGTAAATTCATCAAAGTTTCTGCTGAACGTGATCCAGAACAAATCGACTGGGCTAACGACGGTGTAGAAATCGTTCTTGAAGCTACTGGTTTCTTTGCTAAGAAAGCAGCTGCTGAAAAACACCTTAAAGGTGGAGCTAAAAAAGTTGTTATCACTGCTCCTGGTGGAAACGACGTTAAAACAGTTGTATTCAACACTAACCACGACGTTCTTGACGGTACTGAAACAGTTATCTCAGGTGCTTCATGTACTACAAACTGCTTGGCTCCTATGGCTAAAGCTCTTCAAGACAACTTTGGTGTTGTTGAAGGATTGATGACTACTATCCACGCTTACACTGGTGACCAAATGATCCTTGACGGACCACACCGTGGTGGTGACCTTCGCCGTGCTCGCGCTGGTGCTGCAAACATCGTTCCTAACTCAACTGGTGCTGCTAAAGCTATCGGTCTTGTAATCCCAGAATTGAACGGTAAACTTGACGGATCTGCACAACGCGTTCCAACTCCAACTGGATCAGTTACTGAATTGGTAGCAGTTCTTGAAAAGAACGTTACTGTTGATGAAGTGAACGCAGCTATGAAAGCAGCTTCAAACGAATCATACGGTTACACAGAAGATCCAATCGTATCTTCAGATATCGTAGGTATGTCTTACGGTTCATTGTTTGACGCAACTCAAACTAAAGTTCTTGACGTTGACGGTAAACAATTGGTTAAAGTTGTATCATGGTACGACAACGAAATGTCATACACTGCACAACTTGTTCGTACTCTTGAATACTTCGCAAAAATCGCTAAATAATTCTTGAGTCGATAGAAAAGCAAGGCCTCTGGTCTTGCTTTTCTTATATGGAAAAATGGATGACACAATCATCCATTCTTTTTTAATTCTGTTTCAAAAGTATCTGAAAGGGCAGTGAAGCTTAATTTCTCTAATGTAAGCGGATGGGTAAAGGAAAGTCGAAAGGCATGAAGCATAAGCCGACTTGTCTTTGATTTACTATTATAGAGAGGGTCACCCAAGATGGGGAAGTTATGATGAGAAAGGTGGACACGAATCTGATGGGTTCTGCCTGTCTTTAGTTTGCAACGAACCAAGGAAGTCTTGTTTGGGAATTGCTTTAATCTGCTTACATGCGTTTCGGCATATTGGCCATTTTTTGTATCAACTACTCGTTTTCTGCGATCATGGCGATCACGTCCGATTTTGTCTCTGAAAACAAGCTCTTTGTTGCTGATATTTCCATTAACAAGTGCCCAATATTCTCTAGAAATCTCTTTTTTCTCCAATAATCGATTGAGAATAGGCAGGATAAAAGGATTTTTAGCAAAAAGAACTAAACCGCTGGTTTCCATGTCTAAACGATGAACGACATAACAGGTTTGGCCAACGTAGGCACTGACGTGGTTAAGAAGAGCAATTTCGTTTGGTTGATTGCCGTGCGTTTTCATACCCTCGGGTTTGTTTACAATAATCAAGTGTTGATCTTGATAAATTTCCTGAACTAAGTCGGGGTTACCCCAAGGGATTGTCTTTTGGGGATAATCTTCCTCGTCAAAAGTCAACTGGCAAACATCTCCAGGATTTACCATCTCGTTCCAGTGAACTTCTTCTTGATTTATCAAAATATGTTTCTTGATTCTTAAAAAATGACGGATTTTTCTAGGAATAAGGAGTTGCTCCTCTAGTAATTGCTTCACCGTCATTTGAGGTAAAGAGGTGGGTAATGTAAATGTGAATTTCATACAGATATTGTAACAAAAAAAGCCCTATTTGGATAGGAAATAGCTAAATTCTTGTCTTCCTATGATGAAGATGATAAAATAAACGCATGAAATTAGATAAATTATTCGAGAAATTTCTTTCTCTTTTTAAAAAAGAAATAAGTGAATCAGAGGAATCTGATTCTACTAGTTTACGTCGCTCTCGTAGTGATCGAAAAAAATTAGCCCAAGTGGGTCCAATTCGAAAATTCTGGCGTCGCTATCATCTAACAAAGATTGTTCTTATACTAGGTTTGAGTGCAGGCTTGCTAGTCGGAACCTATTTGTTTGCTGTAGCTAAGTCAACCAATGTCAATGATTTGCAAAACGCCTTGAAAACTCGAACGCTCATTTTTGACCGTGAAGAAAAAGAGGCAGGTGCTTTGTCTGGTCAAAAGGGAACCTATGTTGAACTGACTGACATCAGTAAAAATTTGCAAAATGCTGTTATTGCGACAGAAGACCGTTCTTTCTATAAAAATGACGGGATTAACTATAGTCGTTTCTTTTTGGCTATTGTCACTGCTGGACGTTCAGGTGGTGGTTCTACTATTACCCAACAGCTGGCTAAAAACGCTTATCTATCGCAGGATCAAACTGTTGAGAGAAAAGCGAAAGAATTTTTCTTGGCTTTAGAATTGACTAAAAAATATAGCAAAGATCAGATCCTAACTATGTACCTTAACAACGCCTATTTTGGAAATGGTGTGTGGGGCGTAGAAGATGCGAGTAAGAAATACTTTGGAGTTTCTGCATCAGAAGTGAGTCTGGATCAAGCTGCGACTCTGGCAGGTATGCTCAAAGGGCCGGAATTGTATAATCCTTTAAATTCTGTAGAGGACTCTACCAATCGTCGCGATACTGTTTTGCAAAATATGGTTGCAGCGGGTTATATTGATAAAAATCAAGAAACCGAAGCTACTGAAGTTGATATGACTTCGCAATTACAAGATAAGTATGAAGGAAAAATTTCAGATTATCGTTACCCCTCTTATTTTGACGCGGTGGTTAATGAAGCCGTTTCTAAGTATAATCTAACTGAGGAAGAAATCGTAAATAATGGCTACCGCATTTACACAGAGCTGGACCAAAACTACCAAGCAAATATGCAGGTTGTCTATGAAAATACATCGCTATTTCCGAGGGCAGAGGATGGAACATTTGCTCAATCAGGAAGTGTAGCTCTCGAACCGAAAACAGGGGGAGTTCGTGGGGTTGTCGGTCAAGTTGCAGACAATGATAAAACTGGATTCCGTAATTTCAACTATGCAACCCAATCAAAACGTAGCCCTGGCTCTACAATTAAGCCTTTAGTTGTCTATACGCCAGCAGTTGAGGCAGGTTGGGCTTTGAACAAGCAGTTGGATAACCATACCATGCAGTATGACAGCTATAAGGTAGATAACTATGCAGGAATTAAAACGAGTCGAGAAGTTCCTATGTATCAAGCCTTGGCAGAATCGCTTAATCTACCTGCTGTTGCTACTGTTAATGATTTGGGTGTTGATAAGGCTTTCGAGTCAGGAGAAAAATTTGGACTCAACATGGAAAAAGTCGACCGTGTTCTTGGTGTCGCCTTGGGAAGTGGTGTCGAAACTAATCCTCTGCAAATGGCTCAAGCATATGCTGCCTTTGCAAATGAAGGTTTAATGCCTGAAGCTCATTTTATTAGTCGAATTGAAAATGCTAGCGGACAGGTTATTGCAAGCCATAAAAATTCACAAAAACGGGTGATTGATAAGTCTGTAGCTGATAAGATGACCAGTATGATGTTAGGGACATTCACAAACGGAACGGGTATTAGTTCATCGCCTGCAGACTATGTCATGGCAGGGAAAACTGGGACAACTGAAGCTGTTTTTAATCCTGAATACACAAGTGATCAGTGGGTAATTGGTTATACTCCAGATGTAGTGATTAGCCACTGGCTTGGTTTTCCGACCACTGATGAAATTCATTATCTAGCGGGTTCTACATCAAACGGTGCAGCCCATGTCTTTAGAAATATTGCAAATACCATTTTACCTTATACGCCAGGAAGTACCTTTACAGTTGAAAATGCTTATAAGCAAAATGGAATTGCACCAGCTAACACAAAAAGACAAGTACAAACCAATGATAATAGCCAGACAGATGATAGTTTGTCTGATATTCGAGGTCGTGCACAAAGCCTAGTAGATGAGGCTAGTCGGGCTATCTCGGATGCGAAGATTAAGGAAAAAGCTCAAACAATCTGGGATTCGGTAGTCAATCTATTTCGCTAAGATGCTTGTCAAAGCCTGGCTTTCTTGTTATAATAGATAGGATGGAGGCGTTATGGCACTAAAAAAAGCAAGCCTAGCTTGTGCGGTTTGTGGTTCTAGAAACTATTCAATCAAGATCAGTGGAAACCCCAAGCCTACACGACTAGAAGTAAATAAATTTTGTAAGCATTGTGGTAAGTACACTACACATAGAGAAACGAGATAGGAGAGAGCGATGCGTTTTATTGGAGATATTTTTAGACTTCTTAAAGACACAACATGGCCAACTCGCAAGGAAAGCTGGAGAGATTTTCGTTCTATCATGGAATACACAGCTTTCTTTGTAGTAATTATTTACATTTTTGACCAGTTGATTGTTTCAGGTTTGATTCGATTTATTAACATTTTTTAGAAGAGTAGTGAAAGTACACTAAAAATCTTCTATTTATGAAAGGAAATATCATGGATAGTTTTGATAAAGGGTGGTTTGTTTTACAAACTTATTCTGGTTATGAAAATAAGGTAAAAGAAAATCTATTACAACGTGCACAAACCTACAATATGTTGGATAATATTCTACGCGTTGAAATTCCAACACAAACAGTGCAAGTTGAAAAAAATGGAAAGAGAAAAGAAGTAGAAGAAAATCGCTTTCCAGGTTATGTTCTTGTAGAAATGGTCATGACAGATGAAGCTTGGTTTGTTGTTCGAAACACACCAAATGTTACAGGATTTGTCGGATCACACGGGAACAGATCAAAACCAACTCCATTATTGGAACAAGAAATTCGTGACATTTTGGTATCTATGGGACAAACTGTTCAAGAATTTGATTTCGATGTTGAGGTTGGCCAAACCGTACGTATTATTGATGGTGCTTTTGCAGATTACACTGGTAAGATTACAGAAATTGATAATAACAAAGTGAAAATGATTATCTCTATGTTTGGTAATGACACAGTTGCAGAAGTAAACCTAAACCAAATTGCAGAATTATAACCCAAAGAGAGGCAAGCCCTCTCTTTTTTGTGTAGTTGAGGAGCTAAAGGGTACAGAATGGATGAAATGAACCCAATTAGCTTCTTGATTTGTTAAACTGTATCTAGAAAGGGGGAAGCTTATGCTTAAAGAATTTTATGAAGAAGTCCAGGGTATTGTATACAAGTGTAGAAATGAATATTACCTTCATTTATGGGAGTTATCGGACTGGGACCAAGAGGGAATGATATGTCTACATGAATTGATTAGTAAAGAAGAAGGAATAGTCGAAGATATTCCACGCTTACGCAAATATTTCAAGACCAAGTTTCGGAATCGAATTCTAGACTATCTCCGTAAACAAGAAAGTCAGAAGCGTAGATATGATAAAGAACCCTATGAAGAAGTGGG
>CAJNCF010000011.1 GCA_905221195.1 bacterium
TTAACGTATTTATCGCCGTCTTTACCTTCTGTTGTTGGATCAACTTTGCCGTTCAATACGTCTTTTCCGTCGCGTCCATCACGGCCGTCACGACCTTGGGCTCCGTCACGACCAGCAGGTCCTTGAAGACCTTGGGCACCTTGATCTCCCTTAGGTCCTTGTGGCCCTTGTGGTCCTGCAACTCCGTCTTCACCTTTTAGACCTTGAGGTCCACGAATGTTACCAATCTTATCCCAAGTTCCGTTTTCTTTCTTATAAACATCACCTGTAGTTGCATCGATATAAGTGTCACCATCTTTACCATCATTTGCTGTTGGTGCTTTAGGTCCACTTAATAATTCAGCACCATTACGTCCGTCTGCTCCAGAAGCTCCATCTGCACCATTACGTCCATTTGTACCATTCAAGATATCACTTGTACCAATTAATTCATCCACACCTGGATCGTATTTACCGTTACCATTATTATCATAGTATGCTGTAATACGAGTACCATCTACTGGTTGTGATGCTGGTGCTGTAGCTGGGTCGTCTGCTAATGCTCTTCTTACTCTTCCACTTCTTTGATTATTAATTCTTACTGCAGCTTCTGCTAAGGCATTTAAGTCAATAGTTGGTGTACGACCATCTCTACCATCTTTAATGTTAGCTACAACAGGCTCTTCTCCAGGAACTGTAAATGTAATGTCAGTACTGCGACCATCTGCTCCACGAGCAGTTGTAACTTTAGGAGTTGCTCCCTTGTCACCTTTTTCACCTTTGGCACCATCTGCAATGACAACTTCTTTTAATTTCTTATCAGAAGCATCTAATTCGTTGTTCCCATTTTTATCGTAATAGAAGATAACCGTTGTTGTTTTATCAGCTTCATTTCGTTGAGTCGCAACTAATGGACTTGCTCCATCGAGACCATCTCTTACAACAGTATTTGTAACATTACCTCTACCGTCGTTAATAGTGATAGTGTGAGTACCGTCTTCTTTATTATCTGTAACGGTTACGGTTGGAGTTACACCGTCACGACCTGCCTGACCTTGGGCGCCAGTCAGACCGCGTTCACCTCGGTCTCCTTTTTCACCTTTAGCTCCAGTTAGACCGCGTTCGCCTTGGTCCCCTTTTTCACCCTTGGCTCCATCTTTAATAGCAATTTTTTGAACAAGTTCGTCTACACCTTCAGTATAAACACCGTTGCCATCGTTATCAAGATAGAAAGTGAGGTTATTTGTATCACCGACTTTATTTTGATCAACACGTGGTTTTACTGTATCGATTAGCTCTTTAGCCACACCAATTTGCATAATACGTGGCTTAGCTTCTTTAGTAACAGAATTACTAATTGGCAATCCTAAAAGTGTTTCGTTACCAAATCGATGAACTTTATAGGTAATTTGACGTTGCCCTTTTTCACCTTCTCGAACTAATCTGGTTTGACCTTCTGGTAACTTACTAGTTGGAAGATAGACAGTTTGGAAATCAATGTCTTCTGAAACAACTTTGTTATTAGATCCGCCATAAGGATTGGCATCCAAGTATAGTGGGTTTGCTCTATGATAATAGTTGGAGTTACTGTATGGGTCATTGCTAGTAGCTGCACCGCCACCACCTTGGTCAACGTTAAAAGTAACTGGTTTCAAACGAACAGACAAGTCACCATTTGGATTATTGATAGGCAAACTAAATCTGATTGTTTGTCTCTCACTCGTTGAAGTAGCAGAGGTCATACTGTATCCTGAGTGAGATACGAAGTTGGCACCCTGACTAATAGGTTTTGATTGTTCTCTTAATCTTGGAGTGATGATAGTCGCATTTGAAGGATTTCCAAATCCATCCCCTTTATCCAAGATAAAGTTATTATTAACAAATTCACCTGGTCCAGAATATTCGATTGTGAAATTCAATCTATTACCTTGACGTACTGTTGTTACATCATAATGAATGGAATTACCACCACGTGAGTTCCCGTAGCCACGGAAACTATAGCTACGACCAGCTTGACTGATGTCTGAAAATGCAACTGTGTTACCAGAACCTGAGACAATTGGGTTGGCTGGATTGCTAGCTGCTCTAAAGCCACTTTGTCCTTTATCCAAGTCTTCTTTACGGATAGCTGGATTTTGGCGAGCATCAGAAAGGCTCAAACCTGGTTTTAATATTTCATTAGTAGATGCTGGAGCTGAAGTTGTTTCTACTTTGGCAGCTGTGATAGTTGGCAAAACAGCGCTATCAACAGTTGAACGATCAGTTGTTGCAGCTGGATTAGTCTCTTCCTTCGCTTCAACTATATCAGCTTTCTTCGCTACAGGCGTTTCTGATACAGTTCCTTTGTCAGAGTTAGAACGAAGTTCTAGACCAATAACAGCCGATTGAATAGATGACTCTGCTGCTGATAATTCAGCTTCAGTTGCATCTGTTTTCCCAAGCAAGCTTTGACCAGCTTGGATACTTGCTTGCAAGTTATTGACACTTGCTTCTGTATATAACTTGCTTTCTAATCTCTTAGCACGCGAAAGAGCTGTTAACAATTTTGATTTATCAACAGCACTTTGATGAGAAACTGCTTCTTTTTCTACGTTTGCTTCTTCAACTTTTTCTGCTGAGGCTTTAGCATCTTCAGATTTAGCTGGAGTTACCTCTACTGGATTAGCAACCGTTGGAGCTGCGTAGGTCGTTTCTTTCTTAACTGTAGAAACTTCTGCTAGTTTGGTAACTTCTTCTACCTTATCAACAGAAATACTGCTAGTAACTTCTGAATGATGTTCATCTGCTTGTACCGCTTGAGTATTAGCAGCTGTTCCTAAGACCAAGGCTGTCCCGAGCAAAACACTTGCTACCCCAAAGTGATATTTACGAATAGAGTATCTTTGTTGCAAGCTATACCAGTCAAATGATTTTTTATGTGAATGTTTCATTTTAAACTCCTAGATAATATTTTATAGTTCTCACTCTACAACTATTTGATATATAAATCAATATTATCTATGTAATTAATATATTCTATTTTTGTACCTAAGAGCCACTTATCTTATTCTCATTTTTCTGATTAACCTAGACATTTTTTTACTCTAACATTTTTGTACTTCTTATACAATAATATGATATAATAAAAATGGGAGGAAATTAGCAACATGCGCAACCTTTTATCCACAAAAGATCAAAGACAATTACGCTTAATGGAGACCTTAATTCAAAATCGTAATTGGATGAGATTACATGAACTCGCTGACAATTTAGGATGTACAGAACGAATTCTAAAAAATGATTTAAATGAATTACGTACTGCCTTTCCAACTATAGATATCCAATCTTCTATTAATGGAATTATGATAGATTTAGATATGCAAACTAGTGTAGAAGAGTTATATCAATATTTTCTAGCTCACTCTCAATCTTTTCAATTACTGGAGTATATGTTTTTTAATGAAGGTCTACCGATTTATCGAACCATTGAAAATCTTCACTTAAGCAATTCCAATCTCTATCGATTAGGTCGAAATATTACAAAAACTCTATCTTCTCAATTCCAAATTGAACTATCTTTTACTCCAACGGAGATACGTGGGAATGAAATCGATATTCGCTATTTTTATGCTCAATACTTTTCTGAGCGTTATTATTTCCTAGACTGGCCTTTCCCAGATATCCCTGAAGAGGACTTAACAGAATTTGCTGATTTCTTCTATAAAATCACCAATTATCCAATGCGATTTTCAATTTATAGAATGTATAAATTGATGATAGCTATCAGTATCTATCGCATTAAAAATGGTCATTTCATTGACTTACCCAATCATTTTAACGATGACTACTATCCTCTTTTGATGAATATTCCAAATTTTGAGGAGATACTTGTCCATTTCTCTGAGAAGTTGGGACTTGAAATGACTCCAGATACAATCGCTCAAATTTTTATTTCTTTTCTTCAGAATGATATTTTCCTCGACCCTCAAGACTTCTTCAATTCTTTAGAAGAAAATAGTGAGGCAAAGTATTCTTACCAGTTACTCAGTCAAATATTGGAACGTCTAGCAAAACAATTTAAGATTACTTTTACCAACCGCGAAGAGCTTATTTGGCATTTACACAACACTGCTTTCTTCGAAAGACAGGAAATCTTTTCTACCCCAATCTTATTCGAGCAAAAAGCATTGACGATTAAAAAATTCAACGTTTACTTCCCAGACTTTATGGAAAGTGCCCGTCAAGAACTGGCTCAATACCGTCAGGCAATTGGACAGCATGACCATCCTGAACAGTTGGAACATTTGATGTACACTATCTTAACCCATGCCGAGAACCTCACAACTCAGTTGTTAGAAAATCGACCACCTATCAAGGTGTTGATTCTAAGTAACTTTGACCACGCCCTATCTCTTACCTTGGTAGACATGCTTACCTATTACTGTAATAATCGTTTTACCTTCGATATTTGGGATGAATTGCAAACAAGCCCTGAAATTTTGAATCAGACAGATTACGATATCATCGTGTCTAATTTCTATATTCCAGACATCACCAAGAAGTTTATTTGCCGAAATCACCTGTCAATCATGGATTTGGTCAATCATCTCAACTGTTTATCAAATGAGGTTCATTTGTCCAATACTTTATAAACTAGAAAAAACTCAGCACAACTTTCCTTGCTGAGTTTTCTTCTTTTATCTGATTTCTATCCTTCCTTAACAAAAACCAATTCCTGTGGTTGGGACAGGTCTTCTCTGTAGACAAATCCTGCAAAGCTTAAGCAGCGAGCCTCCTCCACTGTTTGTACTTGATTTTCTATCAGGGCTGTTAGGAAGGCACCACGTGCTTTTTTGGAAATGGTTGAGTGAATCTTCAGCTGACCACCCTTGTCCTCCATGAATTTGAAGGTCACCATTTTTTCTCTAATTTCCTTAGAAAATACAGTCTCAAACTCGGACGACAAGAGAGAAAAAATCACTTCTTCCTGCGTCACAGCTTCATCATAGGCTGACTTCCAATGGCTCTTCAAAGTCTTACCAGCGACTTTTAACTTCATCAAAAAATCCAAACGGTGAGGGGCTATGGGTGACAAGGCTGGAACCACACCATACAAAGCCGAGGTAATGAAGACATGAGTTTCAAGATAGACTTGTTCTGCCTCGGTCAATTTATCTCGCTTGATATGGCGGTACATAAGCCCATCAAAAAGTTTCAAGGCTGGGTAGTGTTGAGCTCTTTGCCTTTTCAAAGCCTGAATATTTTGAAACTCTTCCGTAGCCTTCTCGGCTGATACCTTGTAAAAACTCTCCAATTGACTAGCAGAATAGAGGGCCAAGGCATCCAGCACAGCCTGACTTTCTAGTTTTAAAGGAGCAGCTTCAATACTTGGCAAATCTGTGTTCATTTCTTTTGCTGTTGGGATTAAAATTTTCATATTGATAGTGTAGCATATTTTCTAGCCATAACCAAGAAATTCATCTGAAAAACCTCGGTTTGACCGAGGTTTTTTTACTGCACTTTAAATGTCTTGAGATAATTGTCTTTTCCTACTTGACCTTCAAAGTTTTTACCATTTTCTAGGTAAGGAAGTTCATCTGATACCGAAGCCTTGACTTTATATATCTTGCCATCAACTTTAAAGAAGTAGACGGTGTCGCCTTTGATAACAGCTGATTTGAGGTCTGCTACCACACCCTTGATGCTTTCTGTTGTTGCATTATCAATCTCAAGATCATTTTTATTGGCATACTTGCTGAGCAGCTCTTCCACTGTCGTAGCTACGATAACATTTTGGTACTCAACTGCGTCCACCAAAGCATACTCTTTAACCAAGCCAGCATTGTCCTTCAAGCCCATGATGTAGAGAGGCTTGTCATTGAGGTTGATTAGGATTGGGAAGGTTGCCTTGTAGGACTTCTCCTGGACAGCACCTTCTGCTGATTCACGGGCTGATTCTTCGGTCGCAGAAGCCAAGCTGTACTTCGTGATTTCTCCTGTTCGCATATTTTCAAGGATAAAACCAAGATTACTCTCATCCGCATTGGCCGATGTCACACCTGTGTAGAGGTAGATGTCATTACCGATAGACAAGTAATTATATCCCTTGGTAGTCTGGGTCACGTTTTTCTTGGAAATCATGGCATTCCAGAAACCGTCCTTGTACTTGCCGTTGTAGTTGATTTGCTCTATGGTTTCCTCAGCTGGATAGACCCTGTCTACCCATTCTGGGACCTCTGATAAGCTGTATTCCTTGGTTTCTCCGTTTGTGGCATCCAAGATAATGACTGAAACAGGACGAGGAACCGCAAGCCCAAATTGCTTTTGGTAAACCGTTGCTACATAGAAAGGATTTCCCTCATCGTCCACCTCAAAAGATGGAGTCTTGAAGATTTTAGTTGGGTACTTCAAGCGCAGGTGGCGTTTGACATCACGGTTAAAATACTCCGAGTCAGAATACTTGATTGGTATCTTCAACTCCACCAAGTTGGCATTTCCAGTTACCATATCCACCTTGATATACTCACCGATTCCCTTGGCCTGATTGTTGAACCACTTGATAGGATCTGCGTATTCTAGCGGTGTAACCCGATAAGGCTTTCCGTCAATCGTTAGTTGAGTATAGGTGTCTGCCGCTACGTATTGCGACACCTTATCCGTTAGGGAACCCAAGTAGCGGTCTCCAATTTTTTCAGCAGTACTTCTATCCAAAATAGGAACCTTACTAGTGTCAGTCTTAGGAAATTCAGTAAACTCTTTTTCCGTAACCGTGACTACATTGGCATAATTTTTAGCCTGAAAAATGCTGGAAGTCACCAAGGAAACCAAACCTGCCAAGAGCAAAATTCCTCCAATAGAAGCTAAAAGAATTTTCCCTAACCGATTGATTTTGAAATCCTCAAAATTTAAAGTAGCTTCCGCCTTGCCGTGGCGCACATGAACTGTTTTGACCAGATTGATTCCCTTACCAAAGCCAAATAAGATAGCCACAAGCAGCAAATGCCCACAGAGGAAAAAGAGAAATTCCCAGCTGGTCAGGTTAAGAGGCGGTAAAAAGATATACCAGGTCGTTGCGATAAAAATAAGTTCAAAGACTATTCGTTTCATTTGCTTTCCTCCTATATGATACGTCCATCCAAGTGATCCAGTTCATGCTGGCAAATCTGGGCTGGGAATCCTGTCAAGGTAATGGTCTGTTCCTGCCACTTGCTGTCACGATAGGCAACCCTTATAGTTTCATAACGCTTAGTAGGTCTCACACCTGTCAAGGACAAACAGCCTTCTTCTGTCTCATAAGGTCCTTCAGAGGACAGGAGCACTGGATTAAACATGACCACAGGAACCAAACCAAGATTAAAGATAATCACGCGCTTCTGCACCCCAATCATATTGGCAGCCAGACCAACACAGGTCTCACGATTCGCTAAGAGCGTATCTTGTAAGTCTCTAGCAAGATACAGGTCTTCCTGACTTGCAGGCTTAGATACCTGAGATAAGAACAAAATATCCTTCACAATTTTCTTTTCCACTTCCTCATACTCCTCTTACTTTTTACTATATTATAGCAATTATAGCACAAAAGCTGATAACTGTAACCCCTTACCCTCAACTGTAGCAAAAAGCCATCCGAAGATGACTTTTTTTAAATCGCATTCTTGTCAAAGCCAAGTTTGCGTTGGATAAACTTAACGATTTCAACAATGATAATCATTGAGAAGCTTCCAGCCATAACGATTCCCCATTGTGACAAGTCTAGTTTGGTTACATGGAAGATTCCTTCAAGCGGTTCTACGATGATTGTTGCCATAAGAAGAATGAAGGATACCAAGATAGACCAGTTAAAGGTCTTAGACTTGAATGGACCAACTGTCAAGATGGACTGGTAAACAGACTTGACATTATAGGCATGGAAGAGCTGAATCAAACCAAGGCTTGCAAAGGCCATAGTAAGGGCATCCGCATGAATGGCATGATTGTCACCCACATGCACTGGGTAAAGAAGAGCAAGGCCATAAACACTCATGACAATAGCTGCTTGGAGTACTCCTTGATAGATGATAGAACTGAAAACACCACCTGAGAAGAAGCTTGCCTTGCGTCCACGTGGTTTGTGGGTCATAACACCAGGTTCAGCAGGCTCAACACCAAGAGCGATAGCTGGGAAAGTATCCGTTACCAAGTTGATCCACAAGAGATGAACTGGTTGTAAGACATCCCAACCAAACAAGGTTGATAGGAAGATGGTTAATACTTCAGCAGTATTGGCAGAAAGTAGGTACTGAATGGTCTTTTGAATGTTTGAGAAAACCTTACGTCCTTCTTCAACTGCGACGATAATAGTTGCAAAGTTATCATCCGCAAGAATCATGTCAGAAGCTCCCTTAGAAACCTCTGTACCAGTAATCCCCATACCAATACCGATATCTGCTGTTTTCAGGGCTGGCGCGTCATTGACACCGTCACCTGTCATGGCAACAACCTTACCTTGTTTTTGCCATGCCTTGACGATACGAACCTTGTGCTCTGGAGACACACGAGCATAAACAGAATACTGGCCAACTACTTTTTCAAAGTCTTCATCTGACATTTCGTTGAGTTCAGCACCAGTTAAAACGTGGCCTTCTGTATCATTTGCATCAATGATTCCCAAACGTTTGGCAATAGCTTCTGCTGTGTCTTGGTGGTCACCTGTGATCATGATTGGACGAATTCCAGCTTCCTTGGCCACTCGAACAGCTTCAGCAGCTTCAGGACGTTCAGGGTCAATCATTCCAATCAAACCAGTGAAGATTAAATCATTTTCAAGCTCTTCAGAAGTAAGATTTTCTGGAATACTATCGATAATCTTATAAGCACCTGCAAGGACACGCAAGGCTTGAT
Organism: bacterium; assembly: GCA_905221195.1. Classification (GTDB taxonomy): domain Bacteria; phylum Bacillota; class Bacilli; order Lactobacillales; family Streptococcaceae; genus Streptococcus. The sequence goes on from CAJNCF010000011.1 coordinate 8,839, forward strand.
GAGCCATTTCAGAGTTGTTTGTATGAATGAGGTTTGTAACCTTCTCATCAATCGGAGCAATATCTCCAGCCTTATCACGAAGAACACAACGTTTCAAAAGTTGGTCGGGCGCACCTTTGACTGCTACAAGGAAACGACCATCTGACAATGGGTGAACTGTTGACATGAGCTTACGCTCAGAGTCAAATGGCAACTCAGCCACACGGGGATATTTCTCTAAAAATCCTTTAACATCGTAGCCCTTGTCCAAAGCATACTGGATGAAGGCTGTTTCAGTTGGGTCCCCAATCAGGTTACCTTCCACATCGATTTTAGTATCGTTTGCTAAGACAACTGAACGAAGTAGTGGCATTTCAAGACCTAGTTCAATGTCATCAGCTGAGTCATGTAGAACCGCATCGTAGAAGACTTTTTCGACTGTCATCTTGTTAATGGTCAGCGTACCAGTCTTATCAGAAGCGATGATTTCTGTTGAACCAAGTGTTTCAACTGCTGGCAGCTTACGAACGATAGAGTTTCGTTTGGCCAAAACTTGAGTACCAAGGGCAAGAACGATGGTTACGATTGCAGGAAGTCCTTCTGGAATAGCTGCAACGGCAAGCGCAACAGAGGTCATCAACTCACCAAGTGGATTTTTCCCTTGAATGAAGACACCCACTACAAAAGTAACAAGGGCAATGACCAAGATAGCATAGGTCAAGACCTTAGAAAGGTTGTTCAAGTTTTGTTTGAGGGGTGTATCAGTCTCATCCGCATCTTGAAGCATGCCAGCAATATGACCAACTTCAGTGTACATACCTGTATTAACAACAACTCCCATCCCACGACCGTAGGTTACGTTTGAGTTTTGGAAGGCCATGTTCACACGGTCACCAATACCAGCATCTGCAGCAAGCTCGACTGACAAGTCTTTTTCGACTGGCACAGACTCGCCTGTAAGAGCTGCTTCTTCGATTTTAAGAGAATTGGCTTCTAGCAAACGTAGGTCTGCTGGCACCACATCACCAGCTTCAAGGGCAACGATATCTCCAGGTACCAATTCTTTAGAGTCAATCTCTGCCATGTGTCCATCACGAAGAACGCGAGCAGCTGGACTGGACATAGATTTGAGGGCTTCAATAGCTTCTTCTGCTTTTCCTTCTTGGTAAACACCAAAGGCAGCATTGATGATAACTACGGCTAGGATAATAATAGCATCTGCAATATCTTCCCCACCAGAAGTCACGACTGACAAGATGGCCGCCGCAACTAGGATGATAATCATCAAATCCTTAAATTGCTCGATGAATTTGACCAGTATTGATCGTTTCTCTCCTTCTTCGAGTTCATTGTGGCCAAATTCGGCAAGGCGTTCTTCTGCCTCGCTTGATGACAAACCTTGCTCGGTCGCATCCACAGCCTTCAAGACCTCTTCAGGACTTTGAGTGTAAAACGCTTGGCGTTTTTGTTCTTTTGACATGTGTCTCCTCCTTGACATTGTGTGCAAAACAGACTCTCTTTTCCTCATCGTATCTTTTCACGACAAACAAAAAGAGACCTGTTAATCATAACAAGTCTCGCTGTTTAAGATAGTGCCGGAAAGCATACTTTTCAGTATAAAATTCGGAATGACGACACTATCACAGGTTTCTGCCAGCTACTCCCTTGAGTAGTACTATTATACCAAATTTTGAAAAGTTTTCAAAGAGTAAAAACTGCCTTATTTGAATTTTCCCTTGAAAACCAGTATAATGGTAGAATGCTATGTGACTAGAAAGGAAGTTGAATGAAGCAATCTATCTCAAATCTCAAGTTAGCTGAGCGTGGGGCCATTATTAGTATTTCGACCTACCTGCTCTTGTCTGCAGCCAAATTGGCAACTGGGCATCTTCTTCATTCATCCAGTTTGGTAGCGGATGGTTTTAACAACGTCTCGGACATCATTGGAAATGTGGCCCTCTTAATTGGGATTCGGATGGCGCGCCAGCCCGCAGACCGTGACCACCGTTTTGGCCACTGGAAGATTGAGGATTTAGCTAGCTTGATCACTTCCATCATCATGTTTTATGTCGGTTTCGATGTACTTCAGGATACCATTCAAAAAATTCTCAGTCATGAAGAAACGGTCATTGACCCTCTGGGTGCAACCCTAGGAATCATTTCTGCAGCGATTATGTTCATGGTCTATCTCTACAATACTCGCCTCAGCAAGAAATCTAACTCCAAGGCGCTGAAGGCAGCTGCCAAGGACAATCTTTCTGATGCTGTTACCTCACTTGGTACTAGTATTGCCATCCTGGCTAGCAGTTTCAATTATCCGATTGTGGATAAACTGGTCGCTATCATCATCACTTTCTTTATTTTGAAAACTGCCTATGATATCTTCATTGAGTCTTCCTTTAGCCTTTCAGATGGTTTCGACGACCGTCTGCTTGAGGATTATCAAAAGGCTATCATGGAAATTCCCAAAATCAGCAAGGTTAAGTCCCAAAGAGGTCGTACCTACGGTAGCAACATCTACCTCGATATCACGCTGGAAATGAATCCTGACTTGTCTGTCTATGAAAGTCACGAGATTGCAGATCAGGTCGAGTCTATGCTGGAAGAGCGTTTTGGAATCTTTGATACCGATGTCCATATCGAGCCAGCACCTATTCCTGAGGATGAAATTTTAGATAACGTCTATAAAAAATTGCTGATGCGCGAGCAATTGATTGATCAGGGAAATCAACTGGAAGAACTCTTGGCTGACGATTTTGTCTATATTCGCCAAGATGGAGAGCAGATGGATAAAGAGGCCTATAAGGCTGAAAAAGAATTGAACTCTGCTATCAAGGACATCCAAATCACTTCCATCAGTCAGAAAACCAAACTCATCTGCTATGAGTTAGATGGAATCGTCCATACCAGTATCTGGCGTCGTCACGAAACTTGGCAAAATATCTTTCATCAAGAAACAAAAAAAGAATAGAGAAATCCTGTCATGAGACGGGATTTTTCTATTCTTCTAGCTATCAAATTCACTTAAATATTCATAGCGTTCGTATTTTTCAAGGAGTGCTTCGTTCTTCTCATCCAGTTCTTTTTGAAGAGTCGCTAGCTTACCAAAGTCAGAGCCGTTAGCCTGCATTTCCTCTTCAATCGCAGCGATACGATTTTCCAAGGCTTCAATATCACCCTCAATGCTTGCCCACTCCTGCTTTTCTTGGTAGGTCATGCGTTTCTTGTCTTCACGGACCTTGACCACTTTTTCCTTTTCAGCCTTTTGCACTTGATTGGCCATCTCTGTTTCAAAGGCTTTTTCATCAAGATAGTCGGTGTAATGACCAAAGAAAGGACGAATTTTACCATCCTCAAAAGCGAGAATCTTGGTCGCTACCTTATCCAAGAAATAGCGGTCGTGACTAACAGTCAAAACTGGACCAGCAAAGCCTTGCAAGAAATTTTCCAAAACTGTCAAGGTTGCAATATCCAAATCATTTGTTGGCTCGTCTAAAAGAAGAACATTTGGTTTTTCCAAAAGCAGTTTGAGGAGATAAAGACGTTTTTTCTCGCCACCTGACAATTTCTCAATCAAGGTTCCATGCGTCGAACGTGGGAAGAGGAACTGCTCCAACAACTCAGCGATGGAAGTCGTAGAACCACCGCTGGTCTTGACTTCTTCAGCCACTTCTTGCAGGTAATTGATCACTCGCTTGCTCTCATCCAAGCCCTCAATTTGCTGAGAGAAATAAGCGATGCGAACAGTTTCCCCAATCACAACTTGTCCTGCTGTCGGCTCAAGACTTCCTGCAATCAAGTTGAGTAGGGTTGATTTTCCAACACCGTTGTCCCCAACGATTCCGATACGGTCTTTAGCCTGCACCAAGAGATTAAAATCTTGTAAAATAGGCTTGTTTTCATAGGCAAAAGAAACATCCTGAAACTCGATGACTTTCTTCCCAATTCGACTAGTCTCAAAATTCATGGTCAAGTCTGTCTCAGCAACGCCACCTGAGACTTCTTTCTTCAAGTCGTGGAAACGATTAATACGAGCCTGCTGCTTGGTCGCACGCGCCTGCGGTTGCCTGCGCATCCAAGCCAATTCTTGCTTATAGAGTTGCTCTTTTTTGTGGAGTAAAGCCGCATCTCGCTCGTCCTGTTCCGCCTTAAGGCGAACATAGTCCTGATAATTCCCCTGATACTCTGTCAATCCTGCTCGGTCCAACTCGAAAATACGTGTTGATAAAGCATCTAGGAAATAACGATCATGGGTGATAAAAAGGACGGTTTTCTTAGAATTTTTTAAAAAGAGGGTCAGCCACTCGATGGTTGCAATATCCAGATGGTTGGTCGGCTCATCCAGTAGCAAGAGGTCGTGGTTGCCAAGTAAGACTTGAGCCAACTGGACCCGTCTTCTCAGACCACCTGACAATTCCCCAACTGGAGTAGATAAGTCCTGAATCCCCAGCTTGCTAAGAACCGTCTTGACCTGACTCTCAATTTCCCAAGCTTGAAGGGAGTCCATTTCCGCCATAACCCGTTCTAAACGAGCTTGCTTGTCCTCACTGTAGTTGAGCATGATCAACTCATAGTCACGAATGAGCTGGATTTCCTTGAGGTCACTAGATAGAACCGTATCCAAAACGGTCTTGCTATCATCAAAATCAGGATCCTGGGTCAAGTAACCAATCTGGTAATCATTCTTAGCTGAAAAAGGACTGACATCCCCATCAAAGCCAGAAACACCAGAAAGGACATCCAAAAGGGTAGTCTTGCCAGTCCCGTTGACACCGATCAGACCAATTCTGTCTAGGTCATGGATTATAAAGGAAATATCCTTAAAAACGGTCTTGTCACCGACGGATTTACTTAGTTTTTCAACGATAAAATCACTCATTTTTTCTCCCTCAGATAAGCATGGATGGCTTGACGGTCATTTTCCAATTCTCCATCGACAATGGCATACTCAATCTCTGTTAAAATTTCTCCCAAGTCAGGTCCTGGCTGATAGCCATATTCCTTAATCAAAATGCCACCATTGATCTGAATTTCTTTCTTGTCATGGATAGTCAAGCTCTGGTAAGTTTCTGCGATAGCTTGTGGGTTGACTTCTTTTCCTTGAGCCTGACGAAGATTTTCAGCCTGTAAAAGTAACTCCAAGTCAAAGCGGTAACAATCGCGCTTGCTCAATTCTCCCTTTTCACGCAAGGATAAAATAGTCAGTAAATCCTGAACTTGCTTGGCAAACTGGCGTGATGTCTTCCAAGCTTTCAAAAATGGCTGCGCATTTTCAATCTCCAAAGCCAACAGTAGAGCCGCCCAGGCTTGCTCTGAAGATTCAAAAGTAAAATCAGTCTCCAAATCAAACAGTCTGTTGAGCTTGTCCTGGCTAGATGCCATATCAGGGAGATAGTCATAAGCTTGACTCTCAATCATGGAAGCCAAGCCCCTTCTCCAAAATGGAGCAAGCAAGAGTTTATCAAACTCAACGAAGGTACGCTCTACAGAAATTTTCTCCAAAAGTGGTGTCAAAGTCTTCATAGCTTTAAATGTTTCTGGCTCAAGCTCAAAGCCAAGACTGGCCTGAAAACGGAAACCACGCATAATCCGCAAAGCATCTTCGTTGAAACGTTCACTAGCCACTCCAACTGCTCGCAAGACTTGGTTTTCCAAATCTTCTAAACCATGGAATAAATCAATTATTTCTCCTGTCTCATCCAAGGCAAAGGCGTTGACTGTAAAATCACGGCGCTTGAGGTCTTCTTCTAGAGAACGAACAAAGGAAACCGCGCTGGGTCTACGATAGTCCACATAGACATCCTCTGTTCGAAAAGTGGTTACCTCATATTCCTCATCCCCATCTAAAACCAAGACAGTTCCATGTTCAATTCCGATATCGGCTGTTCGCGGAAAAATCTGCTTGGTCTCTTCTGGATAAGAAGACGTCGCAATATCCACATCGTGGATAGGACGATTGAGGAGGGCATCTCGAACAGATCCCCCAACAAAATAGGCTTCAAAGCCTGCTTCTTTAATTTTTTCTAATACTGGTAAAGCCTTCTGAAATTCAGAAGGCATTTGCGTTAATCTCATAATAAGTGTTCTAATCCATAGACAAGCTCATGACGCTTGACAACTTCTTTAATTCCCAAATTCACTCCTGTCATGAAGGAGCTGCGATCATAGGAGTCATGACGGAGGGTCAATCCTTCTCCTTGATTACCAAAGATGACTTCCTGATGGGCTACCAAGCCTGGTAAACGAACTGAGTGAATCCGCATGCCATCAAAGTCAGCACCACGGGCACCTGCAATCAATTCTTCCTCATCAGGCGCACCTTGCTGGATAGACTCTCGAACTTCTGCCATCAACTCAGCTGTTTTAATAGCTGTTCCACTCGGAGCATCCTTTTTCTTGTCATGATGGAGCTCGATAATCTCCACGTTTGGGAAATATTTAGCAGCCTGCGTCGCAAATTGCATGAGCAAGACAGCACCCAAGGCAAAGTTAGGAGCAATTAAGCCACCCAAATCTTGTTCACGAGAAAATTCTTTTAGCTCTGCAATTTCTTCACTAGTGAAACCAGTCGTTCCAACTACTGGAGCAAAGCCATTTTCAAGAGCAAATCGTGTATTTTCATAGGCAACAGCTGGTGTAGTAAAGTCTACCCAGACATCCGCTTCAAAGCCTGCTAAATCAGCCTTATCCTTGAAAACAGGAATTCCCTGCCATTCTGACTCAGATTCAAAAGGATCCAAAACTGCTACCAAATCCAAGTCTGGATCATCCAAGACCATCTGACAAGCAGCTTGGCCCATCTTACCCTTAAAACCAGCAATAATTACTCGAATACTCATCTCTACTCCTGTCTAAGATACAAAACCTGCAAGAACACAAAGTGAAAATAGGAGTTCCGATCAAGGAGTGTCTACTCCTTGGAAGAACTATCTTTTTCACACAGGGTTTCAGGCGTGTTCAATTATCAAGATTCAAAGGACCTTAGCTGCCCATGAAAAATAGGGAATGGCGCTGACTTTCCACGAAAGGCAAGACAGGCATCTTTTTTCAAGAGGAAGCTAGTCCGTGTTCAATTGCTAAGATACAAATCCTTCTTGACTAGTCTTGAAGTGCTAACTAAATCACTGGAATATAACCCAGAGCAATACTTCCTGATCCTAGGTGGGTCCCAATGACACTACCAAATGTAGCAAGTGAAATATCCGTAGCCACTCCAGATTCAAGCAAGTGTTGACGCAATTCCTCAGCATTTTCAGGAGCATTTCCGTGAATAACAATGACCCGATATTGACCTGAAGCCGTTGTTTCCTTAATGATTTCAATTAAGCGCTTGGTTGCTTTCTTTTCAGTACGAACTTTTTCGTAAACTTCAATCACACCTTGGTCATTGAAATAAAGGATTGGTTTAATGCTTAGCAGATTACCCAAAATCGCAGCCCCATTTGAAAGGCGCCCACCTTTTACCAAATGATCCAAATCATCTACCATGATAAAAGCTGACGTACGACTAATTTGAATAGCTAGCTTATCCTGAATAATGGCAAAATCATCGCCCTGGTCTCGCCAGTTAAAGACACTTTCAACCATAATCCCTAGCGGAGCGCTTGTAATCAAAGTGTCTGGGAAAGCAATGGTCAAGCCCTCATAGTCATCCACCATATACTGGATATTTTGGTAAAAACCTGAAATTCCAGAAGATAGGAAAAGCCCTAAGGCATGAGTATAGCCTTGTTCTTTGAGCGAAGTTAAGATTTCATCTAACTTGGCAATGCTTGGTTGACTGGTCTTAGGCAATTCAGAGGCCTGAGCCATTTTTTGGTAAAATTCCTCAGCAGTCAGATTGATGCCTTCGACATACTCCTTACCATCAATATTGACAGGAATATCTAAGACAAATAAATCTTCTCTTTGTAAGGTCTCTGCACTGAGATAGGCAGAGGAATCTGTGATAACAGCTAATTTCATATTAGAACTCCAAATTGATTCCTGGTAAGTCTAATGCAATTTCAGTCACTTCGTAAGTCAAACGATTAAGCATGTTCAAACATGGACGAGCCAAAGTTTCCACTTCTTCTTGGTTCAATTCACTTGGTTCATTGACAATACGGCCATCGATGTGGTTTACCTGTGAAATGGTTCCACTAATGACAAACTTATCAAATACAATCATAAAACTCAAGACGACAATTAAGGAAGTCACTTGATTTTCTTGATCATGTTGAATCAATTGAAAGTTCACATCCACCTTGGTTTCAGGAGCTCCATTTTCATTTTCCCATTCAAAATTACGCGCATCAAAATGATACTGACTAACAAATTCTTGTTCACGTTTAAGATTCATGTCTCTCTCCCTTGTCTACAATATTATAAGCTATTGTACCATAAATTTTTATTTTCATCTAGTTTTCTAGGATTTAGTCAATCCCAATTTCAGCTCGAACTACGTCTGCGATGGTATCAACATAGTAGTCAACTTCTTCTGTCGTAGGAGCTTCTGCCATAACACGCAAGAGGGGCTCTGTTCCACTTGGGCGAACAAGGATACGGCCATTCCCTGCCATTTCAGCTTCCATCTTCTCGATGATGGCCTTGATAGCAGGCACTTCCATGGCCTTTTCCTTCATGGCATTTTCCACTCGGATATTGACTAATTTTTGTGGATAGATGGTTACTTCTGCCGCTAACTCTGATAAGCTCTTACCAGTTTCCTTCATGATTTTTGTCAATTGGACTGCTGATAATTGACCATCACCAGTGGTATTGTAATCCATCAAGATAACGTGACCAGACTGTTCACCACCAAGGTTGTAGCCTGATTTTCGCATTTCTTCAACAACGTAACGGTCACCAACTGCAGTGACTACCTTATTGATGCCTTCACGGTCCAAGGCCTTGTGGAAACCAAGGTTGGACATCACAGTCGTCACGATTGTATTTTGGGCCAATTGTCCTTTTTCAGAAAGATATTTCCCGATGATGTACATAATCTTGTCACCATCGACGATGTCGCCATTTTCATCAACAGCAATCAAACGGTCACTGTCTCCGTCGAAAGCCAGACCAATAGCTGACCCGCTTTCTTTAACCACTTCTTGAAGGGCTTCTGGGTGTGTTGAACCAACATTAAGGTTGATATTAAGACCATCTGGTGTTTCTCCAATAACCGTCAATTGAGCACCGAGATCAGCGAAAATCTGACGGGCACTCGTAGACGCTGCACCATTGGCTGTGTCCAAGGCAACCTTCATTCCTTCAAGGGGAGTTCCAGTTGAAACCAGATAGCTTTCATACTTACGCAAGCCTTCTGGATAATCTACCAAGGTTCCCAAACCTTCTGCACTTGGACGAGGAAGAGTATCTTCCGCAGCATCTAACAAGACTTCAATTTCTGCTTCTTTTTCGTCGTCTAGTTTGAAACCATCCCCACCAAAGAACTTAATCCCATTATCAAGAGCTGGATTATGGCTAGCAGAAATCATGACACCTGCACTTGCTCCTTCAGTTTTGACCAAGTAAGCTACTGCTGGTGTTGCCAGAACGCCTAGTTTGTATACGTGAATCCCAACTGAAAGGAGACCTGCCACTAAGGCAGATTCTAACATTTCCCCTGAAATACGTGTATCACGTCCTACAAAAACTTTCGGTGCTTCCGTTTCATGTTGACTAAGGACATATCCTCCAAAACGTCCCAGCTTAAAAGCCAATTCTGGCGTTAATTCTACGTTAGCTTCTCCACGGACTCCATCAGTCCCAAAATATTTACCCATTTTTATAAAATCCTTTTTCTATTTTTAATTCGTTTTTGAACTAGTTGCTTTCGTTGACGAAGATGTCTCCGACGAACTGCTTGTAGTTGAATTTGATGTGCTTGAACTTGGTGCTACTGGTTTTGTAGTGACCTTCATTGTCGTGTCAAATGGAGTAATCACCACTGGTAAGACAACCCCATTGCGGTCGATTGCCTGCAATGGTACCGAACCACTATAGTTACCTGTAATCCGTTCGCTGGTTGGTAAAAGTGCAATAACTTTATCAATCTTAGCTAATGTTTCCTGGTCAGTTGTGACCGAAACGCGTTCATTTGACACGGTTACACTATCAAGCTGTAGTTTCGGATCAATCTGACTTTTGTCAACTTGTGGCACAACAAGCATCCCATCTCTCTTAACCTTCTTCCCAACTTTCACCGTAATCTTTTGAGGCGTTGCCACAGCAGTCAATCCACTTGGGAGATTTTCAATGTTCAAGGGAACTTCAATCGTTCCAACACTAGCATCTGTCAAATCCGCTGTGACCTTAAACTTACGAGTGCTTTCCTGCATTTCACTGGCCAAGGTCACACGATTGGCTCCTGTCAGCACAACGGAAACCTCTGATGCAAATCCGCTAATAAAATACTGCTCATTATCATAATGAATGTCTATAGGAACATTTGCTACCGTATTGGTGTAGGTTTCCGATTTGACCTGCCTTACAGTATTATTATTTTGAAAATTGGTCGATGTTGCATAGATAAATAAGACACAAGCAAAAAAGAGAGATGAAATGATATATAAACTATTTTTTCTCATGTTTCCATCCTCCTAGCAAACGGTCCTTGAAACTGACTTTTTCCTCAAGGGTTGGCAAAAGAAGTGCTCGTAATTCTGCTTCAAATTCTTCAAGAGTCAAATCATGCTTGAAGACCCCATTGTAAGTAATAGAAATACCACCTGTTTCCTCTGAGACGATAAAGGTTAAGGCATCGGACACTTCTGATAAACCGATAGCCGCCCTATGTCTGGTTCCAAATTCCTTGGAAATCCCTGTCCTCTCTGTTAAAGGCAGATAGGCAGAAGTCACCGCAATACGATTTTCTCTGATGATCACAGCACCATCATGTAGGGGAGTGTTAGGAATAAAAATATTGATGAGGAGTTCTGCCGAAATATTGGCATCCAAGGGAATCCCTGTCGCAATGTATTCTTGCAAGGTGCGAACTCGTTGGATGGCAACCAGGGCACCAATCTTACGAGGGCTCATATATTCAACTGACTTGACAAAGGCACGAATCATTTGCTCTTCTGCACTAATTTGACTAGTAGAAAAGAAATCTGTCGCCCTTCCCAAACGTTCCAAACCAGTCCGAATCTCTGGAGAGAAGATAACAACCGCAGCAATAACCCCATAAGTGATAATCTGATTAATCAACCAAGAAATCGTTGTTAAACCAAGGATATTGGCCACAACCTGGGCTAATACGAAGACCACGACCCCACGCACCAAAATCATAATCTTGGTACCAGCTATCGCTTTTGTAAAACGATATAAAATATAAGTCACAATCAAAATATCAAACAGATTGATGGCAATACTCCAAGGACTAGAAAACAAGCTAGTCCAATATTGCAGGTTGGATAATTGTTGAAAGTTCATCTGCTGTCTCCTCTCTGTCCAAACACGTTCCTTTCTATTATACCATTTTTCTGGCATTTTTTTCCCTATCCTACTTCATTTTAAATTAAAGAAAAATATGATAAAATAAACTGATACTCAATGAAAATCAAAGAGCAAACTAGGAAGCTAGCCGCTGGCTGTACTTGAGTACGGTAAGGCGACGCTGACGTGGTTTGAATTTGATTTTCAAAGAGTATGACTAGAAAAAACAAAGGAGAAACCATGTCTCAACTATATGATATTACCATTGTAGGTGGTGGTCCAGTCGGTCTTTTTGCGACCTTTTACGCCCACCTACGCCAAGCCAAGGTCCAAATCATCGATTCCCTTCCCCAACTAGGTGGACAACCTGCTATTCTCTATCCTGAAAAGGAAATTTTAGACGTCCCAGGTTTCCCAAACCTGACTGGAGAAGAGTTGACTAAGCGCTTGATTGAACAGCTAAACAGCTTTGATACCCCTATTCATCTCAATGAAACAGTTCTTGAGATTGAAAAACAAGATCAAGGCTTTGCCATTACAACTTCTAAAGGAAGTCACCTGTCTAAAACAGTTATCATTGCTATGGGTGGCGGTGCCTTCAAACCACGTCCGCTGGAACTGGAAGGTGTTGAGGGCTATGAAAATATCCACTACCACGTTTCCAACATTCAGCAATACGCTGGTAAAAATGTGACGATTCTTGGTGGGGGAGACTCAGCTGTGGATTGGGCTTTGGCTTTTGAAAAAATCGCACCAACTACCCTTGTTCACCGCAGAGATAATTTCCGTGCTTTGGAACACAGTGTCCAAGCCTTACAAGAATCATCTGTAACTATCAAGACACCATTCGTCCCTAGCCAACTCCTTGGAGATGGAACAACGCTCGATAAACTTGAAATCACAAAAGTTAAATCTGATAAAACCGAAACGATTGACCTAGACCACCTCTTTGTCAACTATGGTTTTAAATCTTCTGTCGGTAACCTCAAAAACTGGGGTCTGGACCTCAACCGCCACAAGATTATCGTCAACAGCAAACAGGAATCCAGCCAAGCAGGTATCTATGCTATCGGTGACTGCTGCTACTATGACGGAAAAATTGACTTGATTGCGACAGGTCTAGGGGAAGCACCAACTGCTGTAAACAATGCTATCAACTACATTGATCCTGAACAAAAAGTGCAACCAAAACACTCTACTAGTTTATAAAAAAAACCACGAGTCCTACGATTCGTGGTTTTATAGTTCATCGGCTAATTTATTTATCTTTCTGAGTCTGTGGTTGACACCACTTTTGGTCAGAGGGGTGCTGAGGCTATCTGCTAACTGCTGGATAGAGTAGTCTGGGTGCTGAATCCGCAGTTGCGCCACTTCCTGCAAATCCACTGGCAGATTTTCTAAGCCCATGATATCTTTGATTTTACTGATATTGTTGATGGTCTTCATACTGGCAGAAACTGTCCGAGCAATATTAGCTGTCTCGGCATTATTGGCCCGATTGAGGTCGTTACGTGTTTCTCGTAAAATCTTAACCCGCTCAAAATCATCACGCGCCTCCATAGCTCCGATTACTATCAAGAAGTCCATAATATCTTCAGCTCGCTGGAGATAGGTCACAGCTCCCTTCTTTCGCTCAAGCACCTTGGCATCCAGTAAAAATTGCTGGAGAAGAGATGCAAGCCCTTGCGCGTGGTCCAGATAAACAGAACTGATTTCCAACTGGTACTTGCCTGACTCAGGGTCACGAATGCTTCCATTTGCCAAGAAAGCTCCACAGAGATAGGCACGGCCTGCTTCTTCGTCTGATAAAATCGCCTCGTCAATACCTGTTTCCAGACCAAAGAAGGAGTCGGCCAAGTGCAAATCACTCAATAAATCCTGCACCTTTTCATCTGTAAAAACAGTATAGACTCGATTCTTACGAAGATTACTTCTTTGGTGATGGCGAATTTCTGATTTGATTTCATAGAAATGAAGAAAGGACTCATAGAGGTGACGAGCCAGTTTGGCATTTTCTGTCACGACTGACAAGGTCAAGCCCGAGGTCGAGAGACCGATGCTACCGGACATCTTGATAATGGCAGATAATTCATGCCGGCTCAGATGGTGTTGACCCAGAATTTCTTCTTTTACTGCTACTGTGAAACTCATTTTCTCACCTGTATTATCCGCATCAACTCATCCACTATCAAATCCCCATCGTGGAAGGCACCCCCATTTTCCAGACGAAGGAAGTTGGATGAAATCACGCGCGGAACTTGCTTACAAAGACCAGAAAAATCATGTTCCACCTGCACCAAGTATTCATCAAAGCGATTGGAATTCATGTATTCCTGAGGTACTTTTTCGATATTCACCAAGACAGTATCGATAAAAGGTCGGCCAAGATGACGATGCAAGACTTCCACGTGGTCGCTATCTGTAAAGTGTTCCGTCTCCCCACGTTGGGTCATGATATTGCAGACATAGGCGATTTCTGCCTTGGTTTCCAAAAGCGCCTGCCCGATTTCTTTAATCACAATATTGGGCAAAATAGAGGTAAAGAGGGAACCAGGCCCTAGGACAATCATGTCACTTTCAAGAATGGTCTGCACTACTCGACGACTGGCCAGAGGTGTATCATCATTGAGAGTATTGGTCACATAAACATGGTCAATCATGCCTGAATAGTCTGCAATATGACTCTCTCCAGCCACTTCTGTCCCATCCTGAAAGACTGCATGAAGGGTCAAAGGATGGTCACTTGAAGGATAAATCTTCCCAGTTGTGTGGAAAAATTTACTCAGTAACTGCATGGCATTATAGGTCGAGCCCTGCATTTCTGACAGACCAGCAATGATGAGATTGCCCAATGGATGGCCAGCAAAGGCTCCTGCATCTTCAGAAAAGCGATACTGAAAGACTTTCTCATAAAACTTAGGCATATCCGACATAGCTACAAGAACATTACGGAGATCACCTGGCGGTGTCAACTGCTGCATATTTTTTCGGAGTTCACCTGATGAACCACCATCATCTGCCACCGTTACAATAGCAGCGATTTCCACATCTTTTTCACGTAGACTTTTAAGAATGACAGGGATTCCAGTCCCTCCACCAATCACCGTTATCTTTGGTTTTCTCATGAACGGTTTACCGTTTCCTTTCTTCGGTCTTTGTCGCGATGCCCTTCATTAACAGGCCAAGTCTTGGATAAGTCCTGCGCCAAGCGTTTAGCAAAGGCCACACTACGGTGTTGCCCACCCGTACAACCCATGGCAATGGTTAAAACTGACTTCCCTTCCTTTTGGTAACTTGGCAGAATCGGCTCAATCAAGTCCAACAAATGCTGATAAAAGTCTTCTGACTCAGGATGATTCATGACATAGTCATAAACTGGTTCATCTACACCCGTTTGATTACGCAGTTCTGGTAGGTAGTAGGGATTTGGCAAGAATCGGACATCAAAGACTAAATCTGCATCAATCGGGATTCCATATTTAAAACCAAAAGACATGACTTCGATACGGAAAGACTGGGCTTGTTCCTGATCCGCAAACTGCTCTGCAATGGTTTTACGCAACTCACGTGGAGTAAGTTCAGTCGTATCCACCACATTTTGGCTCATATTTTTCAGTGGTGCCAAGAGTTCACGTTCCAGCTTAATTCCATCCAAAATTCGTCCGTCTGCTGCTAGTGGGTGACTCCGTCTGGTTTCCTTGTAACGGGCGACCAATTCCTTATCAGCTGCATCCAAAAAGAGGATTTTAAAGTCCAGTTCTTCCTTGTTCTCCAACTCATCCAAAACAGCTTGAATCTCCGAGAAGAAAGAGCGGCTACGCATATCCACCACCAAGGCCAACTTATGGTCATCTTCCTTTGTTTCCACCAACTGCAAAAACTTAGGCAAGAGAGCTGGAGGCATATTATCAATAGTGAAATAACCTAGATCCTCAAAAGACTGAATGGCTACGGTTTTCCCTGCACCACTCATCCCTGTCACAATCACCAAGTGAAGTTGTTTCTTTGTCATCTTTTTCTCCTTATATCAAAAGAAGTTTGGCAACACCAAACTTCAACTAGCTTATCCAATCTCTGCGATGACTTCAATTTCGACTTTGACATCACGAGGAAGACGAGCTACCTCTACTGCTGAACGAGCTGGAAATTCCTCTTTAAAGGCCGTTTGGTAAACCTCGTTAAAAGGAACAAAGTCGTTCATATCGCTCAAGAAGCAAGTTGTTTTGACAACATGGTCAAAATCTGTTCCTGCTTCAGCCAAAATAGCACCGATGTTTTTCAAGACTTGTTCTGTCTGTTCTTGGATGGTTTCTCCAACGATTTCTCCAGTTTCAGGTGAAAGAGGAACTTGACCGCTAGCAAACAAAAGATTGCCAACAATTTTTCCTTGAACATAGGGTCCAATAGCCTTTGGAGCTTTATCTGTATGAATTATTTTTGCCATTTTCTTTTCCTCACAATTTTTCTAAGATTGCATCCCAAGCTTGATCCATCCCTGCCTTGCTGACAGATGAAAAGAGAATGAAATCATCACTTGGGTCAAAATTTAATTTCTTCTTGATTGCTGATTCGTGCTTGTTCCATTTACCACGAGGAATCTTGTCCGCCTTGGTCGCAACGATGATAACTGGAATCTCGTAATACTTGAGAAATTCGTACATCTGGACATCATCTGCTGACGGGTCATGGCGGAGATCCACCAAACTGACTACCGCACGGAGATTTTCTCGAGTTGTCAGATATTCCTCAATCATGCGCCCCCACTTTTCACGTTCCTTTTTGGAAACACGGGCATAGCCATAACCAGGCACATCCACAAAACGCATCTTGTCATCGATATTAAAGAAGTTGAGAAGCTGAGTTTTACCAGGTTTCCCTGAAGTTCTCGCTAGATTCTTGCGGTTCAGCATAGTGTTGATAAAACTAGACTTGCCAACATTTGAACGCCCTGCTAAGGCGATCTCTGGTAGTTCATCCTGCGGATAGTGGGATTTATTAGCTGCACTGAGCAAGATTTCAGCATTGTGTGTATTAAGTTCCATAGTCACCTCTAGGCTGTTTCTAGGATTGGTTTATCCGTTCCATCGACAGCTTCTTTTGTGATGCGGACCAATTTCACATTTTCCTGACTCGGTACTTCAAACATAACGTCTAGCATGGTTTCTTCGATGATGGAGCGAAGTCCACGCGCCCCTGTCTTACGTTCGATAGCCTTATTGGCAATTTCTTGAAGGGCTTCATCATCAAATTCTAACTCAACGTCATCATAAGAAAGCAAGGTTTGGTATTGTTTGACCAAGGCATTTCTTGGTTCTTTCAAGATGCGAACCAAGTCATCGACCGTCAATTGCTCAAGAGCTGCAAAGACTGGCAAACGTCCAATCAACTCTGGAATAATCCCGAATTTTTGAATGTCTTCTGCGATGATTTCTTGCATATATGAGCTGTTTTCGTCAATCGCCTTGTTATTTTGACCAAAACCAATAACCTTTTCACCCAGACGTTGTTTGACGATTTCTTCAATGCCATCAAATGCACCACCCACGATGAAGAGGATATTTTTAGTATCCACTTGAATCATTTCTTGTTGTGGATGTTTACGTCCACCTTGAGGCGGTACGCTAGCTACCGTTCCCTCGATAATCTTGAGAAGGGCTTGTTGCACCCCTTCACCAGAAACGTCGCGTGTAATTGACACATTCTCACTCTTCTTGGCAATCTTGTCAATTTCATCCACATAGATAATGCCACGCTCTGCACGTTCAATGTTAAAATCAGCAGCCTGCAAGAGTTTGAGGAGGATATTTTCCACGTCCTCACCCACATAACCAGCCTCAGTAAGAGCTGTCGCATCCGCAATGGCAAAAGGCACATTCAAGCTTTTAGCCAAAGTCTGAGCAAGGAAAGTTTTCCCTGAACCAGTTGGGCCAATCATCAAGATGTTTGACTTCTGCAAATCCACATCTTCTGACTCTTCACGCGTATCGTGGAAATTGATGCGTTTGTAATGATTGTAAACTGCTACTGCTAAAGCACGTTTAGCACGATCTTGACCGATTACATAGTGGTTCAAGATATGGAGGAGTTCGATTGGTTTTGGAACTTCAGACAAGTCTGCCAAAACTTCCTCAGCCAACTCCTCCCGAATGATTTCCTGGGCTAACTCCACACATTCATTACAGATAAAGGCGTTATTGCCTGCGATTATTTTTTGTACTTCTTCTTGGCTTTTGCCGCAAAATGAGCAATAAACCATCATATCATTATTCCTATTTGTAGGCATGATTTCCTTCCGTTCTATTCTATACTATCATTCTATCTAAAATAAGGTCATGTAAAAGGCATGGACACTATTGACCAAATTGGTAAAGGCATTTAACCAGAGCAGAACAGAAAGTCCATAGCGCTTTTTACGAAAAGCCTGTGCTCCTGCAAGCAAGCAGACCAAACACAGCATGGCTGTGAAAAAACCAAATATACTACGTTCCATTAGACTTCCTTTCTCTTGCGGTATTGGATGGTAAAATCATAAGGATTTTTCTCATCTTTGGCGTAAAATTTGCTTGAAACTGTCTCAAAAAGAGACAAGTCAAACTCTTCAGGGAAATAGGTATCTCCCTCCACCCGAGCATGAATGTGAGTCACAATCACTTCGTCAAGGTAAGGTTCAAAAGCCTGAAAAATTTGCTTTCCACCGAGAATATAAAGATTCTTATCTTGATCCTGATACCAGTCGAGAACAGACTGGATATCGTAAAAAGTAACAACCCCGTCTATCTTTTCTTCAGAATTACGCGTCAAAATCAAGGTCTCCCGTTTTGGAAGCAAGCGACGCCCTATTCCATCAAAGGTCACACGCCCCATCAAGATAGCATGATTCAGAGTTGTTTCTTTGAAGTGTTGCAGTTCTGCTGGCAAATACCAAGGCAGACGATTGTCCTTACCAATCACACCCTCTTCATCCTGGGCCCAAATAGCTACGATTTTCTTAGTCATGCTTCCATCCTTTTCACTGATAGTACTATTTTATCAAAAAACTCAAAAAAAGACTGGTTTGGAATAGCTTACAGAATAGAAAAAATCTGTAAGAGGCATCCTACAGATTTTTATATGATTATTCTATTTCTTACAAACCAGGTGCTTGTCCAAGTTCTGCCGCAAGCATCCAGATTGTTTTATCAGTTTCAGTCTTAGCGTCTGCAAAGATACCGTTTGTCACATCGTCACCTTCTTCATCAGTGACATCCAAACCTTTTTGGAAAAGTTCTGACAAGTAACGGTAGATAGCAAGAACACGTTCCAAGCTTTCTTCAACATTGCGGTATTCACCAGCTTCTTCTTCGATTTCACTGTTTTGAAGGAATTCTGTCAAAGTAGAGAATGGGCTACCACCAAGTGTAATCAAGCGTTCGCTGATTTCATCTAATTGACCATCAAGAGCTTCCATATACTCATCCACTTTTGGATGCCATACAAGGAAACCACGACCACGCATGTACCAGTGTACTTGATGCAAAGCAACGTGGGCTACGTACAAATCAGCAACAGCTTGATTCAAGACTTCCTTTGTCTTTGCCAATGCTACTGGTGCTGCTTTTGTTAATGATGTTACGTCTTTTACTGCTTCTTTTTTCAATTCTACCATTGTTTTTACCTCATTCATTATTTTTTGTAACCACTTCTTAATGATTACTACCTTAGTATACTACTAAGAAAAACCAATAGCAAGCCAAAAGACTCACATGAGAAAAGTTGCAATAGACTGATAATTTAAGAATTATTTAGAGACTTTTTGATTAAATTTCATATCCCTTTGCTTCAGTAAAGTAAAGAAAAAGAGGATGCAAATTTCTTGCACACTCCTTTCTCAACTTTATATCTTAATACCAAACGCTGACGTCTACACGACCACGAATTCCTTTTAAGTAGTCAGATGAAGTATATTGCCATCCTTTTTCTCCTGAATAATGAGGATTATTCCAATCAAGTGCATCCGTATAGGCTGCAACCCAGTTGACATGTTGTAAAATATCTGGATGATTCAAACGAGTTTGCAAGAGTTGACGATAGCTATAAACTTTCACATTTTGATAACCAGCCTGCTTCATTGTTGCCATATACTTATTGATAATCTTGACCCAGATTCCAGTATCACTTGGAGCTCTCTTACTTTTATTAACATATTCCCAGTTCTCAACATCATAGTAGATAGGATATGACAAGTTCATCTTGTATTTTTTCAAGAGTTCAATAGTCTGATTGGCATCATTCTCAGCATCCGTCTCATTTTCAGCATAAGTATAAAGGTAAACACCATAAGGAATTCCAAGACGGTTTAACTCCTTGATATTATAAGCCAATTCCTTGTCCTCAGTTCCACTATAGCCCAAACGAACAATAACACCATCTACTCCATTATCGTCGATGACTTTTTTCCAGTCACTGATACGGCCATTGTGCTCACTAACATCAATAACTTTTTTAACTTGATCAGTCCCAACTTGTTCTTCACGATGGTTAAAGAAATAACGTCTGCCATTTCGGTGAACCCAGCCAACATTCAAATCTTTCTTTTCTTTTAACTCACCTGAGTCAGAAAAAATATAGCGAGC
Source organism: bacterium (assembly GCA_905221195.1). Lineage (GTDB taxonomy): Bacteria > Bacillota > Bacilli > Lactobacillales > Streptococcaceae > Streptococcus. The sequence goes on from CAJNCF010000011.1 coordinate 28,848, forward strand.
ATCATTCATGACTAATTCACCAGTCGCCATAGCACCACTTTCTGTCAAATAGTAGTTACCCTGCCACTCATCTTTAGCCATGTAACCCCACTTCTTGAAATAGTACCACTTTCCGTCTACCTTTTGCCACTCTTGATTTGCATAAGAACCATCGGACTTGAGATAGAAGTAAGATGAATAGGCTGGATCATAAAGCCATTCATTTTGCATCATGGCACCTTGACCATTTAGGAAATAACTTCCCTGCCATTGGCTTTTAGCCATATAGCCCCATTTCTTAAAATAGTACCATTTACCTCCAACAGCGTGCCATTCCTGGTTAGCATAAGAACCATCGGATTTCAGGTAAAACCAATTCTTATAGGCATTATCATAAACCCATTCATTTTTGGCCATATAACCGCCTGATTTCAAGTAGTAACTGCCCTGCCATTCATTTTGAGCATAACGACCATCTGACTTAATATAAAACCAAGCCTTATAGTAGTTATCAAAAATCCACTCACTCTTAGCTTTGGAACCATCAGCCTTTACATAATAGTCCCCATCCCAGTGGGCAGAAGCATTGGTCTTTACTCCTTCGCTCGTTTGAGTTTTATTAGAAGACTGATTTTGCTCTGAACTACTTGAAACTGTCGTTGTATCCTTAGAAGTTTTTGAAGCTTCGGTTTCATTTGCAGCGACATGGTTAGTTGCCAAGCCGAGCAAACAGATACTTGCTAATCCAATTTTTCCAATCTTTGTTTTCAATCTTTTCTCTCCTATAAAAAATGGAACAAGCATTTGAATGCTGTTCCACCTAGCTTTTGCTACTGATTATTTTACAAAGTCAAGCAAAGCCAAGAAGCTTTCAGCTTCAAGTGACGCACCACCTACAAGGGCACCGTCAACGTCTGGGCAAGCCATGTATGAAGCAACGTTTTCAGGTTTAACAGAACCACCGTATTGAACACGAACTTTGTCTGCAACTTCTTGACCGAAGTCAGCAGCTACAACGTCACGAACAACTTTACACATTTTTTGTGCGTCGTCTTGTGAAGCTGATTTACCAGTGCCGATAGCCCAGATTGGTTCATAAGCGATAACTGAGGCAGCAACTTGTTCAGCAGTCAATCCAGCCAATGCAGCAGATACTTGAGCACCTACAAATTCAGCAGCTTTACCAGCTTCGTAAGTTTCAAGTGACTCACCACAACAGATGATTGGAAGCATACCGTTTGCAAAGATTGCTTTTGCTTTTTTGTTGATATCTTCGTCAGTTTCATGGAAGTAGTCACGACGTTCTGAGTGGCCGATAACAACGTAGTCAGTACCGATTTCTTTCAAAACTTGTGGGCTTGTTTCACCAGTGAAAGCACCTGCATTTTCAAAGTAGCAGTTTTGAGCAGCAACTTTAAGGTTTGAACCTTTAGCAGCAGCAAGGACAGTTGTCAAATCAAGAGCTGGAGCTGCGATACCTGCTTCAACAAGTTCTGATGAAGGAAGTTTTGATGCAACTGCTTCAACGAATGCTTTAGCTTCTTCTGGATTTTTGTTCATTTTCCAGTTACCAGCGATAAATGGTTTACGTGACATTTCACATACCTCTTTTTTCAATTTATTTTCTATTTATTTTATCACAATTAAACACAGCTTGCAAATCTTACTCGGATTTCAAGCCTGCTGACATGGATTAATCCTTCCAGAGATCCATAGCATTTCTGAAATCTGCCGATACCTGTGTCAACTGAGGATTGCTTGCTTCTCTCTCTGCTCGCTTAGCCTCGATTTGAGCCACACTTTTGATACCTTCATGGCGCCAGTTTCTCAAAATCGCCTGAATGTATTTCCAGTTTGGTTTTCCATTCAAAACAGCTTCACGAAGAGCTTCCTTAATCAAGTCAGCACTGGTTCCATCTTCCTTTAGCGTTTTGGTCAAATCCTCAATTTCAAAAGGAGTCAATAAACGTCCCAATTCCTGCTGAAAAGTTTCAACCAGATCCTTAAGCTGGTTTTGAGGTGTCAACTGGTCTGAACTTGAATGAGCGACTCCAAGCAAGTCATCCAAACGTTCCAAAGCCAAACTAGCATCAAAAAGCAATTCGATTTCACCATTCAATTCGATAGTACGATACTGAAGCAGTCCCCTCTCCGTCAGATTGGAAATGGCCTGATTGACATCCGAAATTTCCTTGCCAATTCTTTCAGCAATCTGGCTTGGCGACATTTCTTCCAAACCTGTCGTATTTTGCAAATAGAAAAATTGCCAGACCAGAAAATCGTCGCTAGAAGGAAAGAGTTCCTTAAAATGCAAGAGAAGGGCACTCGGTAAAACCAAGTTCCCTGATTTAAAAGCGTCTAAATATGTCATAATTCCTCTTATAAATACCCAAATGCGGATGCATCATCTTCTATTTTTCTCCAGTCAAAAGGCGTCTCCTGATAGACCGCATAATTCACCCAGTTACTGAAAAAGAGGGCTGCCGATGAAGACCAACAAAGACAAGGGGTCTGATTAACATCATCATCCTTAAAATAATTTTCTGGAATATGTGGGTCTAAACCTGCATCACGATCTCGGAAATACTCTTTTGCCAAAGTATCACGGTCATACTCCAAATGCCCAAAACTATAAATTTCTCGCAAATCACGACTGGCCAAAATCGAAACCCCAACCTGAGGACCTTCTGATAAAATCTCGAGATTGGTTTTGTTTAAGATCTCATCCTTAGAAATCTCCGTGTGCCGTGAATGAGGGGATACGTAGCTATCGTCAAAGCCTCTAAAGAGAAGGTGCCCTTCCTTTAAGGTGTCCTGAGGATAGATACCCGATAACTTACTGTCCATCTGATATTTTTCTACCCCATAGCGCAGATAAAGACCAGCCTGAGCCCCCCAGCAGATATGAAGGGTCGAATAGACATGGGTCTTGGACCACTCAAGCACCTGACTAAATTCCTCCCAATAGTCCACTTCCTCAAATGGTAAATGCTCAACTGGAGCACCCGTGATGATCATCCCATCAAAATACTCATCCTTGACTTCAGGAAAAGTTTTATAGAAGGTCTCCATGTGCTCTGAACGAGTTGTTTTAGAACGGTGGCTCTCCATATAAAGAAAATCAATATCCAGTTGTAGGGGTGTATTGGCCAAATGGCGCAACAACTGGGTCTCTGTCACCATTTTTTGAGGCATAAGATTTAAAATCAAAATCTTCAAGGGACGGATATCTTGGTGGGCCGCACGTTGATCATCCATGACAAAGATATTCTCTGTCCGTAAAATCTCAACAGCTGGCAATTTTTTATCAATTCGAATCGGCATAACCCTCTCCTAACTGTACTCTTTCAGGAATAATTGCTTGTGTTTGAAACTAAAACTCAAACACTTGTTCCTTTTATTATACTGTAAGAAGATATAGTTTTCAATTATAGTTTTTCTCTAACTAGCTATAGTCTATTTTTATATCCTAATGTAGAGAAAACAGCCCTAGGGACTGTTTTTCATTAATAATGCATGAGAACTTTGTAATCGTAGTCACCGATTTTTTCACGGCCGTTCAATTCATCCAATTCAACAAGGAAGGCACAACCTGCTACAACACCGCCAAGTTTTTCAATCATCTCGATGGTTGCCTTAACCGTTCCACCTGTTGCCAAGAGGTCATCTACGATAAGAACACGTTGACCTGGCTTGATGGCATCCGCGTGCATAGTCAAGGTATCAACACCGTACTCTTTTTCATAGTCAGCAGAAATGACTTCACGTGGCAATTTACCTGGCTTACGAACAGGCGCAAAACCAATTCCCAACTCAAAGGCAACTGGACAGCCCACGATAAAGCCACGAGCTTCAGGCCCTACAACCATGTCAATTTTCTTGTCAGTAGCATACTGAACAATTTCACGAACAGCGTAGCTATAAGCATTTCCATCAGCCATCAAAGGACTGATATCACGGAAGGTAATGCCTTCCTTAGGATAATTTTCAATTGTTGCAATGTAATCTTTTAAATTCATCTTTTTCTTTCTTTCAAAGTTTTTTACTCTCTATTATAGCATATTTTTAAGAAAGAAAAAAGGAAAAGTTAACTTCAATGATTATCTAAGGATTTGACGATTTATAACTAGCCATCGCAATAAATCCCAATTTCTTTTTATTCTTATCAAACATTTTATACATCGTTAAAAACTGCTTTCTATTCTCCTTTTTACAAGCATTTACACAAATTTTCAAAGTTCCTAGCCAACCTTCGTCATAAATCATACCTGATAATTTCATTAATGTCATTTCACCAGTCAATACTTTCACATCACAATAACCTGATTCTATCATCACTTGCTCCCAACCATCTTGGGTTAAAGGACCTACATTTACATGAATTGCTTGTGACAATTCCTGTCTGACAGACTCTTTAGCTTCCTTAAGAAGCACATCATGTGTCAAGAGAAGACCTCCAGGTTTTAAAACCCTTAAATACTCCATTACACATTTTTTCTTAGCTTGATCGGCTTGCATAGTCAGCATAGCTTCGTTTATAACAATATCAAAACTAGCATCTTCATAAGGAAGTTTCATTGCATTTGCTCTTTCAAATCTGATTAGATGCCCAACACCTGCCGTTGCAGCAGATTTTTTAGCCACTTCTAAAGCTTGTCCATCCATATCAACAGCAGTTATCTTACAACCAAAACGCTGTGCCAACTCAATTGCTGTAGTTCCCCTATTACACGCAACCTCTAGTATTCTCTTTTCTTTTGAAAATTCTCCTTCCGCAATTAGCCAATCTGTGGCACGTTTTCCACCTGGACGTAAGCGTTTTTTCCCTAGTTTCGCTAAAAACTTATGACCTGCTTCTGACATTTGAACACCTCTGTTTTTTTCTTCATTATAACATAAAATTATATTATCTGACAATTCTAATCTATTATTTGATAAACTAGACTCAAAAACATATAGTCTGCCATGACTATAGCATAAATCTATTAGCCATCTCTCTAGTTCGAATTCATACTCAATAAAAATCAAAGAGTAAACTAGAAAGCTAGGCGCAGGTTGCTCAAAGTAGCGCTTTGAGTTTGTAGATAGAACTGACGAAGTCAGTAACATATATACAGCAAGCCGACGCTGACGTAGTTTGAAGAGATTGTTGAAGAGTATCAATTGCTCACCTAGTTTACTCATATAGGTTCACTAGTAGATAGTCCTCAAAGAGGACTTACACCTCAGATATACGACATACCCGTCGTACACGCAAAAAGCTGACGAATCATCGATTCATCAGCTTTAAGGATAATCTGTTCAATTCAAACAAATCAGATCAATTAGAAAGCTTAGTCTTCTTTCTTCTTGCGAGCTACAAGACCAAATCCACTCAATACTCCAAGAAGTCCAAGTGCTGCTAGACGAGCATTGTCTTCTGTACCAGTATTTGGCAATTCACGTTTGCTTTCAGCTTCTTTCACTGCTGTTGCTTGTACAGGCTGTGCTGGAGTTGCTGATACCTCTGGTTTAGCTGGCTGTTCAGGCATTGCTGGAGTTGCTGGCTCTACCGGTTGTACTGGTTTTTGAGATTGAATCTTACGGTAAACATTACGAACATTTCCATTTGCATCTGTTTCCGTACGAACTAGTTCATAATTTTCTAATGGTTTACCTGGATGTGAACCATTTTCATCAGGAATAATCAGTTCACCTTTTTCATTTACATAAGTTGTTAATACTTTGTATTCGAACGGAGTTTGATTTGGTGTTGGCGTTGGTGCCACAACTTTTTCATAGATGTGTTCTGTATCACCATTTGGTAATTTCTTAGTTTCTACGAAGCGGTAGCCTGGAATGTCTTTCTTATCGACTGTTCCTGGCTCACTTGGATATTTAGGAATTTCGTTGCCTTCTTTATCCTTAAATGAAGTCTTAACTTTTTCGTAGATGTGTTCTGT
>CAJNCF010000012.1 GCA_905221195.1 bacterium
CATCATTAAGTGAAAGTGCTTCAGTATCTGAATCAGCATCATTAAGTGAAAGTGCTTCAGTATCTGAATCAGCATCAGTAAGTGCAAGTACGTCGGCATCTGAGTCAACATCAGCAAGTGCAAGTACATCTGCATCTGAGTCAACATCAGTAAGTGCAAGTACATCGGCTTCTGAATCAACCTCAGTAAGTGCAAGTGCTTCAGCTTCTGAGTCAACATCAGTAAGTGCAAGTACATCAGTATCTGAATCAACATCAGCAAGTGCAAGTACATCGGCTTCTGAATCGACATCAGTAAGTGCAAGTACATCGGCTTCTGAGTCAACATCAGTAAGTGCAAGTACATCAGTATCTGAATCAACCTCAGCAAGTGCAAGTACTTCAGTATCTGAGTCAACATCAGCAAGTGCAAGTACATCGGCTTCTGAGTCAACCTCAGTAAGTGCAAGTACATCAGCTTCTGAATCAACCTCAGTAAGTGCAAGTACATCAGTATCTGAATCAACCTCAGCAAGTGCAAGTACATCGGCTTCTGAATCAACATCAGCAAGTGCAAGTACATCAGCCTCTGAATCAACCTCAGCAAGTGCAAGTACATCAGTATCTGAATCAACCTCAGCAAGTGTAAGTACATCGGCTTCTGAATCAACCTCAGTAAGTGCAAGTACATCGGCTTCTGAATCAACCTCAGTAAGTGCAAGTACATCAGTATCTGAATCAACCTCAGCAAGTGCAAGTACATCAGTATCTGAATCAACCTCAGCAAGTGCCAGCACATCAGCTTCTGAATCAACCTCAGCAAGTGAGAGTTCATCAGTATCTGAGTCAACATCATTAAGTGCAAGTACATCAGCCTCTGAATCAACATCATTAAGTGAAAGTGCATCAGTATCTGAATCAACCTCAGTAAGTGCAAGTACATCAGCCTCTGAATCAACCTCAGTAAGTGCAAGTACATCGGCTTCTGAGTCAACCTCAGTAAGTGCAAGTACTTCAGTTTCTGAGAGTAAATCAAAATTATTTAGTGAAAATCCATCATTAAGTAAATCTGATTCTGAAAGTGTAAGTGCCTCAGTCTCTGAGTCAGTATCAGCCAGCGCAAGTACATCAGTATCTGAGTCGACTTCAGTAAGTGCAAGTACATCAGCCTCTGACTCAACTTCAGCAAGTGCCAGCACATCAGCCTCTGACTCAACTTCAGCAAGTGCCAGCACATCAGCCTCTGAGTCAACCTCAGCAAGTGCAAGTACCTCAGTATCTGAATCGATTTTAGCAAGTGCAAGCACCTCAGTCTCTGAATCAACCTCAGTAAGTGTAAGTACCTCAGTATCAGAATCAACTTCGGCAAGTACAAGTACATCAACTGTTCATTCAAATTCATTAGTTGGTGATGTTACAGTATCTTATGAAACACCAAACGGTGTACAATTAAAACCTACAGAAGCTGTAGTTCCAAAAGGATCAACACCAGGAACTTCTTATGATACAACAACAGCTAACTATAAACCTGAGCGTATTGAAAAAGACGGTAAAGTTTATATCCTTACAGAAAAACCAAAAGCAGGTTCAGCTTCTGAAAAAGGACAATCAACATCTCAACCAGAGAATGTTACTTATATTTACGAAGAAAAAGTAGAACCAGCGCCTAATAAAAACTTTGGTAACGTTATTGTCAACTATGTTGATTCAAATGGCAATGTGATTAAAGAAACGGCAATTGTTAAATCTGCTGAAAATGTAGGAACTGCATATGACACAACAACTGCAGAAATAAAACCACAAACGATTGAAAAAGATGGTAAGACATATGTTCTTAAGAAAGTAACGAAATTCTCTGATGCAGAGAAATCTACAGTGAAGGGTAGAACATCTGTTGTCACTTATGTTTATGACTTATTAAATACAACAGTGGACAAACCAGAAGCTCCAATCGGACTTGTAGCAGTTGAATATGCTGATATTCATGGTAATCCAATTGCTCCAACAGTATTGGATACAGAACCTACATTAGTAGATAATTCTAAACCGCAATCATATGACACTAGAGATCATAGACCAAATACAATCTACAAAGATGGAAAATTCTATCAATTATATGGAAAATTACTATCTTCAGATGCTGAAACGGGTACTGTTACAGTAGGTCCTAAGACAGTTGTATATGTTTATAATGAAGTTAAAGATTCAACTTCAATTAGTAAATTAACTAGCGAAAGTCAATCAGCTTCAGCATCACAATCAGCGAGCGCTAGTCAATCAGTTTCAACATCACAATCAACAACTACATCAACTAGTCATTCAAATGCTGGTAGTCATATTGATAATAGCCAAGGGTCAACCTCAGTATCAGAATCATTATCTACGAGAGTGAGTGAAACAGCGTCAGCTTCCTATTCAGCTAGCATGTCTAGTTCTGAATCTGCATCAACCTCAGCAGATAGATTACATTCTGAATCTGCATCAACTTCAGAATTAACAGGGAATTCAAGTAATAAATTACCGAATACTGGTACAGAAGCTTCTGACTCATCTATTGTTCTTGCTGCTTTAGCAGGTGTAACTGGTTTAGGTTTACTTGCTAAACGCCGTCACGATGAAAATGAAGACGAGGCATAATTTATCTGTTTGATTTAGTTTGTTGGAAAATAAATCAAAGTAAATCTTGAAAAGTTTTAACTTTTCAGGATTTCTTTTTTTGTATTGTTAGTGAAAGGATATAAAAAATGTTATAATTAGTAGTAAGAATTATGAAATCAATTCGATCATTAATATTATGGTGGCTAATAGACTTTTAAGATCTCGCTAGCTAGGGGAAAAGTATTTTCCTTTTATTATTAGTGGCATTCTTTAAAACATCTTCTGTCTTTTAAAGAGTGTTAGGACAATGTATTATAAAATTGAGCTGCTATTTTGTTAATGAATCTTATCAGAAAATGATGACTGGTGAGAATTAAGTAATGTTATTTTCTAATTGATAGATAAAATGTATAAGAGCTTTAAATCAACCTCTGAAACGTATCTGTCATTAGAAGTGAAATTGACTTATATTGTTGGAGTTAAAGGATTATCTAAAATGATGATTCAAAGAGTTGGTGATAGATTCTAATTAGCTTTTGGAATCTATCAACTTTTGCTGAACAGTTTATAAGATAAAATGATCATCTTTGTTCTAATTTTTGATGATGTTTATTCTCTCATATCTCAAACTTTTTTACATTCTTAATTAAATTGAACGGAGAATATTTGTAATGAATAAGGCAACTTTTGTATTAGCAGGTGATTATGGGTATATTCGATATATTGAAGCAACTTTAAAATCTATTTGTTATTACCATGAAAATTGTAAAGTTTATATTTTGAATCAAGATATTCCGCAAGAGTGGTTTATTGGAATTCGAAGAAGACTAAAAAGTAGAAATAGTGAATTAGTAGATATTAAATTAACTGGGGATGCTATCTCTAAAGAGTGGAAAATGGCACCTGATGGAGGTCATATCAATTATATGACTTTTGCACGTTATTTTATTCCTCAATTTGTAGAAGAAGAGAAAGTGTTATATCTAGATTCAGATGTTATCGTAACGAAACCTCTGGATGAATTATTTGAATTGGAATTGGGAAATCATTTAGTTGCTGCAGCGAAAATTGTATTTGGGTTGGAAGACAGATTTAATGCTGGAGTATTATTAATTAATAATAAACTTTGGAAAGAAGAAAATATTCAAAAACAATGTATTGATATTACTAATAGTGAGCATGAAACTCTTCCAGAAGCGGATCAAACCGTATTAAACCGTCTATGTAGAGATCGCTATATTGTGTTAGATGATACCTATAATTTTCAAATTGGATATGATCGTCTTGCAGAACAAAGAAAACAATACTTTATTTTAGAGAAATCTATTAATCCTTTACCAGCGATTATTCATTATTTATCTGAAGATAAACCTTGGAATTTATTTTCTTTTTCAAGATTAAGAGATGTTTGGTGGAAATATTCTTTAATGGATTGGTCAGAAATCATCGCCCATGAAATTCCAAAGACAGTTAAATCTGTTTTGATTATGACGGATAGTCAAGAATTAGAACAAATTGAAGTCTTAGTGGAAGAATTACCAGAATATACATTTAATATTATGGCACTGACATTAATGGGAGATAAGTTAAACAATCTTCGAAAATATGAAAATGTACGATTACATCCTGCACTTTTAGGGTGGAACATTAATCGTTTAATTGATGAATGTGATATTTATTTAGATATTAATTTTGGAAGAAAAAATCAGGAAGTTATTGAAAAAGTAAAGGAATTAGGAAAAATAATTTTATCATTTGAAAATACTGCAAATGAATATTATACAAATAAAATCTATCCTCTTTCTGAGGTGGAACAAATGATAGAGGATTTAAAGAATATACAAGAATTTAAAAAATGGTAGGAGTAACAGAATGAATGGTCTAATTAGTGTTATTGTTCCAGTATATAATACGGAAAAATATTTAAGAAAATGCATAGAAAGTATTTTAAATCAATCTTATAAAAATATTGAGCTTTTATTAATAAATGATGGATCTACCGATTCTTCTGCTGAAATATGCAGAGAATATCTACATAAAGATAAACGTTGTTATTATTTCGAAAAAGAAAATGGTGGATTATCTGATGCAAGAAATTATGGAATAGAACGAGCAACTGGTGAATATATAACATTTGTAGACTCAGATGATTTTTTAATGGATCTAGCACTTGAAAAATTACATGCTGCTGCTCTTTTAGGAGAATCTGATTTAGTTGTAGGTGGTTTTTGTTACTTTGACAGTCCGCATTTTTATATATTCGACAGAACTGTTTTTGGAGCTCTACCTATTACAATTGTTGAAAAGGAATTTGCGATTAATCAAATGGACGAGCTGACTGATGCTCCTTTCTTATGTCACTCAACCGCATGGGGAAAATTATATAAGAGCAGTTTGTTTAAAGGGATTCGTTATCCTTTAGGAAAATATGCGGAAGATCAATTTACTACTTGGAAATTATATTTAGCATCTGAAAAAATAGCGGTTTGTAATCATACAATATATGCTTATAGGAAAAATAATGAAGGGTTAACTTTAAATTTTAATTTAAGCCATTTGGACTATATAGATGCTTTAGAAGAGAGAATTGAGGCTACAAAAGATATTGAAGGAATTGATATAGAGAAAACCTATAAAATGTATGAATATATATTGAACAGGAGAGTTGGTGAGCTTGAATATTATGGTTATGAAAAGGAAAAAGTCATTCTTCAAAATAAAATAGATGAATTAAAAAAGAATCATATTATTTAGAGATTGATTCATTTTTAAACAAGAGAGCGCTATTGTAATTGAAAAGAGGAATAGAATGGAAATTATAAATGAAGAAAATTTTTTAATAAGTATTGTGATACCTGTTTATAATGCAGAAAAATACCTAGGAGGCTGTTTAAATAGCATACAAAATCAGACATATAAAAATTTTGAAGTCATTCTTGTTAATGATGGTTCAATTGATCATTCTGAAACTATTTGTAAGGAATTTGTAGAAGTTGATACTAGATTTAGATATTTTTTGAAAGTAAATGGGGGTGCTTCCTCTGCTAGAAATTTTGGATTAGATCATGTTACGGGAGATTTTATTACATTTATAGATGCTGATGATTGGGTTGATGAAAACCATTTAGAAGTGCTAATGAATAATATCAAAGAAAATAATTCAGATATGGCTGTTTCATCCATTAAAAAGTTTGATAATGTAAGTAGCTTTGAATTTAGAGTATATTCAAATCAAGAAAAATACTTGTTAAATTATAATAAACTGAATCGGGAAGAATTTTTAGTTATTCTTCCAAAATTAATCCATGCTAGTAATAGTTATAAAATTGCCGTATCTAAATTATTCAAAAAAGAATTAGTGACGGATGTTAGATTTGATGAATCTATTGTATATGGGGAAGATTTGGACTTTTTCTTCAAGATATATAATAACATTAATAGTATTTCGTATGTTGATGAAGTGACCTATGTCTATCGATTACATGATGAAAGTACCTCAAGTAAATTCAATCAGCAATATGCTGAACAAGAATTATTAATCTACAAAAAAATGTATGAAAAAATTGAAGAATTAGGTCTACCTACTATTCATTACTACACAACTATTAGAGATTTATTAGAGTTTCGGAAAGATTACTTAGAAAATAGAGTTTTGTTTAATGAGTATCTAGAGTTTTTAGAAACCAAAGAAAAATCTGTTACTTATCCTGAAGATTTAATAAGTATTATCGTTCCAATTTATAATGTATCCCCATATTTGCAATTATGTTTAGAAAGTATTGAGAAGCAGACTTATCCACATTTCGAAGTATTACTAATCAATGATGGTTCTAGAGATAATTCAAAAGATATCTGCCTAGAATTTGCAGAAAGAGATAACAGATTTAAGTATATAGAGCAACAGAATGCTGGTCTTTCAGCAGCTAGAAATACAGGAATACTAAATTCAAAAGGAGAGTTTCTGACATTTATAGATGGAGATGATTTTATTGAATCTAATTATCTTGAAGAATTATATTACACTTCCTTAAAAAATGATTCTGAAATTGTTGTCGGAAGTTATAAAAAATTCAATGAAGAGGATAATAATTACTATATTCATGTATTTGATTATTGGGAGGAACATTATTTACATAGAGAATTAATTAACAATATAGCCCAACTTGAAAGAAGAGGGATTGAATTTGAAACAAGTTGGGGAACACTATTCCATAGAAGATTATTTGAAAATGTTCTGTTCCCAGTTGGAAAAAATATAGAGGACACTAGAACGAATTATAAATTATACATGGAATCATGTAAGACCAGTTATATCCATAAAGATTTATATATTTATCGAATCAGAAAAGGAAGTTTAATTAATTCTATAACGGAAAGTTTATTAACAGATGTTTTAGAGGCATTGTTAGAGAGAATAGCCGTTTTAAGTTTGTCTGGCATAGATATTACAGAAGAAAAAGAAATGTTGAAAATACGCCTTAATACTCGTTCTCAACAAGCAATAGAAGCAGGACTGGAAAATACAGAAATTTATAGAAGGTATAAAGAGATACTATATTTTTTAGACAAGTAAATGATTGTTCAGAAGTGTTATGTATATTTTAAAATGTTGTGCTAATGCTAAGGAGAGATGTTCTTGATGAATGACAAGGAATTGGTAAGTGAAGACGGAAAAATGTTTAAACTGAATGATGAAGATTATTTAATAAGTATTGTGATTCCTATCTATAATGCAGAAAAATACTTAGAAGAATGTCTAAATAGTATTAAAAATCAGACTTATAAGAATTTTGAAGTGATTATGGTCAATGATGGTTCAAACGATAATTCTGAGACTATTTGTAGAAGTTTTTTAAAATCTGATTCCAGATTTAGATATTTTAAAAAAGAAAATGGTGGGGTTTCATCTGCGAGAAATTTAGGGTTAGATAATGTCAAAGGAGACTTTATTACATTCATTGATGCGGATGATTGGATTGCAGAAAAGCATTTAGAATTACTGATAACTACTGTTAAAAAAAACCATTCTGATATAGTTATTTCTTCCTATAAGCAATTCAATAACATAGATGCATTTTATTTAAGAGCATATACTATACAAGAGAAATACTTGTTGAATTTTGAAAAAATGAATAGAGATGATTTTCTTACTCTCTTTCCAAAACTAATGCGTGCCAATGTATGTTTTAATAATGCTGTAGCTAAATTATTCAGAAAAGAACTAGTGAAGAATCTACGATTTGATACTTCGATAAAATATGGAGAAGATTTAGATTTTTATTTTAGGTTATATTTGAATGTGGATAGTATTTCATATGTTGATGAACCGACCTATGTTTATAGGATCCATGGAGATAGTACAACAAGTAACTTTAATCAAGAACATGCAGAGCAAGAATTAAGCATTTTTAAACAAATGTATGAGAAAATTCAAGAAATAGGGTTACCTAGCATTCATTATTTTAATAAACTAAAAAGATTATTAGAATTGAGAATGGATTTTTTAGAAAATAAAGTTTTGTTAAATGAATATTTAGACTTTTTAAAAAATAGTGAGGGAACGGTAACGTATCCTAATACACTAATTAGTGTTGTCATTCCTATTTACAATGTATCTCCCTATTTAAGATTATGTTTAGAAAGTATCGAAAATCAAACTTATCCGCATTTTGAAGTTTTACTAGTGAATGATGGTTCTAGAGATAATTCAAAAGATATTTGTCAAGAATTTGCAGAAAGAGATAACAGATTTAAGTATATAGAGCAACAGAACTCCGGTCTTTCAGCAGCAAGAAATACAGGAATCCTAAATTCAAATGGAGAATTTATTACCTTTATAGAAGGTGATGATTTTGTTGATCCTAATTATCTGGAAGAATTATATCATACAGCATTAAAAAATGATTCTGAAATTGTAGTTGCTAGCTATAAAGAATTTAATGAAAACGACAATAACTATTATATTCATGTGTTTGATGATCTAGAAGAGCATTTTATCCAAAATGAATTGATTCAAAAAAGAGAAATAGAATTTGAAACTAGTTGGGGGATTTTGTTCCATAAACGACTATTTGAAACGATACTATTTCCTGTTGGCAAAAGTCTAGGAGATTGTTTTACGAATTATAAATTATTTATGGAGTCATGTAAGGCTAGCTATATTCATAAAGATTTCTACATCCATCGCATTAGAAAAGGTAGTTTAAGTGCTCTGTTTACAGAGAAATATTTTACAGATGTATTTGAAGCACTTTTGGAAAGAATAGCTACTCTGGCTTTATTAGGAATCGATATTTCCGAAGAGAAAATCACCTTAATCGATCGACTTCAATTTCAATATAAACAAATGCAAGAGGCTGGATTCCAAGATACAGAAATTTTTAGACGTTATAAGGAATTTTTCTATTTGTTGGGTTAGTATTTCTCATTTTATCTGATAAAAGAGTAGAAGGTTTGTAGTCAATGAAATAGCTATGTCGAAATGTAACTAACTTGGATTATGAAAATAGATGGAGAAATAGATGATTTATCTCACAAATCGGTTTAATAATGATGAACAAGATTTTATAGATGATGTTATTTCCTCGGGAGTAGCCGTCCGTGTAGTGACAAAAGAAGAACTAGGTGCCTACTCAGACTGTAGTTGTTTTTTACCAATGATACTTGCGAATCAATCGTCACCTACTTTAGAGACTAAGCATCCTCTGTTTGCCTTTAAAGTGGCTGTTCCTAAATTTTGGGAAATTCATATGGACTATAATGAGGGGACGATATGGGATAAGGATGTTAAGAGAGGGGTTATTCACTATTTAAACAGAGAATTCAGGACTGTTAAAATGGTGGAATGGCTAGATGAAAAAGGGAGAGCATTAAGTAGGGACTATTATCAGGAGAATGGCTGGAGATATAAACAAGATATACTAGATGATGAGGGAAAGTCTAGTTTTATCCATTACTATAGTCCAGAGAATATCTTATTAATGATAGAAGATGTTGAAAATCATTTATTTACGGTATTTGAGAATGAAGTAACTAGGATTTACAATGAGCAAGAACTCTGGAAAAATTGTCTCTCTCGGATCAATATTACTAACGAGAGAGTAGTTGTTGGAGATCAAAGGATTGCCCAGCTTCTAGAAAAAGAAGACCTTTTGGGCTGTTATCTTGGAAAAGAAATTTTAAATGAAAATGAGATTCAGAATTGGTTATCATATGTGGAGTGCTTATACATTTACCATTATTCTGTGTTTCAATCTTTGCCTTATAATGAGAAGGTATATCATCTTAGTCCTCTATATCCATTCAAAAATACAAGGAATGGTCATCGGGCCTTGATTGTCACTCATACACAAGAAGTTGAAAAAATTGAAACCTTAGTGGAACAGTTACCAATGCTTGAGTTCCATATCGCAGCGATTACTGCTATGGGTAGTAGATTGACAGATTTATGGGAGAAAGAAAATGTATTTCTATATCCAGGAATTATAGAATCCCAATATCGAGCCTTATTGGAAACATGCACGATTTATTTCGATATCAACCATAGTATCGAAATACTGAATTCTGTAGAAGAGTCTTTGGGAAATGGATTACTTCTATTTGGTTTTGAGGAAACATGTCATAGAAAAGACTTTATTTGTTCAGAGCATCTATACATTAGTGATGATATTAGTTGTATGATTGAGGATTTGAAAAAAATCATCTTTTCAGAAGTAGAATATGACTTGGCAATACAAAGACAATTGCAGTTTATTCATGCTTCTAGTAAAGACTATTATAGAAAAGTCTTTCAGAGGGAGGACGATTAATGGCTATCTATATATTTGATTTATTGGTCGGATATGAGGCGAATGGAATTGATAATTCTCAAGCTCATCGTGCGAGACTATTTTCAAAAATGAATCTTGATTATCGTTATATCTTTTCAGTGATTCCAGCTCGCTATAAATTTTCTTATTTTCGAGATCTTGGGATACCAGAAGAGAGGATGGTGATTGCTCCGTTCTTTCTTGTAGGAGAAAAAAGTGTTGAATCAACTGTTTCGGTTGAGGAGATGATTCTGAGATTGTCTTTAGAACATAGTGATTGTATTGAATACAATTCTCAAAGAATTGTCTTTCAATTAACTGCAGAGCATAAAATCATTCTTTGGTTTGAAAACAATATGGTATATCAAGTAGAACATTTATACTTAGATAGACTATATCAGCGAGATTACTATACGTCTTATTTAATTTGTCGAGAGTATTTGCAAACAGATGGATTCAATTGGAATCGTAGAATTTTTTATGATTCAACAGGAAAGTTGGTTTATGAAGGATTTCAAATTTCAGGGAAAATCAGATATCGTTTTGGTTCGGACTGGATAGGTGGAGAACATGCTTTAATGGAGTATTTCATAAAATCTTTATCCTTGTCTAAGAAAGACACCGTAATAATGGATAGAATAAGTGGATTTCCATTTTCTCAAGCACTGTTAAAATATGCAAGTGGTGTAAAAAAAGGGGTAGTCCTACATTCTATACATCAATTTCGATATGGTGATATGAACTATGAATATTTTTATTTGTTCAAATATGCTACTGAATTTGACTTTATAATTGTTTCGACAGAATTACAAAAAATAGAACTGGAGAAATATTTACTTGGCTTGAATCTTTCGTCCTGCCCAATAGTGGTTATACCTGCCGCAAGTATTGAAGAATTAACTGTCGGAAACAAGGAAAGAATTCCTTTTTCTGCAATGCTTGCTGCTAGACTTGATCCACGAAAGCAGATTGATCTAGCTATATTAGCTGCTATCAAAGTAAAGGAAAAATTACCTCATTTTCATTTGAATATATATGGGAAAGGTTCGCAGTATGAAAAATTGAATCAGATAATTCTTGAAAATAATGCCCAAGAATATATAAAGTTATGTGGTTATCAAAAGTTAACGGATGAATTTAAAAAATATCAACTGTATCTATCGACTTCCTCGTGGGAAACCTTGGGTATAACTCTACTTGAAGCAGTTGCAAATGGTTTAGGTATCGTAGGACTAGATGCACCCTACGGGGGCCCCACATTTATCGAAAATACTAAGAATGGATATTTAATAGCAGAAAATGAAAGTAAATCGAGAGATGAATTAATTGAAAATATATCAGAAGCTATCATTAAATATTATGAATTAGATCAAGATATAGTTACTAATCATTCATATGCTATCGCGAGCAATTATTTAGATGAAGTTATTATTGAAAAGTGGTATCAACTGCTTGTTGCTAAATAAAGTAATTTAAAACATCAGACAACAGGACGGCTAAAATGATATTTTGCGGTTTGTTTTACATTTATTCTTTTTGTTTGAAGAATAAAAGAGAGCTTTGTTGGACTTTTTGAGAAAATCTATTTATAATTAGAAATAGAGAATTTAAAATTCAATTGACGACGCGTTTAAAATATATTAGTTACTTTTCTAATTTATTAATTAAAGTGAGAGGAAGTTTTATGAAAAAATATGTTTCATTAATAGTTGTAAGAAAAGGCTTTGTTACACTGCTTTTGATGTTTATCTATGTTTTAGGTAGTAGATTGACACTTCCTTTTGTTGACTTAAATAATAGAAATTTTTTAGGTGGTGCTACAGCCTATTTATCATTTTCAGCTGCAATGGTAGGTGGAAATCTAAGGAGTTTGTCTTTGTTTTCAATAGGCTTATCCCCATGGATGTCTTCTATGATTTTGTGGCAGATGATTTCTCTCTCTAAAAAAATTGGTCTCTCCTCAATGCCTGAGGAGATTCAAAATAGACGACAGATGTACTTGACTTTGTTTATAGCTTTGATTCAAGCATTAGCTGTTTCATTAAATTTACCCATTCAATCCAATGTATCTAATCTTCTAATATTAGTAATGAATACCTGCCTTTTAATAGCAGGAGCCTTTTTCTTAGTATGGTTATCAAATATGAATGCAAGTATTGGGATTGGAGGTCAGACGATTATTTTATTGGTTGGGATGGTTTTAAATATTCCTCAAGATTTGATTGATACTTTCCAAACAGTCCCTGTTTCTATCTTTGTGTTGATATCTTTAATACTGATGGCAATTTTATTTGTTTATCTACTTGCTGTTACTTATAGAGCTCGTTATCGTATTGCAATACATAAAATTGGTTTACACAATCGTTTTAAAAAGTACTCCTATTTTGATGTGATTCTGAATCCAGCTGGAGGGATGCCTTTTATGTATGTAACAACTTTTTTAGGCTTGCCAACCTATATTCTTTTATTGTTACAGAAAATGTTTCCATCGAATGCTAGCTTCTTTGAATTGTCTTCTCAGTTTACAATTGGGAAACCACTTTGGATCTATACATATATGCTCATTCTCTTTTTATTTAGTATAGCTTTTGCCTTTATTAACATAAGTGGAGAAGAAATTGCAGATCGTATGAAAAAAACAGGAGAATACATTTATGGAGTTTATCCTGGTGAGGAAACTCGACGATTTATTAATAGGTTAGTCTTTCAATTTTCTTTGATAGGTGCTTTTTTTAATGTTATCATGGCTGGGGGACCGATGCTTTTTGTTCTATTTGACGAAAAGTTATTGAGAGTTGCGATGATTCCTGGCTTATTTATGATGTTTGGTGGTATGATTTTTACGGTTAGAGATGAGATTAAAGCTCTGAGATTAAATGAAACCTATCAACCATTGATTTAGGAGGTTATCATGTATTATTTTATTCCAGCTTGGTATGGTTCAGAACGTCGATGGCATGCAGATATAATCCCTTGGTATTATTCTCAGTTTCGCTTTGAATTTGATGATACCTTTAATCAAATTCGTCTTTTTCAAAGACAAGGGGTAGAGGCAAAATTATTAATATTATCTTATCAACCTCATTTGCGTTATTTTTTACATCGGCAGGGTGTGTTGGAGACAGAACTTTATTCTATTTTTGATGATTTGCAAAACTTTCATGATTTGCATACCCAAGTACTTAATATTAGAGATATAGAGTGGGATAGTGATTGTCAATTTCTTTATACTCCTTTCACAATCATTGTTCAAAAAAATGGGATAAAATATGCTCAAGTGGAACATGGCATTGAGGGTTTTATTAGTAAAATAAACTATTTTGAACCTACTGGGCAGGTGAGTCATTGTTATGTCATGGATGATAGAGGCTATGTATCTAGTGTTATTTATTTTGAACAAGGAAAAGAAAAATATCAAGATTACCTGGATTCTAAAGGTATTTGGCAATTTAGGGAATATTTGCAAGAAGAAGGAAGAATAGAAATCAATCCTATTTTTGGCTATCGCTTTAAAATGTCTGAATATCAAAATATGGAATGTCTAGTGGCAGAATATTTTGAGAACTATCTGGATAAGCAATTAAGAAATAAAGATACTTTTATTATACCTTCCCATCCTCACCATGACCAATTTGTACTAGATCGTTTACCTAGTGGCAATCCAAAAATTTTAAGTCTCTTTATCAATCGTAATTCTAAAGATAGCTTTAAAGAGTTACATGCATCTATGAATCTAGTAGATTTAGTCTTGGTCGATCGCATGGATAGTTTGCAATTGTTAAGGGAGTTGTATCCTGAACATTTGAATAAATGTCATCATCTTCCCTCTTTTGATACGCGTCTACGACTTGGGCGAAGTCAGACTAGAAAAGAATCAATTATTTACTATCAATTAGATTTTTCTGAAGGAATTGATAGACAAGCATTAATGCAGGTTTTGTCATTTATTTCTGAAACTAAACATACAGAAATCATTTTTGGAGCCTTCTCTGCTAGTCAGGAACAAATGAAAGAAGTGGAAAACCTTGTTCATGAAATCATCCAAGAGCAAATCCATATTGATACATTAGAAAAAGGAATAAACTACGGAGATGCGGAAAATCCATTAGAGGAAAATCAGAAACAAGAATTGCGCTTTCAGTTTGTTAATTTGAATGATGAGTTGGAGTTGATTAAGACATTAGAGTTTGTTCGCTTGATTGTGGATTTCAATCAACAACCTCACCTCTATACTCAAATAGCGGGTATTAGTGCGGGAATCCCCCAGATTAATCAGGTTGAAACCGTCTATGTGGAACATTTAAAAAATGGCTATTTGATATCTAATATATCAGAGTTTTCAATAGCTGCACATTATTACACAGATAGGCTAAAAGAATGGAACCAGGCCTTGATTTACTCTATTGATAAAATCAAGGAACATACTGGTCAACGTTTCTTAGATAAACTGCATCATTGGATTGAGGAGGTTACAGATGTCAAAGGATTATAAAATCCTACAAATAGGGATTGATAATTGGGCGCATCATTATACAATTCCTGAAAATATGGATTGGTATTATTTCTCACCAAACTCATCTCAAGCTCTTCGTAAAATGATGGAACTAGATCAGGTAACTAGCTTTCATGCTATCTTAATAGAAGATGGCCAATATTTAGGAAATCTATTGCCCTTTATCTATCATATTGAACCTCATACACTTTTCTACAATCAAGATTTTAGAACGCAAGATTCAGCCATTCTTGATTTGATAAAACAGAGATGTGCTCAGGCTGTTGATTTCTCAGATCCCCAGCAATTAATTAATGATTTGAGTAAATCTCTCTTTGGTGGGGGATATGGAGATAAATTATTTCCGTCAAGTATCCAAATTCATCCCTCTTTTGAAGGTTCTATTTCTTATCAGGGATTTGAAAACGTGACTTTAGGGGGTGATTTTGGAGATGATTTCCAACAAGTGGCCTACTGGTCTTATAATATTGTAGTTAACAGAAGTCTACCTATAGAATTATGGTTGGAGTATGAAAGAAGTGAGCATGTAGATTTTCGATTTAGGATTCAGAAAATAGTCAGTGGATCTATTTTGGATATAGCTGAAGATTTGATTTATACAGAGAAAGACTTAGAAAAGACTATTGTCATAGAGCAAGATTATGATGCCTATTTATCTATTTCCGTTGAAGCTCGAGGGAATGGAAGATTACAGTTAGGGAGTCTCCATCAACGCTGGAGTCGTAAACAGTTTGGGAAGTTTGTATTAGGAGGAAATACTCTACATGATGATAGGCGGGATGAAATTAACTACTTTTTCCATCCAGGTGATTTTAAACCGCCTTTGGCTGTTTATTTTGCTGGTTTTCGTCCAGCGGAAGGTTTTGAAGGTTACTTCATGATGAAAAATCTAGGATGTCCCTTTATCTTATTCTCTGATCCACGTTTAGAGGGGGGAGCCTTTTATCTTGGTAGTGAGGAGTTAGAGAGTAAGATTAAAGCCACTATTCAGTATTATTTGGATTATTTAGGTTTAAGCTCTAAGGATTTAATTTTATCGGGGCTTTCCATGGGGACTTTTCCAGCTCTATATTATGGGGCAAGTTTCGAACCGCAAGCAATCCTTGTCGGTAAGCCTCTTGCCAACATTGGAACGATAGCTAATCGCGGTCGACTAGAAGCTCCAGGGATTTTTAACACTGCCTATGATATACTGAGACATCAAGCTGGAGGGAATAGTCCCCAGCATATGTTAGAATTAAATCGACGTTTTTGGAAAGCCTTTAAACAAGCTGATTTCTCCAACACGACTTTTGGTTTATCCTATATGAAGGATGAGGACATGGATCCTCAGGCCTATGAGCAATTAGTGGCTTATTTATGTAATACAGGCGCAAAAATTCTTTCTAAAGGGACGGCGGGACGACACAATGATGATACGAACACAAATGTTGCCTGGGTATTACATTTTTACCGTATGGTTCTACAGACTGATTTTGGAAGAGGTGAGCTATGATTATCAAGCACAGAGAAAATATTGCTTGGGGAGAGGTCAATGGAAGTTTTATGTATGGAACTAGAGTACAGTATCATTCAGATTGGCATATTCGTTTCTACAATCCTTTAATGACATCTGGAGAAGTGATTAAAAGTTGGACTTCAAGTGTAAATTATCAAGCAGCTCGTACTCAGCCTGGTCTCCCCTTGTTAAAAAGAAATCATCATTATCGATTAACCATTGAAATGGACTGTCAACCTGAAAAAGGAGTTTATACTAAGGTAACTTTTTTTGATAGATATGGGGATGTGATTGAAGAGAAAATTGAAAAAATGAAAGTCTTTGATTTTACCTATCCTGATGATACCTATACCTATCAAGTCTCCCTTCTAAGTGCTGGTTTTGAGTCCTTGGATTTCTATTCTTTTTCTATTAAGGAGATGAATCGTGTTTAAAGGTTTATATCAAGATTTCCAACTTCGTAAAGTCAAAAGGATTTTAAAGAAGATTAATGCCCTTAAAAGAAAGATGAAGTCTTTGTCAGACCAAGAACTAGCGGCAAAAACAGTGGAGTTTCGTCAACGTCTTGCTGAGGGTGAAACTCTTGACGACCTATTGGTAGAAGCTTTTGCAGTCGTTCGTGAAGCGGATAGGCGTGTACTGGGAATGTTCCCCTATGATGTACAGGTCATGGGAGGGATTGTTATTCACCAGGGGAATGTTGCTGAGATGAATACTGGTGAGGGGAAGACCTTGACAGCTACTATGCCTGTCTATCTCAATGCCCTTACAGGAAAAGGTACGATGCTGGTTACAACGAATGAGTATCTGGCTAAGCGTGATGCTGAAGAAATGGGACAAGTTTATCGCTTTCTTGGTTTAACAATTGGCGTACCATTTACGGACAATCCCCAAGAAGAAATGACACCAGAAGTGAAAAAAAGAATTTATGCATCCGATATTATTTATACGACCAATGGTTCTTTAGGATTTGATTATCTGAATGATAATCTTGCTTCCAATGAAAAGGGAAAATTTTTGCGTTCCTTTGATTATGTCATTATTGACGAGATTGATGATATCTTATTGGATAGTGCCCAGACACCTCTTATCATTGCAGGAGCTCCTCGAGTTCAATCCAATCATTATGGTATTATTGATACTCTTGTGACAACTCTTGTTGAAGGAGAAGATTATATCTTTAAAGAGGAGAAAGATGAGGTTTGGTTGACCACCAAGGGAGCAAAAGCTGCCGAAAGTTTTTTAGGAATTGATCATCTTTATAAGGAAGAGCATGCGGTTTTTGCTCGCCATTTGGTCTATGCAATTCGGGCTCATAAACTCTATACCAAAGATAAGGATTATATCATCCGTGGGAATGAGATGGTACTGGTGGATAAGGGAACAGGACGTCTAATGGAAATGACCAAACTTCAGGGAGGTATTCATCAGGCAATTGAAGCCAAGGAACATGTTCGGTTATCTCCAGAAACAAGGGCTATGGCCTCTATCACTTATCAAAGTCTTTTTAAGATGTTTAACAAGGTATCTGGAATGACGGGTACAGGTAAAGTTGCAGAGAAAGAACTTCTTGAAACGTACAATATGTCGGTAGTGTGCATTCCAACAAATCGTCCTAAGAAACGAATTGATTATCCAGACAATCTTTACGTTACTTTACCTGAAAAAGTGTATGCATCCTTGGAATACATCAAAGAATACCATGCTAAAGGGAATCCTTTGCTAGTTTTTGTAGGATCAGTTGAAATGTCTCAGCTATACTCATCACTACTGCTCCGTGAAGGAATCGCCCATAACGTTCTAAACGCTAATAATGTAGCGCGTGAGGCTCAAATTATCTCAGAATCAGGTCAGATGGGGGCTGTGACAGTAGCAACCTCTATGGCAGGACGTGGTACGGATATCAAACTTGGTAAGGGAGTCGCAGAGCTTGGTGGCTTGATTGTCATTGGAACGGAACGGATGGAAAGTCAACGGATTGACCTTCAAATTCGTGGCCGTTCTGGTCGCCAAGGAGATCCTGGGATGAGTAAGTTTTTTGTATCCTTAGAGGACAATGTTATCAAGAAGTTTGGTCCATCTTGGGTGCATAAAAAGTACAAAGATTATCAAGTTCAAGATATGACTCAACCAGAAGTATTGAAAGGTCGCAAATATAGGAATTTGGTTGAAAAGGCTCAACGTGCAAGCGATAGTGCAGGTCGTTCAGCCCGTCGTCAGACTTTGGAGTATGCGGAGAGCATGAATATTCAACGGGATATGATTTACAAGGAACGAAATCGTTTAATAGATGGTTCTCGTGATTTAGAAGAGGTTGTTGAGAAAATCATTGCTAATTATATCGATCAAGTGCTCTCTTCAAATTTTGAAAGTCGAGAATTACTCTTCCATTTTATCGTGACGAATATTAGTTTTCATGTTAAAGAGGTTCCAGAGGATATAAATGTGACTGATAAAACTGAGGTTCGTAGGTTTATTAAGCAGGTTATTTATAAAGAGCTTTCTGAAAAGAAAGAACTGCTGGAGCAACATGGCCTATATGAACAGTTTTTACGACTTTCTTTGCTTAAGGCTATTGATGATAATTGGGTGGAGCAAGTGGATTATCTTCAGCAGTTAGCTATGGCAATCGGTGGACAACCAGCTGCTCAGAAAAATCCTATTGTAGAGTACTATCAAGAGGCCTATGAGGGCTTTGAAACCATGAAAGAACAAATTCGTGCGGATATGGTGCGTAATCTCCTGATGGGCTTGGTTGAAGTTAGTTCTAAAGGTGAGATTATGAGCCATTTCCCATAAAAAGAGGAATATATGACAATTTATAATATAAATTTAGGAATTGGCTGGGCTAGTAGTGGTGTTGAATATGCTCAGGCCTATCGTGCTGGTATTTTTAGGAATTTAAATATCCCCTCAAAGTTTATCTTTACAGATATGATTTTAGCGGATAATATTCAGCATTTGACGTCCAATATTGGTTTTGATGATGATCAAGTTATCTGGCTTTACAACCATTTCACAGATATCAGGCTTGCACCGACTAGTGTAACTGTGGATGATGTTTTGGCTTATTTTGGTTGCGTCGAAAGTCGTAGAGAAAAGAATGGTAAGGTCTTGCGTATCTTCTTTTCTGACCAAGATAAGTTTGTTACTTGTTATTTGGTTGATGAAAACAAGGACTTGGTTCAACATGCTGAGTATGTTTTTAAAGGAAAACTGATTCGTAAGGATTACTTTTCTTATACGCGTTATTGTACAGAGTACTTTGCTCCCAAGGACAATGTTGCAGTACTATACCAAAGGACTTTTTACAATGAAGATGGGACTCCAGCTTATGATATCTTGATGAATCAGGGTAAGGAAGAAGTTTACCGTTTCAAGGATAAGATTTTCTATGGGAAGCAGGCCTTTATGCGTGCCTTTATGAAATCCTTGAATTTGAACAAGTCTGATTTGGTTATTCTCGATAGGGAGACAGGAATTGGTCAGGTTGTTTTTGATGAAGCACAAGCGGCGCATCTAGCGGTAGTTGTTCATGCGGAGCATTATAGTGAAAATGCTACAAATGAGGATTATATTCTTTGGAATAATTATTATGACTATCAGTTTACAAATGCGGATAAGGTTGATTTCTTTATCGTATCAACTGACAGACAGAATGAAGTTTTGCAAGAGCAATTTGCCAAATACACCCAACACCGACCAAAGATTGTTACCATTCCTGTAGGAAGTATTGATGAATTAACTGGTTCAAGTCAGGGACGTAAGCCCTTTTCATTGATTACTGCTTCACGTCTTGCCAAAGAAAAACATATTGATTGGTTGGTCAAGGCGGTGATTGAGGCTCGTAAAGTTTTACCTGAATTAACCTTAGATATTTATGGTAGTGGTGGTGAAGATTCTCTTCTTAGAGACATTATTACAACTCATAAGGCTGAGGACTATATCCAGCTTAAGGGGCATGCGGAACTTTCACAAATCTATTGTCAGTATGAGATCTACTTGACGGCATCTACCAGCGAAGGCTTTGGTTTGACCTTGATGGAAGCTATTGGTTCAGGTCTACCTCTAATCGGTTTTGATGTTCCTTACGGCAATCAAACTTTTATTGAAGAGGGTCAAAATGGTTATTTGATTCCAAGTTCATCAGATCACGTTGAAAATCAAATTAAACAAGCTTTTGCAGATAAAATTTGCCAATTGTATCAAGAAAATCGTCTAGAGGGTATGCGTACACGTTCTTATCAGATTGCAGAAGGTTTCTTAACCAAAGAAATTATTGAAAAATGGAAGAAAACAGTAGAGGAGGTGCTCCATGATTGAACTTTATGATCGTTACAGTCAAGAAAGTCGAGATTTACATGAAAGTCTAGTAGCTACTGGACTGTCTCAACTTGGAGTGGTCATCGATGCAGACGGTTTTCTGCCTGATAGTCTGGTATCTCCTTTTACTTATTATCTAGGATATGAAAAGGGAAAACCTCTTTATTTTAACCAAGTTCTTGTTCCAGCTTTTTGGGAAATTTCAGGAAATAATCAGTCTGCTCGTATTGAGGATATGACAAAGGAGAGAGCTGTTATTCATTATGCAGATGGTTTGCAGGCTCGTCTAGTCAAGCAGGTTGATTGGAAAGATTTGGAAGGCAGAGTACGCCAGATTGACCATTATAATCGTTTTGGTGCTTGCTTCGCTACAACGACTTATAGCGCAGACAGTGAGCCGATTATGACGGTTTACAAAAATGTAAATAGTCAGGAAGTTTTGCTTGAAAATCATGTGACGGGTGATATCTTATTGACATTACCTGGTCAATCTATGCGTTACTTTGCAAATAAGGTTGAATTTATAATTTTCTTTTTGCAAGATTTAGGATTAGATAGTCATCAGCTTATCTTTAACACCCTAGCGACTCCTTTTTTGGTTTCCTTCTATCACCCAGATAAGTCTGGCTCTGATGTTTTAGTTTGGCAGGAACCTCTCTATGATGCTATTCCAGGCAATATGCAGTTGATTTTGGAAAATGATGATGTGCGTACTAAGAAGATCATCATTCCCAATAAGGCGACTTATGAACGTGCTTTAGAGTTGACTGACGAGAAATACCATGCTCAGTTTGTACATTTAGGTTACCATTACCAGTTTAAACGTGATAATTTCCTAAGACGAGATGCCTTAATCTTGACCAATTCCGATCAGATTGAGCAAGTGGAAGCAATCGTAGAAGCTTTGCCTGATGTTACCTTCCGTATCGCAGCGGTGACAGAGATGTCTTCTAAGCTCTTAGATATGCTTCGTTATCCTAATGTGATCCTTTACCAGAATGCTAGCCCACAGAAGATTCAGGAGCTGTATCAATTGTCGGATATTTATTTGGATATAAACCATAGCAATGAGTTATTGCAGGCAGTACGTCAGGCCTTTGAACACAATCTCTTGATTATGGGCTTCAATCAGACAGTGCACAATAGACTTTATATCGCTCCTGATCATCTATTTGAAAGTAGTGATGTTCCTGCTTTGGTTGAGACCATTAAACTTTCCCTTTCAGATGTTGAACAAATGCGTCAGGCACTTGGCAAACAAGGCCAACATGCCAACTATGTTGACTTGGTGCGATATCAGGAAACCATGCAAACTGTTTTAGGAGGCTAACATGTCAGATGAAGATTTATTTTACAAAGATGTTGAAGGTCGTATGGAAGAGCTGAAACAAAAACCAATCAAGAAAGAAAAAGAAACGACGGGGGAGAAAATCAATAAAGTTTTCTCACTCCTATTGGGTTTAATGATTTTAATTGGCTTGCTCTTTACTCTACTAGGAATTTTGAGGTAGTTAAATGATTGAAATTCTGATTATTCTAGCTATAGTTCTTTCTTTAGCTCTGATTATACTAGTTACCATACAACCTAGACAAAATCAACTGTTTTCAATGGACGCCACTAGTAATATTGGTAAGCCGAGTTATTGGCAGAGCGATACTTTGATAAAACTTCTCACTTTATTGGTGAGTTTAGTCCTGTTTGTCTTGTTATTGACATTCATGGTGTTAACTTATAAATAAAAGAGACCTTAAAGTTTTTAGGATTCTTCTCAAAGTAGCCAATGAAATAGTAAGAAATTATGCAACAAGCTTGTTTTTCCTTTAAAGAGTTACAAGGTTGTCGCTGTATTCCTGAGATCATCCTTTATTGTAAGTTTTTAAAAATGACTAATATTCAAAAGTCTCCAGATTAGTGAACTCAAAAGTAGTTCCTAAACTGGAGATTTTTTTTTTTGTACTCCTTCCGTATAACCTCATATTTCTATAAATTGTTTTTATTGTCTTTGGAAAGATATGCTATGGTAGAAAGAAATAAGATAGGCACAAAAATATTAGGAAAATCAAATTAATTTCTAGAAATGTTTTAGCAGTCGTAGTGTACTATTATAGTTTCAATTAGCTATAGAAGATTCGCTTCATAATGATTCGCTTTTAATAAATTGATAACAATAATTGTTGCTTGACTTCCTTCGCAATTCTGAAAGATATACTCCAGTCTTTTCGATCTATTTGCATCTTATAAACTGTAGATTATGAAGCTTTTTACTAGTTTCATTTTGCTATTTACTAACTGATCTGGCTTTTATCTCAAGCAATAAAAAAAGTAACAAATGTTTTTTATTTTTATTAAGGACGTGATATAATGTAAAAAGGAATATATGTTTACTTACGGTGCATATATATATGTATAAAAGGTGGAAAGCTATGTTTAAATTATCTAGACAGCAAAAAGATCATCGTTATTTTTGTGGGAATAAATATGAGAAATATTCTATCAAAAAGTTAAAAGTTGGTGCAGCAAGTGTATTGGTTGGTACAGGATTTTTATTTGGTTACAATTTGGATCAGGTAAATGCTGATGAGCAAAAAACTGAGGCAATGACCACGGTAATACCAAAGGTTGGAGATACGTCTCAATCTGCGGATAAGGTAGAGCTTACGAGTGAACCAAAACAAGAACAGACTCCAGAAGTAGTTACAGAAACACCAAAATCTGGAACGAAAGAAGAAGCAGTTACAGCAACAAGTCCGCAAGCTCCTGAAACTAAGGAAGCTCCTATAAGCAAGGAATCTCCTGTAACCAAGGAAACTCCTGAAACTAAGGAAGTACCAGAAAATAAAGCAAACAAAGTAGACAAAGAAATTGTCAACTCATCTACGTTGAGAGATAAATTGACAGATTTGGAAGCTCAAATCGAGCGTATCCGAGGAAATAAAAACCAAGCCTCTCAAATCCAAAACGCTGAAAAACTTGTTGCTAACGCTAAACAATATCTAGAAGCTTTAGATACAACTCAAACAGAAGTAGATGCTAAAGCTAAAGAAATTAGTTCATTAACATCTATCCTAAAATCAATTAAGGCTGAAGAAGTTTCAAAAGAAAACAAAAATAAAGACAGCCGTAATGGTAAAAAGATGGAAGAAGGAACTGGTTTCAGAGCAGGGGAAGCAACAACAACAGGGGTTGGAGCAGATGTAAAAGATGCTACAGAAACTCCCGCAGTTACAAGACCTCCTTATACAGAAAGAAAAGTAGCGGAAGGACTTGCAAGACAAATTGCATGGTTAGACTTTTCAGATACAAGAAACTGGACAAATGTTGATATAGAAAATGGAAATGTTTATTTAAAAGAAGGCTCAATTTACGAAAAAGAAATTATGCCTAACTACCGCATTAAGTTGAAGGTTAAATCATTAAAACCATTCCAAGCGACTGAAATTTATAGAAAGCGTATGGAAGCAAATAATGCAACAGAAGCTGAAAAAGCAACCTTTAACCCAAATGCAACTAATGGATTTATTAATAGAACTGATAACGCTCGTGTAAGAATTACCGCACAAGCTCAGGACGGTTGGTCTGAGATTAGAGACAATGGGATTAATACGAATGGAAGAAAAACATCCATTAAATCAGAAACTACTGGAACCAATATTGGGATTCAATTTGAAGTAAGTGGTACTTATAAAGGAAATCCCGTTCGTCCTGCGGTAGTAATGACCGATGCAGAAAGTGCAAACGGTGGAGAAATAATTACCTTTACAACGAATGGTAGTGGATGGCAACAAATTATTGACTTACAGAAAAATAGAGCGGATGCTCGCAGATATAAACCAGTAAATTATTATACAGATGCTTATAAACAGCTTCCGGATTCAGCTGGTAATGAGATAAATGCTACTGCTATTTACAATGTAGGAAATGGTAATAAGATAGTGCCTAAATTCTTTACTAACCCAGATCAAGAAACAGGTGGTCTAGGTACTGGTGTATTTGGTCCTGGTCTTACAGCTAGGAGTTATAGTGTGCCAGTAGTAATGACAAAAAATGCAACAGAAGTTGGAATGTATGTTTTCTCAACTGGTGCACAAGCAGCTATGATGGGGGTAGCGCCTATTGATGAAGGGGATGCTCCTGCAAGCTATGGTGAAGCAACTCACACGATGAATACCAGAGACGGATTAACGGGAGATGTAGTAAAACAACCATATTTAGGGTCTGAAAGACCTGATGCGGATACGGGTAACCTTAAAAACTGGCATGGTGATGATAATACCGATACAGCAGATGAAGGGGTTAACCAGTTACTTCCTGATAGTTTAAAAGGTAGCGAAGGAAATATTATTAAGGCCAATATCTCAGATTCTGGATATTATACCTTAAATATTCAGGCGCACACAGGTGGTGCTGAAAAGGCATATATTCGTTCGTGGCTTGATTTTAATAATAATGGACAGTTTGATCCAGATGAAGCTTCAGATATTGCAGAAATTACACAAGATGGCGATGTAAAATTACATTTTAAAAATAAAACACAAAAAGACGCAGGACAGTTACTTCAAGCTGGTACTAGGGTTCGTATTGCAACAAGTAAAGATGAAATTCAAAATCCGACAGGACTAGCATTCTCAGGGGAAGTAGAAGATTTTAATGCGAAGATTACTCACCCACCAAAAGGAGATAAACAAACTACAATTGGAAATGCGACAATTGGGAATAATGTAGAAAAACAAAGAGCTACTGTTCATTTTACTCCAAAAGGTAAAAATATTTATACACAAGATGATGTAGATGCCCTAATCGATACTACTGTACCACCAGTATATATTAACAACAAAACTGGTGATAAAGTCACTTTATCAGATGAGAATACCTATACTGTAAGAGGGCAAGGAACCTATAAGTTTACACCTAATGGAAAAGATGTCGATGTAGAATTCACTCCAGCAAAAGGCTTTGTAGGAAAAGCGCACGGATTTACGATTCGTCGTCAAGATACGAACAAAACAACGACAGAATGGGGAACAAGTGATGAAGCTGTTGCTCCGAATGTAAATGATGTGTTAAATACGATGGATGGATTATATATTCCGGAAGTAAGAATTCCTACTGTAGAACCAACTCCTAATAATGCGGAAAGTAGGAATATACAAGGATTCGCACAAAAAGGTAAACCTACATTTAATGTTGAAACTTCAGATACTCCAGTAACTGCGTCAGCTAAACATCCAGCAAGACTGATTGATCCTAGAACGAATACTCTTGCAGACTCTGCGATTGTAGATGCCTTAGATCCAAATAACAATAAAGTCGGTACTTATAAGATAGCTCCAGAAACGGGTGAAGTAACATTTACACCAAATATTGACTATAAAGGTGAAGTGCAACCTGTCAGAGTGTCTGTTCCAGTTGTGGTAGCACATGATAAAGATGATAATGATGTTACAGTTACTAAAGAAGCTACGTATACTCCAAGAATTATCCCAGTAGCTCCAACAGCAGAAGCATCAACAACTAGAGATGTTCAAGGGAAAGCACAAGTATCAAGAATCGTCTTTGATACACTAGAAAATAATGCCGATAAAAATCAAACAGTTAACTTTGATAAAAGTCCAGAAGCGGGTACTGATGGAGAACATGTTGACTTAGATAGAGAAACATTAACATTACTAAACGCTTCAGGCGCTGAAACAAACACAGTCACAACAGACCAAGGTGAGTATGTATTAGATAAAGTAAGAAACACTATTACATTTACACCGAAGAAAACATTTGTTGGACAAGCAACACCTGTAAGAGTACAAATCAAAGATGCAAATGGAACAAAAGTTGAAACAACTTATACACCAACAGTGATTGAAGTTACTCCAACAGGTAAAGATTCAGCAACTTCAGGACCACAAGGACTGACACAAAAATCTCCAATTGTCTTCAACCAACGAGAGGAAGAAGATGGAAAAACTCTAAACTTTGATACAGGTCATGAAAGAGTAGCCTTAAAACCAGAAACTCTTACATTACTAAATGGTTCAGATAAAGTGAAGTCTATTACTGTACCGAATGTCGGAACTTATGAATTAGTAGACAACAACATTACATTTACCCCTGCTCCAGCCTACCATGGAACAGCTGAAGGAGTAAATGTTCAAGTTGAAGACGAAAATGGTCAAGTAGTTACGAAGAAATATGTTCCAACAGTAACTGAATTAACAGTAACTCCAGAAGGTAAAACAACAACAAATATCCAAGGGGAAACTCAAGAAGCCACACCAACATTTACGATTCCAACTGAATCAAATAATGCAACAGTAACAAGTCGTAAATTAGTGGACCCTGCTGATCAAACAGAAAAAGACAGCGTAACAGTAGCTGGAAAAGGTACATTCACAATCGATGGAAATGGAAAAGTAACCTTTGTACCAGTTCCAACTTATAAAGAAGATGTTCCTCCGATTACAGTAAAAGCAACTGTAACGGTTACAAACGCTAAAAACGAAAGTGCAACAATCACATCAACAGCATCTTACAAACCAATTATTGTACCAGCTGAGATTGATAAAGCACCAGCTACATCAACGAACTTACAAGGATTAGTACAAACAGGAACACCAACATTTACACCGAAAACGGTTGAAGTAAATGGAGTGCAAAAGACAATTAGTGTTGAACCAAATAGCTATAAACTTGTAAAAGATGGAGTGGCAAGTGATTCACTTCCAGCCTATAAAGCAGGAACAACTGAAACAATTGGTACGTATACAATTAATCCACAAAATGGATTAGTAACATTTACACCAACAGATAAGACTTATACTGGAGCAGTACAACCAGTAGATGTACAAGCTACAGGATCAAATGGAGTAAAAGTACAAACAACCTATACACCGATAATTACTCCAGTAACACCAACAAAAGAACCATCAGCAACAACAGACGTTCAAGGTAAGAAACAAGTATCAAGAATTGTGTTGGATACAGTAGAAACAGATGCTGATAAAGATAAAACTGTTAACTTCAACAAAGGAAGCGAAACAGGTGCTAACGGTGAACGAGTTAACCTTAATCCTGATACATTAACATTGTTAAATGATGCAGGAGCTGAAGTAACATCTCTTACAACAAGTGATGGGGAATATGTTTTAGATAAAGCAAGTAAGACGATTACTTTCACACCTAATAAAACATTTGTAGGACCAGCAAAACCTGTAAAAGTTCAAATCAAAGATGAGAATGGAACAAAAGTTGAAACAACTTACACACCAACAGTAACTGACGTTACAATGACAAGTGTTGATAAAGAGTCTTCTGCACCACAAGGAAAAACACAAACAGGAAAACCTGAATTTACTGTTTCAACTCCAGAAGTGCGTATTACAGGATATAAATTGTTAAATCCAAATGGTAATACACCTGTAGAAGGAAATGAAATTGAAATACCAGATCAAGGAACATATCGTATTAATCCAACGACTGGAGAAGTAACTTTCATTCCAAAACCAGATTTCACAGGACCAGCAACAGGAATCACAGTGCAGGCTACTGATGAAAATGGAGAAACAAAAGATGCGAAATATAAACCAACAGTAAATGCATTAACCATAACTCCACAACCTGTAACAACAACAAATATCCAAGGAGAAACTCAAGAAGGAACACCAACATTCCCAGTTCCAACTGAATCGAATAATGTTACAGTTACAAGTCGTAAACTAGTTGATCCAACAGATCAAACAGAAAAAGACAGAGTAACAATAGAAGGAAAAGGTACATTCACAATTGATGGAAATGGAAAAGTAACATTTACACCACTTCCAACCTACAAAGGTGATGTAGATCCAATTACAGTAAAAGCAACTGTAACTATTACTAATGATAAAAATGAAAGTACAACAATTCCTTCAACTACGACATACAAACCAATTATCGTATCGGCTGAGATTGATAAAGAACCAGCAACATCAAGAAACTTACAAGGATTAGTACAAACTGGAACGCCAACATTTACACCGAAAACGATTGATGTAGATGGAACACCAAAAACAATTAGTGTTCAACCTAATAGTTACAAACTTGTAAAAGGTGAAACGGAAAGTAATACACTTCCAGCCTATAAAGCAGGAACAACTGACCAAATTGGTACGTATACAATTGATTCAGCGACAGGACAAGTGACATTCACACCGTCGGATAAAACTTATACAGGAGCAGTAGAACCAGTATCTGTACAAGCAACTGGATCAAATGGAGTAAAAGTACAAACAACTTATACACCAACTATTACACCAGTAACACCAACAGCAGAAAAATCTGCCACAAGTGATGTACAAGGTAAAAAACAAACTTCTTCAATTGTATTAGATACAGTAGAAAATAGTGCTGATAAAGAGAAAACTGTAAATTTCAATAAAGGAAGCGAAACAGGTGCTAATGGGGAGCGTATCGAATTAGATGCCAATACCTTAACATTGTTAGACGGAACTACTGAAGTAACATCTCTTACAACGAATGATGGGGAATATGTTTTAGATAAAGCAAGTAAAACTATTACATTTACACCGAAGAAAACATTTGTTGGAACGGCAACACCAGTTAAAGTTCAAATTAAAGATGCGAATGGTACAAAAGTTGAAACAACTTACACACCAACAGTAACTGATATTACAATGAAAGGTGACCCTGCAACTACATCAGCACCGCAAGGACAAACACAAACAGGAACACCAACGTTTACTATTTCAAGTCCAGAAGTAAGTATTACAGGATACAAATTGTTAAATCCAAATGGTAATACACCAGTAGAAGGAAATGAAATTGAAGTTCCAGATCAAGGAACATATCGTATTAATCCAGCAAATGGACAAGTAACATTTATTCCAAAACCAGGATTTACAGGACCAGCAACTGGAATTTCTGTACAAGCGACAGATGAAAATGGAGAAACAGCAGAAGCGAAATATACTCCAACAGTAAATGCGATAACAGTAACTCCAGAAGGTAAAACAACGACAAATATCCAAGGTGTGACTCAAGAAGAAACACCAACATTTACGATTCCAACTGAATCAAATAATGCAACAGTAACAAGTCGTAAATTAGTTGATCCAACAGATCAAACAGAAAAAGACAGCGTAACAGTAGCAGGAAAAGGTACATTCACTATCGATGGAAATGGTAAAGTAACATTTACGCCAGAACCTACATTCAAAGGTGAAGTAGATCCAATTACAGTAAAAGCAACTGTAACAGTTACAAACGCTAAAAACGAAAGTGCAACCATTATATCAACAGCGACTTACAAACCAGTTATTGTGCCAGCTGAGATTGATAAAGCACCAGCAACATCAACGAGCTTACAAGGATTAGTACAAACAGGAACACCAACATTTACACCGAAAACGGTTGAAGTAAATGGCGTACCAAAAACAATTAGTGTTGAACCAAACAGTTATAAACTTGTAAAAGATGGAGTAGCAAGTGATTCACTTCCAGCCTATAAAGCAGGAACAACTGAACAAATTGGTACGTATACAATTAATCCACAAAATGGAACAGTAACCTTTACTCCAACAGATAAAACTTATACAGGAGCAGTAGAACCAGCAACTGTACAAGCTACAGGATCAAATGGAGTAAAAGTACAAACAACGTATACACCAACAATTACTCCAGTAACACCAACAAAAGAACCATCAGCAACAACAGACGTTCAAGGTAAGAAACAAGTATCAACAATTGTATTAGATACAGTAGAAACTGGTGCAGATAAAGATAAAACAGTTAACTTCAACAAAGGAAGCGAAACAGGTGCTAATGGGGAACGAGTTAATCTAAACCCTGATACATTAACTTTACTAAATGATGCAGGAGACGAAGTATTAACTCTTACAACAACTGATGGGGAATATGTTTTAGATAAAGCAAGTAAGACAATTACTTTCACACCTAATAAAACATTTGTAGGACCAGCAAAACCTGTAAAAGTTCAAATCAAAGATGCGAACGGAACAAAAGTTGAAACAACTTATACACCAACAGTAACTGACGTTACAATGTCAAGTGTAGATAAAACTTCAGAAGCACCTCAAGGGAAAACACAAACTGGAACACCAGAATTCTCAGTTTCTAGCCCAAGTGTTCGAATTACAGAATACAAATTAGTTGATCCAACGAATAATACCCCTGTAGATGAGGTTGAAGTAGAAAATCAAGGAACATATAGTATTGATAAAGCAACTGGAGAAGTAACATTTGTTCCAAAACCAGGATTTACAGGACCAACAACTGGAATTAAAGTACGTGCTACAGACGAGAATGGCGAAACAAAAGATGCGACTTATACACCAAGTGTAACGCCACTAAAAGTAACACCTGAAAATAAATCAACAACGAATATTCAAGGATTACCACAAGAAGCAACGCCAACATTTAAACTTCCAAAAGGAGTAACAAATGCTGTAGTTACAGAACGTAAATTGATAGATCCAATCACTAAAGCTCTAACAAATTCTGTAACAGTAGATGGAAAAGGAACATTTACAATTAATGCAAATGGAAAAGTAACATTTACGCCAGTACCTTCATATGTTGGTGATGTACCTGCCATTGAAGTACAAGGAACTATAACAATCCTAAATGATAATAATGATAGTACGACAATGACATCAAAAGCGACGTACAAACCAATTATTGTTCCAATTGAGTTAGAAAAAACTCCGGCGGAATCTACAAATGTTCAAGGATTAGTTCAAAAAGGTACTCCAACATTTACTCCACAAAGTGTAGATGTAAATGGAGTTGAAAAAACAGTTACCGTTAAACCAAATAGCTATAAACTTGTAAAAGATGGAACAGAAACTGATACAATTCCAGCATATAAAAAGGACACTCAAGAAGTCATTGGTAAATATACAATTGATCCGCAAACAGGAGAGGTAACATTTACGCCTACGGATAAAACTTATACAGGTGAAGTAGAGCCAGCAACTGTACAAGCAACAGGATCAAACAATGTAAAAGTACAAACAACGTATACTCCAATTATTAAGCCTGTAAAACCAGTAGGAACTAATGCAGGTTCAGAAGGAATCCAAGGTGCACCACAATCAGGAACACCAAGCTTCAAATCAGGGAATGAAAATATTCCGATGACAGTAAGCGCAACAAATCCTGCTAAATTAGTAGATCCAACTACAAACCAACCAATTGAAGCAACAGAAATTGATGCTAAAAATACAGCTGGAGAAAAAGTTGGTAAGTACACCATTAATCCTGCAACAGGAGAAGTTACATTTACTCCAGAACCAGGGTTCTCAGGAACACCAGTACCAGCAACAGTACAAGCCAAAGATGGTAATGGAACACCAACAACAGCAACTTATACACCAGTTGTAAAAGCAGCAGTACCATCAGGTGATAACCAAGTAACAA
The DNA here is from genome assembly GCA_905221195.1 of bacterium. Classification (GTDB taxonomy): domain Bacteria; phylum Bacillota; class Bacilli; order Lactobacillales; family Streptococcaceae; genus Streptococcus. The sequence continues at coordinate 32,144 of CAJNCF010000012.1, forward strand.
GTGATATTCAAGGTGCAAAACAAACAGCAACACCAGTATTTACACCAGGTAAAAATACTGTAAACAATCAAGAAGTATCAGTACCATTTGAAGCAACAAGCAAAGCGAAACTAATCGATCCAAGTAAGACTGGAGACGAAAGAGAAGTAACAACGCTTGTAGTTGAAAACCAAGGAACTTATACAATTGATGACAATGGTCTTGTAAC
>CAJNCF010000013.1 GCA_905221195.1 bacterium
TTTCGAGCCAATTTTTCTTCCAAAGCAGACATTTGCGAATAAGGAATGAAATGGAAATGATCCCCGTGAGGCACTGCTACACCATTTGCAGTACGTTTTGTAATCTGTGCTGGGTCAAATACCAATCCATCAGACTCCACATGACGTTGGCTAAGTGGCAAAGCGTACAATTCTTGAAGGAGACTATCCAAGTCCTCATTTTGACTCTCAGGAGCTGTTGCAGGATTTTGAGGTGTCTCAGCCTGACTCGTTCTCACACTAGATCTTGTTTCTCCCCTGCTTGAACGGTATTCAACGGTACTTAATTGTCCACCTTTTCCAGATAAGAAGGCTTGGGCAGCAGCTAATTCACTAGCAGACAAATCACTCTTAGGAATATAGTGGAAGTGATTGCCATGAGGAACGATATAAGCGTCACCTGTATCTTCTATGATATCAGATGCATTGAAGATATACCCATCATCCGTTGTATAGCGTCCCTGCGCTCTGGCTGCAGCAACAGCATTATCTGTGCTTGCATTATGATTATGGCTATGTTCCTGCTTCTGACGTTTAATCTCTTCTTTTGTCCGAATATTGTCCGCATGAGCCGCATCTTTAAGGTAAACATAGTATTTTCCGTCTACCTTAATGACATAGCCACCCTTGATTTCATTAACAATGTCTGAATCGTTCAACTGATAATTCGGATCTTTCATGAGGAGTTCTTCACTGATGATAGCGTCATAAGGAACCTTCCCATTATAGTAATGATAATGGTCTCCATGAGAAGTTACATAACCTTGGTCCGTAATCTTGATAACGATTTGCTCGGCATTTATACCTTCTTTTTTACTGACCTCATCAGGTGTCAAATTTTCTGCCTTTTGGCCAGCCTGACCACCATCTATATAAGCAACTCGATTAGAATCTTTCTTAACTTGACCAGCTTGGTAGCGACCAAGTTCGTAGGAGCAAACACTTAGGGCAAGGACTACCACTGAACCCGCTACATATTTTTTATTGATTTTCATTCTTTTCTCACTTTAATTCTTCTGCTAGAACACTCATATTTTCTTCAAGATTTTCTAAATAAGTCTTGTCATTTTTTGGGTCTGCCTCTAAAGGATTCAGAGTTTTAAGACCAACACCTGTTGATTTGACAAGAGTTTCAGCTACTTTTGAAGAAGCATTACTTTCTGTAAAAATCGTCTTAACCTTATAGGTTTTAACAAATTCCTGAATTTCTGTAAGTTGTCGTGGACTTGGTTCTTGTTCTGGAGAGATACCTGCAATACCAAGTTGATTGAGTCCAAATCGCTTAGCTAGATAAGAAAAGGCTGTATGTTGTGTTACAAAAGTCTTCTGACTCGCTTTTTCAAATTTAGGCTGGAATTTCTTAGTCAATTCCTGAGCTTTTTTGATAAAGGCTTGCGCATTTTTCTGATAAGTTTCTTTATGCTCACTATCCACCTCTGAAAGTTTATCAGCGATAATCTGAGCTTCTTCACCAGCTTTTTCAGGATCTAGCCAAGTATGAGGGTCATAGAGCGTTTTTTCATCAACTCCATTACCTGCTTCCACATCTTCTAGCCCTGGAACGCGGTCTAATGTCATTCCTTCAGAAGCCTCTAAAACTTTAACTTTGGATTTTTTAAGATTGGGATCCAGACTTCCTGCCCAAGATTCGAGCGTATGAGAATGATAAACAAAGACGTCTGCATCATAGATGGCCGCGATGTCATTTGCTGAAGGCTCAAAGGAATGAATCCCACTACTTGACTGAATCATCCGAACATCATTCAAATCTCCAGAAACTTCCTTGACCATAGCGTAGATAGGGTAGAAACTTGTGACAATCTTCATCCCTTTTCCTGTTTGGCTTTCCTTTTGACCACAAGCACCTAAACACAAAAGAAAGACACTTAACAATACTAAAAATAAACTTTTTTTCTTCATGGATAACCCCTTAACTATTTAATTAACTGGTAAACATTCTACTCCTAAAAATTTAATCTGTCAAGCTATTTTTAGAAAAAAATTGAAAATTTCTTTCACATATAAAAATCTGCTGAGTTTCAACAACTCAACAGATTCTCACTTTATATACTCAATGAAAATCAAAGAGCAAATTAGGAAGCTAGCCGTAGGTTGCTCAAAACACTGTTTTGAGGTTGTAGATAAGACTGACGAAGTCAGTCACATATATACGGCAAGGCGAAGCTGACGTGGTTTGAAGAGATTTTCGAAGAGTATTATTCTTCTATGGTAGAATGCTTATAGCCATAAGTGAAGTAAATCATACTTCCTACTAACAATGCAACTAGGAAAGCAATCCAAGTTTCCATATTATACTGTAACATAAAGGACAAACAAATGATGATTGATAAAATGGGTAACAGGGGGACCAATGGTGTTTTAAATTCTCCAGCTTTGGGCATCCCTTTTTCTTTCCGTAAGCGAATCAGCCCATAAGCCAGCATAATCAAGTAGGCAAGGGTACAAATATTTAAAAAGGCTGCAATACTAGCTAATGGAAACATTCCTGCAGCTACCGCTGAAGCTAGACCCGTCAAGATAGTAGCATTTTTAGGTACCTTACTTGTCTGCGTTAGTTCCTTAAAGGCGGCAGGCATCAATCCGTCACGCGCTAAACTGTATATCATACGCGATAGGGCATAGGTCATCGAAATACAAACTGTAATCAAGGTCAAGATAGCCACTAATGACACATAGTTGGCTGCCCAACTAATCCCAACACTACGAAGGGCAAAGGCAACGGCATCATCGACATTTAGATGACTATAGTGAACCACACCAGTCAAAACAAGAGTCACCAAAGCATAAAGAATGGTTACGATAGAAAGCGATAAGACAATCCCTCTCGGAATATTTTTTTGAGGAGTCTTGACTTCATCTACAGCCATAGAGATGGATTCAAATCCCAAAAATCCAAAGAACATTAAGGACGCACCAGCCATGATACCAGTACTAGCGCCATAGATTTGTCCAAAACCATAAGGAGCAAAATTGCTCCAATTATCAAGTTTGATATGCCAAATTCCTACTAAAACAAAGAGGGCTAAAGCGGAAAATTTCAAAATAACTAGAATTGAATTAAAGCGTAAGGCTGCTTTAGCATTGAGTAAAACAAGCGAGGTCACCAAGACCAAAACAAGAATAGGCAATAAATCAACAAATGTTCCTACTTGAGGATTAAAGGTCCCATTTAAAGCCTGAGGAAGGGCTATCCCGTATTGAGAGAGCAAACCTTTAAAATAGGCTGCCCAACCCGAAGCTACACCAGATATGGCTGTCATGAACTCCATCATGGTTAGCCAGCCAGCCAACCAGGCAGGGAATTCTCCTAAGATAGCATAGAGATAGCTGTAGGCACCACCTGTAGCAGGTACTCGTGAAGCAAATTCTGCAAAAAAGAGAGCTGATAATCCTACACACAAGGCAGAAATCACGATTGAAATCACTAGGGCTGGACCAGCAAGCGTTGCAGCTGCAGTACCTGTAATTGTAAAGACGCCTGTCCCAACCATGGCTCCGATACCCAGCAAAATCAAGTCCCATAACTTCAAATGCCTATGCATCTCCGTTTTATCTAAACTAACATTCTTTGTTCTAAATATATTCATCTTTGACTCCAAAATAAAATGATGATTCTATTTTACCATAAATATAGGAGAATTGTGAATATTTATAAAATAATTTTCTAAAAAAACCTGACTACATATTGTAATCAGATTTCATCTATTCTAGTTCATTTCTTTAAAGGCTGCTTCTGCATCCGCGTTGCTGATAACACCAAATTGAATCTTTCCAATCTTGCCTTGGCTATCAATTAGGTATTCTGTAGGAATGCTTCGAATTTGATAAGCTTGGAAGGTTGTTGCTTTGGTATCATAAAGAACTGGGATATCTTTATAACCTTGATCTTGGAACCATTGTGGGAATTGCTCAACAGTTTTTTCGCCTTGAATTCCTGGTGCAATGACACTAAGAATTTCGAAATCGCGATCTGGTTTCGCAGCTAATTCCATCAACTCAGGCATACTTTTCTTACATGGACCACACCATGAAGCCCAAAACTTTAAGTAGACTTTTTTACCCTTATAATCAGATAACTTAACTTCTTTACCATCCATGGATTGCAAGGTAAAGTCTGGAGCCTCTTTCCCAACTGCTATTTGTTGTACAGGCGCTTGTTGCTGCTGTTTTGGGGCTTGTTGTGGTGCTTGACTCTTTTTAGTCTCTTCCTTACCACAGGCCATCAATACGACTAATGACAAGAGGCTTAAGCCAGCAAACATTACTTTTTTCATCTTTTTCTCCTTTATTCAAAAATTCCAGCTAGAACATTTACTTGTCCTAGTATTAACAAAATTCCCATTAAAATAATGAGGAAACCACCAATTTTCTTCAGTAGCATCATATGACGTTTGATTTTACTAAAATAAGGCATTACTACACTTGAAGCTAGAGCCAAGACCAAGAAAGGAATAGCCATCCCTAGAGTGTAAATAAGAGTATATATGGCTCCTTGCCAAGCTCCATTACCACCAGAAGCCGCAAGCGCTAAAACAGAACTCAAAACTGGACCAATACAAGGCGTCCAACCGAAGCTAAAGGTAATACCGAGTAAAAAGGCTGACCAATAACGATTGGCTTCTGATTTCTTAAAAGTTAAGCTTTTTTGAACCTCTAATTTCTTAAAATGAAAAATTTCCATCTGGTGAAGGCCTAAAATGATAATAATCGTACCCATGGTATAGCGAAACCAATTGGCATAGAGAATATTACCAAAGTAACCAGCACCAAATCCTAGAATAAAGAAAATGAGTGAAATACCTGCGATAAAGCAAAGTGTTCGAATCAAGCCTGACCAAGCAACTTTTCTACCAAATAAAGAAAAGCTTTTTGCACTTTCTTGATCATCCAGCAAAATTCCAGTATAAACTGGTAACAGAGGAAAAATACAAGGGGAAAAGAAAGACAAGACCCCTGCTAGAAAAACGGAGATTGAAAATACTATCGTTTCCAATAATGAACCAACTTTCTTAAGATTTCTTATCCTATTGTACTATAATCAATTTTATTTGTATGATTTCTGCTACGCAAATTGAATTAGCCTATACATGAATAGTCATTTCTACCACTAGTTATACTCTTCGAAAATCAAATTTAAACCACGTCAGCGTCGCCTTACCGTACTCAAGTACAGCTTGCGGCTAGCTTCCTAGTTTGCTCTTTGATTTTCATTGAGTATTAATTCAGATTTGCCCCCTATATACAAAAAAAGCCCGTCACACAAGCTCAAATACTTGATATGCTAGGCTTTTTATGATGTGTTCCATCATTTGCCTTACCTCCTTTTCCTTAAGCTTGATTTAATTATACTACGAATTAAATCGTATGTCAATACTTTTTTAGAATTTTTTCGTATTTTTTTCGAATTTTTTATTTACAAATACGAAAATAAGCGTTATTATATAGTAAAAGACAAAAGGAGAAAAAGAATGGCCAGAGGACGAGGAAAATTAACTCCTCAAGATAAAGAGGATATGAAGGTCTTTTCCGCAAATCTAAATGCGATTTTGTCGGATAGGAATTGTAAGCAAGTTGAATTATCCAGAGCGACAGGTATACCTGCTAGCACTTTAACGGGCTATGTAAAAGGAACTTCTTTGCCTATACCTGGTAATGTACAAAAAATAGCTGATTATTTTGGAGTATTAAAATCGACTTTAGATCCGAGGTTTGCAAGTGAAGATTCATCTATTGAAATTACTCCTACCACTTCCCCTATCCAATCCATCTACGACCAACTAGAACCGCCTGGACAAAGAAAAGTTATCACATACGCTGAAAAATTACGTGACGAACAAGAGAAACGAATAAAAGCGAAGATAAACGAAGTATCGGAGAAAGTTATCGACTTGTATCAAGTTGAGGTTGTTTCTGAGACAGCAGCAGCTTGTGGATTTAACTATGGATTCGGCTATGACGATACCGACAGAGAGACTATAGAGGTTGACGAGCAACCGCCACGCCACGATATAGCTACCAAAGTAAGTGGAGACTCCATGCAACCTGACTACCAAGACGGAGACATTCTCTATCTGGTAGACAAAGGATTGACCACCTATAATGGAGATTTAGCAGTGATCGCATATGGAGACCGCTCTTACTTCAAGAAGATATATACCGAAAACGGACGCTTACGCCTAGTATCGCTCAATGACAAGTATGAAGATATCATCCTAGACTTCCCACCAGCCGAAGATACACACATCAAGATTTATGCGGTTGTTGGGGTGTATAGAGGGGAATAAAACCAGTTGTTTCCATTTTGGAAATAGTTGCTTGACAAAATAAAAAAAAAGAAGTACACTAATAATGTCAAAAGCCTTGTTCGTCAAGGATACGATATTTATTTATAAAGCCTTGTTCGTCAAGGACAAAACTGTCTGGTGTACTTCTAAGAGGTACACCTTATTTTATTATCTGGAGCATTATATGAAATTTCAACAAGGCGAAGTTTATCTAATTAACTTCCCACAAAAAGGTGGGAATGAATTTTACGGAAAACACTACGCTATCATCTTAACAACTCCTGACAAAGCTGATGGGACACTCCTAGTAGCACCTTTAACTGGTAAAAAATCAGGAAAGAAATATCGTGGTGGTATCACGATTGAAAATAGTAAATATCAAAACACTCCTTCCAAGCCAAAAGCTTATGCTTATGTCCGAAAAATCCAAGAAATAGACAAACGGAAAATCGTCTATAAAACAAAGAAAAAGACTGATAGTGATGGACAAGTAATGCTAGATGCAACAGGAAAAGAGTTATATGATAAAGTTTATAGACCAGCTTACAAGCTAGATACAGACGACCATAAAAAACTATTAGACAAAATAAAAGAAGTTCTTGGACTAGATTTATATTAAATAAAAAATTGACTTTTTTTAAAATTAGGGTTAGAATAAAATCATAAAGTCGCTTGACGACAAAATAGATGATACTGTCCCAAGAGGACATCTCTAGCCCTGCTCTTATGAGTTGGGCTTTTAATTTTTTATTTAACAACTATTCCCATTTTGGAAATAGTTGCGTAAAACGGAAATAAAAAAATGTGCAATAACTGATCCACATTAAAAGCTGAGAGAGGTTTCATTATGAATGAAGAACGCAAAGTTTTAGGTATTTTGGCTATTATTTTCGGAGCAATCGCTCTATTTGGGTCTTGGATGCCTATTATTAACAATCTATCTTTTGTTATTGCTGTCTTAGCGCTTATATTGGGCTTGATAGGTTTAGCTATTAACAGAAAAAGACCAAAAATGTTGGCTATCATTGGTACAGTTTTAGCAGTTGTGTCAATGGTTATTGTTATCGCTACTCAATTGATGTATGCCCGTGCTTTGAATAACGCTGCTAAGAGCGTGGAAGATACTGTTAGCTCAGTAAGTTCTTCTATCGAATCATCACAAAAAGAAGAGGATGCTAAATTTAACTGGACAAAAGAACAGTTTGACGCTCTTCAGATGGGTGACATCATGAATTATGGAGCTGGTGGAACTAACTACGACGATATTGTTAGCGTTCATGGAGAACCAAATAATATAAACACTACTACTGTCAATGATCATGAAAGTAGAACAGTTTCATATTCTTCAGCAGGAACAAAAATCCGAAGCGTTACTTTGACATTTAGCAAACAAGAAAGTGGTGCTTACTTATTGACTGCTAAAGTCGGCATCGGATTGGAATAATTCAAAATAAAAAATCCTCACACTCGCCATCGCCAAATTTTGAGTGTGAGGATATCGTCTATAAGGAAACAACCATTCAAAAGGTCGTTTTCTTATACCCATTTTATCAAGAAATGAGGTGAAAATCAATGTGGATGGAAGAACTTTCCAACGGAAAATATAAATTTTTTGAGAGATACAAAGACCCGTACACCGAGAAATGGAAACGAGTGTCGGTTACTCTTGACTCAGGCTCAAGCAGGGCTAAAAAAGAAGCACAGAGGCTTCTGGACGAGCGATTAGAAGAAACACTAAAGAAGCTACAAACGACTGATATCGTCTATGAGCACGTTTTAAATGAGTGGTGGGCGTTTTATCAAAAGGAACTCAAGGGGAGTTCTATCAGCTCTCTTACCAGCAACGTGAATGATTTTAAAGAGACTTTTGATTTATCTGTGAAAGTGAGCAACATCGATACAAAATACATTCAGCGTTTTCTAAACAACCTTGACCTATCCCGTTCAAAAATGGAACGATATAAGTTAATCTTAAACCTGTCTCTTGATTACGCAGTCAATCTTGAGTACATTGAAGACAATCCTGCAAGACGTGCGAAACTTCCCAAACTCGTAAAGACTATCGAAGATTTAGAAAAGACAGAAAAGAAATTCCTTGAAGAAGATGAGTTAAAAAGATTGCTTGCTGAATTTATGGCTTACAATGGTTGTCATATAGGTGAAGCTATAGCGCTTAGAGAAGAGAATGTTGATTTTGATAGCAAGACTGTCAAAATACATGGAACGCTAGATAAGACTGTAGGCTATTCTAAAGGATTAAAAACAACAACAAAAACAGCTGCAAGCTTCAGGACAGTTTCCTTATCAAAGAGTGAACTTGAAATATTAAAAGAATTCATCTCAATAAATGAACTTTCGAAAAATACAAGAGAAACCTTTAATGATCTCGGATTTATTTTTGTTACCAAGAACGGAATACCTATCCAAAATAACTCGTTTAATTTAGCGATTCAAAAAGCAAACAACCGGCTTAAAAACCCCATTGATAAGCACTTAACTTCTCATATCTTTAGACATACCCTAGTAAGCCGACTATCAGAAAACAACGTGCCTCTAAAAGCGATTATGGCTAGAGTAGGGCATTCTGACTCTCGTACGACAAATAAAATCTATACTCACGTTACAAAGAAGATGGATGACAATATCCTCGACCTACTAGATAATTTATAGTTTTGCCCCTTTTTTGCCCCCTATACACAAAAAAAGCCTGTCACACAAGCTCAAATGCTTGATATGATAGGCTTTTTAAAGGCTGATTATTTAACAGCGTCTTTAAGAGCTTTACCAGCTTTGAATGCTGGAACTTTAGAAGCTGCAATTGTGATTTCTTTACCAGTTTGTGGGTTACGACCTTTACGTGCAGCACGCTCACGAACTTCAAAGTTACCAAAACCGATCAATTGAACTTTTTCACCAGCTGCAAGGTAGTCAGCTACTGCTGCGAATACAGCTTCAACTGCTGCTGCTGAGTCTTTCTTAGTCAATTCTGTAGCTTCTGCTACTTTAGCGATCAAATCTTGTTTGTTTGCCATGTTAATGATTCCTCCAATTTAATTTCTAATTAACAACTATAATCATATCCTAAAATCCCTTCTAGGTCAAGTTAAAAACGCTATTTATTCGCATTTTCTTTATTTTTTTAGGAGTTTTTTAGGAATTGTAACGAATTAAAATAGCCCAAGCGTTTTCACCCGTGTGAGTTTGAATAATAGAACCTGTTTCCAATACTGAAATTGGCTTTTCAACATAAGGCTGCAAATTGTCTTTCATCTCTTTTGCCCAATCAGAACTACCAGAATATGAAATTCCAATCTCTGCTACAGAGCGTTCAGAGAGTGATGTTATCAACTCATCCAACCATTTTTTAAAAGTTTTAGCGCCACGACCTTTAACCATTGGTTGCAATTCATGGTCCTTCATCTGCATGACAACACGGATATTGAGAAGTGAGCTCAACAATCCAGTTACACGACCAATTCGTCCACCTTTTACTAGATTTTCTAGAGTAGAAACGCCAATATAGAGCTCCGTATGTTTTTTTACTTCTTCTACATGAGATAAAATTTCCGCCATCTCTTTGCCTTCTTGTGCCAATTTAGCAGCTTCGACAACTTGGAATTTTAAGGCTTGGTCAGTGAAGGAACTATCAATAACTGTCACGTCGGCAGTAGATAAGCTAGCACCTTGACGTGCAGCTTCAACCGTACCCGAAAGGGCATGGGACATATGAATAGTAAGAATCTGGCTACCATCCTTACACAGATCTTCAAAAACTTCAGCGAAGACACCTACAGGTGGTTGACTTGTTTTCGGAAGGTTCTTACTTTCTTGCATCAACCGAAGAAATTTACCTTCTTCTTTCAAATCAGCATCCGAATAAACAACATTATCAATCATTACAGATAGTGGAACGACCGTAATATCTAATTGCTTTACTAATTCTGGCTCAATAGTAACAGATGAATCGGTTACAATCTTAATTTTTGTCATAGTGTCAATCTTTCTATTTTAGGATTCAGATTGGTTTCCTTACTTCTAATTATATCAAAAAAAGATTAAAAATCCTAATGGAGTCAATCAAATTTTTCTTAAAAATTTGATATAATCAACTTATAAGAAAAGAGGTGTCCTATGATTAAAAAAATCTATCCCGTTTTAACCATTTTACTAGGTGCTGGCATTTATGCTTTTGGTCTAACCTATTTTGTAATTCCCCACCATCTCTTCGAAGGAGGGGCGACAGGCATTACCCTCATTACCTTTTATCTTTTTAAAATACCTGTCTCTCTTATGAACCTATTGATTAATATCCCCCTTTTCATTCTAGCTTGGAAAATATTTGGAGCAAAATCTCTCTATTCTAGTTTACTTGGAACCTTGGCTCTATCTACCTGGTTAGCTTTTTTTGAGCGTATTCCCCTTCATATTGACCTTCAAGGTGATTTACTAATTACTGCCCTTATATCTGGAATTCTATTAGGAATTGGTCTTGGAATTATCTTTAACGCTGGAGGTACAACGGGTGGAACAGATATTCTAGCCCGTATCCTCAACAAATACACTCATTTCTCCATGGGTAAACTGCTTTTTATCTTAGATTTTTGTATTCTCATGCTCATTCTCCTTATTTTTAAGGATTTGAGATTGGTTACTTACACTCTGCTCTTTACTTTCATTGTATCCCGAGTGATTGATTTGATTGGGGAAGGAGGATACGCAGGTAAAGGATTTATGATTATTACTAAACGTCCTGACCAACTTGCTAAGGCTATTAATGATGACCTAGGACGAGGTGTTACTTTTATCTCGGGGCAAGGCTACTATAGTCAAAAAGATTTGAAAATCATCTACTGTATTGTCGGAAGAAATGAAATTGTTAAAATGAAGGAAATGATTCATCGAATCGATCCTCAAGCCTTTATAACTATTACAGAAGCCCATGAAATCCTAGGAGAAGGCTTCACCTTTGAAAAAGAATAAAAAGAGGTCTTGTAGTTACCTCTTTTTGTTTTATTTACTCAAACTTTTAAGACCAATTCCGCGCTACTTCTTCGTCTGCCTTTAACTGATCAACTAATTGATCAACAGAATCAAATTTTGTCATATCACGAATGCGATCAAGCCAATAAACCATGACGGTCTCGCCATAAATATCTTGATTAAAATCAAAAATATTGACTTCAAAACGTGCTTCTTCTCCATCAAAGGTTTCATTTTTCCCGACACTAGCCATAGCACGATACTTCTGCCTTTGAATCTCAACATCAACGACATAAACACCATCTGCTGGCATATAAGTGCGGTCTAAAAGCACCAAATTAGCTGTCGGATAACCAATCGTACGACCACGAGCATTACCATGAACCACCATACCTCTTGATAGTAGAGGCGCTCCCAAAAGTTCTCCTGCTTCTTTCACATTTCCATCTAAAATAGCTTGACGGATACGAGTTGAACTAATCTTTCCTTTCTCATCTTCTACAGGTGGAACGATAATGACTTCTCCATCAAAGTAATCCTTTAAGTCTTCTGCCGTTTTTTGGTCAGAACCAAATGTATAATCAAAACCTGCAACAATAATTTTAGCATTCATAGCCTTGATATAAGTTGCAAAAAATTCTTCTGCCGTGAGACTAGCAAATTGACTACTAAAATCAAGGAGATATAATTCTTCAACACCTTCTCGTTTTAATTTCCTCTCACGTTCAGCAGGGTTCAAAATATGTAAAAATAGGTCAGGATGATAAGGCTCTAAAGTAATTTTTGGAGATTCATTAAAGGTCATAACGACGATAGGCAATAAATCCTTTCTCGCAGCCTTATTGGCAACGCGAAATAATTCTTGATGCCCCTTGTGTATACCATCAAAATAGCCTAGAACAACGACTGAATCAGATGGTGTGCCAATATCTTTTTGGTTTTTTATAGGAATAGTAATAATCATAAAATAATTATATCATAGTGATAGCTATTTCTGGAACAGAAAATCTGAAATGACATTTTTTTAACCTGAAGTGTACTATTTTAGAAGAATTTTGTTTTTGAAATCAACATAAATTACAAGAGATTGAGTTAATACTCAATAAAAATCAAAGCATAAACTAGCCGCAGGTTGCTCAAAGCACTGCTTTGAGGTTGCAGATATAACTGACGAAGTCAGTTCAAAACACTGTTTTGAGGTTGTGGATAGAACTGACGAAGTCAGTAACCATATCTACGGCAAAGCGATGTTGACGTGGTTTGAAGAGATTTTCGAAGAGTATAAGAATCTTAAAATCAGAAAAACGCATTATATCAGTACTGTACTGACCCCAAAAAGTTGGACAAATAATTATTGAAAGGATTTAGTTCTGTATTGCACAGGACTAAGTCCTTTTAGTTTTACCTTAATTCGTTTGTTGTTGTAGTAATCGATATAGTCTATAATGGCTTGTTC
>CAJNCF010000014.1 GCA_905221195.1 bacterium
AGCACATCAGCAAGTACGTCAGCTTCAACAAGTGCAAGCACATCAGCAAGTACATCAGCTTCAACAAGCGCAAGCACGTCAGCAAGCACGTCAGCTTCAACAAGCGCAAGCACCTCAGCAAGTACGTCAGCAAGTACATCAGCTTCAACGAGCGCAAGTACGTCAGCTTCGACAAGTGCAAGCACGTCAGCAAGTACGTCGGCTTCAACAAGTGCAAGCACATCAGCAAGTACGTCAGCTTCGACAAGTGCAAGCACGTCAGCAAGTACATCAGCTTCAACAAGCGCAAGCACATCAGCAAGTACGTCAGCTTCGACAAGTGCAAGCACGTCAGCAAGTACGTCGGCTTCAACAAGCGCCAGCACGTCAGCAAGTACGTCAGCTTCAACAAGTGCAAGTACGTCAGCAAGTACATCGGCTAGCACGTCGGCTTCAACAAGTGCAAGCACATCAGCAAGTACGTCAGCTTCAACGAGCGCAAGTACATCAGCAAGTACATCCGCTTCAACGAGCGCAAGTACATCAGCAAGTACGTCGGCTTCAACAAGTGCAAGCACATCAGCAAGTACATCGGCTTCAACGAGCGCAAGCACGTCAGCAAGTACATCGGCTTCAACAAGCGCAAGCACGTCAGCTTCAACAAGCGCAAGTACATCGGCTAGCACGTCAGCAAGTACATCAGCTTCAACAAGCGCAAGTACATCAGCAAGTACGTCAGCTTCAACAAGTGCAAGTACATCAGCAAGCACGTCAGCTTCAACAAGTGCAAGCACCTCAGCATCAGCGTCAACCTCAGCGAGTGCAAGTACGCCAGCAAGTGTCAGTCAAAGTGCCTCAACAAGTGTCTCAGAATCAGCAAGCACAAGCGCCGTAGCCTCTACTTCAGCGTCAACAAGTGCTGTAGCATCTACCTCAGCAAGCACATCGACATCAGCAGATACATTATCTTCTGAAACGCCAGCAGAATTAGCAGGTAAGTCAAGACAGCAATTGCCAAATACAGGTACAGAAGCTTCTAAATCATCTGTACTCCTTGGAGCTTTGGCAGCAGTGACTGGTCTAGGTATGTTTGCGAAACGCCGTAAACGTGATGACGAAGAATAATCGGATTAAAAATACATAGAAAGTATTATTATCTCGATTTATGAAGAATCCCTTGGATGAAAATCATCCAGGGGATTTTTTTGAGTACGATCTGACTGTCATAATATAACCATTAGTACTTAATGAAAATCAAAGAGCAAACTAGGAAGCTAGCTACAGGCTGTACTTGAATACGGCAAGGTGAAGCTGACGCTGGAAATAAGAATCGTCAGAGGAAGGAACAGCGAAATAGTGGCTCTACAAACAGAAACGTAATAGTAAGACCCTCAATGTAGATAAAAAGCTAGAATCTCTAAAGTCCAAATAGGTAAACGTAATCTATATATGTAAATCAAGAGAGTAATTGAATTAGGACTAATGTTTGTGTGAAAAAGATAAATCTTTATGATACTGAGCAAAAAGTCTTTAAAATTAAAAAACGCATAATATCAGCCCTTAAAAACCTTGATACTATGCCTTTTATTGTGTGAATATTTACTTCATTTTTTCCTGAAATTGAATTTTTGCCCAGTCTCGGGTCAGATTTCCTATTTTAATTGTAACCTTTTAAAGTTCTCATATCTTGTATAAACGTGGAAGATGTACGACTTATCTCATGATGTATCTTAAGCGCAGAAAGTGTAGTAACAACAAATCATAAGAAGCATAGTAGTTAAGAAACTTCTATAATAGAAATGGAGCGAAGGAGTGAATACTTAAACAGTCTGGGTAGAGAGCGTTTGAATTGAGTATTAAAAAATAAATACTTTTAATAAATGATATGTTTGATTGTTCATTGATGTTAGAATAAAGACATTCAAGGGCATAGAGCTACTGTCCTTCTTGCATTATTCTATAGCAAATCGGAGCTAAAATATTTGTGTATTGTTCCATGTTATTGTAGTTTGTTATAGATATATAAATACATAAATATCACAGATAAAATAATATATTAAATATCGGACATAAATTTACAATTCTAGTTTAAATTTTTGTAACAAAAATTTAATATTTCAAAATATAAATACATAAAACGGTTAAAATTAAATTCATAGGCTTTGAAATCCTTTAAAATAGGCCACATTGTTGATGATTATAAAAAATTGTAAGTCGGAATTTAGTAATATAAAAATGTTTTTTTTAGGTAAAAATGTTTTGAAACTTATTGAATTAACTGAATCTAAATTGTATAATATAAGTTGGTATTTTATTGATAAATGCACATAAAAATAAAAGGAAAGGAATCTAAAAAATGTTTTTTAGACGCCAAGAAGGTGAATATAGGGAGACGGATCGTGTGACCCGTTTCAAGTTGATCAAGTCGGGTAAGCATTGGTTGCGTGCCTCGACCTCTCAATTTGGTCTCTTTAAAGTCTTGCGTG
This sequence comes from bacterium, assembly GCA_905221195.1. Classification (GTDB taxonomy): domain Bacteria; phylum Bacillota; class Bacilli; order Lactobacillales; family Streptococcaceae; genus Streptococcus. The sequence goes on from CAJNCF010000014.1 coordinate 2,466, forward strand.
GTGGTGTAGATGCTACTCAGGTAACAACTGAAGTGATTGAAGAGCAATCAGCAAATACACTGACTGGATTGGATATCCTGAAAGGGTTAGCCGCAGCAGGGACGGTACTTGGAGGGGCAGTTGTAACACAAACAACTGTGTATGCCAATGACGCTCTTGAAAAGACAGTAGAGTCAAATCAAACACTTGCGAATACAGATACAGTAACTTTGGGAACAGTAAAAGATCAGGAGGGGGCTAAAGCAGACAGTTTGTCAGTTTCTGTTAGCCAAAGCCAATCCTTGTCTGAGGAAGCTTCGAAGCATGCAAGCAAGTATCTGTCGGAAAGTGAAAGTCGGTCAGAAAGTGAAAGCCAATCAGTAAGTACTTCAACAAGTGCCTCTGTATCTGCAAGCACGTCAGCATCTGAGTCAGCTTCAACAAGTGCTGCTCAATCACAAGCTGGAGCAACTTCTGAACTTGCAACACCAGTAGCTTCAGAGACAGCTTCAAATAAAGAGACATCTGTACGTAAAGAAGATACAGCTAATACTACAGCTGATGCAGCTCTTTCAAATGCCATCAAGAACAGTTTGGCTTCTCTACAAGCAGTTGAAAATCGTTTAAGTCAACTCACATCAACAGCTTCAAGCTTGGTGGATACGACGACAACAGCTGCCGTAGCAACTACAGTATCTGCAGAGAGCAACAAGAAAGCTGAAGAAGACCGCAAACGTCTGTCTAAAATCTCAGCTTCTATGGGTGAATACCTAGCTAAGTCTATCGGTTTACCTAACATGGATTCAGCAGTTACTAAAGTTAACGCAGCTGTAACAGCTATCGAAGAAGCTTTGAAAAATCCAAATGCTGACTTGACAGATGTTATCAAGCAAGCTAGAGCTGCAGAAGCTTCAATCGCCAATGCTGTATTGCGTGCAAATTCAGGAAAACGAGACAAGCTAAATGGCCAAGTCATGAAGCAAGGATCGCAATTTAGAGTTAAAAACGTGATGTCAGGTTCCAATGCGATTGGTGATGAAGTCGTTACCTATGGTACGAACGGTGAGAAAATTAGAGCTTTTTCTTCAGGTAACTCTGACAATGCGGAAAATCGATTGAATAACAACATCAATCTAAATGTTATTCCAGAATATGACAATAAAGGGAAGATTACTTCTTTGGTTTGGACCCTAGTATCTGACCCTAAATCTCAACTAACTCCAACTTTGGCAAATAACTGGATTCAAATTCCAACAATTGTCAACATGCCTGAAGAAATCATTAATGCCAACTATCGTTCAACGATTACTGGTCAGTATGATGATTTGTCAAACTTAGGTGTCACTGCTAATGACCATATGATGCCTGGTCGACATGGTGTAATGGAACTCCGTGGAACAGAGAAGACTGAGTTGTCAAGATTTGGACGTGCAGACCGTGGTTTGATTTCTCTCTATAGTGAAGACGAAGAACACAATATGTTCCGTGCTTTTTCACGTAGTCAAAATGCAAAATATCCTTCAACTCAAGCTTTGAAGGATGCGGTAAATCCAAAAACATCAGAGAAACGAACTATTTGGCAACGTGTGCAAGTATCAGGTGGTGGTTCGAGTGAGGTTATGCGTTTTAGAACGACAGTGCCAGACTCAACTACTAATGCTATGATTAAGAACATGCAAGTTCTCTATGGTACGGCCTCGCCAGCAACAACTTTTGCGGCTATTGGTCTTCATACCAACCCAGCGGATATCAGTGACAAAGAAGCTTACCCAGTTCGTATCAAAGGTGGCAGCACCAAGTTTGTAAACCAAGTAAATGCACCATATAGCTATTTAGATTTTGCGCGAGCTGGATTTGAAGCATGGGGAGAAGTTGCGGATTCTAATTTAGCGAATAATGGTTATCCAGATCCTAATAAATATCTAATCAATTCAGCTCAAAATGGAGAAGACTATGGGGTTCCTAAAGGGCCAGTAGATAGTAATGGAAATCTACAAGGAACCTTGACCTATCGTAAGGCATCGGATGGAACAGAAGTGCCACGTAAGTCTATTGGACGTGAGCCAGGTGTAATGGCTTTGAACATCCACCGTCACTTTACAACGGATGGTTTTGAAGATGATACGCCAATTACTTTTGTTATCAAACCAAAAACGCCACAAATCACAACCCAGTTGCAAGAAGGTATTGAAAAGCAAGATATTCGTGTTGCAAACGCAATAGCAGGTAAGAAAGTTGCCCTTTATGAAAATGGTCAGCTAATTGCAACGACAACGGCAGCAGCAGATGGCACAGCAGTCTTTAATAAGGTTGGTTTGGGAAGTGGAAATAGCTACCATGTGAAGACGATTGTAGATAATCAGTCTACCTATACAGATAGAGATGGTGTGCAAAAGAACTATGTTGAGTCTGATGAAAGTGGCAAGATTACAGCGCGTAACATTGTTAACCCAACTCCGACACAACCACGACTAGTTGCACCAAATTCGGGTCTTACTATAGGAAGTGCAACAGCTACTCCTGTAGAAACTGCTGATAAACCAGTTGACAAGATGACGCTAACTTATCGTCCAACAGGGCAAAGAAATGATAAGACAGTCACTATTCAAAAAGTAGATAACAAGTGGGAGAAACAGGGAGATTTCCCAGATACACTTGGTTTTAACCCAACTACAGGAAGTATTGACATTCCAGCCGCTGTAGTGGAAGACAATACGAAGGTTATTGCTACTTCGACCTACAAACGTAGTCAACCTGCTAAATCAGAAGCGACCGTTTCTGCAGTTAATACTCAGGGACCTAAAATCACTATTGCAAAAGATGGACAAGTAATCCCAGTTTCTTCTACTACTGGACAGGATATTGCTCCAGGTTCTCCGATTATCTATGCTGGTGAGACTTCTAGTATTGTTATCACAGCCTCTGAAAAGGACACTGGTAATAACAAAATTCCTACCTTTAACATAGTGGATTTCTCAAATACAATGGTAAATCCAGGTGGTACATCACGAAACTTTGATTCATCTAAGGTAACAATAACAACGAATGAAAGCGATCCAAACCTCAAACGGAAAGCCTTACTTCTTGACCCAACACGAGAAGATGTAGGAAATAAAAAATTCGGAATTGTTGCGATGGATGAGAATGGCAATGCTAGCTATTCAGGTTTAGGTCTTGTCGTCAAGGAGCAAAAGGATAAACCAACCAACGATCCAACAGCAACTAAGTATGAAATTGCAAAAGGTCAAACTCTGACAGATGAAACAATTAAAGGTTTGATTAGCAACTACGAGACAGATGGTACGACCATTTCTTTGAATCGCGATAACTTAGATATTACAAGAGCAGGTGAACAAAAAGTAACTGCAACCTTGACTTATAAGGATGGTTCAAGTGAAACGGTTGATGTTCCAATCTCGGTTGTTGATAACCAAAAACCTGTGATGGGTCGAATTGAGGCAGTTAAGAGTGCGACAGTTACAGCCTCTGAACCACATAAGCTTGTTGTTTACCGTGGGGAAAGTTTTGAAGCAAATCTTAAATATACAGATGACCAAGGGAAGATCGTTTCTTTCAAGTATGCAAATGATGCTAATCCATGGGGACCATCATCAACAACATCAAGTTATCAAGGACCATTTGGAAATGTCAGACTAGAAGTTCCAACCAATAAACTCAATGTTGATGGACAAGCAACAGAAAGCAATCCTCTAAAAGTAAATATTAAGGGGGATGTTCCACTTAATGCAACTTTGGGATCTTATACTCGATATCTTTATGCTTATGATAAATTTGGAGCCTTTTCAGGTGGAGATAATCTGAAATATGATAGTCCAACTGGAGATACTCAGGGTTCAGGTTTCAAGATTGAAATACATGCTCAAACTGATAAGTATGAAGGAGGGGAATCGTCGGCTAATCGGACACTTACACCTCCAACTGGTCAGCAAACAGTTAACATCCCAGGTGCTGCTGGGGACTATGTTACAGCTGCTCAAGGAACTCCAAGCCATCCAACTGGTACTAGATATGAGTGGAAACCAGGAACAACCTTGACAGGTTTAGGAGTTGGAGAACATACGAAGACAGTTGTAGTCACTTATCCAGATGGTTCAACAGATGAAGTGCCTGTTACCTTCACAGTTACTGATACAGTAGCACCAACGATTACTAATTTGACAGTTAATAGTGGTGCAGAAATCGATAAAGCGAACCCACATAAGATTATTGTTTATCGTGAAGAAGAATTTAGTGTTGATGTGAACTTGACAGATAACAGCGGTCGCTTGGACAAGATTAAGGTAGATGATAGAGTTACCCTAACTACTGATACTTCAAATCCATTTGAGGCGAGAAGTCAAGCAAGAATTGTCGATACTGCTAAAGGAACAGACATTAACTTCACCGATAAATCTAATAAATTGGGACAAGACGGCAATGCCACAGAGGCTGATCCGTATAAAGTAACTATTTCGGGACATGTAGGTAAAGGTCAGGCTGTTAATAATGACGCTAGCAAAAACAGCTGGACTCGTTATATCACTGGATATGACCAAGCTAATTTAACGAACAATAATAACGTTTCAAATGCTACAAATAACGCTAATATCCAGATTGAGTTCCGTAAGCAGTCAGACAAGTATACTCCGACAGCAACAAATCCTACAGTTAAGGTGACTTCAAATGGAACTATTCCAGAGCTGGGTTCGCCAGAGACATATATTTCAAACAAGGCATCTTTACCAACTAGAGGTGCAACAACAGGTAATCCAACAACTTATGCATGGAAAGATGGCGAAAATCCAACTGTTCGAAACGGTCAATTAACACGAACAGTTGTGGTTACTTATCCAGATGGATCGACAGATGAAGTGTCTGTTACTATTACTGTAGATGATTCAGAGTATAGATCTCTATCAGCGTCGACAAGTGCAAGTCAAAGTACATCAACAAGCGCATCTAAGTCGGCGTCGACAAGTGCAAGTCAAAGTGCATCAACAAGCGCATCTAAGTCAGCGTCGACAAGTGCATCAACAAGCGCATCTAAGTCAGCGTCGACAAGTGCATCAACAAGCGCATCTAAGTCAGCGTCGACAAGTGCATCAACAAGCGCATCTAAGTCAGCGTCGACAAGTGCATCAACAAGTGCATCAACAAGCGCATCTAAGTCAGCGTCGACAAGTGCTTCAACGAGCGCATCTAAGTCAGCGTCAACAAGTGCATCAACGAGCGCATCTAAGTCAGCGTCAACAAGTGCATCAACGAGCGCGTCTAAGTCAGCTTCAACAAGTGCAAGCACATCAGCAAGTGCAAGTACCTCAGCCAGCGCGAGCATATCAGCAAGTACTTCAGCAAGTGCCAGCACATCAGCAAGTGCCAGCACGTCAGCAAGTGCCAGCACATCAGCAAGTGCAAGTACGTCAGCAAGTGCCAGCACATCAGCAAGTGCAAGTACGTCAGCAAGTGCCAGCACATCAGCGAGCGCAAGTACATCAGCAAGTGCAAGTACGTCAGCAAGTGCAAGTACGTCAGCAAGTGCAAGTACCTCAGCGAGCGCAAGTACATCAGCGAGCGCAAGTACATCAGCGAGCGCAAGTACGTCAGCAAGTGCCAGCACGTCAGCATCAGCGTCAACCTCAGCGAGCGCAAGTACATCAGCAAGTGCCAGCACGTCAGCAAGTGCAAGTACCTCAGCGAGCGCAAGTACCTCAGCAAGCGCAAGTACATCAGCAAGTGCCAGCACGTCAGCAAGTGCAAGTACTTCAGCAAGTGCAAGCACATCAGCGAGCGCAAGTACCTCAGCGAGCGCAAGTACCTCAGCGAGCGCAAGTACATCAGCAAGTGCCAGCACGTCAGCAAGTGCAAG
>CAJNCF010000015.1 GCA_905221195.1 bacterium
AGCTAAGCGACTTCCATATCTCACAGGGGGCAACCCCCAACTACTTCCGGCGTTCTAGGGCTTAACTTCTGTGTTCGGCATGGGTACAGGTGTATCTCCTAGGCTATCGTCACTTAACTCTGAGTAATACCTACTCAAAATTGAATATCTATTCAAATCAAGAAAACCGCTCGCTTTCATATTCTCAGTTACTTTGGATAAGTCCTCGAGCTATTAGTATTAGTCCGCTACATGTGTCGCCACACTTCCACTTCTAACCTATCTACCTGATCATCTCTCAGGGCTCTTACTGATATAAAATCATGGGAAATCTCATCTTGAGGTGGGTTTCACACTTAGATGCTTTCAGCGTTTATCCCTTCCCTACATAGCTACCCAGCGATGCCTTTGGCAAGACAACTGGTACACCAGCGGTAAGTCCACTCTGGTCCTCTCGTACTAGGAGCAGATCCTCTCAAATTTCCTACGCCCGCGACGGATAGGGACCGAACTGTCTCACGACGTTCTGAACCCAGCTCGCGTGCCGCTTTAATGGGCGAACAGCCCAACCCTTGGGACCGACTACAGCCCCAGGATGCGACGAGCCGACATCGAGGTGCCAAACCTCCCCGTCGATGTGAACTCTTGGGGGAGATAAGCCTGTTATCCCCAGGGTAGCTTTTATCCGTTGAGCGATGGCCCTTCCATACGGAACCACCGGATCACTAAGCCCGACTTTCGTCCCTGCTCGAGTTGTAGCTCTCGCAGTCAAGCTCCCTTATACCTTTACACTCTGCGAATGATTTCCAACCATTCTGAGGGAACCTTTGGGCGCCTCCGTTACCTTTTAGGAGGCGACCGCCCCAGTCAAACTGCCCGTCAGACACTGTCTCCGATAGGGATCACCTATCCGGGTTAGAGTGGCCATAACACAAGGGTAGTATCCCAACAACGTCTCCTTCGAAACTGGCGTCCCGATCTCGTAGACTCCTACCTATCCTGTACATGTGGTACAGACACTCAATATCAAACTGCAGTAAAGCTCCATGGGGTCTTTCCGTCCTGTCGCGGGTAACCTGCATCTTCACAGGTACTAAAATTTCACCGAGTCTCTCGTTGAGACAGTGCCCAAATCATTACGCCTTTCGTGCGGGTCGGAACTTACCCGACAAGGAATTTCGCTACCTTAGGACCGTTATAGTTACGGCCGCCGTTTACTGGGGCTTCAATTCATACCTTCGCTTACGCTAAGCACTCCTCTTAACCTTCCAGCACCGGGCAGGCGTCACCCCCTATACATCATCTTACGATTTAGCAGAGAGCTGTGTTTTTGATAAACAGTTGCTTGGGCCTATTCACTGCGGCTGACGTAAAGTCAGCACCCCTTCTCCCGAAGTTACGGGGTCATTTTGCCGAGTTCCTTAACGAGAGTTCTCTCGCTCACCTGAGGCTACTCGCCTCGACTACCTGTGTCGGTTTGCGGTACGGGTAGAGTATGTTTAAACGCTAGAAGCTTTTCTTGGCAGTGTGACGTCACTAACTTCGCTACTAAACTTCGCTCCCCATCACAGCTCAATGTTATAGAACTAAGCATTTAACTCAATTCACACCTCACTGCTTAGACAGACACTTCCAATCGTCTGCTTTAGTTAGCCTACTGCGTCCCTCCATCACTACATACTCTAGTACAGGAATATCAACCTGTTGTCCATCGGATACACCTTTCGGTCTCTCCTTAGGTCCCGACTAACCCAGGGCGGACGAGCCTTCCCCTGGAAACCTTAGTCTTACGGTGGACAGGATTCTCACCTGTCTTTCGCTACTCATACCGGCATTCTCACTTCTATGCGTTCCAGCACTCCTCACGGTATACCTTCATCACACATAGAACGCTCTCCTACCATACCTATAAAGGTATCCACAGCTTCGGTAAATTGTTTTAGCCCCGGTACATTTTCGGCGCAGGGTCACTCGACTAGTGAGCTATTACGCACTCTTTGAATGAATAGCTGCTTCTAAGCTAACATCCTAGTTGTCTGTGCAACCCCACATCCTTTTCCACTTAACAATTATTTTGGGACCTTAGCTGGTGGTCTGGGCTGTTTCCCTTTCGACTACGGATCTTAGCACTCGCAGTCTGACTGCCGACCATAATTCATTGGCATTCGGAGTTTATCTGAGATTGGTAATCCGGGATGGACCCCTCACCCAAACAGTGCTCTACCTCCAAGAATCTTTATGTCGACGCTAGCCCTAAAGCTATTTCGGAGAGAACCAGCTATCTCCAAGTTCGTTTGGAATTTCTCCGCTACCCACAAGTCATCCAAGCACTTTTCAACGTGCCCTGGTTCGGTCCTCCAGTGCGTCTTACCGCACCTTCAACCTGCTCATGGGTAGGTCACATGGTTTCGGGTCTACGTCATGATACTAATCCGCCCTATTCAGACTCGGTTTCCCTACGGCTCCGTCTCTTCAACTTAACCTCGCATCATAACGTAACTCGCCGGTTCATTCTACAAAAGGCACGCTCTCACCCATTAACGGGCTCGAACTTGTTGTAGGCACACGGTTTCAGGTTCTATTTCACTCCCCTCCCGGGGTGCTTTTCACCTTTCCCTCACGGTACTGGTTCACTATCGGTCACTAGGGAGTATTTAGGGTTGGGAGATGGTCCTCCCAGATTCCGACGGGATTTCACGTGTCCCGCCGTACTCAGGATACTGCTAGGTACAAAGACTATTTTAAATACGAGGCTATTACTCTCTTTGGCTGATCTTCCCAAATCATTCTTCTATAATCTTTGAGTCCACATTGCAGTCCTACAACCCCGAAGAGTAAACTCTTCGGTTTGCCCTTCTGCCGTTTCGCTCGCCGCTACTAAGGCAATCGCTTTTGCTTTCTCTTCCTGCAGCTACTTAGATGTTTCAGTTCACTGCGTCTTCCTCCTCACATCCTTAACAGATGCGGGTAACAGGTAGTACCTGTTGGGTTCCCCCATTCGGAAATCCCTGGATCATCGCTTACTTACAGCTACCCAAGGCATATCGTCGTTTGTCACGTCCTTCTTCGGCTCCTAGTGCCAAGGCATCCACCGTGCGCCCTTATTAACTTAACCTTATTTTTTGACCTTTCAGTCATAAACTCTTATTAATACTACAGCGTTTTCGGTTTATTTTCTTGTTACTATTTGATATAGATATTCAATTTTCAATGTGCATTACTTGGTGATCTCTCACCAATGGAGCCTAGCGGGATCGAACCGCTGACCTCCTGCGTGCAAAGCAGGCGCTCTCCCAGCTGAGCTAAGGCCCCACAAGACCTCTCAAGACTAAACAAGACCAATGCGCAGTTCCTTATCCTTAGAAAGGAGGTGATCCAGCCGCACCTTCCGATACGGCTACCTTGTTACGACTTCACCCCAATCATCTATCCCACCTTAGGCGGCTGGCTCCTTACGGTTACCTCACCGACTTCGGGTGTTACAAACTCTCGTGGTGTGACGGGCGGTGTGTACAAGGCCCGGGAACGTATTCACCGCGGCGTGCTGATCCGCGATTACTAGCGATTCCGACTTCATGTAGGCGAGTTGCAGCCTACAATCCGAACTGAGACTGGCTTTAAGAGATTAGCTTGCCGTCACCGGCTTGCGACTCGTTGTACCAGCCATTGTAGCACGTGTGTAGCCCAGGTCATAAGGGGCATGATGATTTGACGTCATCCCCACCTTCCTCCGGTTTATTACCGGCAGTCTCGCTAGAGTGCCCAACTGAATGATGGCAACTAACAATAGGGGTTGCGCTCGTTGCGGGACTTAACCCAACATCTCACGACACGAGCTGACGACAACCATGCACCACCTGTCACCTCTGTCCCGAAGGAAAGCTCTATCTCTAGAGCGGTCAGAGGGATGTCAAGACCTGGTAAGGTTCTTCGCGTTGCTTCGAATTAAACCACATGCTCCACCGCTTGTGCGGGCCCCCGTCAATTCCTTTGAGTTTCAACCTTGCGGTCGTACTCCCCAGGCGGAGTGCTTAATGCGTTAGCTACGGCACTAAACCCCGGAAAGGGTCTAACACCTAGCACTCATCGTTTACGGCGTGGACTACCAGGGTATCTAATCCTGTTTGCTCCCCACGCTTTCGAGCCTCAGCGTCAGTTACAAGCCAGAGAGCCGCTTTCGCCACCGGTGTTCCTCCATATATCTACGCATTTCACCGCTACACATGGAATTCCACTCTCCCCTCTTGCACTCAAGTTAAACAGTTTCCAAAGCGTACTATGGTTAAGCCACAGCCTTTAACTTCAGACTTATCTAACCGCCTGCGCTCGCTTTACGCCCAATAAATCCGGACAACGCTCGGGACCTACGTATTACCGCGGCTGCTGGCACGTAGTTAGCCGTCCCTTTCTGGTAAGATACCGTCACAGTGTGAACTTTCCACTCTCACACTCGTTCTTCTCTTACAACAGAGCTTTACGATCCGAAAACCTTCTTCACTCACGCGGCGTTGCTCGGTCAGACTTCCGTCCATTGCCGAAGATTCCCTACTGCTGCCTCCCGTAGGAGTCTGGGCCGTGTCTCAGTCCCAGTGTGGCCGATCACCCTCTCAGGTCGGCTATGTATCGTCGCCTTGGTGAGCCGTTACCCCACCAACTAGCTAATACAACGCAGGTCCATCTGGTAGTGATGCAATTGCACCTTTTAAGCAAATGTCATGCAACATCTACTGTTATGCGGTATTAGCTATCGTTTCCAATAGTTATCCCCCGCTACCAGGCAGGTTACCTACGCGTTACTCACCCGTTCGCAACTCATCCAGAGAAGCAAGCTCCTCCTTCAGCGTTCTACTTGCATGTATTAGGCACGCCGCCAGCGTTCGTCCTGAGCCAGGATCAAACTCTCATTAAAAGTTTGAGTTCTCACTCATTTCTGTCACTGACAGATTTATTGTTTTTTTCATTGTTCAGTACTACAACAATTGTTGTAGTGCCCTGCACATTGGTTCGTCTTGTTCAGTTTTCAAAGGTCTTTGTCGCTTACTTCTCTCAAGCGACAACTATATTAGTATATCACAGTCGCTTTCGCTTGTCAACACTTTTTTGAAACTTTTTTAAAACTTTTTCATCAAGTGTGCCATCCGCAACATACCATAGTCCGTACGGGATTCGAACCCGTGTTACCGCCGTGAAAAGGCGGTGTCTTAACCCCTTGACCAACGGACCTGAGCTGT
>CAJNCF010000016.1 GCA_905221195.1 bacterium
AGTACATCGGCTTCAACAAGTGCAAGCACGTCAGCAAGCACGTCAGCTTCGACAAGTGCAAGCACGTCAGCAAGTACATCGGCTTCAACAAGTGCAAGCACATCAGCAAGTACGTCGGCTTCAACAAGTGCAAGCACGTCAGCAAGCACGTCGGCTTCAACAAGCACATCTGAATCAACAAGCGAATCGGCATCAGCAGACACATTATCTTCTGAAACACCATCAGAATCAGCAGGTAAGTCAAGACAGAAATTGCCAAATACAGGTACAGAAGCTTCCAAATCATCTGTACTCTTTGGAGCTTTGGCAGCTGTGACTGGTTTAGGTATGTTTGCGAAACGCCGTAAACGTGATGATGAAGATGAAGCATAATGTCTTATCTTAAAATAACTATGTTCAAAAATGAATAAGTTCCATAAAACCCTTGGAAATTAAATTTTCAGGGGTTTTATAGAACTTTTTTTCGTATGTAAGGATGAATATTCGAAGCAATAGATCAAGAGGCTGTTTTAAATGAGTATTAAAAATACATTTGAAATTTTTATTATTAGTGAAGGAGATGTTTGAATGATTGTTAGCATTAGGATAAAAATATTTCAGGGTATGTAGTACCATCAATGCACATTGTTTAAAAACGAATCGACAATCTTTGTGTCTTAATTCACTCTGTTGTTGATTCTTATAGATATACATGGATATAAATTTAAGTAACTATTTTAGGTAAAATTAAAATATAAATATTTTAAATTTTCAATGCTCCTATTTTGAGTTTTGTAACAAAAATTTAATATTTCTCAATATAATCTATAAAACGGTTAAAAATTAAACTCATAGTCTTAAAAAACGCTTTAAAAAGAAATTTTGTTGATAATTATAAAAAACGCAACTTGAAATTTAGTGATATAAAAATATTTTTTAGATAAAATATTTTTTCGGAAGATTGAAATAGTTGATTTATTAGTGTATAATTTAATTTGGTATTTTATAGCCAAATGAACATAAATATAAGTGATAAGTGGGAGGGAATCTAAACATGTTTTTTAGACGCCAAGAAGGTGAATATAAAGAGACGGATCGAGTGACTCGTTTCAAATTGATCAAGTCAGGTAAGCATTGGTTGCGTGCTTCAGTCTCTCAATTTGGACTTTTCAAAGTCTTAAAAGGTAGTGTTGATACTACTCAGGTAACAACTGAGGTTATTGAAGAGCAATCATCAAATACATTGACTGGACTGGATATTCTGAGAGGGATAGCCGCAGCAGGGACAGTACTTGGAGGAGCAGTTGCAACACAAACAACTGTTTATGCCAATGATGCTGTCGAAAAGACCGTGGAGGCAAAACAAACACTTGCAAATACAGATACAGTAACTTTGGGAACTGTAAAAGATCAGGAGGGGGTTCAAGCAGGCAGCTTATCAGTTTCTGTTAGCCAAAGCCAATCTTTGTCTGAGGAAGCTTCAAAAAATGCTAGTAAACATCTTTCTGAGAGTGAAAGCCAATCACTAAGTCTTTCTACAAGTGAATCATTATCAGCTAGCCTATCAGCTTCTGAAACTGCTAGTGCATCAGAGACAGTATCAAATAAAGAGACAGTTGTTCGTCAGGGAGATACAACTAACACCAAAGTTGCTGAGGATCGCAAACGTCTATCTGTAATCTCGGCTGATATGGGTAAACTCTTAGCTCAGTCTGCTGGTCTACCTGGTAATGATGCAGCAGTTGCTAAGGTGAATGCTGCTGTATTAGCTATTGAAGAAGCTCTTAAAAATCCAAATGCTGATTTGACAGATGTTATCAAGCAGGCTCAAGCTGCACGTAACTCAATTCAGAGTGTTATAAACCGTGCTCACAATGGTGCGCAAAATCCACTGAATGGTAAACAAATTCCGAATGGAGTAGGATTCCGTGCAACCAACGGTGAATTAGAGCCGGCAGTAAGTGAAAGTATCTCAGCATCTGAGTCAACATCAGTAAGTGAAAGTGCTTCAATCTCAGAATCAGCATCAAAGAGTGCATCAATAAGTGAATCAGCATCTAAGAGTACATCAGTATCTGAGTCAACTTCATTAAGTGCAAGTACTTCAACTTCAGCGAGTGCAAGTACATCGGCATCAGCGTCAACATCAGCAAGTGCCAGCACATCAGCAAGTGCCAGCACATCAGCAAGTGCAAGCACATCAGCAAGCGCAAGCACATCAGCAAGTGCCAGCACATCAGCAAGTGCAAGTACCTCAGCAAGTGCCAGCACATCAGCAAGTGCCAGCACATCAGCAAGTGCAAGTACTTCAGCAAGTGCTAGCACATCAGCAAGTGCCAGCACATCAGCAAGTGCAAGTACCTCAGCAAGTGCCAGCACATCAGCAAGTGCCAGCACATCAGCAAGTGCAAGCACCTCAGCAAGTGCAAGTACCTCAGCAAGTGCCAGCACATCAGCAAGTGCCAGCACATCAGCAAGTGCAAGTACGTCAGCAAGTGCCAGCACATCAGCAAGTGCTAGCACATCAGCCAGTGCAAGTACCTCAGCGAGCGCAAGTACATCAGCAAGTACAAGTACATCAGCAAGTGCTAGCACATCAGCAAGTGCAAGTACCTCAGCAAGTGCCAGCACATCAGCAAGTGCCAGCACATCAGCAAGTGCCAGCACATCAGCAAGTGCCAGCACATCAGCCAGTGCTAGCACATCAGCAAGTGCAAGTACCTCAGCAAGTGCCAGCACATCAGCCAGTGCAAGTACCTCAGCAAGTGCCAGCACGTCAGCAAGTGCAAGTACATCAGCAAGTGCAAGTACCTCAGCAAGTGCCAGCACATCAGCAAGTGCCAGCACGTCAGCAAGTGCCAGCACGTCAGCAAGTGCCAGCACATCAGCAAGTGCAAGTACCTCAGCAAGTGCAAGTACGTCAGCAAGTGCCAGCACATCAGCAAGTGCAAGTACCTCAGCAAGTGCAAGTACATCAGCTTCTGAGTCAACATCAGCAAGTGCCAGCACATCAGCAAGTGCAAGTACATCAGCTTCTGAGTCAACATCAGCTAGTGAAAGTGCTTCAGTATCTGAATCAACATCATTAAGTGAAAGTGCTTCAGTATCTGAATCAGCATCATTAAGTGAAAGTGCTTCAGTATCTGAATCAGCATCA
>CAJNCF010000017.1 GCA_905221195.1 bacterium
GCAAGTACGTCAGCAAGTGCCAGCACGTCAGCAAGTGCAAGTACGTCAGCAAGTGCCAGCACGTCAGCAAGTGCAAGTACGTCAGCAAGTGCCAGCACATCAGCGAGCGCAAGTACATCAGCAAGTGCAAGCACATCAGCGAGCGCAAGTACATCAGCAAGTGCAAGTACGTCAGCGAGCGCAAGTACATCAGCAAGTGCAAGTACGTCAGCAAGTGCAAGTACGTCAGCAAGTGCCAGCACGTCAGCAAGTGCAAGCACATCAGCAAGTGCAAGTACGTCAGCAAGTGCCAGCACATCAGCGAGCGCAAGTACATCAGCGAGCGCAAGTACGTCAGCAAGTGCAAGTACGTCAGCAAGTGCAAGTACGTCAGCAAGTGCAAGTACGTCAGCAAGTGCAAGCACATCAGCGAGCGCAAGTACATCAGCAAGTGCAAGCACATCAGCGAGGGCAAGTACATCAGCAAGTGCAAGTACGTCAGCAAGTGCAAGTACGTCAGCCAGTGCAAGTACATCAGCAAGTGCAAGTACATCAGCGAGCGCAAGTACGTCAGCAAGTGCCAGCACGTCAGCAAGTGCAAGCACATCAGCAAGTGCAAGTACGTCAGCAAGTGCCAGCACATCAGCGAGCGCAAGTACCTCAGCCTCTGCATCAACCTCAGTAAGTGCAAGTACGTCAGCAAGTGCCAGCACGTCAGCAAGTGCCAGTACGTCAGCAAGTGCAAGTACATCAGCAAGTGCAAGTACATCAGCGAGCGCAAGTACGTCAGCAAGTGCAAGCACATCAGCAAGTACATCAGCTTCAACAAGCGCAAGCACATCAGCAAGTACATCAGCTTCAACAAGTGCAAGCACATCGGCAAGTACATCGGCTTCAACAAGTGCAAGCACGTCAGCAAGCACGTCAGCTTCAACAAGCGCAAGCACGTCAGCAAGCACGTCGGCTTCAACAAGTGCAAGCACATCAGCAAGTACGTCGGCTTCAACAAGCGCAAGTACATCAGCATCAACAAGTGCAAGCACATCAGCAAGCACGTCAGCTTCAACAAGCGCAAGTACATCGGCTAGCACATCAGCTTCAACAAGTGCAAGCACATCAGCAAGTACATCAGCTTCAACAAGTGCAAGCACATCAGCAAGTACATCGGCTTCAACAAGCGCAAGCACGTCAGCAAGTACGTCAGCTTCGACAAGTGCAAGCACGTCAGCAAGTACGTCGGCTTCAACAAGCGCAAGTACATCGGCTAGCACGTCAGCTTCAACAAGTGCAAGCACGTCAGCAAGCACGTCAGCTTCAACAAGCGCAAGCACGTCAGCAAGTACGTCAGCTTCGACAAGTGCAAGCACATCAGCAAGTACGTCAGCTTCAACAAGCGCAAGTACATCGGCTAGCACATCAGCTTCAACAAGTGCAAGCACGTCAGCAAGCACGTCAGCAAGTACATCGGCTTCAACAAGTGCAAGCACATCAGCAAGTACGTCAGCTTCAACAAGTGCAAGTACATCAGCAAGTACGTCAGCTTCAACAAGTGCAAGCACATCAGCAAGTACATCAGCTTCAACAAGCGCAAGCACATCAGCAAGTACATCAGCTTCAACAAGTGCAAGTACGTCCGCAAGTACATCAGCATCAACAAGTGCAAGCACATCAGCAAGTACATCGGCTTCAACAAGTGCAAGCACGTCAGCAAGCACGTCAGCTTCGACAAGTGCAAGCACGTCAGCAAGTACGTCGGCTTCAACAAGCGCAAGTACATCAGCATCAACAAGTGCAAGCACGTCAGCAAGCACGTCAGCTTCAACAAGCGCAAGCACGTCAGCAAGTACGTCAGCTTCGACAAGTGCAAGCACATCAGCAAGCACGTCAGCTTCAACAAGCGCAAGTACATCAGCTTCAACAAGCGCAAGCACGTCAGCAAGCACGTCGGCTTCAACAAGTGCAAGCACATCAGCAAGTACGTCGGCTTCAACAAGTGCAAGCACGTCAGCAAGTACATCGGCTTCAACAAGCGCAAGCACGTCAGCATCAACAAGCGCAAGTACATCGGCTAGCACGTCAGCTTCAACAAGTGCAAGCACATCAGCAAGTACGTCGGCTTCAACAAGCGCAAGTACATCAGCATCAACAAGTGCAAGCACGTCAGCATCAACAAGCGCAAGTACATCGGCTAGCACATCAGCTTCAACAAGTGCAAGCACGTCAGCAAGTACATCAGCATCAACAAGCGCAAGCACGTCAGCATCAACAAGCGCAAGTACATCGGCTAGCACGTCAGCTTCAACAAGTGCAAGCACGTCAGCAAGTACATCAGCATCAACAAGTGCAAGTACGTCAGCAAGCACGTCAGCATCAACAAGTGCAAGCACATCAGCAAGTACATCAGCATCAACAAGTGCAAGCACATCAGCAAGTACATCGGCTTCAACAAGTGCAAGCACATCAGCAAGCACGTCAGCTTCGACAAGTGCAAGCACGTCAGCAAGTACGTCGGCTTCAACAAGCGCAAGTACATCAGCATCAACAAGTGCAAGCACGTCAGCAAGCACGTCAGCTTCAACAAGCGCAAGTACGTCAGCAAGTACGTCAGCTTCGACAAGTGCAAGCACATCAGCAAGTACGTCAGCTTCAACAAGTGCAAGCACATCAGC
>CAJNCF010000018.1 GCA_905221195.1 bacterium
GCTTGCATTATGATTATGGCTATGTTCCTGCTTCTGACGTTTAATCTCTTCTTTTGTCCGAATATTGTCCGCATGAGTCGTATCTTTAAGGTAAACATAGTATTTTCCGTCTACCTTAATCACATAGCCACCCTTGATTTCATTGACAATGTCTGCATCCTTCAACTGATAATTTGGATCTTTCATCAGCAGTTCTTCACTGATGATGGCATCATAAGGAACTTTGCCATTATAGTAATGATAATGGTCTCCATGAGAGGTCACATAACCTTGATCCGTAATCTTGATGACGATTTGCTCGGCATTTATACCTTCTTTTTTACTGACTTCATCTGGTGTCAAATTTTCTGCCTTTTGGCCAGCCTGACCACCATCTATATAAGCAACTCTATTAGAATCTTTCTTAACTTGACCAGCTTGGTAGCGACCAAGTTCGTAGGAACAAATACTTAGGGCAAGAACTGCAACTGAACCTGCTACATATTTTTTATTGATTTTCATTCTTTCCTCTTTTCTTAACTCTATTTGATTCACTATAAAACAATAAACCAGTTAATTAACTAGTTAATAGTTTACTCTTTTTAATATCGATTGTCAAGAATTTTACATATCCACATAATAAAAATAAAAGCCTCTTTATCGAGACTTTCATTTTTCATTAGTTGATTTTTCCTTACTTACAGATGGAGGATTATTTTCTTTTTAACAACACAAGTAATTTTTCTGCTTCGGCCATGATACCATTATTATCCATGGTTTGGAGGCTCAGATTATTTCGTAAACCAGCTAGGGTTTCTGTTGCAGTAGCTTTCAGACTAGTATCTGTTACTTTAGCAAGTAAAGCTTCTGCTTCTTTGAGTTTGGCTTCTACTTTTTCAGTCTCTACTTGAGGGACTTCAGCTTCATCTGTTGTATCTTTAACTTCTTCCTCTTTATCTTTTTCATCCGTACTCGGTTTATAAAGATTATCTACTGAAGGACTCAAACTTGAGTGATTCTCCTTTTCATTAGATTCAGGAGGAGTTGACTCATCTGCTTCATGATGTTCTTCCTTTTCTTCATCATGTTTACTATCTTTGTCTGCTTTATTTTTACGAACATGGTCACTTGCGTTTCCCCATCCATTATCTGAATGCGGACGTTCGTTTGGATGTTCTACATAGTATTTTACAGTCGCAAAGAGATCCTCTAAACTATAACCTTTAGGTGCTTCATAAAGTCCTTCGTCAAACCACCCAAATTTAATGTTATGGTAATGGTCGTAATGAGGTATAATTAAGCTACCATTTTTAACTTCAACAGTATGTTGTAGATTGTAAGGAATATGATCAAGTGGAACCTTCTTAGCTGCTTTCACTTTATTATAGATTGCTTCTACTCCTTTAACCTCAGTATTTCCTGAACCCTGATTATCTGTTGAAGGAGGCGTCAAACCTTTCTCTTTAGCATAAGCCTGAGCTGCCACTCTTTCAGCTTCAGACAAACTATCTTTCTTAATCCAATGGCTATGGGTCATATGAGGTGTTACATAAGCATCTCCCTCATCACTGGTAATATCATGTTCGTCAAAAATATAGCCATCTGAGGTTGTATACTTACCTGCCAACTTCGCTACTTGAATTTCATCGTCTGTATAAGCAATCTGAGAATTTGGTTTTCCAAGTCGCTCAGGATGGATAATTGGTGCTAGGAATGCCAATAAATCATCTACCAATTTTCCTTTATTAGAAGATTCATCATTCAAGCGTTCTGCTAATTTGTCTAAAGCTTGGAAATCAGAAGTACGACCCTTATTTTCAGACAAGGCTTTATGAGCTTCGGCCAATAAATTATATGCTTTATTATAAAATTCTTGGTCACGAGGAGCGACATTTTCTTTCTTCGCAACTAGAGCGTGTGTTTCTTGAGTTTTCTTAGACAAGAGATTTTCAATAGCGTCAATCTTATCCTTGGTCAAGTCTTTAGCTAGAACATAACGACTGACTCCCTTATCCTCGACAATATAACCGTCGCCAACTTTTCTAACAATCTGGTTAACATCAAGCTCAGTCGGTTTATTTTCCACTGGTGCTAGAGGTTTTGTAGTTGGAGCTGGTTTCAGAGGAGTAACACTTGGCAAGACACTGCCATCTTGTCCCTTAACAGCTATCATACGAGCCAATTTTTCTTCCAGCGGTGACATTTGTGAATAAGGAATAAAGTGATAATGGTCTCCGTGGGGCACTGCGACACCATTAGCTGTACGTTTGATGATTTGTGCTGGATCAAATACTAGGCCATCCGATTCCACATGACGTTCTGACAAAGGTTTGGCATACAATTCACTTAAAAGTGTTGAAATGTCTTCCCCTTGATTTTGATGATATGTTGGGGT
>CAJNCF010000019.1 GCA_905221195.1 bacterium
GAAGCTGACGTACTTGCTGATGTGCTTGCACTTGTTGAAGCTGACGTACTTGCTGATGTGCTTGCACTTGTTGAAGCTGACGTGCTTGCGCTCGTTGAAGCTGACGTACTTGCTGATGTACTTGCTGATGTACTTGCACTTGTTGAAGCCGATGTACTTGCTGATGTGCTTGCGCTTGTTGAAGCCGATGTACTTGCTGATGTGCTTGCGCTTGTTGAAGCCGACGTACTTGCTGATGTGCTTGCGCTTGTTGAAGCTGACGTACTTGCTGATGTGCTGGCGCTTGTTGAAGCTGATGTACTTGCTGATGTGCTTGCACTTGTTGAAGCCGACGTGCTAGCAGATGTGCTTGCACTTGTTGAAGCTGACGTACTTGCTGACGTGCTAGCACTTGTTGAAGCCGATGTACTTGCTGATGTGCTTGCACTTGTTGAAGCTGATGTACTTGCTGATGTGCTTGCACTTGTTGAAGCTGATGTACTTGCACTTGTTGAAGCTGACGTGCTTGCTGACGCACTTGCACTTGTTGAAGCCGATGTGCTTGCTGACGTGCTTGCACTTGTTGAAGCCGATGTACTTGCTGATGTGCTTGCACTTGTTGAAGCCGATGTACTTGCTGATGTGCTTGCGCTTGTTGAAGCTGACGTGCTTGCACTTGTTGAAGCCGACGTACTTGCTGACGTGCTTGCGCTTGTTGATGCTGACGTACTTGCTGACGTGCTTGCACTTGTTGAAGCTGACGTACTTGCTGATGTGCTTGCACTTGTTGAAGCTGACGTACTTGCTGATGTGCTTGCGCTCGTTGAAGCCGACGTGCTAGCTGATGTACTTGCTGACGTACTTGCTGACGTGCTTGCACTTGTCGAAGCTGACGTGCTAGCCGATGTACTTGCACTTGTTGAGGCTGACGTACTTGCTGATGTGCTTGCACTTGTTGAAGCCGACGTGCTTGCACTTGTTGATGCTGACGTACTTGCTGACGTGCTTGCGCTTGTTGATGCTGACGTGCTTGCTGACGTGCTTGCACTTGTTGAAGCCGACGTGCTAGCAGATGTGCTAGCAGATGTGCTTGCACTTGTTGATGCTGACGTACTTGCAGATGTACTTGCACTTGTTGAAGCTGATGTACTTGCTGATGTGCTTGCGCTCGTTGAAGCTGATGTACTTGCTGATGTGCTTGCGCTTGTTGAAGCCGACGTGCTTGCTGATGTGCTTGCACTTGTTGAAGCCGATGTACTTGCTGATGTACTTGCTGACGTGCTTGCACTTGTTGAAGCTGACGTGCTAGCAGATGTACTTGCACTTGTTGAAGCTGATGTACTTGCTGACGTGCTTGCACTTGTTGAAGCTGATGTGCTAGCCGATGTACTTGCTGATGTGCTTGCACTTGTTGAAGCCGATGTACTTGCTGACGTACTTGCACTTGTTGAAGCTGATGTACTTGCGCTTGTTGAAGCTGATGTGCTAGCCGATGTGCTTGCACTTGTTGAAGCCGATGTACTTGCTGATGTGCTTGCACTTGTTGAAGCCGATGTACTTGCTGACGTGCTTGCTGATGTGCTTGCACTTGTTGAAGCTGATGTACTTGCTGATGTGCTTGCACTTGTTGAAGCTGACGTGCTTGCTGACGCACTTGCACTTGTTGAAGCCGATGTGCTTGCTGACGTGCTTGC
>CAJNCF010000020.1 GCA_905221195.1 bacterium
ACAGGACTAAGTCCTTTTAGTTTTACCTTAATTCGTTTGTTGTTGTAGTAATCGATATAGTCTATAATGGCTTGTTCCAATTGATTAAGTGATTTAAAGTTTTTCTCATGGCCATAAAACATTTCGGATTTTAAAATGCCAAAGAAAGATTCCATCATACCGTTGTCTGGGCTGTTGCCCTTTCGTGACATGGATGCTTGAATTCCCTTACTCTCTAGGAACCGATGATAAGAATCGTGTTGGTATTGCCAACCTTGGTCACTATGGAGAATCGTATTCTCGTAGTGTTTCTCTGTGAAGGCCTGTTCCAACATCTTTTTTACTTGTTCTAAATTAGGAGAACAAGAAAGATTAAAAGCAATAATTTCGCTGTTAAAGCCATCTAAAACAGGCGATAAATACAATTTCTGCGTGCTATTTGGAATGGCAAACTCTGTCACATCCGTATAACACTTTTCCATTGGTCTCGATGCTTCAAACTGGCGTTGAATGAGATTCTCTGCTTTCTTGCCAATCTCTCCTTGGTAGGAAGAATACTTTCGTTTACGGCGAATTCGAGCACTTAAACCAAGGATTTTCATCAGACGTTGAACCTTCTTATGGTTTACTATATGACCACGATTCCTCAATTCAAGAGTTATTCGGCGATAGCCATAATTTCCTTTGTGCTCAGTAAAAATAGCTTGAATTTCAGCTTTAAGATCTTTATCTTTGTCAAGCCCATCTAGTTCCTTCAACTGATAATAGTAAGTTGAGCGAGGTAAAAGAGCCACTTCAAGAAGTAAATCTAGTCGAAATCCTCCTGAAGCCATTTCTCTAATTGTCTCTGCCTTTCTCGCTGTATGGCTTCGTCCCTGTCTTCCAGCTCTTTTAACTTTTTTAAGTAAGCCACCTCAGTACGTAAGCGTTCATTCTCTTCTTGGAGTCGCTCCAGTTCTGTCATTTCATCCCAAGTTTTCTTCTGTTTACGTCCCATTTTAGTTGGTCTCCTTCTTGTTTTCTCAACAATAGTATACCCGTTTTTCTTGTATTGTGCTAGCCAATTAAGAAGTATAGTACGACTTGGGAGGCCGTATTCAAGAGAAACTCTATCTTTAGTCCAGCCTTCATGTAAGACTTTATTAATCATTTCTTGTTTTAAATCAGGAGAATAGTAACGATTTTTTCCTTTTTTGACGAACTCTATTCCGTAACGATCAATCAATTTAATCATGTACCTAATATTAGAATTGTTTATCCCAAATTTATTTGAAAGCTTCTCTATGCTATATCCTTGTTTTCTAAGTTCATAGATCTGAACTTTATCATCATAAGTTAATTTCATAATAAAAACACCCCAAAAGTTAGATTTTTTCTGTCTAACTTTTGGGG
>CAJNCF010000021.1 GCA_905221195.1 bacterium
GCTCCATCACGTCCGTCGCGGCCTGGTAAACCTTGTGCTCCGTCTTGACCATCACGACCTTGAAGACCTTGTTCACCTTTGTCACCCTTAGGTCCTTTGATGTTGCCTTCTTTTTCCCAGTTGCCGTTATTCTTAACGAAAACGTCACCTGTTTCGGTATTAACGTATTTATCGCCGTCTTTACCTTCTGTAGTTGGATCAACTTTGCCGTTCAATACGTCTTTTCCGTCGCGGCCATCACGTCCTGCAGGTCCTTGTGCTCCATCACGTCCGTCGCGGCCTGGTAATCCTTGAGCTCCGTCTTGACCATCACGACCTTGAAGACCTTGTTCACCTTTGTCCCCTTTAGGTCCTTTGATGTTGCCTTCTTTTTCCCAGTTGCCGTTATTCTTAACGAAAACGTCACCTGTTTCTGTGTTAACGTATTTATCGCCGTCTTTTCCTTCTGTAGTTGGATCAACTTTGCCGTTCAATACGTCTTTTCCGTCGCGTCCATCACGGCCGTCACGACCTTGCGCTCCATCACGTCCGTCGCGGCCTGGTAAACCTTGTGCTCCGTCTTGACCATCACGACCTTGAAGACCTTGTTCACCTTTGTCCCCTTTAGGTCCTTTGATGTTGCCTTCTTTTTCCCAGTTGCCGTTATTCTTAACGAAGACATCACCTGTTTCTGTGTTAACGTATTTATCGCCGTCTTTACCTTCTGTTGTTGGATCAACTTTGCCGTTCAATACGTCTTTTCCGTCGCGTCCATCACGGCCGTCACGACCTTGGGCTCCGTCACGTCC
>CAJNCF010000022.1 GCA_905221195.1 bacterium
GCCACTTGGATCTTTCACAAGTGTATAAGTACCAATTACTTTTCCATCTTTACTTACTGTTAGTGATTCTACTGGATTTCCATCTGTTCCTAATAGAGTCATCTTAGTATTATCAATCGCTACAGGTGTGTTTTCTGTCCCTGGTTCTTTACCTGGCTTGAATGTTACACTTCCTGTTTGTTCAACACCTTGTGGTCCTTCTGATGTTCCATTTTCAGCTGTTGGTACGATTGGTGTAATGACTGGTGTATAGGTTGTAGTCGCTTCTGTTCTGTTTGTATCTTTACCTTGAACTGTTACTGGTTTTAGTTTTCCAGCATATGTTTTATCTGTCGGTGTAAAGGTTACAACTGGTTTTCCTTCAACTACTTTAATTGTATAAGTACCTACTTCTTTTGTTCCATCTTCTGACATTGCTGGAACTGTATCTAATGGAGTTTTACCTTCTTGTCCACCTAATAGTTTGTAAGCAGTTGGATCCATTGGTACTGATTTTTCAACAGTTCCAATTGTTGCTTTACCTGGTGTGAAGGTTACTTCTGATTCTTGAGGTGATCCTTGTACTTTCGTAGTTGTTGCCGCTGTTGCGCTTGGTGTTACTCCTACAACACTTGGTTTGTAAGTTGCTGTTGCAGGTGTTCCATTCTTATCTTTACGAACGATAGATACTGCTGTCGCTTCCCCTTTGAATGTTGGAAGTGGTGTGAATGTTACAAGACCATTGTCATCAATTGTATAAGTTCCTTGGTTTTCAACTACAAGCGTTGTTACTTCTCTTTCGTCTCC
>CAJNCF010000023.1 GCA_905221195.1 bacterium
CGGAATATTTTCATTCCCTGATTTGAAGCTTGGTGTTCCTGATTGTGGTGCACCTTGGATTCCTTCTGAACCTGCATCTGTTCCTACTGGTTTTACTTCAGTTACTGTTGGTGTATAGGTAGTTTTCGCTACTTTACCATTAACATCTTCAGCTTGAACACTTACACCTGAAGCTTTCCCATGGAAGGTTGGTAGTGGTGTAAATGTAATCGCACCATTACTTAATTCATATGTTCCTTCATTTGGAACTGTTACACTTGTAACTTTTTCTCCAGCTGCATTCACCAATGTTAATGTACTTGGTACTAATGCTACTTTATCGTTACCTTTATCAAAGTTAACAGTTGTATTATCTGCTTCATCTTTTTCATCTAGAACTACACGTGATGTTTGTGGTAATCCTTGGAAACCTGTAGTTTCTGATGGTTTAGATGTAGGATTTACTTCTGTAAATGTTGGTGTGTAAGTTGCTGTTGTTGGTGTTCCATTCGCATCTTTTACTTGTACAGTTGCTGCTGGAACTTCTCCTACATATGACTTATCACTTGGTACGAACTTCACTTCTCCAGTTGGGACGCCACTTGGATCTTTCACAAGTGTATAAGTACCAATTACTTTACCATCTTTACTTACTGTTAATGATTCTACTGGAT
>CAJNCF010000024.1 GCA_905221195.1 bacterium
TCTGACAAAGGTTTGGCATACAATTCACTTAAAAGTGTTGAAATGTCTTCCCCTTGATTTTGATGATATGTTGGGGTAACAGTCAAGTTTGGATTCTCTGTCAAACTTGGTTGGACTGGATTTGAGTCATTGTTACTTGGTTTACTTGAGCTTGTAGAAGAATGAGAACCCTGTTTACCATTCCAATAGGCTTGGGCTGCAGCTAATTCTCCTGCTGACAAATCACTCTTAGGAATATAGTGGAAATGATTTCCATGCGGTACAATAAAAGCATCACCTGTATCTTCAATTACATCTGTCGGACTAAAGACATACCCATCATCCGTTGTATAGGCTCCTCCATTCCCTCGATTCGGTACCTGCGTATTGAGATTAAAGTTTGGTTTAATGGTTGAACTTGGTGTTGAACTTAGTTTCTCAGAACTGCTTGGTTTCGTATTATCAGAATAACTTTGAACAGACTGACCTCCAATTGGCAGATTTCGAGCCAATTTTTCTTCCAAAGCAGACATTTGCGAATAAGGAATGAAATGGAAATGATCCCCGTGAGGCACTGC
>CAJNCF010000025.1 GCA_905221195.1 bacterium
ACAAGCGAAACCGAACGAACTAGATTCCCACTTTCGTGGGAATGACGGGATGTAGGTTCGTAGGAATGACGTGGTGCAGGTTTCCGTGCGGATGGATTCGTCATTCCCGCGCAGGCGGGAATCTAGTCTGTTCGGTTTCAGTTATTTCCGATAAATGCCTGTTGCTTTTCATTTCTAGATTCCCACTTTCGTGGGAATGACGGGATTTTAGGTTTCTGATTTTGGTTTTCTGTTTTTGAGGAATGATGGGATGCAGGTTTTCTTAACCCTGCGTCCTAGATTCCCGCTTTTGCGGGAATGACGGCGACAGGGTTGCTGTTATAGTGGATGAACAAAAACCAGTACGGCGTTGCCTCGCCTTAGCTCAAAGAGAACGATTCTCTAAGGTGCTGAAGCACCAAGTGAATCGGTTCCGTACTATTTGTACTGTCTGCGGCTTCGTCGCCTTGTCCTGATTTTTGTTAATCCACTATAAAATAGGGCTGTAACCTTCAATCGGAATTTGTTGCCTGCGGGATATGCGGTATGAATGTTTGGGATATATGGGGC
>CAJNCF010000026.1 GCA_905221195.1 bacterium
TCAGCAAGTGCAAGTACGTCAGCAAGTGCAAGTACTTCAGCAAGTGCCAGCACATCAGCGAGCGCAAGTACATCAGCAAGTGCAAGTACGTCAGCAAGTGCAAGTACGTCAGCAAGTGCAAGTACATCAGCGAGCGCAAGCACATCAGCGAGCGCAAGTACCTCAGCGAGCGCCAGCACATCAGCGAGCGCAAGCACATCAGCGAGCGCAAGTACGTCAGCGAGCGCAAGTACATCAGCAAGTGCAAGTACATCAGCGAGTGCAAGTACATCAGCAAGTGCAAGTACGTCAGCAAGCGCAAGTACGTCAGCCTCTGAATCAACCTCAGTAAGTGCCAGCACATCAGCAAGTGCCAGCACATCAGCAAGTGCAAGTACATCGGCTAGCACGTCAGCTTCGACAAGTGCAAGCACGTCAGCAAGTACGTCAGCAAGTACATCAGCTAGCACGTCGGCTTCAACGAGCGCAAGCACATCAGCAAGTACGTCAGCTTCAACAAGTGCAAGCACATCAGCAAGTACATCAGCTTCAACGAGCGCAAG
>CAJNCF010000027.1 GCA_905221195.1 bacterium
AGTGCAAGTACATCAGCAAGTGCAAGTACATCAGCGAGCGCAAGTACATCAGCAAGTGCCAGCACGTCAGCAAGTGCAAGCACATCAGCAAGTGCAAGTACGTCAGCGAGCGCAAGTACATCAGCAAGTGCAAGTACGTCAGCAAGTGCAAGTACGTCAGCCAGCGCAAGTACTTCAGCTAGCGCCAGCACCTCAGCGAGTGCAAGTACTTCAGCGAGTGCAAGTACATCAGCAAGTGCAAGTACGTCAGCAAGTGCCAGCACATCAGCAAGTGCAAGTACGTCAGCAAGTGCAAGTACGTCAGCAAGTGCCAGCACGTCAGCAAGTGCAAGTACGTCAGCAAGTGCCAGCACATCAGCGAGCGCAAGTACGTCAGCAAGTGCCAGCACATCAGCGAGCGCAAGTACATCAGCAAGTGCAAGTACGTCAGCGAGCGCAAGTACATCAGCAAGTGCAAGTACGTCAGCAAGTGCAAGTACGTCAGC
>CAJNCF010000028.1 GCA_905221195.1 bacterium
TCAGCAAGCGCAAGTACATCAGCAAGTGCAAGTACGTCAGCAAGTGCCAGCACATCAGCGAGCGCAAGTACATCAGCGAGCGCAAGTACATCAGCAAGTGCCAGCACATCAGCGAGCGCAAGTACGTCAGCAAGTGCCAGCACATCAGCGAGCGCAAGTACGTCAGCAAGTGCCAGCACGTCAGCAAGTGCAAGTACGTCAGCAAGTGCCAGCACGTCAGCATCAGCGTCAACCTCAGCGAGCGCAAGTACATCAGCGAGCGCAAGTACATCAGCGAGTGCCAGCACATCAGCGAGCGCAAGTACATCAGCGAGTGCCAGCACATCAGCGAGCGCAAGTACATCAGCGAGCGCAAGTACATCAGCAAGTGCAAGTACGTCAGCGAGCGCAAGCACATCAGCGAGCGCAAGCACGTCAGCAAGTGCCAGCACATCAGCGAGCGCAAGTACATCAGC
>CAJNCF010000029.1 GCA_905221195.1 bacterium
TTTCGAGCCAATTTTTCTTCCAAAGCAGACATTTGCGAATAAGGAATGAAATGGAAATGATCCCCGTGAGGCACTGCCACACCATTTGCTGTACGTTTTGTAATCTGTGCTGGATCAAATACTAATCCATCAGACTCCACATGACGTTGGCTAAGTGGTAAAGCGTACAATTCTTGAAGGAGACTATCCAAGTCCTCGTTTTGACTCTCAGGAGCTGTTGCAGGATTTTGAAGAGCCTCAGATTGACTCGTTCTCACACTAGATCTTGTTTCTCCCCTGCTTGAACGGTATTCAACGGTACTTAATTGGCCACCTTTTCCAGATAAGAAGGCTTGGGCAGCAGCTAATTCACTAGCAGACAAGTCACTCTTAGGAATATAGTGGAAGTGATTGCCATGAGGAACGATATAAGCGTCACCTGTATCTTCTATGATATCAGA
>CAJNCF010000030.1 GCA_905221195.1 bacterium
GCCAGCACATCAGCGAGTGCAAGTACATCAGCAAGTGCCAGCACATCAGCGAGCGCAAGTACATCAGCGAGCGCAAGTACATCAGCGAGCGCAAGTACATCAGCAAGTGCAAGTACATCAGCGAGCGCAAGCACATCAGCGAGCGCAAGTACATCAGCAAGTGCAAGTACGTCAGCAAGTGCCAGCACATCAGCGAGCGCAAGTACATCAGCAAGTGCAAGTACGTCAGCAAGTGCCAGCACATCAGCGAGCGCAAGTACATCAGCGAGCGCAAGTACATCAGCGAGTGCCAGCACATCAGCAAGTGCAAGTACATCAGCCTCTGAATCAACCTCAGTAAGTGCCAGCACATCAGCGAGCGCAAGTACGTCAGCAAGTGCCAGCACGTCAGCAAGTGCAAGTACGTCAGCAAGTGCCAGCACGTCAGCA
>CAJNCF010000031.1 GCA_905221195.1 bacterium
AGTGCCAGCACGTCAGCATCAGCGTCAACCTCAGCGAGTGCAAGTACATCAGCAAGTGCAAGTACGTCAGCAAGTGCAAGTACGTCAGCAAGTGCAAGTACGTCAGCAAGTGCCAGCACATCAGCGAGCGCAAGTACATCAGCAAGTGCCAGCACGTCAGCAAGTGCCAGCACGTCAGCATCAGCGTCAACCTCAGCGAGTGCAAGTACATCAGCAAGTGCAAGTACGTCAGCAAGTGCCAGCACATCAGCAAGTGCAAGTACGTCAGCAAGTGCCAGCACATCAGCGAGCGCAAGTACATCAGCGAGCGCAAGCACATCAGCGAGTGCAAGTACCTCAGCGAGCGCAAGCACATCAGCAAGTGCAAGTACGTCAGCAAGTGCCAGCACATCAGCGAGCGCAAGTACATCAGCGAGCGCAAG
>CAJNCF010000032.1 GCA_905221195.1 bacterium
GTTACAAGACCATTGTCATCAATTGTATAAGTTCCTTGGTTTTCAACTACAAGCGTTGTTACTTCTCTTTCGTCTCCTGTCTTACTTGGATCGATTAGTTTCGCTTTGCTTGTTGCTTCAAATGGTACAGATACTTCTTGATTATTCACAGTATTCTTACCTGGTGTAAATACTGGTGTTACTGTTTGTTTTGCACCCTGAATATCACTTGTTACTTGGTTATCACCTGATGGTACCGCTGCTTTTACAACTGGTGTATAAGTCGCTGTAGTTGGTGTTCCATTACCATCTTTTGCTTGTACTGTTGCTGGTACTGGTGTTCCTGAGAACCCTGGTTCTGGAGTAAATGTAACTTCTCCTGTTGCAGGATT
>CAJNCF010000033.1 GCA_905221195.1 bacterium
AGTACATCAGCGAGCGCAAGTACATCAGCAAGTGCAAGTACGTCAGCAAGTGCCAGCACATCAGCGAGCGCAAGTACGTCAGCAAGTGCCAGCACATCAGCGAGCGCAAGTACATCAGCGAGCGCAAGTACATCAGCGAGCGCAAGTACATCAGCAAGTGCCAGCACGTCAGCATCAGCGTCAACCTCAGCGAGTGCAAGTACATCAGCAAGTGCAAGTACGTCAGCAAGTGCAAGTACGTCAGCAAGTGCCAGCACATCAGCGAGCGCAAGTACATCAGCGAGCGCAAGTACATCAGCGAGCGCAAGTACATCAGCAAGTGCAAGTACGTCAGCAAGTGCCAGCACATCAGCGAGCGCAAGTAC
>CAJNCF010000034.1 GCA_905221195.1 bacterium
TCAGCAAGTGCAAGTACGTCAGCAAGTGCAAGTACGTCAGCAAGTGCCAGCACATCAGCGAGCGCAAGTACATCAGCAAGTGCCAGCACGTCAGCAAGTGCCAGCACGTCAGCATCAGCGTCAACCTCAGCGAGTGCAAGTACATCAGCAAGTGCAAGTACGTCAGCAAGTGCCAGCACGTCAGCAAGTGCAAGTACGTCAGCAAGTGCCAGCACATCAGCAAGTGCAAGTACGTCAGCAAGTGCCAGCACATCAGCCAGTGCAAGTACGTCAGCAAGTGCCAGCACATCAGCGAGCGCAAGTACGTCAGCAAGTGCCAGCACATCAGCGAGCGCAAGTACATCAGCGAGCGCAAG
>CAJNCF010000035.1 GCA_905221195.1 bacterium
GATGTACTTGCGCTCGCTGATGTACTTGCGCTCGCTGATGTGCTGGCACTTGCTGACGTACTTGCACTTGCTGATGTACTTGCGCTCGCTGATGTGCTGGCACTTGCTGACGTACTTGCACTTGCTGATGTACTTGCGCTCGCTGATGTGCTTGCGCTCGCTGATGTACTTGCACTTGCTGATGTACTTGCGCTCGCTGATGTACTTGCGCTCGCTGATGTACTTGCGCTCGCTGATGTGCTGGCACTTGCTGACGTACTTGCACTTGCTGATGTGCTGGC
>CAJNCF010000036.1 GCA_905221195.1 bacterium
TCAGCGAGCGCAAGTACATCAGCAAGTGCCAGCACATCAGCGAGCGCAAGTACATCAGCGAGCGCAAGTACATCAGCAAGTGCAAGTACGTCAGCAAGTGCCAGCACATCAGCGAGCGCAAGTACATCAGCAAGTGCCAGCACATCAGCAAGTGCCAGCACGTCAGCATCAGCGTCAACCTCAGCGAGTGCAAGTACATCAGCAAGTGCCAGCACATCAGCGAGCGCAAGTACATCAGCGAGCGCAAGTACATCAGCGAGCGCAAGTACATCAGC
>CAJNCF010000037.1 GCA_905221195.1 bacterium
ACAGTTTGCTCTTGAGGTGTTGGATTGTTCTTATCTGCATCTGTACGTGGATCTACTACCTTAACAGTTACTGGAACTTCATCCTTAGAACCATCTGGGTAAGTAACAACGACTGTTGTAGGCTTATCACCTGGTGTGGCAGTGTCTACTGGAGTCTTGTATTCAACTGTACTTCCTTTTGGAAGATCGTCTACATTACCAATTGATTTCTTAGGATCTGGTTTTTCACCTACATTAACACTTTGGTCTTTAGGTGTTGGATTGTTCTTATCT
>CAJNCF010000038.1 GCA_905221195.1 bacterium
GACGGCGATAAATACGTTAATACCGAAACAGGCGACGTCTTCGTTAAGAATAACGGCAACTGGGAAAAAGAAGGCAATATAAAAGGACCTAAGGGTGACAAAGGTGCTCAAGGCCTTCAAGGTGAACGTGGTCAAGACGGAGCACAAGGTTTACCAGGCCGCGACGGACGTGATGGAGCACAAGGACCTGCAGGGCGTGATGGCCGCGACGGAAAAGACGTATTGAACGGCAAAGTTGATCCAACTACAGAAGGTAAAGACGGCGATAAATA
>CAJNCF010000039.1 GCA_905221195.1 bacterium
AGAGCTTGAGCGATCAGTTTCAAAATCTTGCCAACACGATTTTGGAAGAAAAAAGCCGCCGTTTTACCGAGCAGAACCGCGAGCAGCTCCATCAGGTTTTGAACCCGCTAAACGAACGCATCCACGGTTTCGGCGAGTTGGTCAAGCAAACCTATGATAAAGAATCGCGCGAGCGGCTGACGTTGGAAAACGAATTGAAACGGCTTCAAGGATTGAATGCGCAGCTGCACAGCGAGGCAAAGGCCCT
>CAJNCF010000040.1 GCA_905221195.1 bacterium
GCCAGCACATCAGCAAGTGCAAGTACGTCAGCAAGTGCCAGCACATCAGCGAGCGCAAGTACATCAGCGAGCGCAAGCACATCAGCGAGCGCAAGTACATCAGCAAGTGCAAGTACGTCAGCAAGTGCCAGCACATCAGCGAGCGCAAGTACATCAGCAAGTGCAAGTACGTCAGCAAGTGCCAGCACATCAGCGAGCGCAAGTACATCAGCGAGCGCAAGCACATCAGCGAGCGCAAG
>CAJNCF010000041.1 GCA_905221195.1 bacterium
ACCGGCTGGATGGAAGCGTCGAAAGGGATGCAGGGCATGTCGTTCAGTACCTTCGGATACGCGGATGCTCCGGGCTATACATTCAGCCGCATTGGCCATACTTTAATTTTCCTACTTGGAAAGACCACAGGGACACGTACAACTGTTTCCGATAGTTCGCATAATGACAAGTTACGTCTTTTTCTAAGAATATTACAGGTTTTGGCAAAGGTTTCTGTTGCGACCCGAATGTCTTAT
>CAJNCF010000042.1 GCA_905221195.1 bacterium
TTGGGCGCGTAGCTCAGGTGGTTAGAGCGCACGCCTGATAAGCGTGAGGTCGGTGGTTCGAGTCCACTCGTGCCCATAAAGTTTGGTCCGTTGGTCAAGGGGTTAAGACACCGCCTTTTCACGGCGGTAACACGGGTTCGAATCCCGTACGGACTATTTTGGAGGATTACCCAAGTCCGGCTGAAGGGAACGGTCTTGAAAACCGTCAGGCGTGTAAAAGCGTGCGTGGGTTCGAAT
>CAJNCF010000043.1 GCA_905221195.1 bacterium
GCTGTTTGTGCTTTTTCTGCTGCTTCTGGTGTTGCTGCGTTACTTGGTTGAGCATCGATTGCATCTGTTGCTTCCTTAGCTTTATCTTGCGCATCTTTCTTAGCTGCCGCTTTTTCTTCGTCAGTTAAGTCAGTACGTGCATCGATTGCTTTTTCTTTCTCAGCTAATTCATCTGCGATTGCTTTCTTAGCTGCTTCTTTAGCTACTGGGTTTACAGCTTTAACGTCTGCTAC
>CAJNCF010000044.1 GCA_905221195.1 bacterium
TATTCTGGAATGTCTTTCTTATCGACTGTTCCTGGTTCACTTGGATATTTAGGAATTTCGTTTCCTTCTTTATCCTTGAATGATGTCTTAACTTTTTCGTAGATGTGTTCTGTATCACCATTTGGTAATTTCTTAGTTTCTACAAATCTGTATTCTGGAATGTCTTTCTTATCGACTGTTCCTGGCTCACTTGGATATTTAGGAATTTCGTTGCCTTCTTTATCCT
>CAJNCF010000045.1 GCA_905221195.1 bacterium
GATGTGCTTGCACTTGTTGAAGCTGATGTGCTTGCTGATGTGCTTGCACTTGTTGAAGCTGACGTACTTGCTGATGTACTTGCACTTGTTGAAGCTGACGTACTTGCTGATGTGCTTGCACTTGTTGAAGCCGATGTACTTGCTGATGTGCTTGCGCTTGTTGAAGCTGATGTACTTGCTGATGTGCTTGCACTTGTTGAAGCTGACGTACTTGCTGATGT
>CAJNCF010000046.1 GCA_905221195.1 bacterium
GGATCAACTTTGCCGTTCAATACGTCTTTTCCGTCGCGTCCATCACGGCCGTCACGACCTTGCGCTCCATCACGTCCATCGCGGCCTGGTAAACCTTGTGCTCCATCCGCACCTTTAGGTCCTTGCGCACCTTCTGCACCTTTATCACCCTTAGGTCCTTTGATGTTGCCTTCTTTTTCCCAGTTGCCGTTATTCTTAACGAAGACGTCGCCTGTTTCGGT
>CAJNCF010000047.1 GCA_905221195.1 bacterium
GACGTGCTGGCACTTGCTGATGTGCTGGCACTTGCTGATGTACTTGCGCTCGCTGATGTGCTGGCACTTGCTGATGTACTTGCGCTCGCTGATGTACTTGCGCTCGCTGATGTGCTGGCACTTGCTGACGTACTTGCACTTGCTGACGTACTTGCACTTGCTGACGTACTTGCACTTGCTGATGTACTTGCGCTCGCTGATGTGCTGGCACTTGCTGACGT
>CAJNCF010000048.1 GCA_905221195.1 bacterium
GACGTGCTGGCACTTGCTGATGTGCTGGCACTTGCTGATGTACTTGCGCTCGCTGATGTGCTGGCACTTGCTGATGTGCTGGCACTTACTGAGGTTGATTCAGAGGCTGATGTACTTGCACTTGCTGATGTGCTGGCACTCGCTGATGTACTTGCGCTCGCTGATGTACTTGCGCTCGCTGATGTGCTGGCACTTGCTGACGTACTTGCACTTGC
>CAJNCF010000049.1 GCA_905221195.1 bacterium
AGTACGTCAGCTTCGACAAGTGCAAGCACATCAGCAAGTACGTCAGCTTCAACAAGTGCAAGCACATCAGCAAGTACGTCGGCTTCAACAAGCGCAAGTACATCGGCTAGCACATCAGCATCAACAAGTGCAAGCACGTCAGCTTCAACAAGTGCAAGTACATCAGCAAGTACGTCAGCTTCAACAAGTGCAAGCACATCAGCAAGTACATC
>CAJNCF010000050.1 GCA_905221195.1 bacterium
GCACTTGCTGACGTGCTGGCACTTGCTGACGTACTTGCGCTCGCTGATGTACTTGCACTTGCTGATGTACTTGCACTTGCTGACGTACTTGCGCTCGCTGATGTACTTGCGCTCGCTGATGTGCTTGCGCTCGCTGATGTACTTGCGCTCGCTGATGTACTTGCGCTCGCTGATGTGCTGGCACTTGCTGACGTACTTGCACTTGC
>CAJNCF010000051.1 GCA_905221195.1 bacterium
TCAGCAAGTGCAAGTACATCAGCAAGTGCAAGTACGTCAGCAAGTGCCAGCACATCAGCGAGCGCAAGTACATCAGCGAGCGCAAGTACATCAGCGAGCGCAAGTACATCAGCAAGTGCAAGTACGTCAGCAAGTGCAAGTACGTCAGCAAGTGCAAGTACGTCAGCAAGTGCCAGCACATCAGCGAGCGCAAGTACATCAGC
>CAJNCF010000052.1 GCA_905221195.1 bacterium
GCCGATGTACTTGCTGATGTGCTTGCGCTTGTTGAAGCTGACGTGCTTGCACTTGTTGAAGCCGACGTACTTGCTGATGTGCTTGCGCTTGTTGAAGCTGATGTACTTGCTGATGTGCTTGCGCTCGTTGAAGCTGATGTACTTGCTGATGTGCTTGCACTTGTTGAAGCTGACGTACTTGCTGATGTGCTTGC
>CAJNCF010000053.1 GCA_905221195.1 bacterium
CCAGGAACAGTCGATAAGAAAGACATTCCAGAGTACAGATTCGTAGAAACTAAGAAATTACCAAATGGTGATACAGAACACATCTACGAAAAAGTTAAGACATCATTCAAGGATAAAGAAGGCAACGAAATTCCTAAATATCCAAGTGAACCAGGAACAGTCGATAAGAAAGACATTCCAGAATA
>CAJNCF010000054.1 GCA_905221195.1 bacterium
TCAGCAAGTGCAAGTACGTCAGCAAGTGCCAGCACATCAGCGAGCGCAAGTACATCAGCGAGCGCAAGTACATCAGCAAGTGCCAGCACATCAGCGAGCGCAAGTACATCAGCGAGCGCAAGTACATCAGCAAGTGCAAGTACGTCAGCAAGTGCCAGCACATCAGCGAGCGCAAGTACATC
>CAJNCF010000055.1 GCA_905221195.1 bacterium
ACATCAGCAAGTGCCAGCACATCAGCGAGCGCAAGTACATCAGCAAGTGCCAGCACATCAGCAAGTGCCAGCACGTCAGCATCAGCGTCAACCTCAGCGAGTGCAAGTACATCAGCAAGTGCCAGCACATCAGCGAGCGCAAGTACATCAGCGAGCGCAAGTACATCAGC
>CAJNCF010000056.1 GCA_905221195.1 bacterium
GCTGATGTACTTGCGCTCGCTGATGTACTTGCGCTCGCTGATGTGCTGGCACTTGCTGATGTACTTGCACTCGCTGAGGTTGACGCTGATGCTGACGTGCTGGCACTTGCTGATGTGCTGGCACTTGCTGATGTACTTGCGCTCGCTGATGTGCTGGCACTTGCTGA
>CAJNCF010000057.1 GCA_905221195.1 bacterium
CCAGGAACAGTCGATAAGAAAGACATTCCAGAATACAGATTCGTAGAAACTAAGAAATTACCAAATGGTGATACAGAGCATATTTACGAAAAAGTTAAGACTTCATTTAAGGATAAAGAAGGCAACGAAATTCCTAAATATCCAAGTGAGCCAGGAACAGT
>CAJNCF010000058.1 GCA_905221195.1 bacterium
GCTGATGTGCTTGCACTTGTTGAAGCTGACGTACTTGCTGATGTGCTTGCACTTGTCGAAGCTGACGTACTTGCTGATGTACTTGCGCTCGTTGAAGCTGATGTACTTGCTGATGTGCTTGCACTTGTTGAAGCTGACGTACTTGCTGATGTGCTTGC
>CAJNCF010000059.1 GCA_905221195.1 bacterium
GTTCAAAGCGGGTGACGAGAATCGAACTCGCGACAACAGCTTGGAAGGCTGTAGTTTTACCACTAAACTACACCCGCTTAAATGGGAGTTAACGGGATCGAACCGCTGACCCTCTGCTTGTAAGGCAGATGCTCTCCCAGCTGAGCTAAACTCCCTAG
>CAJNCF010000060.1 GCA_905221195.1 bacterium
GACGTACTTGCACTTGCTGAAGTACTTGCACTTGCTGATGTACTTGCGCTCGCTGATGTGCTGGCACTTGCTGACGTGCTTGCGCTCGCTGATGTGCTTGCGCTCGCTGATGTACTTGCGCTCGCTGATGTGCTGGCACTTGCTGACGTACTTGC
>CAJNCF010000061.1 GCA_905221195.1 bacterium
GAAGCTGATGTACTTGCTGATGTGCTTGCACTTGTTGAAGCTGACGTACTTGCTGATGTGCTTGCACTTGTTGAAGCCGATGTACTTGCTGATGTGCTTGCGCTTGTTGAAGCTGATGTACTTGCTGATGTGCTTGCACTTGTTGAAGCTGACGT
>CAJNCF010000062.1 GCA_905221195.1 bacterium
GGTGTTACTGTTACATCACCAGTCTTAGGATCTTGTTCCAATTCTACCGTTGGTGTAAGTTTCGCTGGTGTTGTTACTACTGGTACTTCTACCGTTGGTTTACCTGGTTCTGTAATCTTAGCTGTTCCTGGTACTTTACCGTCTGGTAATTCACT
>CAJNCF010000063.1 GCA_905221195.1 bacterium
TCACTTGGATATTTAGGAATTTCGTTGCCTTCTTTATCCTTAAATGAAGTCTTAACTTTTTCGTAGATGTGTTCTGTATCACCATTTGGTAATTTCTTAGTTTCTACGAAGCGGTATTCTGGAATGTCTTTCTTATCGACTGTTCCTGG
>CAJNCF010000064.1 GCA_905221195.1 bacterium
TCAGCGAGCGCAAGTACGTCAGCAAGTGCAAGTACATCAGCAAGTGCCAGCACGTCAGCAAGTGCAAGTACATCAGCAAGTGCCAGCACGTCAGCAAGTGCAAGCACATCAGCAAGTGCAAGTACGTCAGCGAGCGCAAGTACATCAGC
>CAJNCF010000065.1 GCA_905221195.1 bacterium
TCAGCGAGCGCAAGTACGTCAGCAAGTGCAAGTACATCAGCAAGTGCCAGCACGTCAGCAAGTGCAAGTACATCAGCGAGCGCAAGTACGTCAGCAAGTGCAAGTACATCAGCAAGTGCCAGCACGTCAGCAAGTGCAAG
>CAJNCF010000066.1 GCA_905221195.1 bacterium
AGTACGTCAGCTTCGACAAGTGCAAGCACATCAGCAAGTACGTCAGCTTCAACAAGTGCAAGCACATCAGCAAGTACGTCAGCTTCGACAAGTGCAAGCACATCAGCAAGTACGTCAGCTTCAACAAGTGCAAGCAC
>CAJNCF010000067.1 GCA_905221195.1 bacterium
AGTGCCAGCACATCAGCAAGTGCCAGCACATCAGCAAGTGCAAGTACTTCAGCAAGTGCTAGCACATCAGCAAGTGCCAGCACATCAGCAAGTGCAAGTACCTCAGCAAGTGCCAGCACATCAGCAAGTGCCAGCAC
>CAJNCF010000068.1 GCA_905221195.1 bacterium
ACCAACGGTAGAAGTACCAGTGGTAACAACACCAGCGAAACTTACACCAACGGTAGAGTTGGAACAAGATCCTAAGACTGGTGATGTAACAGTAACACCTAAGAAACCAGATGGCTCAACATACCCACCAGGAAC
>CAJNCF010000069.1 GCA_905221195.1 bacterium
GCTGATGTGCTTGCACTTGTTGAAGCTGACGTACTTGCTGATGTGCTTGCACTTGTCGAAGCTGACGTACTTGCTGATGTGCTTGCACTTGTTGAAGCTGACGTACTTGCTGATGTGCTTGCACTTGTTGAAGC
>CAJNCF010000070.1 GCA_905221195.1 bacterium
AGCACATCAGCAAGTACGTCAGCTTCGACAAGTGCAAGCACATCAGCAAGTACGTCAGCTTCAACAAGTGCAAGCACGTCAGCAAGCACATCGGCTTCAACAAGTGCAAGTGCGTCAGCAAGCACGTCAGCTTC
>CAJNCF010000071.1 GCA_905221195.1 bacterium
GAAGCTGACGTACTTGCTGATGTGCTTGCACTTGTCGAAGCTGACGTACTTGCTGATGTGCTTGCACTTGTTGAAGCCGATGTACTTGCTGATGTGCTTGCACTTGTTGAAGCCGATGTACTTGCTGATGTGCT
>CAJNCF010000072.1 GCA_905221195.1 bacterium
TCAGCAAGTACGTCGGCTTCAACAAGTGCAAGCACGTCAGCTTCAACAAGCGCAAGCACATCAGCAAGTACATCGGCTTCAACAAGTGCAAGCACATCAGCAAGTACATCGGCTTCAACAAGTGCAAGCAC
>CAJNCF010000073.1 GCA_905221195.1 bacterium
TCAGCGAGCGCAAGTACGTCAGCAAGTGCCAGCACGTCAGCAAGTGCAAGCACATCAGCAAGTGCAAGTACGTCAGCGAGCGCAAGTACATCAGCAAGTGCAAGTACGTCAGCAAGTGCAAGTACGTCAGC
>CAJNCF010000074.1 GCA_905221195.1 bacterium
ACGTCAGCTTCAACAAGTGCAAGCACATCAGCAAGTACATCAGCTTCAACAAGCGCAAGCACATCAGCAAGTACATCGGCTTCAACAAGTGCAAGCACATCAGCAAGTACGTCAGCTTCAACAAGTGCAAG
>CAJNCF010000075.1 GCA_905221195.1 bacterium
TCAGCGAGCGCAAGCACATCAGCGAGCGCAAGCACGTCAGCAAGTGCCAGCACATCAGCGAGCGCAAGTACATCAGCGAGCGCAAGTACATCAGCAAGTGCCAGCACGTCAGCATCAGCGTCAACCTC
>CAJNCF010000076.1 GCA_905221195.1 bacterium
TTGGAACAAGATCCTAAGACTGGTGATGTAACAGTAACACCTAAGAAACCAGATGGCTCAACATACCCACCAGGAACTAAGGTAGAAATCCCAGGTAAGGATGGTAATCCAATCACAGTAACAA
>CAJNCF010000077.1 GCA_905221195.1 bacterium
GCACTTGCTGACGTACTTGCACTTGCTGATGTACTTGCACTCGCTGAGGTTGACGCTGATGCTGACGTGCTGGCACTTGCTGATGTACTTGCGCTCGCTGATGTACTTGCGCTCGCTGATGT
>CAJNCF010000078.1 GCA_905221195.1 bacterium
GGACGCGACGGAAAAGACGTATTGAACGGCAAAGTTGATCCAACAACAGAAGGTAAAGACGGCGATAAATACGTTAATACCGAAACAGGCGACGTCTTCGTTAAGAATAACGGCAACTGGGA
>CAJNCF010000079.1 GCA_905221195.1 bacterium
TCTGTATCACCATTTGGTAATTTCTTAGTTTCTACGAATCTGTATTCTGGAATGTCTTTCTTATCGACTGTTCCTGGTTCACTTGGATATTTAGGAATTTCGTTTCCTTCTTTATCCT
>CAJNCF010000080.1 GCA_905221195.1 bacterium
AGGATAAAGAAGGCAACGAAATTCCTAAATATCCAAGTGAACCAGGAACAGTCGATAAGAAAGACATTCCAGAATACCGCTTCGTAGAAACTAAGAAATTACCAAATGGTGATACAGA
>CAJNCF010000081.1 GCA_905221195.1 bacterium
GACGTGCTGGCACTTGCTGATGTACTTGCACTTGCTGACGTACTTGCGCTCGC
Source organism: bacterium (assembly GCA_905221195.1). GTDB lineage: Bacteria > Bacillota > Bacilli > Lactobacillales > Streptococcaceae > Streptococcus. Next base: position 54 of record CAJNCF010000081.1, read on the forward strand.
TGATGTACTTGCGCTCGCTGATGTACTTGCGCTCGCTGATGTGCTGGCACTTGCTGACGTACT
>CAJNCF010000082.1 GCA_905221195.1 bacterium
CATCATTAAGTGAAAGTGCTTCAGTATCTGAATCAGCATCATTAAGTGAAAGTGCTTCAGTATCTGAATCAGCATCATTAAGTGAAAGTGCTTCAGTATCTGAATCAGCATCA
>CAJNCF010000083.1 GCA_905221195.1 bacterium
GTTCCTGGTGGGTATGTTGAGCCATCTGGTTTCTTAGGTGTTACTGTTACATCACCAGTCTTAGGATCTTGTTCCAATTCTACCGTTGGTGTAAGTTTCGCTGGTGTT
>CAJNCF010000084.1 GCA_905221195.1 bacterium
ATTGAGCCATCTGGATATGTCACTGTAATCTTACCTGTTACTTTATCTCCTGGGTTCTTATCCGCTGGAATTGTTACCGTTACTTTTCCTTTGTTATCTACTGCGAT
>CAJNCF010000085.1 GCA_905221195.1 bacterium
ACAAGTGCAAGCACATCAGCAAGTACGTCAGCTTCAACAAGTGCAAGCACATCAGCAAGTACGTCAGCTTCGACAAGTGCAAGCACATCAGCAAGTACGTCAGCTTC
>CAJNCF010000086.1 GCA_905221195.1 bacterium
AGTGCAAGTACATCAGCAAGTGCAAGTACATCAGCGAGCGCAAGTACGTCAGCAAGTGCCAGCACGTCAGCAAGTGCAAGCACATCAGCAAGTGCAAGTACGTCAGC
>CAJNCF010000087.1 GCA_905221195.1 bacterium
CTTGTTGAAGCTGATGTACTTGCTGATGTGCTTGCACTTGTTGAAGCTGACGTACTTGCTGATGTGCTTGCACTTGTTGAAGCTGACGTACTTGCTGATGTGCTTGC
>CAJNCF010000088.1 GCA_905221195.1 bacterium
CTTGCGCTCGCTGATGTGCTTGCGCTCGCTGATGTACTTGCGCTCGCTGATGTGCTGGCACTTGCTGACGTACTTGCACTTGCTGATGTACTTGCGCTCGCTGA
>CAJNCF010000089.1 GCA_905221195.1 bacterium
GTATTCTGGAATGTCTTTCTTATCGACTGTTCCTGGCTCACTTGGATATTTAGGAATTTCGTTGCCTTCTTTATCCTTAAATGAAGTCTTAACTTTTTCGTA
>CAJNCF010000090.1 GCA_905221195.1 bacterium
TGACTTAGTCAAGTCTGACGCTGGGATTACCGCTGTCTTACCTTCTGGGGTTGTGACTGTGGTGTTTCCTTTATCGTCTACGACTACAGTTGCACCTGGGTT
>CAJNCF010000091.1 GCA_905221195.1 bacterium
GATGTGCTTGCGCTTGTTGAAGCTGATGTACTTGCTGATGTGCTTGCACTTGTTGAAGCTGACGTACTTGCTGATGTACTTGCACTTGTTGAAGCTGACGT
>CAJNCF010000092.1 GCA_905221195.1 bacterium
AGTACGTCAGCTTCGACAAGTGCAAGCACATCAGCAAGTACGTCAGCTTCAACAAGTGCAAGCACATCAGCAAGTACATCAGCTTCAACGAGCGCAAG
>CAJNCF010000093.1 GCA_905221195.1 bacterium
AAAAACAAAAGACAGAACAAGAAAAACAAAAGACAGAACAAGAACAACAAAAGACAGAACAAGAAAAACAAAAGACAGAACAAGAAAAACAAAAGACA
>CAJNCF010000094.1 GCA_905221195.1 bacterium
GCTTCAACAAGTGCAAGCACATCAGCAAGTACGTCAGCTTCGACAAGTGCAAGCACATCAGCAAGTACGTCAGCTTCAACAAGTGCAAGCAC
>CAJNCF010000095.1 GCA_905221195.1 bacterium
CTTGCACTTGCTGACGTGCTGGCACTTGCTGACGTACTTGCACTTGCTGACGTGCTGGCACTTGCTGACGTACTTGCACTTGCTGACGTACT
>CAJNCF010000096.1 GCA_905221195.1 bacterium
GTTGAAGCTGATGTACTTGCTGATGTGCTTGCACTTGTTGAAGCTGACGTACTTGCTGATGTGCTTGCACTTGTCGAAGCTGACGTACT
>CAJNCF010000097.1 GCA_905221195.1 bacterium
CTTGCACTTGTTGAAGCTGACGTGCTTGCTGACGCACTTGCACTTGTTGAAGCCGATGTGCTTGCTGACGTGCTTGCACTTGTTGAAGC
>CAJNCF010000098.1 GCA_905221195.1 bacterium
ACATCAGCGAGCGCAAGTACACCAGCGAGCGCAAGTACGTCAGCAAGTGCAAGTACATCAGCAAGTGCCAGCACGTCAGCAAGTGCAAG
>CAJNCF010000099.1 GCA_905221195.1 bacterium
GATGTACTTGCTGATGTGCTTGCGCTTGTTGAAGCTGATGTACTTGCTGATGTGCTTGCACTTGTTGAAGCTGACGTACTTGCTGATGT
>CAJNCF010000100.1 GCA_905221195.1 bacterium
GCTTCAACAAGTGCAAGCACATCAGCAAGTACGTCAGCTTCAACAAGTGCAAGCACATCAGCAAGTACGTCAGCTTCAACAAGTGCAAG
>CAJNCF010000101.1 GCA_905221195.1 bacterium
AGCGCAAGCACATCAGCGAGCGCAAGTACATCAGCGAGCGCAAGTACGTCAGCAAGTGCAAGTACATCAGCAAGTGCCAGCACGTC
>CAJNCF010000102.1 GCA_905221195.1 bacterium
GTGCTTGCGCTTGTTGAAGCTGATGTACTTGCTGATGTGCTTGCACTTGTTGAAGCTGACGTACTTGCTGATGTGCTTGCACTTGT
>CAJNCF010000103.1 GCA_905221195.1 bacterium
GCTGATGTACTTGCACTTGCTGACGTGCTGGCACTTGCTGATGTACTTGCACTTGCTGACGTACTTGCGCTCGCTGATGTACTTGC
>CAJNCF010000104.1 GCA_905221195.1 bacterium
CTGGCACTTGCTGACGTGCTGGCACTTGCTGACGTACTTGCACTTGCTGACGTGCTGGCACTTGCTGATGTACTTGCGCTCGCTG
>CAJNCF010000105.1 GCA_905221195.1 bacterium
ACAACAAACAACAAACAACAAACAACAAACAACAAACAACAAACAACAAACAACAAACAACAAACAACAAACAACAAACAACAA
>CAJNCF010000106.1 GCA_905221195.1 bacterium
TCAGCAAGTACGTCAGCTTCGACAAGTGCAAGCACATCAGCAAGTACGTCAGCTTCAACAAGTGCAAGCACATCAGCAAGTAC
>CAJNCF010000107.1 GCA_905221195.1 bacterium
ACATCAGCAAGTGCAAGTACGTCAGCAAGTGCCAGCACATCAGCGAGCGCAAGTACATCAGCGAGCGCAAGTACATCAGCGAG
>CAJNCF010000108.1 GCA_905221195.1 bacterium
AGAGAAGAGAAGAGAAGAGAAGAGAAGAGAAGAGAAGAGAAGAGAAGAGAAGAGAAGAGAAGAGAAGAGAAGAGAAGAGAAG
>CAJNCF010000109.1 GCA_905221195.1 bacterium
CTTGTTGAAGCTGATGTACTTGCTGATGTGCTTGCACTTGTTGAAGCTGACGTACTTGCTGATGTGCTTGCACTTGTCGA
>CAJNCF010000110.1 GCA_905221195.1 bacterium
GATGTGCTTGCGCTTGTTGAAGCTGATGTACTTGCTGATGTGCTTGCACTTGTTGAAGCTGACGTACTTGCTGATGTGCT
>CAJNCF010000111.1 GCA_905221195.1 bacterium
GCTGATGTACTTGCGCTCGCTGATGTGCTGGCACTTGCTGACGTACTTGCACTTGCTGATGTACTTGCGCTCGCTGATGT
>CAJNCF010000112.1 GCA_905221195.1 bacterium
CCCCCCCCCCCCCCCCCCCCCCCCCCCCCCCCCCCCCCCCCCCCCCCCCCCCCCCCCCCCCCCCCCCCCCCCCCCCCC
>CAJNCF010000113.1 GCA_905221195.1 bacterium
AAGGATAAAGAAGGCAACGAAATTCCTAAATATCCAAGTGAACCAGGAACAGTCGATAAGAAAGACATTCCAGAATAC